>DASZIG010000067.1:0-99490 GCA_035949375.1 Terriglobia bacterium | reverse complement strand
CGCGTGAGTCCAGTTCATCCACCACATCGTCCACAAACTCCAGGTACTCAAGAATCAAATCCTTGGCGGGTACCTCCGTCTGCTTGCCAAAATCGATCAGCTTGCCTTCCATACCGTAACGCGCGGCCCGCCACTTGTTCTCCATCAGCAGCGCCCGCCGGTACAGGCGGAACCCTTGATTCGCCGTATGCAGCTTGTACAGCTTTGCCACCGTCGCCTGAATCAAGGCCGCCAGGGCGATGGTCTCGTCGGCCCGCATTGGTATATCGCACACCCGGAACTCAATGGTGTTGAAGAAGGGATGGGGCCGGATGTCCCACCAGATTTTCTTGGCGTTATCGATGCAGTTGGTCTTCACCAGCAGCCCCACGAAGCGTTCGTACTCACCCAGGCTAGGAAAGTAGTCCGGGATGTTGGTGCGCGGAAACTTGTCGAACACCTTGCAGCGATACGACTTCAATCCCGTCTTCATGCCCCACCAGAAGGGCGAGTTGGTGGAAAGCGCCAGAATGTGCGGTATGAAATAGCGCGCCGCGTTCATCAACTGGATGGCCGTTTCGCGGTCTTCCATGCCGATGTGCACGTGCAGGCCGAAGATGAGGTTGGCGCGCGCCACCAGTTGCATGTCCTCCACGATCTCGCGATAGCGCTCGTCGGGGTAAATTTCCTGCTCGCGCCAGTCGGCGAAGGGATGGGTGGCGGCCGCGGCCAGCCGCAGACCGTGGGCCTTGGCAAGCGTCACCATCTGGCGGCGCAGCTTCGTAATGTGCTGGCGCGCTTCCCGGATGTTCTTGCAAACGCCCGTGCCCACCTCCACCACGGACTGGTGCATCTCCGGCTTGACGAAGTCCTCCTCCTCGAGCAGGGTGCTGCCCTCCTCGAGAAGCTGGGTGTGAATGTGAGAGCGCAGGTTGCGCGTGACCGGATCGATGGTCTGGTACTCTTCCTCGATCCCGATCGTGAATGGGAGGCTCAACGCATCCTCCTTACGACTGTGCCTTTGCGCGATTCCATCAAAATCCTGAGCGCTTCGAGCTTTCTGTTTGTAACACTCATTGCCGTTTTCTTCTCAGGAATCGGAGAACTTCGTTCTTGTCCTGCCCGCAGTGGTCACCTGATCTGCCTCAGTGCCCTCTGTGTCCAAGAGCGTTCAACACAGAGGACGTTGAGTCTCCGTGAACTCCTTGTTGAAAGCTTCTACCGCACGGAGTTCACGGACTACGCGCCCCGCGCCAGCGACTGCCCGCCGGCCAGGAAGTGCGACCAGCGGTACTCGCGCAACGTCTCCTCGTCGCTCAATGCCTTCTTCACCGCGAATTCGGCCACCGTGTTCACGACCCATTCGAAATTCTGCGGACCCACCGAGTGGTAGTCCGCGTCCGGCGCCGGATTCAGGAAGTCGATGGCGTACGGGATGCCGTCCTGGACCGCAAATTCCACCGTGTTGATGTCGTACCCGAGCGCCCGGCACAGTTTCAGGCAATCGTTCACCACGCGTTCGTACATGGCCGGATCGATTTGCGGTCCGTCGAGCACGTAGCGCAGGTGGTGCGGATTGCGAGGCTCATAGCGCATCACCAGCACCTTCTCCTGGCCGATCACGTAGCAGCGGAAATAGTCGTTGAACTCAATCGACTGCTGCAGGGTCATGCACAGGTCGGTGGTCTGGTCGTAGGCCGCGAACAACTCCTCGGGCGAATGCACCTTGAAGACGCTCTTCCAGCCGCCGCCGCTGTAGGGCTTGAGGAAGGCCGGAAAACCGATGTAGCTGAAAATCTCGTCCCAGTTCAGCGGGTAGATCAGGTTGCGCATCGACTGGTCGGTGGTGCCGGGCGGATGCTGCTTGTGCGGCAGGATCACGGTGCGCGGCACGGCCACGCCGATGCGCTCCGCAAGCGCGTAGTTGAAGAATTTATCGTCCGCCGTCCACCAGAAAGGGTTGTTGATCACAACCGTGCCGCCCATGGCGGCGTTCTTCAAATAGGCGCGGTAAAAGGGAATGTCCTGCGAGATGCGGTCGATGATCACCCGGTAGCCGCTCGGCTGATTCATGCGGATGCCGCCGGTTTTGAGGAACTCCGCTTGCACGTCCGGCACCCTCATGTCATTGATGCGCGCCACGAGCGCGCCCGGAAAGGTATTCTCCATGCCAAACAAGATGCCGATTTTCCGTGTCATCACGCCTCGCCAATTTGAAGATTGCCGGTTCCGGGCCGCGGTCCCGAAAACGAGAGTTTCCCATTATAGACGAATTGCCGGATGCCCGGTGCCAGGGCTAGTTCGGAGTTCGAGGTTCGGAGTTCGCAGTTTCGAAGTTCGGAGTTCACAGCTGGCAACTCGGAGTCAGAGGGACTTGGGCCCGGCAGGATGAAGTTTCGCTTCGTTTTGGTGAATCAAAGCCACCGCCAGGACCGGTGGGTTGATTGCAAAGGACTTAGGCGGGATCGAGTTTGGCTCTTTCTGGCTTCGTTTGGCTTCGTTTTGACCCATTTTTCAGGCTGTTTTATTGATTCTATTGGACTTAGTGGCTTCGTTTTGTAAAATTTTAGATTCTTTTTTTTCGGCTTTTTGAGACGATTATCGAGGGCTAGCCTCAGGGCTACACTGTCCCAGTTGTCTCTTACCGGACGAGCACTCGCGAACAAGGGTGGACGCGCCGTGAAAGGCGATGCAGAAATCGAACGATATGTCTTTGTGAAACCATCGCAAACGTGAAAGGAACAGACGTAGCTTCAAGCCGTGCGGCCCTTGCTGCCTTCGTCACCTTGAGGAAGGCGTAAGCAAAATCAAGAACCGCAGGGCGAAGGGCGGGCCCCGCGCTACGTGCTCGCCAATTCATTTTCTATCGCCCGGCCTCACCGCGCCGCGGGTACCTTGAACTTGTTGTAGCATGTAAGCAGTGAGGGAACGCATGCTCTACGACCGGATCGAGATTGATCCCCGCATCTGCAGCGGGAAGCCGGTTATTCGGGGCACTCGCATTCTGGTGACTTCGATCCTCAGCCAGCTCGCCGCCGGTGAATCCTTTGAGTCCATTCGGGCGGGCTTTCCGGGGATCACCGATGACAGTATTCGCGCCGCCGTTGAGTTTGCCAAAGACTCGGTTGAATCCACCGAGCTTGCCGGCCTTCGCGACTGATGCACCGGCTTTTCATCGATCAAAACGTCCGCCTGGAAGTCGCCGCCGCGTTGCGCGCTGACGGTCACCTGGTGATCCACGCCAGCGAAGCCGGCCTTGCGCAGCGGGACGACGAAACCGTCCACCGTGGAAACAACTTGTCTTTCCAGTGCATCCGATGTCCTGATGGGCCCTCAGGCTTATCTCGACCGCATCCGCTATACCGGGCCGCTCGCGCCTTCTGCCGGGACGTTGCGCGCACTGCACCGCCACCACATGCTCAGCGTTCCTTTCGAGAATCTCGATATCGGCCTCGGCCGCGAGATCGTTCTCGACCCTGGGCGCTTCGTGGAAAAGATCGTCAGGGGTCACCGTGGCGGCTTCTGCTACGAACTGAACGGCGCTTTCGCCGCGCTGCTTAGGGCTGCGGGTTTCGGTGTTACGTTGCTCTCGGCCCGAGTGGCCGACAAGAGCGGAAACACCAGCCCGGAATTTGACCACCTCACTCTACGTGTCGATGTCGGTCAGGCCAGGCTCAGAGAGGCTCGCCCCGAACAAGGCAGGGCTGAAGACAGCGTGCCCAGAGAGAGTTGGCTGGCGGACGTGGGTTTCGGCGACAACTTCCTCGAGCCGTTGCGGTTCGTGAGCCACGCCGAACAACATGACCGGGCCGGAACGTTCCGGCTGATGGACGCGGGCGAGCGCTGGCGCCTGGAGCGCCGGGACCCGGAGGGCCGGTGGCGGCTGCAGTACGACTTCTCGCTACGACCCCGCGAGCTTCGCGAGTTCGCCGGCATGTGCCGTTATCATCAGACTTCGCCCGATTCTCATTTCACGCGCAACCGCATCTGTTCGCTCGCTACGCCTGACGGCCGCGTCACGCTCTCCGGCTTGCGGCTGATCGTTACTTCGAACGGCAGGAAGAGACAACGGGCGCTCAAGACCGAGGCGGATTGGCATTCGGCGCTCCGCCGTCACTTTGGCATTGTCCTCGAGTCAGAGGCTGAGCGGCTTGACCGCCACCACGATCACCAGGGGAGGGCGGTGGTGGGCCTGGATCCGCTCGAATCCGGCCCGCTTCGCGTAAGCCGTCAATTCGGCCGCAGTCGAAAGCGTGGGGATGTAGGGGGGCCGCTCGAGGGGAGCGAATAGCCTCGCGTTGACGGCGAAGCGCGCCCAGCCTACGTCAGACTCCAGATCAATGTTATCCATGTAGAAGCGGCCGCCCGGCTCGAGCACGCGAAAAGCCTCGCGCACATACTGCCAGCGATCAATCTCGTCCAGATGCTCAAACATGTCGGTGGTGTAAACGATGTTGAACGACTTGTCCGAGAAGGGCTCCAAGCCGACGTTCGGCAGTTGGACCAGGCGAACGTTGCTGCGAGCTTTCAGGCGATCGGCGGCGTAGCCCAGCATATTGGGAGAGATGTCAGCGCCGGTCCAATGGCGGCATTGTGGAGCGAGAGCCCACGCCACCCGGCCGACTCCGGGGCCAATCTCGAGGACGTCGTCGCGGGAACCGATGGAGGCCAACTCGATCAACTCCCGGGCGGTCGTCATCCCCGAACTTTGGAGCTGATCTTCACTCAACTCGCCGCAAGCGGCAGCCACGGCTTTTTCGGGCGAGGAAGCGAGCGCGTTCCACACTTCCGCGTATTGCCTGCGATTGAGGTGGTCGAGAGCGGGCCAGTTGACCTGCCAGAGGGCGCGGGACGCATATCCCCAGGCGTATGCCGTCGCAAGCGTGGCGGCGGCTGCGCTCGCGATCCAGAAGATGCCGAGGTGGACGGCAAGCACGATACCGAGCGCCAGAACTGTGGTCAGAAACGCCGCCGCCGGCAGCCAGCGGTGCTTCCGGATCAGGGCCGACATGGCCGGCCGCGAAATGATCGCCCTCATGCGCTGTGCTCCGAACCTTAGCACAGTGATCGTATGTCGCGTTCCGGCGCTGATTCAAGGGCAAAAGCGCTAGGGTGCGAGCCGGGCGCTGACGTACACCGGTTCCGGCGCCGGGCGCGCCGAGCCATCGGCCGCCAGGGCGCGCCGGGCCTCGCGTTCCGCGCGGGACGTCCAGACCGCGCTCCCCACCTTGTTCTCGGGCTCCCAGACTCCGGTGAAGAAATAGCGGCCGTTGATCCGGTGGAACAACAGGGTGGCGCCTCCGAAGGTGGTGTCGGAGGTTTCATCGTGCGCGGTAGCGTACACAAATCGGGCGCCGTCACGGCTGACGATTTGAATGGCCCCGGCCACCGGATGTGTGATGCTGTAGCTGCCGGGCGGCAGAATCCGGCCGCCGGCCTCAAACGCGAAGGGGATACTGGCGTTGACGCGATGTGAGAACTGGGCGCGCGCGCGGACCGCGTCGCCCGCCATCAGGGCGAGTAGCGCCAGGCTTCCCGGAATCCAACGAATCGATCGCCTCATCCATAACCTCCATCGGGCCAGATGGCAGAGCGCCCAGGCCCCGGGGCCGCGTTGCGGGAGGGAGGGGAGGCTCAGTTGACCGCCAGGTCTCTGGCCTGGGGCCCACCCACGAACGCGACCTCCTGGGGCTCGCTGCGGCGCAAATAACGCCGGCGTCAGACTAGTGATGATGTCGCGCGATTCGTTTCAAAAGGTTTTGTTCAGGATGGTTTTGGAGGCGGCTGAAGCGTGGCGCCCGTTCGACGCCAGGAAACAACCTTCGCCGTTAGTGCAAGCCCACTTGCCCGCGTACCGACTCGATGAGTTTGGCGGAATCGTACCCCACGCCGTCTTTGAAGACGATCTCCACCTTTTCGATGTCGGCGATATCCTTGCCGGGATCGCCGTGGATCACCGCCAGGTCAGCGGACTTTCCGGCCGCGATGGTCCCGATGCGGTCGAGTTCGCCGAGAAAGCGGGCGCCGTTCGAAGTAGCGATCTGGATGGCTTCGACCGGCGTGAAGCCCGCCTCGACCAGCAGTTCCACCTCTCGCTGGTCGCCGAAGCCGGGCACCACGCCGCCGTAGCCGGTGGGATCGAGACCAGCCAGCAAGAGTCCGCCGGCCTTGGCGAAGTCGTGCTCGAACTGCATTTCCTTCTTGAACAGCACCGCCGAGGGCGAAGTAGCGGCGTCAAAACCGCTCAAGCGCGCGCGCGTGGTGAGATAGTCGGACCGTAACTCGGGCGCAAGCGCGTCGAGCACTCGCTCTTCGAGGGGCGGACGAGGACCGACGAACGTCTCGAAGACCGGCAGCGTCGAGGTCATGGCGACGTGATGGGCCACCAAGTCGCGGATCATATCCTGCACGGGTTGGCTCTCCACATCCAGGCTGACGAGCGTCTTGGACGTGAGGGGCGAGGGCGGGCACACGTCGGCTGCCTTGCCGGGATCGAATTCCGTGTCGACCACGAGGCCGTGCTCGAGGTCGTCGATGCCGAGCGCCGCGGCCTCGCGAAAGCCGATCGAACAGAGGTGGCCGGTCAGCTTTAATCCTCGCTGATGCGCCGCTGCGATTGCCGCCGAAAGCTCGGCGCGGGTGATGTGCAAGTAGGCCTTGAACGACGTGGCGCCCTCGTCAGCCCAATAATCCACCGTTTTGCGCGCATCGTCGGGTCCGGTGAGTTCGTGCATGTTGGGCGTGTAGGCGCCGGCGCCTTCGAGGTAGGGTCCGGTGACGTGAATTTTGGGACCGGGCGCGACACCGGTATCGATCAGCTTCTTCACCGCGATGTCGGTGTAAGGCTCGATGCTGCCGGTGGTGCGCAGGCTCGTGACGCCGCCGGCGAGGTAGAGCCGCGGTCCGGAGTAGGCCAGTTCGGTATACACCGGGGGCACGCCGCGTGAGACGTGCGGGGCCGACGGGTAGAACATGTGATCGTGCATGCCCACCAGGCCCGGAATCACCGTGTAGCCGCCCAAGTCGAGAACGGTGGCGCCGGCGGGAACGGAAGTGCTCGATGAGCTTCCGACGGCGCGGATGCTGCCGCCTTCAAGGATCAGGGTCTGGTCGTCGGCGGGCGCGGCGCCGGTGCCATCGATGACGCGCACGTGCTCGAGGGCGATCACGGGCGCGTTGATCTTCACAAAGCCCTTCACCACGTCCGACATCGGGCCCTGAGCGCGAAGATCGCGGCACAGAATCGCCAGCGCGATCACAAAGAGCTTCCGCACGAGTTTCCCCTTTCCCTGGCCGCCAAATCGACTCCGCATCGTATCACGAACAATCAACGTAGGGGCGCCCCTACTCATGACTGGACGCTACCCGCTGTAGTTTGCGACAATGGAATTGTTGAATCCCAAGATCCCAGATCGATGCCGGAGAGTGCTCGCAGGATTATTCGTCCTGCTGGTCGTCCTGCTGCTGGTCCTGCTGGCAGCTCCTTCGCTGGCGGTTCGAGCCGCCACACCGCCATCTTCCCAGCCGGCCTCTGCCGGGACGGCGGCAACACCTGCAAATACCGCCACGTCACCCGGCTCTTCACCGTATCGGCTGCGGATGTTCCACACTCACACCGGGGAGCGCATCGATATCGTCTACCGCCAGGGTGACGCTTACCTGCCCGACGCCGTCGCCCGTCTCGACGAATTCCTGCGCGATCATCGTACCGGCACGGTGCCGCGCTACGACCTGCGTCTGTTCGACCTTCTGACGGCGCTCGAGCAAAAGCTGGGTATGCCGGGCGCTGAGATCGACGTGATCTGCGGCTATCGCACGCCCTGGAGCAACGCATTTCTGCGCGAACACTCGGCCGGCGTGGCCCTGCACAGCCTGCACATGGAAGCCGAGGCGATCGACATACGCATTCCGGGCGTCAGCATTGCTCGATTGCGCGACGCGGCGCTGGCGCTGCACCTCGGCGGGGTCGGATACTATCCTGTCTCTCAATTCGTCCACGTGGACGTGGGCCGCGTGCGGCAGTGGGCGCTTCCTGAACGATGAAGCAGTAGCTAGTGGCAAGTGGTCAGTGCTTCGTGACGATCACCCACAGAGCGATGCGGGTCGCGGTCTGGCTGGCCTTCAGTCTCACGTTGATCACTGCCCGGGCCTCGGCCAGGCAGGCTTCGGCTCCGGGCGCGAGCGCCTGGGCGATCGTTTCGAGCGCACCTGTCGATCCCCGAATCGAGACGCAGGTTCAGGAGCTGGCGAGCGGAACACAGGCCCGCGTGACCGTGGTCAAGACCGAGGCCCAAGCCCTCCGCCAACACCCCGCCTTCACAATCGAGTTTGTCACCGCGAGCGCGCGCATGTTCGATCGCGGCTGGCCCGGCGATCAACGGCAACCGGGTTCTGATGCTCTGCGCGACGCCTATCGCCTTAGCCTGGACTACTTGACCGGCCCGGGTCCGTTCACCCCGCGCCGGGCGCGAATCATCGCGATCGGCCCTGACGGCTTTCATAACGGCCTGCTCCGGCTTTCGGAGCTTCTGCCCGCGCTCGCGTCGCGCAAGCTGGACGATCTCTACCCCAGGCCTCGCAGCGTGCGCCGGGCAAAAAAGGGCCGGAGCGCCTCCATCGATATCGCCGACGCGCCTTCTTTCGCCGTGCGCGGGATCGTGGAAGGCTTCTACGGCACGCCATGGAGCCATCAGGACCGGCTCGACCTGCTGCGCTTCGAAGGCCAGCACGGCATGAACTCGTACTACTACGCGCCCAAGGACGATCCCTATCATCGGAAGCAATGGCGCGATCCCTATCCGCCGGATCGCCTGGCTCAACTCGGGGAACTGGTGGCGGCGGCGCGCGCGAACTTCGTGGATTTCTGCTTCGCGGTCAGTCCCGGCCTGTCGATGACCTATTCGAGCGACGAGGACTTTGCCCGCCTGGCCGAGAAGCTGGAGAGCGTCGGCAAGCTCGGCACCTCGTGCTATGCGCTCTTCCTCGATGACGTACCGGAGGAGATTCAGAACGCCGCCGACAAAGCCCGGTTCAAGACATTGGCCGAGGCGCACGCCTATGTGATCAACCGGCTCTACCGCCATCTGATCGCGCAGTCGCCTCAAAATCATCTGGTGGTAACGCCCACGACCTACACCAACGGATTCGGCAGCCGCGACTACATTCGCGAACTCGGCGCCGCCGTCGATCCGCACGTCGATCTGGTCTGGACCGGCACCGAAGTGGTGTCGCCGGTGATCAGGGTGCAGCAGACCACGGACTGGTCGAAGCTCCTCAAGCGTCCCCCGCTCATCTGGGACAACTATCCGGTCAATGATTACGCGCGCTGGCGGCCCTTTCTCGGTCCACTCGTGGGTCGCGACGCGAATCTCGGAGCGGCTGTGCGGGGCGTGGTGTCGAATCCGATGAACGAAGCGCACGCTTCCATGATCCCGCTCGCGACCGTGGCGGATTATCTTTGGAACTCGCCCGCCTACAACGCGCAGGAATCGGAGAATCGGGCGCTCGGCGCCCAGTTCGGGCCGGACGGGCCGCGTCTTCTGGCGCCTCTGCTTCAGGTCTGGGGTGATTACCGCTGGCAGACCAACGTCTTTCAACCGCTCTCGGCGGCGACGCGCTTTCCTATCGACCTTCCGCAGATCGACCGCCGGCTCGACGCGGTCGATTCGGCGCTCGCCGCGATGTCGGGCAAACCCGAGATCGACAAAGTCCGGACCGAGATCACCCCCTTCGCGCAAAGAACGCGGGAACGCGCGCAGGCGCTGGCCGCCGATCCCGCCTTCCGCCGCCTTCCTGACGGAAAGCTCCAGTGGAACGAGCAGTACGATGAGCTCGCAGCCCGCCAGCTCGCCGCACCGCCCGTACTGGACGGCGACTTCGCAAAGTGGCAGTCGGGCGGGGTGCAGAGCCTGCATCCGCTTGAGCTGCCTTCGCCGGGCGCAGACTCGCCGGCCAAGAGTCCGGCTGCAGCGGCTACGTTCTCCGGCCGCTTCGCGCTCGGGTGGGACAGTCACTATCTCTATGTGGGGGTCGACATTCAGAATTCGACGATCTATAAGCCTCCGGCGACCGAGAATGGCGGCGCGCCCGAAGACGTGGTGTCGCTCGCGATCGAGACGGCGTATCGCACCAACTACTACGCGACTCGCGCGGGCCCGGACGCATTCTCGCTCGTAGCCGATCCGGGAAACTTCCACGATGCGCAGCCGGGCTTCCACATCACGACGCGGAGTCTTCCTGCGCGCTTCGGGAACTACCAGCAGGAAATCAAGGTCGCCTGGAAGAAGACCGGGGAAGGCTATTCGGCCGACATCGCCATTCCGGCGTCGTACTTTGAGGGATCGTGGCACGAGGGTTACGAGATCGGCTTGCTGGTGGGGGCGCAGAAGCTGGTGCCGCCGGATCCGGCAGCCGGTGGCGAGGATGTTGCGCGCCTTCGCCTGACGTCCAAGCAGGATCACGTGATTCCACCCAATCCGAGCAACCCCGCCACCTACCAGCACGTGGTTCTCTTGGGGCCGTCTTGAAAGAGCGCGCCACAATGCGATCGGCTTTCGCTCGACACCTGGTACTTGTGCTGTTCGCGACGCAGCTCGTGAGTCTCTGCGTCTTCCGGAACCCCGCCGCAGCTTTCGCAGCCTCACCCGTCGATAATCCTGCCCCCGAGGCGCTCATCAAGGCGGGCCACTGGAAGCAGGCTCGCGCGCTGGTGGCGCCACAGCTCAAAGCCCAGCCGAATGACGCCGAGCTGATGTACCTGCTGTCGGAGATCGACGACGCCTTTGGCGATCTCGACGGCGCCCGCAGCCTGGCGGAGCGAGCCGTGGCGCTCAAGAGCAGTGACGCGCGCTATCATCGGCAGCTCGCGGACGTGGATGGCGAAACAGCCGAAACAGCCTCGCTGTTTGCCAAGGGCGGCTGGGCCAAGAAGTTCAAGGCCGAAGCCGAGCAGGCCGCCCAACTCGACCCACAAAACCTCGACGCCCGCTTCGACCTCCTCGAATATGATTTGCAGGCCCCGCGGATGATGGGCGGAGGCAAAGACAAGGCCGCCGCCATGGCCGAAGAAATTGCCAAGATCGACCCGGCCCAAGGCGACCTGGCGCAAGCGCGCATCGCGCAGGACGCCAAGAATGCAGCGGAGGAGGAGTCATGGTACCTGAAGGCCCTCGCCGCCAAGGCGGGTGATTATGACGTGCTGACCAGCCTGGCCGGTTTTTATGAACGGCCCCCGCAGCCGAGGCTCGATCAGGCCGCGAAGTATGCCGGGCAGGCAATCAGGGTTGATGGTGGCCGCGTGGAGGGTTATGCGCTGCTGGCGTCTGCTTACGCCGGTGAAGGCCGCTCGGGCGAACTCGACACGGTGCTCGCGCAAGGGGTGCGGAGCGTTCCTGATGACCTCGACCCCTACTATCGGGCCGGCCTCGCGATCCTCGATGCCAGCGGGTCCACGGCCAGCCTCGCCCGCGCCGAAGGCTATTTTCGCAAGTATCTGAGCGCTGAGCCTGAGGGTGGCGAGCCCACGCTTGCCCACGCGCATTGGCGGCTTGGTTTGGTGCTGGAGAAGGAAGGCCGCAAGCCGGAGGCGATCTCCGAGCTGAAAACAGCCCTTCGACTGAAGCCTGACCTCAACGCTGCCAAGAAGGACCTGAACCGGCTCGAATAGCGGATTGCCTCACGACGCGCGGGGCCGCAGCCCTCGGCTGTCGATCACGACTAGCTTACTGTGCCGTGGGGCCCTTTTGAAGGGCGGGGATCACGTACTGACTGACAAAGTCCGCGTACTGTTTGCGCGCCTCATCGGTAACGGCCGCGCTGTGCAGCGGCCCATCGCCCTCGACCTGAAGAAAAATGTCACCCTTCTGCCCAAAGGAGCCGGTGTCCGTCTTGACGAACTTCTCCTGGTCGCTCTCGCCAAAGTCGTAAATCTGCTGCGGCGTGTAAGTGGCCAGTTGGTCCTGGGTCATGCTGCCCACGCTGCGCACATACAGGTTGAGGCGGCCGAAAACACGATCCTTGTCGTACTCCACGCGCAGCACGTGACGGAACGTCTGCCCGCCCGAGTCGTTATAGGTGTCGGCGAGAAGGCAGTAATGTTGGAGCTTGCCGCCGAATGATGTGTTCAGTATCTGGAAAAGCTGAGTGGTGGCCGCGTCAGCATCGTTCCTTTCGCGGCTGGTACCGACGCGGGGCGGCGATGCCAGGCTGGCTCCCACCAGTACAGACAGGGCTACACCCCAAGACGTCGTTTGATAAACGGCTCGCATGCTTCCTCCGGCCGGCTGACCTCAGAGGTTCTCCGCCCAAGGATACTACCCCTAGTCGGCGGTGAATTCAAGAGCCTTTGAAGGCCCGCCGAATCCCTTGCCTATAGGCCACTAATAAAGCATGTATTGCTGGCGCATGCGCCGGAAGGCTTGGAGCTGGTTCTGTTCCCACTCGTAAGCCAACCGGCGCGGGTCGCGGCCTTGACGAATGCCGTCGAGCACAGCGCGGGACCCAAGCAACCCCAGCGTGCTGTCGAGCTTGAAGTCCCTTGGAAAGAGCTTGTAAAGGGCTGCTGCAAGCTCGACGCCGAGTTGCGGCGAATCGAGCGCGTCGCGGTCCACAAGGTTGATCTCGACTCCGTGACAGGCCTGACCGCTGAAACGGCTCGAGGCGGGAGTGAAATCGGCCGCTACGAAGCGCACCCCCTGGATCCGCCGGCCGTTCAGGTAGTCCGCCAGCTTTTTGCCGTCCGCCCAGGGCGCACCGGCAATCTCGAAGGGCCGGTCGGTGCCGCGGCCCAGGCTGACGTTGGCGCTTTCGATCATGCAGAGTCCGGGATAGAGTATGACCTCGGTGAGGTCGCGCAGGTTCGGCGAAGGATCCACCCAGTCGAGGCCGGTCTCGTCAAACCAATCGGTGCGGTGCCAATTTCGCATCTTGACGACGGTGAGCTTCGCGCCCAGGTGCTGCTCTCCGTTGAACATCTGGGCCAGCTCACCCACGGTCATGCCCTGGCGGACGGGCTCCGCCATGTAGCCTACGAACGAGCGCTGATCGGCGTCAAGCAGCGGCCCCTCGACGTTGAAGCCCCCGAGCGGGTCGGGCCGGTCGAGGACGAAATAGGCCAATCCCTTGTGGGCGGCGGCTTCGAGCGTGTAGCCGAGTGTGGTCTCGAAGGTATAGAAGCGGACGCCGGCGTCCTGGATGTCGTAGACCAGCGCGTCGAGTCCGGCGAGCATTTCGTCGGTTGGACGGTTCGTATCGCCGTAGAGGCTGTAGATGGGCAAACCCGTGGCGGCGTCGCGGCTGGAGGCGACCTTTTCATCCGCCACGCCTTGCACGCCGTGCTCGGGGCTGAAGATTGCCGTCAATTTAACGCCGGGAGCGGCAGCAAGCAGATCGATGGTCCGGCGCCCGGCGGCGTCGCGCCCGCTCTGGTTGGTGATCAGACCGACCCGCAATCCGGCCAGCGGCGCGAACTGTTCCGACTCAAGCACGTCGATCCCGGTTTCGGTTTTGTCGTTCGCGGGGCCCGGAGTCCGGTAGCTGTTCAAAAGCTCGCTGTACGAGGTCACCGTGGGCCGCGCCGCCAGTTCCTGAGCGGTCGGCATGCGGCCGTACGCCGCCGCCGCAATGCCGGCAATCTCCGAGCGCAGAGCGATCACGTTGCCCTTGCCCTCCGGGTGCACGGCATTCGTCAGCAGAATAACGTAGGTGCGCGAGAAGGGATCGATCCACAGCGAAGTGCCGGTGAAACCGGTGTGACCGTAGGAGCCCACGGGAAACAGGCCCCCGCGGTTCGAGCTGAAAGGGGAATCGATATCCCAGCCGAGGCCGCGCACCGCCATCTTGCCCTGAGGGGTCTCCGGCGAACTCATCTTATCCACGCTGAGCGGACTAAGCAGGCGGGCGCCGTGCGATCGTCCGCCATCCAGCAGCATCTGGGCAAAGATCGCGAGATCGTCGCCTGTGGAGAACAGGCCTGCGTGACCCGCCACGCCGTCCATGTCTTGGGCGGTGGGATCGTGAACCACGCCCCAGAGCATAGGACCGTGATCGCCGTCGCGATATTGGGTGGGCGCGATGCGCAACCGGAGCGAGGCCGGTGGGAGGAACATGGTGTTGCGCATCCCGAGCGGCTTGAAGATGTGGGCGGCGCAGTAGACATTGAGCGGCTGCCCGGAAAGAAGGTGTACCAACTCGCCTAGGGTCTCGTAATTGACGTCGCTGTAGATGAAGCGCGTGCCCGGCGGCACGATCGGGCTGGTCTGCTCGATCATCCTTATGGCCGTCGCATACCCGGACCAGGCGGGCTCGAGCTGCAAATCAGGGGGCATGCCGGAATAGTGCGTCATCAGCTCGCGTATGGTGATTTGGTCCTTGCCGTTCGAGCCAAACTCCGGCCAGTAGTTGGCCACCGGATCTTCGAGGCGGAGCTTGCCTTGCTCCAGGAGTTGCATGACCGCGGTGGTGGTGGCGATCACCTTGGTCAGCGAGGCGAGGTCGAAAATCGTGTCCGGACGCATCGGCAGGCGCCGGGGCACAAGAGCGCGATACCCGAAGGCGCGCCGGTAGACTACGTGGCCGTTGTGACCGATCAGCACCACCGCGCCCGGCATCTTGCCGTCGTGGATCGCCTGCTGGATTACGGGTCCGATGGCAGCGAGCTTCCCAGCTCCCGCTCCCGTGGCTCCCGCCGCTCGGCTCTTCGTCGCCGCGCCCGGCTGTTGCGCGCCATGCTTCTGCGCCCAGGCGATTCCAGTCCCCAGGCTCAACAAGGCCAGCACAGCCGAACCCAGCTTCGACGACCTCATCATTCGACTTCTCCTCCGCGTCAGAAAAGCTTTCACGCTTGCGGGACCGCGTTTTGCTATATATACTCGCGCCTTCGGGCCGCGATGCCATCCGCGGAAACCGAGCGAAGCTGTAGAGCCTCAAGTTTATCCGAAGGGAAGTCCGTATCGCGCGATGAAAATCACTCCCGTCGACTGGCTGGTGGTCGCCGCCTACTTCCTGTTGAACCTGCTGATCGGCCTTTACTACCGCCGTAAGGCGAGCGCTAACACCAGCGAGTTCTTCATTTCCGGCCGCGAAGTGAGCTGGTGGCTGGCGGGCACGTCGATGGTGGCTACCACCTTTGCTGCCGATACGCCGTTGGTGGTGACGGGTTACGTGGCCACACAGGGCATCGCGGGCAATTGGATCTGGTGGAGTTTCCTGCTGAGCGGCATGATGACGGTATTCTTCTTCGCCCGCATGTGGCGGCGCGCGGAGATCGTCACCGACGTGGAGCTTGTGGAACTGCGCTACGCGGGGAAACCTGCCGCCTTTCTGCGCGGATTCCGGGCTCTCTATTTCGGCCTGCTCATGAATTGCCTGATCGTGGGCTGGGTGAATCTGGCCATGGAGAAGATCGTCGCCACAGTGATTCCGGCCCCCGCGTGGTTCGTGCATGCAGACCAGTCCCTCGGTCTCTCGGGCGGACTCGCGGCATTGACGCGTGCGCCCGTCGATACCACCAAGGCCTGGGCCCTGCTCATCATCTTCGCCATCATCGCCCTGACCAGCTTCTACACCTTTATGTCAGGCCTGTGGGGCGTGCTCTGGACCGACCTTGTGCAGTTTGTGTTGAAGATGTCGATGGTCATCGTGCTCGCCTACTACGGAGTGGAAGCCGCCGGCGGCATGTCCGGCCTGGTCTCGAAGCTGGCTGTAGTTGACGCTGAAAAGCAGGCCGCGACCGGCGGCAGGGGCTCGATTCTCTCCTTCGTGCCGGACCTGCACTCGGCCTGGATGCCGATCCTGACCTTCTGTCTCTACCTCGGCGTGCAGTGGTGGGCCAACTGGTATCCCGGCGCCGAACCCGGCGGCGGCGGCTACGTGGCGCAGCGCATGTTCAGCGCCAAGGACGAAAAGAACTCGCTCGCGGCCACGCTCTGGTTCAACATCGCCCACTATTCCTTGCGGCCCTGGCCCTGGATTCTGACGGCCCTTGCCTCGGTCGTTCTCTATCCCGGCCTCAAAGACAAAGAGGTGGGCTTCGTCAAGGTGTGGGTGGATTATCTGCCGCACGCCTGGAGCGGGCTGATGCTGGCGGCGTTTGCTGCCGCCTACATGTCGACCATCGCCACCCAGCTCAACTGGGGCTCGTCTTACCTCGTCAACGACTTTTACCGCCGCTTCCTGAGGAGAAGCGCTCCGGAAAAGCACTACGTCAACGCCTCCAAGCTGGCCACTGCGTTTCTGGCCCTGCTGGGCGCCGTGGTTTCGCTCTTCATGACTTCGATCGGCGGCGCGTGGCAACTGCTGCTCGGCGTGGGCGCAGGAACCGGCGCGGTCTATGTACTGCGGTGGTACTGGTGGCGTATCAACGCCTGGTCTGAAGTCTCGGCCATGACAGCCGCAGCCCTCACCACCATCGTCATGAACGTAAAGTTCGGCGGCCAGCCTCTGATCACGTTTTCCGGCAGCCCGCCCGACGTCTTTGCCAAGACGATCTTCTTTACCGTGGCCGTCACCAGCGTGGTCTGGGTCGTCGTGACCTTTTTCACCCGGCCGGAACCGGACTGGAAGCTGGTGGAGTTCTACCGGCGCGTGCGGCCGGGAATCGTGGGATGGAAACCGATGGCCCGTCTCGCGCCCGACGTCCACGTGGCCGGCGATGGCTGGTACAACCTGATGGACTGGCTGCTCGGCTGCCTGATGGTCTACATGGCGCTGTTCGGCTTCGGCAAGATTATCTTCGGGCACGCGGGCCTCGGATTCGTCTTCCTCGCGATTGCGGCGATCGCAGGCTATTTGATCTATCGCGACCTGTCGCGGCGCGGATGGGAGACGCTGTCGCACTGAGGGGACCTCGAATCAGCGAAGCAAGCTGGTTGCGCCGAAACGTGGCATCGCGACCCTCCTCGACAACCGCAAACGATCACCTGATGCATCCGTCACCCGATCGCACTATCGCGCGCATCACCGAGCGTCGCAACCCACGGTCCGCTGCGCTCGACACCAAGTCGACGCTCGAGATTCTGGGCATCATCAACCGCGAGGACGCCAACGTGGCGCGGGCCGTGCGAAAGGTGATCCCCGAAATCGCGCGCGCCGTCGACTTGGCCGTGGCGGCGCTTGGGCGGGGAGGGCGCCTGGTTTATCTCGGCGCGGGCACGAGCGGGCGCCTGGGCGTGCTCGACGCGGCAGAGTGCATCCCCACCTTCGGCACCGAACAAGTGGTGGCAGTGATGGCCGGCGCACCGGGCTCGATGTTCCGGCCCTCGGAAGTCTCCGAAGACGATCCCGCTCTCGGCGTGCGCGATCTGCGTCAAATCAAGTTCAGGCGTCGCGACATTCTGGTCGGCATCTCCGCGAGTGGCCGTACACCGTACGTGATGGGAGGCCTGCGTCACGCGAAACGGGTGGGCGCGCTCACCGTGCTTCTGACAGCGAATCCCGAAGCCGAGGCCCGCAGGCTCGCCTTGGTGACGATCGCGCCCGTCGTCGGGGCTGAAGTGATCGCCGGTTCCACGCGCATGAAAGCGGGCACAGCGCAGAAACTGGTGCTGAACATGCTTTCCACGGCCACGATGGTGCGACTCGGGCGCGTGTTTTCGAATCTGATGATTCAGGTGCAACTGACAAACGCCAAGCTGCAGAAGCGCGCCGAAGGCATTCTGACCGAGAGCACGGGCGCGAACGCAGCGCAAGCCCGCGCGGCCCTCGAGGCGTCGGGCCGGAGCCTGCCCGTGGCGCTGCTGATGCTCCGAAAGGAAATCGGGCGCCGAGAGGCCACGGCCTTGCTGAAGTCGGGCCGGAGCACGGCCGAAGTTCTGCGCCGTGCTCTGAAGACGCTCTGAGAGGAAGAGTTGAGGAGAATTGCTGAGGTTCTTGGCGGTCCCTGACCTATGGACAAATTCCGAATCGAAGGTGGCCGGCCGCTCGAAGGCCGGGTGGTCATCGGCGGGGCGAAGAACGCGGCCCTGCCGGCCATGGCCGCAGCGTTGCTCACCGCGAAACGCGTGGTGCTGCACAACATTCCCCGCGTGCGCGACATCCTGACCATGCGCAGCCTGCTCGACGAGATGGGCGCGGACTCCTCGTTGAAAGGGGAGACGCACGAAAACCGCCTGACGCTCCAGGCCCGCAAGATTCCTGACCAGACTGCCCCGTACGAACTCGTCAAGCAGATGCGCGCCTCCGTGCTCGTGCTCGGGCCGCTGGTCGCCCGCTTCGGGCACGCGCGGGTTTCGCTACCGGGTGGCTGCGCCATCGGCGCCCGGCCCATCAACCTTCACCTCAAGGGCCTCGAGAAACTGGGCGCCACGGTGAGCATCGAGCACGGCTACGTTGAAGCTCGCGCCGATCGACTCCGGGGCGGGCTGTTCCACTTTGACACCATCACGGTGACGGGCACCGAGAATCTAATGATGGCGGCAACCCTCGCCGACGGCGTCACGGTGCTCGAAAACGCGGCGCTCGAGCCCGAAATCGAAGACCTAGCCACGTTGTTAAACAAGATGGGCGCCGACATTACCGGCGCCGGCACTCCCACGATCCGCATTCGCGGAGTGGGCCGGCTGGAGGGCGCCGAGCACAGCATCATTCCGGACCGCATCGAAACCGGGACGTTTCTGGTCGCGGCGGCCATCACGGGCGGTCACTTGACTCTGCAAAACGTGGAGCCGCGCCACCTGACGGCTATCGTGGCCAAGTTGACCGACGCCGGTGTGAAGATCGATCATCACGTCCAATCCGGACGCAATCGGATCTGTAGGCTGGAGGTTCAAGCGGCGGGGCTGCGGTCCGCGGACGTCACCACTCAGGAGTATCCCGGCTTCCCGACGGACATGCAGGCCCAATACATGGCCCTGGCGACGCAGTCGGAGGGATCCTCGGTGATTACCGAAACCATCTTCGAGAACCGGTACCTGCACGCGTTGGAGCTGGCCCGAATGGGCGCCGACATCACCGTCGACGGACGACGAGCCGTGGTGCGAGGTCCCGCGAAGCTCGGGGGCGCCAGCGTCCAGGCATCCGACCTTCGGGCGAGCGCCTCGCTGGTCCTAGCCGCACTCGCCGCCGAAGGAGAGAGCGTGATCGACCGCGTGTATCACATTGACCGCGGCTACGAGCGGATTGAAGAGAAGCTCAAGCGGGTTGGAGCACGGATTCAGAGAATCTCAGAGGCCTGATCGGATCTCGCCCACACCCGCCTCGTGGCGTCGGGCTCCGACCCAGTTCCCGGTATCTGGCTCACGTTCTGCTAAATAAAACGGAGCAGAGGTCGTTCGCAACCTCCGCTCCGTTCGGACTCATTTCGCGCCAGCCGGGGACCTCAGGCAAAGAGACCCCTTTTGTCTCTAGCTGACCCGCTATATCGACCCCTGACCTTACTACGGGCAACTGTAGCCGGTCGGCGGCGTGTACGGGCTTGGCACAGTGCCGTCGAAAACGTCGACAGCGAACGTGTTAAGAGCACAGCCGGCCAAATTAGCATTCGTGGCCGCCTGTAATGCCGAAGAGTTCGCAGCGTTGGCCGCCGAAGTTGCCGCCTGTGCGTCCGTGTCTGCAGCGCTGGCCGCAGAATCAGCTGCTTCGGCAGCCGTCTTGGCGTCGTTGGCACGGGAAATCCCGATGCCGGCCAGAATGGCAGCCACCGCGCCAGCGGCGAGAGCTCCGACGTCCAGAATCTCGTCGGTGTTGCCTCCCAGTTTCTGTGACCCGCCCGTCTGCGGAGCCGGGGTGCGTGCGGTCGTCGTGTTCAGCGTAACGGTCTTACCTTGGGCAACATCGAGCGTCCGGCCAGCGCCGGCCACCTTCAGTGAGCCCTGCTTCGAGGTCACCACCACCACGCCGTTCAGCATGGCCACTTCGCCCAGCGTCTTATAGCCCGCCGAAGAGGTGATCTCGTAGTCGCCCGCCTTTACGGTCAACCCCGTCCGGGCGTCCGCCTGATACATGGAGACGTTGCCGTGCCCCAGCACAACCTCAACCGCGTTCGCTTCCCGCAGGAACGATGCTTCCGTTTCGCGGCCGAGCGCCATGCGGTTGCCGTTGTCAAGGGCGATGACCGCCGCCCCATCTTTTACTTGAAGGCTGTCACCACTGAAGATGACTGTGTTCGGCGCCAGTGCCTGACCGCCTACCGTGGCATTCAAGCTTCCCGCAACAGAACCGATAACCGCCGAACCGGCATACACCGGAGCTGCTGCCATCACTCCCAACAAGAGAAGCATGATCAGAGTCCGTAATGTGAATTCCTTCGTCGACATGCTCTAGTCTCCTTTTTGAAGATTCGGGCACTCGCAAGCTCCACCCGAACTTAAATGCCCCCTTGCCCAAGGTCCTAGGTAGTTTATGTTCGGTTTCCGGCGCTTGTCAAGTACCCTTTTCAAGAAATATTTGATTCCTTGTGCGCGCCTCAAGTCGTCAACGTTTGGGCCGCCATCAGCCATTCGTGCAACTCCAGCCGTCGGGCGCCCTGGCTCACGTAAGGGTCGCTTTCCGCGAGCGTGGTCGCCTCCTGCAGCGATTCCGCCCGATAGATTACCAATCCTCCGCTGCCGTTGGCAAATGGACCGCGAGCAAAAATGCGGCCTTGCGCCTCCTGCCCCTTCAGAAAGTCAAGATGCTGCGGACGCAGCGTGACATTCTTTTCTTGATCAAGCACACGCGATATGGCGACAAAATACTTCATTGACGTGAATCCTCGACCCCTAAGCACCTGCGCTCAGACCGGCAGATCGATGGTGGGCAGCAGTTGCGGCGCGCGCCGGAAACGGGTCGCCTGCTCAAAGGCGTAAGCGGTCCGAATCAAGATGGGCTCGCTGTACGCACGGCCGAAGAATGAAATGCCGACGGGCAACCCATGCACGAAGCCGGCCGGCACGTTGATGTTCGGATATCCGGCCACGGCCGCCGGGGTCGAACTTCCGCCGGAATCATGGTCGCCGTCGATCAGATCGGTAATCCAGGCCGGACCTGACGTTGGCGCCACCAGGGCGTCGAGCTGGAATTTGTCCATCACCGCATCGATCCCTTCTGTGCGGGATTGCTTCACATCATTCGCGAGAGCATCCAGATAAGCCTTTTCCGTGAGCGGCCCTTTGGCCTCCGCCTTAATAAAGATGTCCTGGCCGAAGTAAGGCATCTCGCGATCGCGATTCTTCTCGTTGAAGGCGATGATCTCCGCCAGCGTGTGCACGGGTGCGCCTGGGCCGAGCCCGTCGAGATACCTGTTGAGGTCGGCTTTCAGCTCGTAAAGCAGAACCTCGAACTCAGAGTCGCCGAATTTCCCGAAGCTCGGAATGTCGGCCGGATCGATCAGAATCGCGCCATGGCCCTTGAGAACGGCGAGCGCACCCTCCATAAGCTGGTCCACCGCGTCGTTAATGCCGAAGAATTTGCGCGCCACGCCGATGCGCGTGCCGCTTAAGCCCTTGGGGTCGAGAAATCGCGTGTAGTCAGACTCTGCCCGGCCCTGGCCGGCGGCGGACGCGCTATCGTCCGGATCGATTCCCGCGAGCGCCCCGAGCAGAATCGCCGCATCCTCCACCGTCCGCGCCATGGGTCCGGCGGTGTCCTGGGTGTGCGAGATCGGGATAATGCCACTGCGGCTCACGAGTCCAACGGAGGGCTTGATGCCCACCAGGCCGTTTACCGACGATGGGCAGACCACCGAACCGTCCGTCTCAGTGCCAACCGCCGCGGCACAGAGATTCGCCGAAGCTGCCGCGCCCGAGCCTGAGCTCGAGCCGCATGCGTTTCGGTCCAGCGCGTAGGGGTTGCGCGTGAGGCCTCCACGTCCGCTCCAACCGCTGGTAGAGTGACTGGAACGGATATTCGCCCACTCACTCAAGTTGGTCTTGCCGAGGATCACCGCGCCGGATTCGCGCAGGCGCCGGGCAACGAAGGAATCCCGTGGAGGCCTGGACCCCACCAGCGCCAGCGACCCGGCGGTGGTCATCATGCGATCGGCGGTGGCGATGTTGTCTTTGATGAGCACCGGAATCCCGTGCATCGGGCCCCGCGGCCCGCGCTCGCGCCGCTCGCGGTCCAGGTTTTGAGCGACATCCAGCGCGTCGGGATTCAACTCGATGATCGAGTTCAGCCCCGTCCCCTTGCCAGGCCGGTCAACCTTTCCAATGCGCTCCAGATATTTTTCGGCGATGGACCGCGCGGTGAATCTCCCCGACTTCATCCCGTCCTGGAGCTCCCGAATGGTGGCCTCCTCCAGCTCAAAGGCGGGCGGCGCAGCCGAGACCTCCGGCTTGGGCTCCGCGATGCCACGAACGTGCGCGGCTGCCAGGGTAACCGGCGCCACGCTGAGAAATCGCCTGCGACTTAAGTCGTCAAAACCCATACGAGGGTCCTCAAATGCCACCCGCGCTTGCACATGGCGAGTCGGGCGGCCATTGTACCCCAAAATACGTCTCCAATCCGTTCTCTCGTGTTTTCAAGCAATTCGGGTCCGTGCAAGGCTGGCCTTCCGGGTCGAAACGGCAGTCCGAACATCTTCCCACGGAGGCAGCAAAAGCCAATCCGCATATGTCGCTGATTCTGAACAACATTCCAGCTTGGATCGTATGCCATGTTTCGGTTCGGGTTTGAAGGGCGCCGGCCTCCGCCGACAGGCGATGGTCAACGAGGACGTCGGGCTCTGGCTGGCAACGCAGGTCCACCTGAGTACCGATGATATATATACTCTCTGTGTATAACAAAGCGATCAAAATTCTCTGTGCAACCTGCGATCAAACGGACGTTCATAATGGTGAGCGCGGAATTTGCGACTCTCGAGGAGGCTTTCATGTTCGCTCAACGCTCGTATTCTTCCGCCGCACGGTTCTCCGGAAGCATGTTGGTCGCGACTCTGGCGCTGGTCGCGGTGCCCGCGGGCCGGTCAGCCGCCCACGACGTTACCGAAGCCGGGGCCCAAGCCGATGACTTGGCCGGTGCCCGGGCCGCACGCCCTACCGTTGTCACGGCCACGGTCGACGACCAGAAAGAGGTTGCAGTCACGGTCTACAACCAGAACCTGGGACTCGTCCGGGACGTGCGCCGGCTCCAGCTTCCGGCGGGAGACTTCGACCTGCGCTTCATGGACATTGCGGCCAGAATAAATCCTGCCACTGTACACATTGTCTCGGAGACCGCGCCGCATGATCTCGAGGTGCTCGAGCAGAACTACGAATATGATCTGCTCAGCCCGGACAAGCTGCTCAACAAGTATGTCGGCCGCGAGGTAACGCTGGTCCAACTGCAGACCGAGAACAATTCCACGCGCGAGGTCAACATCAAGGCTACGCTACTGTCCGACAATGACAACCACCCGGTGTGGAAGGTGGGCGACCAGATCGCGACGGGGATCGGCCGGGACCACATCATCTTTCCCGACCTGCCGGCGAACCTTTACAGCAAGCCTACGCTGATCTGGCTGCTGTCGAATCGGCACACGGGAACGCAGACCGTCGAAGCGTCGTACCTGACCAACGACATGAACTGGTCGGCTGATTACGTCCTAAGTCTGGCCAACACGGAGAAAACCGCCGACCTGAACGGCTGGGTGACCGTGGTCAACAACTCCGGGACCGAGTTCCGCAACGCCCAGCTTCAGCTCGTGGCTGGGGCAGTTAACGTGGTGCAGACGCAAGCTGCGATAGGTGGCCGGGCGTTTGCGATGAAGGCCGTGCCCGCACCGCCCCAGCCCCAGTTCGCACAGGAGAATATTTCCGAATACCACCTTTATACGCTCGATCGCCGCACCACATTGCAGGACAACGAATCGAAACAGATCAGCCTGCTCGAGGCCGCCCGGTTCCCCGTCGAAAAAAACTATGAGGTGAACGGGCAGAGCTACTACTACCAGAACGCCATTGCTCCCGGCGCGCCCGCCAAGGACCCGGTCGAGGTGCACCTGAAGTTCAAGAACGCCCAGGCCAACTCGCTCGGCATGCCGCTGCCGGCAGGTACGGTGCGCGTTTACCAGTCGGATTCCAAGGGCCGCGCGCAGTTCGTGGGCGAAGACCGCATTGACCATACGCCCAAAGACGAAAAGCTCGACCTGCACATCGGCAACGCCTTCGACATCGTGGAGGAGCGCAAGCAGACCGACTATCAGAAGATCGACCGGCATACTACGGAGACGGCTTTCGAGATCCGGCTGCGCAACCACAAGGCGGAAGCGGTCACCGTGGAAGTCAACGAGCCCATCGGCGGCGACTGGACGATCACGGAGCCGAGCTTCAAGTATGAGAAGACGTCCGCGTCCTCGGCGCGCTTCAACGTGCCGGTTGCCGCGGATGGAGAGGCGGTGCTCACGTACCGGGTGCGGGTGAAGTGGTGAAATGGGAATGGGCCATTGAGTCATTGACTCATTGAAGGAATGGACCATTGAAGGATCGAGACGGCGGAACTATGACTTTGGGCGGTCAATGAATCAATGAGTCAATTCAAGGGATGAGCATGCAGTCCCCGTAGCTATAGAACCGGTACCGTTGCTCGACGGCGTGCCGGTAAGCTTCCAGGACGAATTCGCGCCCGGCGAAGGCTGCCACGAGCATAAGGAGGGTTGAACGTGGCAGATGAAAATTGGTCAAAAGCGCGCCCACTACGCGAAATTCGAATCCCGGATAGATGAACAGGTCCGTCTCTCCGCGGCCCGATTCGATCTGCGCGACGCCTGCCTTTCCCTCGCTTTGGCGGATGGCGACTGCGCGCGCCGCGTGTTCAAGCGCGCGCACGCAAGTAGTTCCCACAGCCACCACCCGCCGGCCTCCCGAAAGAGCCCGATTGATTCGGTCGGCGGCTCCTCGGCTGATCTCGAAGGCTTCCGGGTCCATGCGATGCTCTTCGACCCGTTCCGCCTGCACGGGACGGAACGTCCCCGGACCCACGTGCAGCGTGATCTCGGCCGTCTCAACGTCGCGCGCGGCGAGAGCAGCCAGAATCTGCGGGGTGAAGTGCAGACCCGCCGTGGGCGCCGCGACGGCGCCGCGCACTTTGGCGTATACGGTCTGATAGGTCTCGCGATCCCGTCCGTCATCCGCGCGATGGATGTAGGGCGGCAAGGGCACGTGCCCGAGGCGATCGATAGCCTCGTTGATGACCTCCCTGACGCCTCGGTCCGGCGTTACCTCGCGCGTTGCCCGATGGCAGTCCGCCTGCGGAATCAGGCGCACGCGGCGCAATCCGCGCTCGCCGCGATCCAGAACCTCAGCCACGAGTTCGCCGTCGCCGAACACCAGTTCTTCGCCGGTGCGAATCCTGCGCCCGGGATGCACCAGGCCCTGCCACACGTCGTCGCCCTCGCGGCGTGTCAGCAGCAGTTCGACCTCCCCCGTCAAATGCTCGCGCACCGCGGGATTACCTTTCCCGATCGGCTGTGCTCGTGTTCCGCGCCGCCGCCCGAGCAACCGTGCCGGGAACACCCGGGTGTTGTTGAGAACCAGCAGGTCGCCCGTCTGAAGCAGATCCGGAAGGTCAGCGAAACGGCGATCCTCGAGGCTCCGCACCGCACGATCCAACACCAGCAGGCGCGAAGAGGCGCGGTCCGCTAGCGGCTGCTGCGCGATCAGGTCCGGCGGGAGGTCGTAATCAAACTCGTGAAGTCGCATGAACGGTCGACGGCACCGGCAGTCTTCAACCCCGGCTGCGCGAGCCCCGGCTGCGCACCCTCTAAAACCTATTATCCGCCAGCCAGGCGTGCGAGCGTGCGGGGATCACGCCCTATGATAAGGTCAACAATGTGAGCGACCCCACCGTCACCATCAGCGATCGCGGCGCGGATCGGATTCTGAGCGGCCACCTCTGGGTCTATCGGGCGGACGTGATCAACGCAGCGAAGGCCCAACCGGGTGCGCTCGTGCGGATCGAGGACCGGCGCAAGCGATATCTGGGCCAGGCGCTCTACAGCAGCAGATCGCAGATCGCCCTGCGACTGCTCGCTCGCGAGCGCCGGCCTTTCGACCGCGCCTTCCTGGCTGAGCGCATCGCCGCCGCCGCGCGCTACCGCGAATTGGTGGCGCCGGGCGCGGGAGCCTGCCGCCTGGTGTCGAGCGAAGGCGACCTGCTGCCCTCGCTCACCATCGACCGTTATGGCGACTGCTACGTGATGCAGACCCTGAGCCAGGGCATGGATCGTCTGAAGGCGACGCTGGTGGAGATTCTTCAGACGCAATTTTCGCCGCGCAGCATTCTGGAGCGTAACGATTCTCCCGTGCGCGCTCTCGAAGACCTGCCCGAGGTCAAAGGCGTGATCGGCGGCGAGGACGTCCGCGAAGTGGCAGCGGAAGACAATGGAGTCCGGCTTGTTTACGACCTTCTGGGCGGGCAGAAGACCGGTGGGTACCTCGATCAGCGCGAGAATCGCGCCGCCGCCCTCGGCTACGCGCGCGGCCGATTGCTCGATTGCTTTACCTACACGGGCGGGTTCGCGGTCACCCTGGCCCGCGCTTCAGCTTCGGTCCTGGCCCTGGACAGTTCCGCGGACGCCCTGGCCACGGCCCGGCGCAATCAGGAAATGAACGGTCTTTCGAACATCGAGTGGCGCGAGGCCAACTGCTTCGACTATCTGAAGGCGGCCGACCAGGCCGGCGAGCGCTTCGACACCGTGGTGCTCGATCCTCCCGCCTTCGCGCGTCACAAGTCGGACCTGGAAGGCGCCCTGCGCGGCTACAAGGAACTGAACCTGCGGGCGTTGAAGATTTTGAACCCGGGCGGGTTCCTCGTCACCTGCTCGTGTTCGTTCCACGTGAGCGAAGCGGATTTCCTGGAAAGTGTGGCCAACGCCGCGCTCGACTCCCATCGTTCCGTGCAGATCGCCGAGCGGCGCACGCAATCGAGAGATCATCCCATCCTGCTGACAATGCCCGAAACGCACTACCTGAAGTGCCTGGTTCTGCGCGTGGCCGATTGAGCGCGGTTGCCGGCGGCGACGAACGTTACACGGAACGCGTCCGGTGCTAACATTCTTGCGAGGATCACTCGACATGAAAATCCAGCACCCTCGGCGATCGAGGAGCGCGAGAGCCGTCACGGCGGCCTTCACAGGAAGCCTCGCGCTCGGCCTGCTCGCCCTCGCCCGCGATGCGACGCCGTCCCGGACGTTGCGCGCCGACGATAATGCCCAGTCCGCATTCACCGCGCAGCAGTTCCTCGAGCCCATCAAGTACCTCTCGAGCGATGCGCTTCAGGGGCGCGGCAATGGAACCCCGGAGCTGGACGAGGCGGCGCAGTATATCGCCGATCATTTCCGCGCGGACGGCCTCAAGCCTGCGGGCGACGACGGCGGCTATCTGCAGCACTTCCAGGTCACGGTCGGAGCGCGCCTCGGCACCGGTAATTCCTTGGCGGCGGACGCGAGCGGGGCGAACCAGGCGCTGGTGCTCAACCAGGACTACATCCCGCTGAGCTTCTCCGATGACGGACGCTTCAGCGCGGCCGTGGTGTTCGCCGGCTACGGCATTACGGAGCCCGAGCACCACTACGATGACTACCAGGGAGTGGACGCGAAGGGCAAATTTGTTCTGGTCCTGCGGCATGAACCGCAGGAGAGTAAGCCCCAGATGTGGTTGACGACTCACTCCGGCCTGGCCGACAAGGTGATCAACGCGCGCAACCACGGCGCCGTAGGCATGCTGCTGGTGAACGACACGGCCAACCATCCGGGCGAACCCGACAGCCTGATCAAGTTCGGCGAACTGGCGGGTCCCGAAGAGCTGAGGATCGCCGCCCTGCAGGTCACCACATCCATCGCGAACCAGTGGCTCAAGCCCAGCGGCCACACGCTCGAGGGTCTCTCGAGCGCCATCGATAAAGACCTGTCCAACCACTCCTTCGCGCTCGATCCCACTTTGAATCTGAGCTTGACGGTGGACGTGGAGCGCATCCGCAAGACGGAATCGAACGTGATTGCGATGCTCGCGGGCAGCGACCCGGGCCTCGCTTCTCAATGCCTGGTGATCGGGGCGCACTACGATCATCTGGGGCTTGGAGACCAGCATTCGCTCGCGCCCAGCCAAATCGGCCAGATCCACCACGGCGCGGACGACAACGCCTCCGGCACGTCAGCCGTGCTCGAAATCGCGTCCTATTTTGCCCATCGCAATCCGCTGCCGCGTCACACCGTGATGTTCGTGAGCTTCGCGGGCGAAGAACTCGGCCTGCTCGGATCGAGCTATTACGCCGGGCATCCGCCGGCGGCCTGTCCCATGACCGCGACCGCGGCCATGATCAATATGGATATGGTGGGCCGCATTCGCGATAACCGCCTTTATGTAGGCGGCACAGGCACGTCCCCGGGCTTCGAGAAGCTGGTGGAGGGCGCAAATCAGTCGGATTCCGCCGCCCGCTTCGCAATCAGCTATTCGGCCTCGGGCTACGGAGCGAGCGACCACACCTCGTTCACGATCCAGAGCGTTCCAGTGCTGTTTTTCTTCTCCGGCCTGCATTCCGACTATCACAAGCCGTCCGATACCTGGGATAAGATCGACGCCGCTGCCGGCGCGCGCGTTGCCGAGCTCGTGGCCGATACCGCGGTAGCGCTCGACGCGCTGAACGAGAAGCCGCAGTATGTCCGCGTGGCCGAGCCCACGCCTTCGGCGGCGGGCGGCGGCAGCGGCTACGGACCCTACTTCGGGTCCATTCCCGACTTCGGCCAGGTCGAGCACGGCGGCGTGAAGTTTGGAGATGTTCGCGACGGAAGTCCGGCAGCCAAGGCGGGATTCAAGGCCGGCGACGTCCTGATCGACTTCGGCGGCATGAAGATCGACAACCTCTACGACTTCACTTACGCTCTGCGCGCGCACAAGCCCGGCGACAAGGTCCTGGTGACGGTGATGCGTGGCGGCCAGAAGGTGACGAGCGAAGTGACGCTCGAAGTGCGCAAGTGAAGGGCGCGCGCCCCGGACGCTTCTCAGCATGATCGAATTACAGGCCCAGTGGACATGGGAAGATCTCTCCCGGCTTGGATTGCTTTAGGCGCCGTGCTCGCCGCCTCTCCCGGAGTAAGCGGGGACAAGGCGCCGGGCGCGCCCGGGCTGACGGTGTCGCTTGCTGTCGAGCAGCAGACCATCGTCCAACCCTTTCCGGCACGCGTGATGCTTCGATTTCATAACACCGGCGCGAAGCCCCTGTGGCTTTACCGTCACGTTCGCGATCCTATGGATCGAGCGCGGTCTGCCGAGTCGGGGGAGGGCGGGCCAAGCTCCACAAACGGCGGATCACGCCTGGTGGTTCACTTGGAGCGCGCTCAAGCTCCGGAATGGAGCGAGCCGCCCCGCGGCACGGTGATGGCAAGTGTGGGCATGCCGCATCCTAACCTGGCGGCGGTCGACCCCGGCAGCGAGACCACCGAGGGCGCCGTGGTCGCGCTCGATCCCGGCTTTGTATCGCATGACGGGCGTGCGGAGCCCGTGTGGGGCCGGTACCAGTTCTCGGTGAGCTATCAGGCCAGTTATTCCAACGGGGATGCGCTCGCGCGCGATCTCGGCGTCGACATCTGGCAGGGCGAAGCGGTCAGCAACACTATTGACGTCGATCTCGAACCGGCGCCCGCCTCGGCGAGCGGCGCCCTCTCCGTCCAGGTAACGGATCGTGAGGGGCATCCGCAAGCCGGAGTGCTGGTCTCGCTGAGCGACCACCAGAGCCACGTCCTGAACCAGGTCATCGTGGGCCCGGAAGGCGAGGTCTCATTCGAGCGCCTGCCGCCCGGCACTTACTGGATCACCGCGCGCCGCCTCGACGCTACGTCGGAAACCGCGATCTACGAGCATGTCGATCTCGGGACCGGCGCGAGCTCGAGGGTCCACCTGGTGATGCTCGAGCCCGAGCTTTACCAGGGAAAGCAGTTCTGGCACAAGCCCGTGCTGCTGCGGGTGACGAATAACGCGGGCGAGGCCCTCGATGGTGTTGAAATCGACGTTCTGAAGACGAACGGCGATGTGGAGGAGACCGTGCGAGGTGAAACCGATTCAAACGGCACGGCCACCCTTGACTTGATCCCGGGACGCAGTTACGTCACGCTGAAGCATCGCAAGTGCCAGAAAACCGAGAACCGCCTGGACGTAGCGGAAGGCGACGGCATCGACGGTGAGGCTCTGGAAATGGACTGCAAAACATAATGAGAGGACGCGCGAAGGGGGTTGTGGCCGAGCTATGAAGGATACGCACGCACTCCGTTTCAGCCCGGCCGCGTTCGCGGTCGCGGTGGCGATCGGGGCGATGCTCGCCTCGATCGCCCATCTGAGCAAGGCCGGAGAACTCCGCCAGCAAGCCGGCAAACCTGCGCCGACCGCACAGGCGGGCAGCAGCTCAAGCGGACTCGGCGGCGTGGGGCCGCAAGTCCACGGGACGACGGACGACCCCTTGCGCGATCCGCGCGAAGTGCACCTGCGGAACGTCCGGCAGCTCACCTCCGGCGGCCAGAATGCCGAGGCTTATTTCAGCTATGACGGCCGGCGCCTGATCTTTCAATCGACGCGCCCGCCTTACGAGTGCGATCAGATGTTCGTGATGAACACCGACGGGTCCGACGTTCACCTGGTCTCCACCGGAAAGGGCCGCACCACCTGTGGCTTCTTCTACCCGGACGGTGAGCACATTCTCTACGCCTCCACGCATGAGACGGATCCGGCTTGCCCGCCGCGCCCCGACTACTCGAAGGGCTACGTTTGGGGCGTGTACTCGTCCTATCGCATCTATTACGCCACGGCGACGGGTAAGATCCTGAAGAACCTCACGCCCTGGAAAGGGTACAACGCCGAGGCCACGCTCTCCGCCGACGGGCGCAAGATCGTGTTCACCTCTTCGCGCGACGGCGATCTCGATATCTACACAATGAACCCGGACGGCACCGGCGGGCGGCAGCTCACGCACCAGCTCGGGTACGACGGCGGACCCGCGTTCTCGCCGGACGGGCAATGGATCGTGTACCGCGCCCACCATCCTCAGGGCGCTGACGAAGTCGCGCGCTATCGATCGCTGCTCGAGAAAGACCTGGTCTCGCCGCTCGAGATGGATCTCTACGTGATGCGGGCCGACGGCTCCGACCAACAACAGATCACGCGCCTGGCGGGGGCGAGTTTCGCGCCCGCCTTTTACCCCGACAGCCGGCAAATCATCTTCTCGTCGAACTACCAGGCGCCGACCACGAGTGAGTTCGAGCTCTACACGATCGACCGCAGCGGCAGCGGACTTGAGCCCGTCACCTTCGTCGGCGGGTTCAATGCCTTTCCCATGTTCTCGCCGGACGGCAAGAAACTGGCGTTCATCTCCAATCGAAACGCCAAGGCGCCGCACGAAATCAACGTCTTCATCGCCGATTGGGTGAATTGATGCGGAGGTCCGCCGAGGCTGAGGCCGCAGCCTGGCGCGGCCTGGCGGTGCGGCCGGCGAGAATCGAAGACGCCGGAGCGATGGCCCCGCTCTCGGTGCAGCTCGGCTACGTGTCATCGCGCCGGGAGGTCGAACGGCGTCTGGCGCCTCTGCTTGTTCAACCGGAGCATACCGTGCTGGTTGCCGAGGTCGGGGACTCTATCGTCCCGGCCGCGCCCGCAAGCCCCAAGATCGTGGCCTGGATTCATGCTTTCGTGAAGCGCACCGTCGAGAGTGATCCCGCTGTCGAAATCGGCGGGCTGGTGGTGGACGAGGCGTGGCGAAGGCTCCGCGTCGGCCGATTGCTGATGGAGCACGCGGAGCGATGGGCGCGCACGGTGTCCTGCACCACAGTTACGGTTCGCTCCAGCATGACCCGTCGCGCCGCGCACGCCTTCTACCAGAGCCTGGGCTACACGATGGTGAAGCGGCAGAAGGTGTTCCGGAAAACCCTTGAGCGTTGAAGACGCCTAACACCGTAGAGAGGCGCAGCGGCGGGCCGGGGAGGGATCGTGCCTGAAGTGAAAGCAAACAGGGTCGCACTTGTCACCGGCGGCGGCTCCGGGATCGGACGCGCGGCGGCCCTCGCGTTCGCGCGGCGCGGAGAGCGGGTGGCGATCGCCGGCCGCCGCTTGACGGAAGGCGAGGAGACTGCCCGCCTAGCGCGCGACGCCGGCGGCGATGCGGTCTTCTTTCAGGCCGACGTCACCGTGCCGGCGGAGGTCGAGTCTCTGGTCGCGCGCACCGTGGGGCGCTGGGGACGCCTGGACTACGCTTTCAACAACGCCGGCATCACCGGCGAGATGGCGCGCACCGCCGAGTGTACGGAAGAGAACTGGGACCGCACGCTCAGCGTGAATCTCACCGCCGTTTGGCTCTCGATGAAACACGAAATCCGCCAGATGCTGAAGCGGGCGAGCGGCGTAATCGTGAACAACGCCTCGACCGCCGGTCTCGTGGGAATGCGCGGCGGCCCGGCCTACTCGGCGTCCAAAGGCGGCGTAATCCAGTTGACGCGCACCGCGGCGCTCGAATATGCGAAGTCCGGCCTGCGGGTGAACGCAGTCTGCCCGGGATTCATCGAGACGCCGATGACCGAGGCCCACTCCCGCTTGAATCCCGATCTCGAGCCCTGGATCCGCAGGATCCAGCCGATGGGGCGCCTCGGAACGGCTGACGAAGTCGCGAAGGCGGTGCTTTGGCTCTGCTCGGACGCCGCTTCGTTCATCACCGGTCATGCGCTGGTCATTGACGGCGGAATGGTGGCGCAGTAGACCGAAGCGCGGCCGAGGGACCTTCGCTCGCAGCACCAAGCCACTTGCTGAAAAAGTCCGCCACCCGGCTGACATATGCGTCCCTGCCGGCTGCGTAGGCCCCGGCGTGCCCCGCTTGCGGCACGATCCAGACTTCGGCCGCCGGGTCGGCCGCCTGAAGGTCTTGCGCGTCCCGCGCGGGAATCAGTCCATCGACCTTGCCGTGCACGATCAGTACGGGACGCGGCGCGATGCGGCCGATCTGGTCGGCGGGGCTGATGGTCCTGATGTCGTAGTGCTCGATCCAGCGGCCCGCGAGCAAGGTGCCCGGCAGAAAGAAGTCCGGCAGATGGCTCGCGTCGCTCCAGTTCCGCTGGATGATCGGGAAGACGGCGGCGTAGCTGCTGTCCTCCACCAGCGCGCCGATGTCCGGATCGGCCGCGGTCGCATAAATGCCCGCGGCGGCGCCAAGCGAAATGCCCAGCACGCCGATGCTGCCGGGGCGGAATCGCTGAGCCTTCAGCCAGTCGGCGCCGCCCTCCACGTCACGCCCTTCGTCGGGCCCGAAGCTGAAGCGTCCGGCGTCGCTCTGACCGTGTCCGCGCAAATCCAGCATGAGGACGTTGAACCCGCGGCGTTCGAGGGCGGCGGCCAGCTCCGGAAAAAGCCCGTTCAGTTCGTCGCTGCGGCTCCCGTCCTTGCCGTGAACCAGGATCAGCGCACGGTCGCTGCCCGTCGCGGGGAGCAGCCATCCCGCAAGCCGAACGTCGCCGCCACGCGCGGTAAAACGGACCTCGCGATAGGCCGCGCCGTACCGTCCGGGGTTGTTTTGGGGATTGAAATGCCGTTCGGGCCTGGACATCACGAAGAACGCCGCCACACAAACCACGGCGTAGAGCGCTACAGCCGCGAAAGGCAGGCTGATCAGCGGCCAGACCCGGGGCCCGGACCTGCGACGGCGGCGCCGAACGCGCGCCACCCGAGTCTCCGATGTGGGCGAAAGGGTCTCCACTGGGCTGGCAGGAGGAAGGTTGCAACCGGCGCCGCGCCCCCTGACGCATCCGCCCGACAACAAGTACGGATTACTTCAGACTATCCATCACTTCATCGAGCACGCTTTTGGGGGGCCGCACTTTCGACTCCGGCAGCGTGGCCAGCGGCTCATCGACGATGTTCAGCAGGTCGATGAAGCTCGGCTGCTCAGTGTTCACGTAGAAAAGGCCCGTGATCACTTCCCCCTTCTCATGAGCTTCGGTCATCACGCGCAGAGCTTCGAGTTTCTTCGTCGGATCGTAGGTGCGGTCGAGCTTTTTCAGCAGCAGGCGTGAGCCGTCGTGCAGCGTGACTTCTGTCGTGGATCCCGGATCGTAGTCCACCGTGATGTCGCCGAAGAACGGCACGAAGCTAATGTCGCCCAGGGGCTCGTCATGATCCTTCACGTAGCTGTAGCTCTTGGTGGAGCCCTCGTGGTCGTTAAACGTCACGCACGGGGAGATGACGTCAAGCATGGCCGTGCCGCGATGCGCGATGGCGCCTTCGAGCAGTGCCAGAAGCTGCTTCTTATCGCCCGAAAACGAGCGCGCCACGTAGGTCGCGCCCAACTCGACAGCAAGAGCGCAGGTGTCGATGGGCGGCAGGTCGTTCACCACGCCGTTCTTCAGCACGCTCCCGCGATCGGCAGTCGCGGAAAATTGGCCCTTGGTGAGACCGTAGCAGCCGTTGTCTTCGATGATGTAGATCAACGGGAGATTACGGCGCATGAGGTGAATGAACTGGCCGATACCGATGGAGGCGGTATCGCCGTCGCCGCTGACTCCGATGCCGAGCAGCGTCCGGTTCGCCAGCAGCGTTCCGGTGGCCACCGAGGGCATACGCCCGTGCACCGCGTTGAATCCGTGCGTGCTGCCCATAAAATACGCCGGACTCTTCGAGGAGCATCCGATGCCCGAGAGCTTGGCCACGCGATGCGGCTCAATGCCCATCTCGTAGAAAGCCTCGATGATGCGCTCGGTGATGGCGTTGTGGCCGCAGCCGGCGCAGAGCGTGCTCCGGCTGCCCTTGTACGCAGCCGGCTCGAGGCCGATTCGATTGGTCTTTCGCGGTGGAAGCGTCGTGGTGGTGGCCATATTAGTTCCCCACCTCCTGAGTCATGATGGAATCCGTGATGCTGCGGGCGTCAATCGGCAGCCCTTCGTAGTGAAGCACGCTGCGCAGACGGCTGATTTCGTCCGCAGCGAGCGACAGGCGCAACAGGCCCGCCAACTGCGCGTCGCGATTCTGCTCGACCACGTAGACGCGGTGGTGGGCGCGCACGAAAGCCGCCACCTCGTCGGCAAAAGGAAACGCCCGGATGCGGCAATAGTCGATCTCAACCCCAAACTCGCGCGCCAGTTGGTCGCGGCACTCGATCGCCGCCCAGTGCGTGGTGCCATAGGCGATCACGCCCACTTCGTTTCCCGCCTGCTCGATCACCGGGCCCGGCGCCATGCGGCGCGCGGTTTCGAACTTGCGCTGCAAGCGGTCCATGTTGCGGACGTAGAGTTCGCCCTTTTCGGTGTAGAGCGCGTCCTCATTGTGGCCGCTGCCGCGCGTAAAGTAGCCGGCTGCCGGATGGTTGGTGCCCGGCAGAGTGCGGTAGCCTACGCCGTCGCCTTCCACGTCCTTATAGCGCCGGAAGCTGCCCATGCGCTTCAGATCCTCCGCGTCCAGCACCTTGCCGCGACGCATCGGTTTGTCGGGATAGGGGAACGGGTCTGACATCCAGTAGTTCATGCCGAGATCGAGATCGCTCATCACAAACACAGGCGTTTGCAATTCCTCGGCAAGGTCAAAGGCATCGATCGCCATGCTGTAGCACTCGCCGATCGACGCGGGAAACAGCAGCGGATGCTTGGTGTCGCCGTGCGAGAGTAGCGCCGTCGAGAGGATGTCGCCTTGCGCCGTGCGCGTCGGCAAGCCCGTGGACGGTCCCACGCGCTGAATGTCGAAGATCACGCCAGGCACCTCGGCGTAGTAGCCGAGACCGACAAACTCGGACATCAACGAAATGCCGGGCCCGGCCGTGGACGTCATGGCGCGCGCGCCCGCCCAGCCCGCGCCCACCACCATGCCGATGGCCGCCAGCTCATCTTCGGCCTGGACGATGGCGAACGTCGCCTTTCCCGTTTCCGGGTCCATGCGGTAACGCTTCATGTAGGTGATCAGCGTCTCGCAGAGCGACGACGACGGCGTAATGGGGTACCAGGTCACGACCGTGACGCCCGCCATCATACAACCGAGCGCCGCCGCCGCATTGCCCTCCATCAGGATCTTGCCCGCGTTGGCGTTCATGCGCTCCACGAGGAAACGGTCGCGCTTTTCGAGATTCTTCTCGGCGAATTCGTATCCGGCCAGCACCGCCTTGAAATTCAGGTCTGCAGCCTTAACCTTCTTTTTGAACTGCTTGCGCAGAGCGCGCTCGACCTCGCCCATGTCCATCTGGAGCAGGCGCGCGACGACGCCCACATAAATCATGTTGCGCACCAACTTGCGGAGCTTGGCATCGGGGCACACCGGGGCCACAAGCTGGTCAAAGGGCACCGGGTAGAAGCTCAAGTCGTCGCGCAGGCGCTTCAGGTTGAGCTTTTCGTCGTAGACGCAGGCCGCGCCCGGCTCGAGCGAGCGCACGTCCTCTTCTCCGGTCTCGGCGTTCATCGCCACCAGGAAGTCGATCTCTTTGCGCCGCGCGATCCAGCCATGCTTGGAAGCGCGAATGGTGAACCAGGTCGGCAGCCCTTCAATGTTCGAGGGAAACAGGTTCTTGCCCGATATCGGAATGCCCATCTGAAACAGGGCCCGCAGCAGCACCATGTTGGAGCTCTGGCTGCCCGAGCCATTGACGGTGGCCACCTGGATGCTCAGGTCGTTTACCACCCGGTCGGGTTGCTGCGCGACCTCGCTTTCCGCGGGCGCTACGTGCGTCGTTGCCATGAATCATCCCCTTATTAAAGTCGGAAGCGCTCGGCCGGCGCGCAGCTTCAAGCCCCGCGAAGGCAGGACTGCGCCCTGGCCAGCATCAGTGTCGGCAAGGTTAAGAGGTCGAGACGGACGGCCCCAGCAGGCGGCACTTTCGCTCCCAATCAAGACATTATAACAAACCCGGTTGATCGATGATGGACGATTGTCGATTCTCGAGCCCGGCACTGAATCCGGAATCGGTGAGACATTATTGCATCTTACCTGCGCTGCGCCTCGTTCAGAACGATACGGTGGCAGGCCCCGCGCACGGGCTTATGACGTTGCGCTTAACTCAGGCCCCATTTTATGCGGGTGTACGCGATTTGGAAGCCGTGGCGCTGGGCGTTGCGCTGGGAGCCCCCGCCCGGTTCGGCACAGAACATCGCCAGGTCGCAGCCCGCCCGCACCGCGTAATCGAGGCGGCTTGCAAGCAGGGCGTTTTGCGCTCCTCGCCGTCGCCACTCCGGGATGGTGCTGGCCCCGGTCAGCAACGCCACTCCCTGGTGGGTCGCCAGTGCGCCCGCCGCAACCGGTTGGCCGTCCAATTCGGCAAGGAACAGAATGTTGCCTTCGATGGCCGCCGAGACGGCCGTCAAGTCCAGCATATAATCGGCAAATTCGACGAACTCGCGCCAGCCTTCCGCCATGGTCCGAGCCCAGACATCCTTCTCCTCGGGACCAGCTACGCGCGCTCGCAAGGACCCGTGCTCGACGGAGGGCGAGATCGGCGTCGATGAAAGCACGTCGCCGATTGGCAGAAACAGCACATTCGACAACTCCACGGGCCCGTAGCCGCGTTCGCGCAGCATGGGCAGGAGCGCTTTATCGGCGAGCGGGGATACTTCGTGGAGCACGGGCGCTCCGCGGTCCTTAAAGAATGCTTCCACCCGATCCATGTCGACCGCGGTAGGCATTCGAAACAGGCCAAGTCCGAAGGTTTGCGTGCATGGTGATTGGGGAGCGTCAAACATCGCGTAGGCGCCCGCGATTTCGATACATTGCGCGCCGGAACCGGGCGCGACGCGTGCGCGGGCCTCGACAAAGCGCGCGTTCGCGGTGCCCTCCGTCCGCTCGAGGCGGCAAGCCAGGGCGTGGTCCACAATCACGACAGAGCGCATCGGGAGTTCAAGGAAACCCGTTCAGGTAGCTAGTTCACGACGAGGGTCAGGACCGCGGTGCTCTGCACGGTGTTTGATCCTGCGGGCGTGGTTCCGGCGACCACAATCGCGTAAGTACCGGGAGATGTGACGGTCGCAACTTTGGGACTGTTCCCTCCGCAAGCGGGCATCGTGAGGGCCGCGAGAAGCAGTGCCGCGGCCACGGCGCATGCCGGCGTCAGTCCCGCACGCTTGCGGCGGGAGACGGCCAAACCCGCGAAGCCCAACGCCAAGATCCACAGCCACAGCGGCCGCAGCCAGATGCCCCCCGGAGGCATTCGCCTTGAACCGCCCGGGGGGACCCGGGACGCCGCAATCGTGGTTACCGTGACGGTGGATGTGGCCGGGCTCGAGCCACTGACCGTGACGGTACTCGGGGCGAAGCTGCAGGCGAGAGTTGGCTGAAGCGCCCCACAACCGAGGGCCACAGTTCCTGAGAAGCCACCGATCGGGGTCACCGAGACGCTGTAGTTGGCGCTTTGGCCGGCTGTAGTGGAATTTGAGGTCGGCGTAAGCGAGACCGAAAAGTCCGCGCCCGTTCCGTTGAGCGCAATCGTTTGCGTGGCCGGATACGCGTCGTCATAAATCGTCATCTGGCCCGTCGCCGGTCCCCCGGCGACAGGCGTGAAGTAGACGCTGATCGTGCAGGAGCCGCCGGCGTTCAGCACCGAGGTGACGCAGGTGTTGTTTGAGTTAAAGGGCCCAGTCACGGTGATATTCGCAATCGTCAGCGGCTCGTCCCCCGAACTCGAGACGTACACCGTCTCCTGCGGGCTGGTGGTGCTCACGAGCTGGCTGGGAAAATTCACCGTCGCGGAAGAGAAGGTCAGGGCCGGCCCCATTCCCATGCCCTCGAGGGTCACAGTCTGCGGGCTGTTGCTGGCGCTCGACGTGATGACGACGGTCCCGGTCCCCGTCCCGTAGCTCAAGGGATCGAATGTGACGTAGATGGCGCAGTTCGTACCGGCGGCTACCGAGTTGCCGCAGGTATTCGTCTCGGAAAAATCGGGGCCGAGAACGGACAGGGTCACAATGTTGAGAACCGCGCTGCCGGTATTCGTCAGGGTGATGGTCTGCGGTGCGCTGACCGTGCCCACCGGCTCAGGGGTGAAGGTCAGGCTGGTGGCCGACAGGCTGGACGCCGCGCCACCCGCCTGTCCACCGGCTCGCGCCCCGGACGCCGCGAGCAAACAGGCCGCCGCAACGCCGAGTGCCACGGAAACGCTTCGAGTGTGCAAAGAATTCACAATATCTCCGATTTGATCAGGCCGTCGCAGGCGGCGACCCTGTCCAGAAAGTCCGATGCACCTAAAGAGGGTACCGCTGCCTGGCAGTTGAGCTTGGGCCCTTTGAACCACAGATTATAACCTGCCCGCAAGCGCGCGGGCTCTCCAGCTTTGGTGTTATTTGGCAGTAAGCCCGGGAGGAATCGTACCCGGCGGGGAAGCAAGCGTTGACAGCCCCCGCCGCCGGACTCCCTTTCGAACCCTCGCGTTAATAGTTGCAGGACGAATCCCCTGCCGCGATACAATGGCCTCCTTGCCGGAATCGTTCCGTTCCGGCGGCGGCTGGCCTTATGATTCGAAAATCGGAGAAATCGGTTTCGGCATCCGGACTCTGGCGCTCAGCCTTTAGGGCAGCGAGCGCGGTGCGGATCGCGTCATTAATCGCGATCATCCTTGTGGGGCTGGGCATCTTTGTGGGGCTGCGCGTCGCCTCGGCCCAAACGCCGCACCCGCCGGACTCGGCTGTGATCGAGCGCGGCGGCCAGCAGTATCAACAAAGCTGCGCGTTCTGCCACGGGCCAGACGCGACCGGAGCGCGCGGGCCGGACCTGATCCGTTCGGCGCTGGTGGCTCATGACGTGAACGGCGACCGGATCGGGCCGGTGATCCGCAATGGACGGCCGGACAAGGGCATGCCGCCGCTTGCGCTCAACGACGATCAGATCAAGGCGGTCGCGGCCTTCCTGCACGATCGCGCCCAACAGGCGCTCGAGTCCGCGCGCTTGCCCAAGACCTACGCCCTTGCCGCTTTGCTCACGGGGAACGCCGGGGCCGGCCGGGCTTACTTCGAGGGCGCGGGCGGATGTACGCAGTGTCACTCCCCTTCGGGCGACCTGAAGGGCGTGGCCGGCAAGTACACGTCACTTAATCTCGAAGCGCGCATGCTGTATCCGCGCGCCGGACCGCGCACGGCGACCGTAACCCTCGCCTCGGGCGAACAGGTAACCGGCAAGCTCGAACATCTGGACGAGTTCACCGTGTCTTTGCGCGATTCCTCCGGCTGGTACCGTTCGTTCGCACGCGACCAGGTGAAACTCGAGGTCCACGATCCGCTGGCGGCGCACCGCGAGTTGCTGGGCAAGCTCACCCAGGACGATTTTCATAATCTTTTCGCCTATCTGGAAACGCTAAAGTGACTCCTCTCATGACTCGGCCTCGAAGCAATCTTCATCGAATCGCCCTGTTGTGCTTTTTCGGGGCGGCGCTCCTCGGCCAGCAATGCCTGCGCGGGCTGGCACAGGGACTTGCGCCGGAGGCGCAGCTCAAGCCGCCCGCCGACAGTTGGCCGACATTCAACGGTGACTATTCGGGGCGGCGCTTCAGCGCTCTCGACCAGGTCAATGCCTCGAACGTCGGCCGGCTGGCGCCCGCCTGGATTTTCCGGGCGCACTCCGCCGAGATCAAGTCGTCCCCGCTGCTCGTGAACGGCGTCCTCTACTTCAGCACTCCGGACAACGTCTGGGCAGTAGACGCGCGTTTCGGACGCGAGATCTGGCACTATCAGCGGACGTCTCAGGGCGATCACATCGGAAATCGCGGCCTCGGCATCTACCGCGACTGGCTCTACTTCACCACGCCGGACGCGCATCTCGTGAGCCTGAACGCCAGGGACGGCTCCGTGCGCTGGACGATCGAGCTGGCCGACCCCAAGCTCGGATACTTCTCCACCATGGCGCCGCTCGTGGTGCGCGATCACATCATCGCCGGCGTCTCAGGGGACGTGACCGACATTCCGGGCTTTCTCGACTCGATTGACCCCGAAAGCGGGAAGATCCAATGGCGTTGGTACGTGGAGCCCAAGCCCGGAGAGCCGGGTTCGGAGACCTGGCCGAAGAGTTCGGACGCCATCACGCACGGCGGCGGCATGACCTGGATGACCGGCACCTATGATCCTGATCTCAACCTCATCTATTGGGGCACCGGCAATCCCAATCCGGTGCTGGTGGGCGACGCCCGGCCGGGAGACAATCTCTACACGTGTTCGATCGTGGCGCTTCACGCGGACACCGGCAAGCTGGCCTGGTACTATCAAACGTCGCCTCACGACGTGCACGACTGGGACTCCGTGGAAACCCCCGTGCTGTTTGACGCTGACATCGGCGGCAGTCCGCGCAAACTACTGGCACAGGCGGCGCGCAACGGATACTTCTTCGTGCTCGACCGTTCAACCGGCGAGCACCTGGTGACCGCGCCGTTCATCGACACCACGTGGGCCTCGGGAATCGACGCCAACGGTCATCCGATCCCGAAGCCGGACGCCGCGCCCGCGCCCGATGGCAGGCTGGTGGAACCGGCCTCGGACGGCGCCACGAACTGGCTCGCGCCCAGCTTTGATCCGCTCACCGGGCTCTTCTACGTCAGCGCGCGCCGCGTGTTCAGCATTTTTTATCGCACGGCCACCGGCAAGGCCGAGGGCTGGGGCGGGCGCGATCGCGGCCTGTGGTCGAGCTCCGCCCTACGCGCTCTCGACTACCGCACAGGCAAGCTGGCCTGGAGCCACGAGATCGGTGAAGGCGAAGGCTCCGCCGGGATTCTTACGACCGCGGGAAACCTGCTCTTTACCGCGGACAACAACGACAACATCCTGGCGCTCGACCCTGGGACAGGCAAGACCCTGTGGCATCTCAACGCGGGCGGTGAGATGGCGAACGGGCCGATCACGTACGAGCTCGACGGTCGGCAGTACATCCTGATTGCAGTTGACGACACGCTATACGCGTTCGCGCTGCCGCAGGATGCGGCGAAGTAGTGTGGTTGTCAGTAGCCGGTAGTCGGTGGCCATTTTGTCGATCGACGATCCACGAACTACGATCTACGAACAAGAACAGGCAGCATGCACGTCTATGACGTTTGCGTGATCGGATCGGGCGCGGCCGGCGGCGTGATGGCCAAGGAACTCTGCGAGGGCGGCGCCGAAGTCATCATGCTGGAGGCAGGCGAGGAAGTTCCGCCTTCGCGCTTCCTCTCCCACAAGTGGCCCTACGAACTGCCCCATCGCGGCTTGCGCGGCGAGAAGCAGGCGCCGTTTTATCCCAAAGACATCTCAACCGTCCGCTACCAGGATTGCGACAGCGTTAGCGTGGACCGCGTGCGCGTCCTCGGAGGCCGCACGCTGCACTGGAACGCGGTCACGCTGCGCTATGCGCCCCCCGATTTTCGCGAACGGACGCTCGCGGGCGTTGAGGAGGACTGGCCGCTTAGCTACGAGGAGCTTGAGCCGTACTACGAACGCATCGAGCAAACCATCGGCGTGTGCGGGCAGGATGATCACCTGGAGATCCTGCCGGCGGGGAAGCACTACCTGCCTCCTCTGCCCTGGCGCTGCAGCGAGCACATCCTGGCGCGCACTGCGGAAAGCATGGGAATCCCGGTGATTCCGGTCCGCAAGGCCGTCCTGACCGTTCCCTACGACCAGCGTCCTCCCTGCCACTACTGCGGCCACTGCATGGAGGGCTGCGACGTGTCGTCGATCTTCACTACGCCGGATTGCATGCTGCCGAAGGCCCGCGCGACGGGTCGATTCACCCTGCGCCAGAACGCCGTGGCGCGCGAAATCCTCACGGACGCCAGCGGACGCGCGCAAGCCGTTTCCTTCGTCGACCGCACCACGCGCCGCGAGGAACAGGTTCGCGCGCGCGTGTTTGCGGTTTGCTGCGCCACGGTGGAATCGGCCCGATTGCTGCTGAATTCGCGCTCCGCGCAGCACCCGAGCGGCCTCGGCAACGCAAACGGCGTGGTCGGGCGCTACTTGCACGGGCACATCGGCGGAGGCGTGAGTGTGTATCTCGATGAACTGGCGGGCACGAAGCCTGTGAATCAGGACGGCGCCACGGACCACGTTTACGTGCCGCGCTACAATCACCTCGGGCATCTCGCGGGCAAGCGCGATTACGCGGGCGGATGGGGCATCCAGGTGAACTTCGACTCCTACATGTTCCCTTACCAGGCCCATAATCTGACGGGTTACGGCGCATCGTTCAAGGCCGAGGTCCGCCGCTTGCAGCCCGGGTATCTATTTCTCGGGACGTTTTGCAAGGCGCTTTCCGCTCCGGAGAACAGCGTCAGCGTCGACCCGGGCCAGACCGACGCCTATGGCATCCCGATCCCCGTGGTCCATTACCGGTTCGGCGAAAACGACAAAGCGTTGTGGAAGGACCACAACGCGAGCCTGCAGGAACTCGCGTCGAGCCTGAAGGGCAAGGTCTTTTCGAGCCTCGAGAACGGCCCCGGCGGATTCGCCAGTCACGAGGTCGGGACCGTACGCATGGGCAGAGACCCGCAAACGTCGGCGCTCAATGGATTCTGCCAGTCGCACGAGGTCAACAACCTGTTCGTTACCGACGGAAGCTGCTTCACGACTTCCAGCGAGAAGAATCCGACGCTCACGATCATGGCGCTGTCGGCGCGGGCGGCGGACTACATCAAGCGGCAACGGAGGCTTGGGGCGCTGTAAGGGGCGATGAGACTCGACCGCCGTGTCATTCCGAGGAGCCGAAGGCGACGAAGAATCGCAGCATTCTCATCGGGTCAGCATGAATGCTCTTTTCAGCACGGAGAGCACTAAGGGCACGGAGAAAAAACGATCATGAAGCGAAGGCAAGCCCTCAAGATCGTCACGCTTGGCGCCTTGGCTGAGGCCGCGTCGCAGACCCTCACGGCGCGCGCCGTCCCTTCCGGCTCCGCCTGGACGTCTGGCGATTATCAGTTGCAGTTCTTCAGCCCGGATGAGAACCGGCTGCTGGACGAGTTGATGGAAATGATCATGCCTGCAGACGATCATTCGCAGGGAGCGCATGCAGCCCAGGTCAGTCTTTTCGCGGACCTGATGGTCTCGACCGGCAGCCGGTCCGAGCAGGAGCGGTGGCGCCAGGGCCTTCAGGCGATGCGCGAGGAGGCAGGGCGCACTTCGACCGCGCAGGCCCTGGCCAAGGCCGCCGCCGCCGAGTCCCATCCTGGGACCGCCTTCGATCGGTTCTTCGTGACCCTGAAACAGATGACCGTGGACGGGTATTACACGTCGGAGATCGGGATTCACCAGGACTTGAACTATCAGGGCAACACGTACCTGAGCGAGTTCCCAGGCTGCGAACACGCGGGGCACCGGTGACGTGGCGTTGGCCTTTCTCCGTGTCCACTGTGGTAAAGCATCGACCATGGAGAACGCTGAGGCGAGGAGAACTATGAATCGACGTGATTTTCTCGCCACTTCGCTGGCCGCGTCTGGGCTCGGTGCCGCGCAAACAGAAACGCCTCTCGCCTACCGCTTCAGTCCATGTCTCAATGAAGTCAGCACACTGGCTGCGCCTTTCCAGCAGGACTGCGCTGCCTACAGTGAGGCCGGATTCAAGCACATCGAACTCTGGTTCGACAAGCTGCGGCAGCAAAATCTAAAATCGGCCGGGGTCTTGTCCATGCTTCACGATCACGGCCTCACGCCCGTCTCTGCCTGCGCCAGCGAAGGATGTCTTGGACGCAGTCAAGGCGCACTCGAGGCCAAATTGCCGGAGCTTGAACGGAGCTTCGCATGGGCGCAGGAGATGGACGTCCCGCGCTACGTGGTGTTTTCCTACGTCGACCGCGGCGTGACTGCGGACGACCAGCACCAGGCGGCCGAGCGCCTAGCCCAAGAGGCGGAGCTCGCGGCAAAGTACAAGGTGCGCATTGCGCTCGAATTCATCTGCCGGTCAGCCCTGCTCGGGTCGGTCGAAACCACCCTCAAGGTGCTGCGCGAGGCGCGTCAGCCGAACGTGGGAGTCTGCCTCGATGTGCACCACTTCTTTGCAGGCATCAGCAAGTTCGAGGACCTGGACGATCTCCGGCCGGGCGAAATCGAACACGTCCATTTTCACGATCTACCCGGCTCGAAGCCGCGCGAACTGCTGAGCGAGCCGGACCGCGTACCCCCGGGCGAAGGCGTAGTCCCGCTGCGGCGGATCACCGCGGCACTCGCGCGCATCGGGTATGCGGGGAATCTGAGCACGGAACTGTTCGGCGACGCGTACACCAAGGGCGACCCGCGGGCGGTCGCGCGACGCTGCTACGAGGCGCTGCGGCCTTATTGCAGCGCCTGATCAGCCCGCACGCGGAAGGGGTCGAGGATGTCAAAGGCAAGCGGCAAGAACGGTGGGAAGAACGGCCGCAAGCGCGGGCGCCGGAAGTTTCTGAAGACCATTGCCCTCGGAACGGGAGCCTTGGCGTTGCCGGGCGGCGCGCGGTCAGAAGCTCATGTAGACGCTACGCCCGCTTCTGCGAAAAGCGCCAAGGCAGGCGGGAACGGCGAGCGGCGCGCATCGCAGGCAGGCATCGACTACCCACGCGTTTTCAGGGGAGCCCATCGCCAGATGGTTGCTTTTCCGCTCGGCGGAGTCGGCGCCGGCAGCGTCAGTCTCGGTGGGCGCGGGCAGCTCCACGAATGGTGGATTTTCAACCGGCCCGACAAGGGCAATTCTCCCGAATACGCCTTCCCCTCGATCTGGGTCGAGGCGCAAGGACGGAAACCTGTGGCGCGCGTTCTCGAGGCGCGCTTCATGCCGCCTTACGAAGGCCCATCGGGACTCGGCTCCGCCAACGTGCCCGGTCTGCCGCGACTGGCCTCCTCGACCTTCACCGGCGAATTTCCTCTCGCGACCGTCGAATTCGAAGACGCGGGGCTGCCCGTGCAGGTTAGCCTCGAAGCCTTCACGCCTTTCATGCCGCTCGACGCCGAAGACTCGGGCCTGCCCGTGGCCGTTTTGCGTTATCGCGTTTCCAATCCGACGGCCGCTAAGGCGACGGTCTCCATTGCGTGGTCGGTAGAGAATCCTGTGGGCGAAGCCGGACGCGCCAACGAGTATCGCAAGAGCGCGCATCTTGAAGGCCTGCTGATGCGCAATCCGTTTCTGGCCCCTGCCGATCCGTTCGCAGGTACGCTGGCGCTGGCCCTGGTCGAGCCGGGGGCGGACGGGGCGGTGAGTTACCTCAAGGGATGGCCCAGCCGGCAGTGGTGGGAGGGTCCGCTGCTCTTTTGGGATGACTTTTCCTCGGACGGCAGGCTCAATTCCCAGGTCCCCGCCGCCACGCCCACGGGGTCGCTCTGCCTGCAGCGCGAGATTCCGGGCCACGCCGAGCGCACGTACACGTTTCTGTTGGCCTGGCATTTTCCCAACCGCACGCCGAGGCGCTGTGGCTGGACCGCGCCCAAGGGTCACGAGAATGATCTCATCGGGAATTACTACTGCACGCGCTTCCCGGACGCGTGGAGCGTGGCCCAGTACGCCGCCGAGCGCTTGCCGGATTTGGAAGCACGAACGCGCGCTTTCGCCGCAGCCATGCGCGAGAGCACGCTGCCCGGAGCGGTGAAGGACGCGGCCACGGCCAACCTCGCCGCCCTGGTGAGCCCAACCTCGTTCCGCACCGCCGACGGCGGATTCCACGGTTTTGAAGGCTGCAACGATCAATCCGGATGCTGCTTCGGCAGTTGTACGCACGTGTGGAACTACGAACCCGCGGTGGCGCACCTGTTTCCGAGTCTCTCGCGATCGCTGCGCGAACGCCAGTTTGGATTCCTGACCGATCCGGACGGACGCATGGACTTCCGCGAGCTTCTTCCGGGCGGCATCGAACGCTGGGGCTTCGCCGCCGCCGACGGCCAGATGGGCGTGATCATCAAGCTCTACCTGGACTGGCGCTTGTCGGGAGACCTCGAATGGCTGAGAGCCCAATGGCCCGGCGCCAAGCGCGCCCTGGAATTTGCCTGGATCACCGGCGGTTGGGACGCGAACCGCGACGGCGTGATGGAAGGCGTGCAACATAACACCTACGATGTGGAATTCGTGGGCCCGAACCCTCTCTGCGGCGTGTGGTACCTGGGCGCGTTGCGGGCGGGAGAAGAGATGGCCCGCGCCACAGGGGATTCCGCGGCGGCGGACGAATACCGCCGGCTGTTCCGGCAAGGATCCGAATGGATTGACGCCCATCTCTTCAATGGCGAATTTTACGTCCAGAAGACGGGTTCGATCTCCGCCGATCAGGTCGCACCTGGCCTGCGCGTGGGCATGGGGGCAGCCGATCTCGAGCATCCCACGTTTCAGCTGGGCGATGGCTGCCTGGTGGACCAGTTGGTGGGCCAGTACGCCGCCCGGATCGCGGGGCTCGGACTGCTCTTGGATCGCGATCACATTCGCGCCTGTTTGAAGTCCATTTACAAGTACAACTACAAGCGCTCGCTCGAGGATCATGAAACCGTGCAGCGCACTTTCGCCTTGAACGACGAGGCCGGTCTCGTGATCTGCGATTACTCACGCGGGCGCAGGCCCGAAACTCCGTTTCCGTACTTCGGCGAGGTCATGACCGGCTTCGAGTACTCGACGGCCGCGCTCATGCTCTATGAGGGCATGGTTGCCGAAGGCCTCGAACTCGTTGAGAACATCCGCCGGCGTTACGACGGCGAACGGCGCAATCCCTGGGACGAAGCCGAATGCGGCTACTACTACGCGCGGCCGATGGCGAGTTGGAGCGCAGTGCTTGCCCTGAGCGGCTTCCGGTATGACGGAGTGGCCGGGAGCGTGACGGCCAGGCCGCAGATTCACCCAGAGAAATTCTCCTGTTTCTGGTCCGCGCCCCGGGCGTGGGGAACGTTTTCGCAGTCGATCAGCGGCCCGAACGCGGCCTTCGCGCTGTCGGTGGCCGAGGGCGAACTGGCGTGCGGGTCCGTGGCGCTCGGGATTCGCGGGATGGCGGGCAAGTCATCCGTCAGGGTCGGAGACCGGACCGTAGAGCATGAGTTGCGGACGAGCGGAGAGGAATCCACGTTCGTCTTTCCGACTATACTGAAATTGAAGAAGGGTGAACGCCTGCAGATCTCGATGAGTATGGCGCGGTAGCATTTCCCCGCCGCGAGAAGTCCCTTTGATGATCCTCCGATTCAGGTCGAAAGCCGCCCAGGCGCTCGCCGTCGCGGTAGCCGCGTCCGCTTCGATCGGTGCGGCTCAGGACTCCACACAGAACCCGGGCGCCGCGGCGCCCCAGAATCCTACGACGATCATCAAGGTAGACGTAAATCAGGTGCTGGTCCCGGTCGTGGTGACCGACAGGCATGGGCACACCATTACCGGCCTCGAGGCCGCCGACTTCGCGGTGGCTGAGAATGGCGACCCGCAGCGCCTGACAGGGTTCAGCACCGAGAATGATCTCTCTGCAACCACTTTGAATGCGGGCAGCCCTGCGACATCGGGCGCGGCGCTGCCCGTGCCCTCGAACGCTGTGATTCCCCAGGGCGCGGCGCGCCGAACGTTCATCATCTGCCTCGACACCCTGAACTCCTCCTTCGGCAACCTGGCCGGTGTCGTGGCGGCGTTGCACAAGCTCTTCAAGCGAGAGGAGGGTTCAGACTCAAGATACGCCCTGATCGCCCTCGGCCGCCAACCGATGTTGATTCGTGACCTCACGAGTAACCCTGGCGAGATCCTGGCAGCGCTTGATAACAAGAATCTCACCAGGGCGATCGGACAGAGCGAAAGCACGAATATGGCGCAGCAGGAGGCAGAGCTGACCGAGAGATTGCAGGAATACTGCGAGCGCTGCCCTTGCGCCGGCGCGCCCGCGTCCACGGGGCTCACGGCCGGCGGCAGCGATCAAGTGTGCGGCAGCAAGCGCAGCGGGTTGGAAGTTTGGGCCGGATCGGCGGCGCAGGAGCGCACCCTGTTGACTCGCAGCTTTCTGAGCGATCTCCGGTCTCTGGTCGATAATCTCGCGAGACAACCGGGTAAACGCGACCTGATCCTGATTTCCGACGGTTTCAACTTGCGTCCCGGCCGCGATTTATTCGGTTTGCTGGCGCTTTACTTTCAGAATCCAACCGAGGAGATGCAAAATCCCGGAGACTCGCTCGGGCCTGAGGTGGAGGAGATTGTCCGCCTGGCCACCGCCCGCGACGTGACGTTTTACACGCTCGACTCTCGGGGGCTCTATGCCTCGGGCGCCGGCGCGCTCGATGCCAGCCAGGAGTTGCAGTTCAACCGCGCCGGGCCCATTCTGCTTCCGCAAATCCAGCAGCAGAAGGACATGATCAGTCACGAGAATGAGGACGCCATGACGGAGCTGGCGGTGGCCACGGGCGGCGTCTTCTACCACAACAGCAACGATCTTCTCAAGGGCCTGAGGCAAGCTTTCGCCGACGGACGCGAGTACTATCTGCTCGCCTACGCTTCCTCGCACAAAACCGCTGACGGCAAATTCCGTGAGATCCGCGTGGACGTGAAACGCAAGGACGCGGTGGTGCGGGCGAAACGGGGCTATTGGGCGCCGAGTCCCTGAAGTTCCGCTGAAAAGCGCTGCCCCGCACGAACTCTCAAAAGAAAGGGAGAAGCCCGAGGACCCTCAAACTTCTCCGACTCCGGCGGAAACCAGCAGTTCCGGCCGGCGTCTCACATGTCGATCTCACCGAAGCCCGCTGTTCTCCGCGCATTCGCCTCTTAGAACACCTTGCCGAGCACTCCAGCGGAGAACAACTGACAACCCGTTGAGCTTACGTCGCAGGCGGGCTCATAGCTATAGCCGAAGAACGCCGCGTTGAAGAAGGAATCCGAACGCGGCTCGGGTGGACCGTAGGCGTTCAGCCCCTCCGTGTTCGTCAAGTAGTACTGGGCGATGCTGCAATTGCTGTTGCCGCTGTCGGTACATTGAGGCACAACGGTGAGCCAGTACGTCACCCCGCCGCCCAGATGCACTGCAGTGGCGACCGTGAGGTCCACCAGGACCGTATACTCGGTGAAGCCGAAAGACATGCGCCCGGTGGGAGCGAAGGTGGCGGTAGCGGTACCGGAAGCGATCACAGTTCCGCCGTTGCCATTGGACATGCCGCGGGAAACGGACCACGTTGCCTGCATCGGGTCGATGCCGTCATACCCGTCGGCGAGGTTGTTGGTGAACAGGCCCGACACCAGCCACTTCTGACCGGTGGGCACGATGAACGGGATGTACATCGTCGCCTCCGGCACGAAAAGGGTGTTCTCGTTCGCGATGCCGTTCGCGTTGGGGCTGTTGGGACTGGTGTCGCCACCGTAAAACAGACAGGGTGTGCAGTACCGCGGCGGCGTGGGCGAATGCTCAATCGGCTTAATGGTCAGAGTTCCCGGAACGGGCCGCGTGGCAATAATCCAATCCAAGGACGGCACAGGCATCGCTTTCACTTCCTGGGCCGCCGCGGACCGGCTCACAAACGGAACGAGCGCTGCAACCAGCGTCAGACTGCAGAGAATCTTTTTCACTTGCGATCCTCCTTTTGAGTTTCCCTCGAAAGGGAATTCACAGCGAACCAAAGCCCTCGCCTCCAATCGGGCATGCGGCCCGATGGCGCTACCTTACGCCTGCGCGTCAGCCAAGCCCACAACCAATCAGCGCGACCGGGCGCTGGCCGAAAAAAGAGAAACCCGTGCTGTTGTCCGCGCAATTCGCGGCTTACTCCACCTTACCCAGCAGTCCGGCTGAGAACAGCTGGCAACCCGTTGAGCTCGCCTCGCAGGCAGGAATATAGCTGTAGCCGAAGTACGACGAGTTCAAGAACGAATCCGACGGCGGCTCTGGGGGGCCGTAGCTGTTCAGTCTCTGCGTGTTCGACACGAAGTACTCCGCGATGTCGCAATTGCTGTTGCCGCGGTCGATGCACTGCGGCACAACGGCCAGCCAGTACGTGCCGGCGTTCAGTTTCACGGCCGTACCGACGGTGAGATTCACAAGGGTCGTATACTCGTTGAGGCCGAAAGACTCACGCCCGGTGGGATTGAAAGAAGCGCTCGAGGTACCGGAAGCGATCACAGTTCCGCCATTGCCATTGGACACGCCGCTCGAAATGGACCACGCAGCCTGTGCCGGGTCGATGCCGTCATAGCCATCGGCCAGATCGTTGGTGAACAAGCCCGAGATCTCCCAGCTCAAACCGTTGGGCACGGTGAACGGGATGTACATCGTCGTGTCCGGGAAGAGAAGCGTGTTCTCGTTCGCGAGGGCGTTCGCGTTGGAACTGCTGGCGTTGGTGTCGCCACCGTAGAAAAGGCAAGGGTGGCAGTACAGGGGCGCTGTCGGAGCGTGCTCGATCGGCTTGGTGCTCAGAGTTCCAGCAACGGGCCGCGTGGCAATAATCCAGTCCAAGGACGGCACAGGCATCGCTTTCATTTCCTGGGCGGACGCGGACCGGCTCACAAACGGAACGAGCGCTGCAACGAGCGTCAGACTGCAAAGAACCTTTTTCACGCGCGATCCTCCTGCTGAGTTTTTTCCTCGGAAGGGAATTCACAGCGAACCAAGCCCCCGCCTCCAATCGGGCATGCGGCCCGATGGCGCCACCTTACGTCAGCCAGGCTCACAACAAGCCGGCGCGACCGGGCGCCGACCAAAAAAAAGGGAGAAGCCCGAGGACTCGAGGCCCTCGAACTTCTCCCGGTTCTGACGGAGATCAACAGCTCCGGCTATTTGTCTCACTCGCTGAGATTACCGAAAGCCCGCTGTTCTCCGCGCAATTCGCGGCTTAGTCAACCACCTTACCGAGCAGTCCGGCTGAGAACGCCTGGCAACCCGTTGAGGTCACGTCGCATGCAGGCGCATAGCTGAAGCCGAAGAACGCCGAGTTGAAGAATGAATCCGACCCGGGTTCTGCCGGACCGTAGCTGTTCAGTTTCTGTGTGTTCGACACGTAGTACTGCGCGATATCGCAATTGCTGTTGCCGGTGTTGGTGCACTGCGGCACAACGGTCAGCCAGTATGTACCGGCCTTCAGTGTCACGGCCGTACTGACGGTGAGATTCACGAGGGTCGTATACTCGTTGAAGCCGAACGACACGCGCCCGGTGGGAGTGAAAGAAGCGCTCGAAGTACCGGAAGCAATCACAGTTCCGCCATTCCCATTGGACACGCCGCTCGAAATGGACCACGTGGCCTGCGCCGGGTCGATGCCGTCATAGCCATCGGCCAGATCGTTGGTGAACAAGCCGGAGATCTCCCAGGTCGAACCGGTGGGCACGGTGAACGGGACCAGCGTCGACGTGTCCGGGACAAGAAGCGTGTTGTCGTTCGCGAGGCCGTTCGCGTTGGGGCTGTTAGGATTGGTGTCGCCACCGTAGAACAGGCAAGGGTGGCAGTACAGGGGCGCTGTAGGAGCATGCTCCATCGGCTTAATGCTCAGAGTTCCAGCAACGGGCCGCGTGGCAATAATCCAGTCCAAGGACGGCACAGGTACCGCTTTCACTTCCTGGGCGGCCGCTGACCGGCTCACAAATGGAACGAGCGCTGCAACCAGCGCCAGACTGCAAAGAACCTTTTTCACTGTCGATCCTCCTCTTGAATTTTTCCCCCGAAAGGGGGAACTTCATACGGAACAACAACCCTCGCCTCCGACCGGGCATGCGGCCCGGCGGCGCTACTTGGCACCCCACTGTTCCTTGCTTCCGCAAACAGCAGAGGCGTGCCCGAACCCAAACCCAAAAATCAGGTGCCGCGAGTTAATACCACACGGAATTAGGCCATGTCAAACTTTTTTCAGGCCGCCCGTCGCGCACCATGTTACAAGAATAAGTCATACTGCACTGCCGGTCCTTGCAAGCAATCGTCATATCAAACTGTGCGAGCCATGGCACGTTACTATACCGGTGATTGTGACGTCAATAGGGGAAATACCTTAGGTAGTTTGCAGGATGGCTGTAGGAAGGTGGGCAGGACCGCGGCCGGCGGCCAGGGCCTTTCTTCAGACCCTGGCCGCCGATGCGGGCGTGTCAATTCACAGCAAGTTTGGTGGTAACGCTGTGGCCCAAGTTGCCGAAAGTGCCGCTCAGGGTCAGCGTGTAGTTCCCTACAGGGGTTCCGGCGGCTACGTTAGCCGGCGCCGTCAGGGAGTTGCCGCAGCCCATCCACAAACTCACGAGGACGAGCATGGCCGCGATCAAGACGTAGGGTCTGGCCTTGCGTCGGGCAAGACCGAGAAGCGCCAGAAGGACTCCGAGCGCCGTCCAGACTCCCCAGGGCACGCGAAGTGGCCCGCCCGGCGGGAAGTACCGGCCCAATCCCTGTGGAGGCGTCCAACCCGCCGTGGGAGCGCTGGTCACCACCGTGGCCGTGATATTCACGGCGTTTGTGCCGCTCAAGTTAGCAGTCGTCAGCGAAAGCGAGCAGGTGGTGTTGATAGGCTGCCCGGTGCAAGTAAGGCCCACGTTGCCGCTGAATCCCCCAAGCGGGGTTACGGTCAAAGTGTAAGTGGTGGTCCCGCCCGGATTCACGCTTTGCGAAGTGGGCGAAGCCGTGAGCTGGAAGTCGCTGCCCATGCCCGTCAGACTGACGGTTTGCGGGCTGTTCGGGGCGTTGTCGGTAATCGTCAAAGTGGCTGACTGCGTTCCCGAGGAAGCCGGGTCAAAGTTGATCTGAATCGTGCAGGAACTGCCCTGGGCAACGCTCGAACCGCACGGGTTCGAGGGAGACAGGGTAAAGTCCGAGCCGTTCGTCCCGCTGATGCTGAGGCTGGTGATGCTGAGCGTGGCGTTGCCTGTGTTGGTGAGCACGAGCTTCTGTGGCGTCGTACTGCCGGTCGCCACCGTTTGAGATCCGAAGTTCACCGTGGTGGCCGAAAGGCTGGCGGCGGGACTCACGCCCGTACCCGTCAGGCCGACGGTTTGCGGGCTCCCGGTGCTGTTGTCGGAGACGCTCAACGTGCCGCTCGATGTGCCGCTCCCGGTCGGGGAGAAGGTCACGCTGATGGTGCAGCTTGATCCCGCGGCTACGCTCGTGCTGCAGTCATTGGTTTCCGCGAATCCGGACTTGGCGGTCACCGAGATGCCGGTGATGCTAAGGGTGGCGGAGCCTGAGTTGACCAGGGTTACGATCTGGGGCGCGCTGGTGGTTCCCGCGAACTGCGAACTGAAACTTACGCTGGACGGGGCCAGGGCCACGACCGAAGTCACTCCGGTGCCCTTCAGAAGGGCAGTCTGGGGGCTGCCGGTCGCGTTGTCCTGAAGCACCAGCGTGCCCTCGTTGGCGCCGCCGTCGCCGGCCAGGTTGGGGGTGAACGTGACGGCGATCGCGCACGTGGAGCCGAACGAGAGCGGGACGCCCGTGAAGCACGATGTCCCGGCGGTGCTGACCTGATAGTTCCCCGTGGTCGAGATGGACGTGAACGTCACCGCGGAGCCGCTGTTATTGGTTATCGTAACCAATTGCGACGCGCTCGGAATCCCGAGCGGCACTGCCCCGAAGGGAAGCACCTGGGGGTTCAACTGCACCGCGGGCGACGCCGGCCCGATTTCGGCCACAAAAGCGTTCCCGCAAGCCCCCGTGGACGACACGGCACAAGCGGGCTGAAAGACGCCGGCGGTCGAAGGAAAGTCCGTCGACATGGTCGCGCCCGCGACGTAGACGTTTTCAGAGGCATCCAGGGTTATGGCGTTGCCGGCGTCGTACAGACCGCCGCCGAGATAGGTGGAAAAGTTCAGGAAGGCGCCGTCAGGGCCGAGGCTGGTCACGAAAGCATCGTTGCACAGCGCACCCGAGGTCGTGGCGCAGGTCGCCTGCACGGGCTGCAGCACCGGGAAATTCGTTGATTGTGTGTTGCCGGTCACGAACGCATCGCCGCCCGAATCGATGGCGATGGCGGACGCCGAATCCACACCGCTGCCTCCGAGGTAGGTGGAATAGGCCAGGGTCGATCCGCCGGCCTCGAGTTCGGCGACAAAAGCGTCCTCCGAGCCGCCGAGCGAGGTACTCAGCACACCCGAGGTGACGGGTAAATTGGAAGACGTGGTGCTTCCGGCAATGTAGGCATCGCCCGTACCATCGACCGCGACGCCGTAGGCAATATCGTTCCCGGCGCCGCCGAAGTAAGTGGAATAGACCAGTGAAGCCGCGCCGGAGTCACCGGGGTTAAACTCCGCCACAAACGCATCCGTTCCTCCGCCAGGCGTTTTCTGGAAGGCAGCCGAGGTGAGTGGGAAGTTGAGCGACGTGGTCTGGCCCGCGATGTACGTAATGCAACTGCTGGTGGCGCAGTTAGGCTCAATGGCGATAGCCTGTGCAGCATCCGCACCGCTGCCGCCGAGGAAACTGGTATAGAGGGCCGGCGTGGCTCCTGCCGTGTTCAGCTCCATGAAGAAAGCATTTCCCGTCGCTGTCAGATTGAGCGCCGTCTGGAACCCGTTCTTGGTCGCTATAAAGTTCCTCGAGCTCGTCGAGCCCGCCACGTAGGCGTCACCCGCTGCATCCACCGCGATGGCGGTGCCGCAGTCGTTCTGGGTGCCGCCCGTAAAGGTCGAATAGGTGAGCGAGGCGCCATCCGCGTTCAGCTTGGTCACAAAGGCGTCGAACGCTCCGCCGATAGCAGATTGCTTGGAGCCGGTCGTGACTGGAAAATTGCTCGCATTGGTACTTCCCGTCACATACGCCGCGCCCGTCACGTCAACCGCGATGGCGGCGCCCGTGTTCATGGCTGTGGTCAGCCCCACCGGCACTCCGCAGAGCGAATCCGCAGGAGACGTGGAAGTTGTGTCCGCCGTGCCGCCACCGAGATAGGTGGAGTACTCGATGGTGAGCCCATCCGGACCGATCTTGGTTACAAAAGCATCGCTCGTCCCGCCGCTGTAGGCGGATTGGAACGGACCCTTCACCGGGAAGTTTGTGGAACTGGTTCGGCCGGTGACGTAAACGTCGCCGGAGGTGTCCACGGCGATACCGAGCGCGCTGTCCGTCCCGGTGCCTCCGAGGTAGGTTGCATAAGTGAACGTCGGATCGATCACGAGCGGCCGGGTGCGGTCGTATTCCGCCACCCTGAAGCCGACGTGCGCCTCCCCGGGGCCGGCCGGGGACCGGCGATCGGACGCGATCAGGTATCCGCCCTCGACGTAATGCCGGCTGCCATCGGATTCCGTCTGGTAGATCACGGGCTTGTGGAAGCGAACCTCGCTTGGACCCGCCGCGAGCGCAAGGTCGCCGCTTGATGTGAGGTGCGCACTCGCGTCCAGGGCCAGCTGGATCTTGCTCAAGTCGGCCCCGGGGGCAACCACGAAATCATATTCAAGTTGTCCGGAGCGGCCGTAATAGACCAGATCGACGCCGGGATACACATTGTGATACGCCACCCGGCCGAAGGTCGGAATGTGCGTGCGCCACGCCTTGGGATCGTTGCCCAGGAAGTAATTGGCCTCCCCCGGCAGCTTTTCGACCCCAGTCACCGTGGCGGTCGGGTCGGCGCCCGCAAGGCGCATGGCGAGCACGTCGGCCGCCGCGGCCTCGGCGATCTCGGAGCCGCTCAGGACCAGCGTGGCGCCGTCCGGTGCCAGAAACAGGGTGTACCCGGCCCCGCGCGCCAGAAACTCAACGGGCGACGGCGCCTGGCCGCGGTTGACTTCGAAGCTTAACGGCAGTCTCGAGTAAGCATCAATCAGGCTCGGACGTGTTTTAGAGAGATTCCAGGGCGCCGCGACCCCCGATGGGCTCTGCACGGCCGCCTGGGACGCAACATCCTGCGCAGGCACTGCCCGGAGACAACACACATAAAAAGCCGCAAGGAGAACTGACACAGTCCCCCCCCTAACCAAGCGGCGAGGCCGCCGGGCTTGACCAACTTGCATATATTAGTCCTCCAGTTGAAAAAACCTTCTCCAGGACGAACTGCGGATTATGAGCGCGTTACAGGACCTGGAATTAGTGCAAAGGCTGAATTGATGTTTTTATCACCTTAAGCGCTTCTGCGTCAACTTGAATCGGGGGAAACACGGAGATAGAACCAAGTTAGGTAACAGAGCGGCTGGCAGTTCTTCAGTTGGTCAGCACGTCAGGTAGGCAGTATGTCAGCTTGTCAGTTGAACTGACGATCTGACTACCTGAACCAATGAAACTCTCCTGTTGGCTTCGGTTGGCTTCGGGTTTCCCCGTTTCCGGGTTGTTTTGTTGATTACAAAGAACTTCTTGGCTTCGCTTCCCTCATTTTTGATGGGGGGGGGAGGGGTGCGCGGTTTTCTCGTCGCTGCTTGTCTTTCTTGCTTAGATTTATTGATTCCATTGGACTTACCGTGCTCGCGTCCCACCTTTCCTGGCTGCGAAGCTCCTTTTGACGACGGCAATGGGTACCTTGTGATGCAGGCTGCCAGCCTGCATCACGGAATGAAGCCGTGCAGGCAGAATAAGCACCCCCAAAGCTGAAATCTGGACATCAGCGAGTGACTGGTAATGGGCTGTTGTGTAGCTACGGCAGGGGACGTGCTCAGTGGGACGCCGATGCTCGCTTCTGGCCACCCGTGATAGCACAGGCGTAAACGAAGGGGCACCGTTCGGGGGGTTAATGTCCTAACTCGACTTAGGACACTACCCACCGTCCGGAGGATAACCCGGTGCCCCAATCGCGACGTAGTGGCTCTACACTACAAGGCGACGATACGCCAGAATTACCCGTTCGTCAATACAAATTCTGGTATGCCTGTCATACGCTCTCAGATCTAACAGACCTTGGTTAAGTGAAGGGTTTCCCAAAGGAGGGAACAGTTAAATGCTCTCAAGGGGTGCAGCGGGAAGAGGCAAGGCCCAGGCTGGGCTTTTTCCTGCAACACGACTTTAGCCCATTACCGAGCGACTACGTTCCTTGACAATCGGGCAGGCGGGCCGTTAATCTACAAGCTTTGAGGGTGAGAGGCTGTCCGTGCTCATCAGCGTGGAACAGTTAGAGCTCCACCCGGTTTCGATCTCCGAGACTTACCCCACCGGAGCGCTTGACTACCACACATCAGAGTTCCGTCAGGTAGGGGATCTGAGCGTGCAGGGAGTTGCCGCGCTGGAGGGCTCGGAGATCAGGTTCCGCGGCCGTTTGCAGACGCGCGTGGCGGCGTCTTGCGGCCGCTGCCTGGGGCCGGTGGAGATTCCGGTGGCCTGTGAGTTTGATTTGACCTACAGGCCGATGGCGACCATCGCCCGGAATGAGGAGATGGAGCTCCCGCCCGCCGAGCTCGATGTGGGATTCTACGAAGGCCAGGGCATTGACACGGCGGAGGTGGCAACCGAGCAGGTAAACCTCTTTATGCCCATGCAAGTGGTTTGCAGCCCGGATTGCCGCGGACTATGCCCGACCTGCGGCGCCAATCTCAACCAGGAAGAGTGCCGGTGTCCGGCGGCGCCTCAGGAATCGCCGTTCGCCACCCTACTGCGACAGAAACCGAACCGGCAGACGGGCTAAGAAGCAGTCGGCAGTCAGCAGTCGGCAGAGGAGACAGGAGTCAGGAGAGAGAAAACTCAGCAATCGGGCTCAACCGCGGACTGCCAACTGCCGACAGCTTCTCCTGACTCCTGCTCCACCCGAATTCGAAAAGAAAGAGAGCAACATGCCCAATCCCAAACGAAGGCATTCCAAGGCGCGCACCAGCCGGCGCCGGGCGCACGACCATTTGCAGCCGCCCGCCCTGTCGGAGTGCACGCACTGTCATGAGATGAAATTGCCCCACCGGGCCTGCCCGAATTGCGGTTACTATCGCGGGCGGGAAGCCGTGCTGCCGCAGCAGCCGGAATAAGCTAAAATTTCGGGCGGTTTCCTGATTCAAGTTCGGTGGTCGGACACCGCGGGGCGTCTCAGAGTTATGTGGCGGATCGCAGTGGATGCGATGGGTACGGACTCGGCGCCGCTTGCCGAGGTGGAAGGCGCGGTTCTGGCCGCCCGCGCCGGCCTCGCCCGCGTCTTGCTGGTTGGTCCCGAGCAGGACCTCAAGCAGCGGCTCAGTCGCTTTGACTTGCGCGGCCTGCCCATCGAGATCGTCCACGCGAGCGAAGTGATCACCATGGAGGACCAGGCGGCCAAAGCCTTCCGCCGCAAACGGGATTCCTCGATGCGGGTGGCCGCGCGCCTGGTCCACGACGGGCTTGCCGACGGCGTGGTCAGCGCCGGGAATACGGGCGCCGCAATGACCACCGTCAAGATCGTGCTCGGCGCCCTCGATGGGGTGGATCGACCGGCCCTGGCGGCTGTTTTCCCGAACTCGCGGGGCACGGCCACAGTGCTCGTGGACGTGGGCGCCAACGTCGACTGCAAGCCGCAGCACCTCGAGCAATTCGCGGTGATGGGCGAGATTTACTACCGCGTGATCTTCGGCGCCGTCCGCCCGCGCGTAGGCCTCCTCTCGATCGGCTCCGAGGACCACAAGGGCAACGAGCTCACGCGCGAGACGCTCGGCCTGCTGCGGAAGCTGCCGCTGAACTTCCTCGGCAACGTGGAGGGCCGCGACCTTTACAACGGCCGCGTGGACGTGATCGTCTGCGACGGATTCATAGGCAACGTGGCGCTCAAGATCAGCGAGGGCATGGTGGAAGCCATCTCCAGCCTGCTGAAAGAGGCTTTCGCCAGTTCCGTTTCGGCCAAGGCGGGCTACCTGCTTTCGCGCCGGGCGCTCCGCGGATTCAAGAAGCGGCTGGACTACTCCGAATACGGCGGCGCACCGCTGCTCGGCGTCAAGGGCGTCACCATGATCGCGCACGGCGGGTCGAACGCCAACGCCATCAAGAACGCGATTCGCGTGGCCGCCGAGTTCGTCGAGGGCGGGATCAACGAAAAGATCGAACGGGAGCTGGCTACGGTGTCAATGGCACGAGCGTAAGTCGAACTCGAAATTAGAAAATCGAAATTCGAAAAACGAAACTGGAAACTCGAAGGGTCTCTGTGGTTAACGGCGGTCCGCAACCGAGTTTCGCGTTTCGATTTTCGAGTTTCGTTGTGGAGTCAGGATGACGCGGTCGTCGATCTGGGGCACGGGCCGGTCGCTGCCCGAACGGGTGATCACCAACGCCGACATGGAAAAGTTGGTGGACACCTCCGACGAATGGATCACTTCGCGCACCGGCATCAAGGAGCGGCGGCAGGCCGGCCCGCACCAGTCCACTTCGTCGCTTTCCATCGAGGCGTCGCGCCGCGCCCTGGAAATGGCGAATCTGCACCCGAAGGACCTCGACCTCATCATCTGCTCCACCATCTCGCCGGACCAGCCGCTGCCTTCAACGGCAGCCTTCATCCAGCGCGGGCTCGGTGCGCCGGCTTGCTGCGCCTTCGATCTGGCTGCGGCCTGCTCCGGATTCCTGTTCGGCGTGACCGTGGCCGATCAGTTCATCAAGACCGGACAGGCGCGCCACGTGCTGGTGGTCGGCACCGAATTGCTCTCGCGTTACCTCGACTACAAGGACCGCGCCACGTGCGTGATCTTCGGCGACGGCTCCGCCGCCGGGGTGCTTGGTCCGGCCCATGAGCCTGCCGGGATTCTGGCGAGCGAGATGCACACCGAGGGCGCCTTCGCCGACCATCTCTACATTCCCGCCGGCGGCTCCGCCCAGCCCGCCTCCTGCGAGACGGTTCGCGAGGGCGCGCACTACATCAAGATGCGCGGCAACGAACTGTTCAAAGTCGCAGTGCGCAGCCTCGAAGAGGTATCGCGCCGCGTGCTCGAGAAAGCGGGCGTGACCACCGATCAGATCGACTTGTTTATACCGCATCAGGCCAATCAGCGCATAACGGACGCGGTTCGTGAACGCCTGGACGTACCCGAGGAGAAGGTCTATTCCAACATAGCGCGCGTCGGCAACACGTCCTCGGCGTCGATTCCCATCTGCCTCGACGAATGTGTGCGCAGCGGACGCGTGGAGAAGGGTGATTTGATCCTGATGGCCGCCTTCGGCGCCGGGGTAACCTGGGGCGGCATGCTGATGCGGTGGTAGAAGGCAGTCGGCGGTCAGCGGTCAGCAGTTGCGGGCTGAAGCTCAGGGCTGAAGGCTGACCGCTTCTTCTGACTTCTGGCTCTTGTCTTCTGTCTTTCAACGATGTCCAAGATCGCCTTCCTCTTTCCCGGTCAGGGCTCGCAATACCCCGGTATGGGGCGCGACTTGGCCGACAACTTCACCACAGCGCGCCAGGTGTTCGACGAAGCCGATCGCGCTCTCGGATTTCCCCTTTCCAAGCTCTGTTTCGAAGGCCCCGCGGAAGAGTTGCAGCTCACGGCCAACACGCAGCCTGCGATCCTGGCCGTCTCCTCGGCGGCGGCGGCGGTGCTCTCTGAAAAAGGTGTGACTCCCGCGTATGTGGCCGGGCACAGCCTGGGCGAGTACTCGGCGCTGGTGGCCGCCGGATCGCTGGGCCTCGCCGAGGCGGTACGGCTCGTGCGCAAGCGCGGCCAATACATGCAGGAAGCCGTGCCGCCCGGCGTCGGCGCGATGGCCGCCTTGCTCGGCATGGAACCGGCGGCCGTAGACGCCGTGTGCGCCGAAGCCGCGCAGGGCGAGGTGGTGTCCGCCGCCAACCTGAATTCGCCCGGCCAGATCGTCATCGCCGGCCACGCGTCCGCTGTCCAGCGCGCCGTGGACCTTGCCAGGACGCGCGGAGCCAAACGGGCGATTCTGTTGAACGTCAGCGCTCCCTTTCATTGTGCGCTGATGAAGCCGGCCGCCGACCGGCTGGCCCTCGACCTTGACGCAGCCCGGATTCTCGCGCCCGCGTTCCCCCTCGTGAACAACGCCGGCGCTCAGCCGGTGCGTTCGGCGGATGCCGTTCGCGACGGCCTGAAGCGCCAGGTCACCGCGCCGGTGCGATGGACGGAGTCAATGAACGAACTGCTGGCCGAAGGTGTAGACTTGTTGGTCGAAGTCGGACCGGGCAAGGTCTTGTCGGGCCTGATGCGGCAGATCAACCGCGAAGCGCGCACGTTCCACGTCGAGGATTCGGCGTCGCTCAGCGAGGCTCTGGCCGCAATGGCCGCGATAGGATGAGCATCCTTGCCGCGAGCAAGCTCGCAGGATGAAAGCGGTAGCAAGCTACCGCACTCCAAAGCGCTTCGCGCATCTTCAGGCACGTTCCTCAGGGCGGCGAGCAAAGGGGGACAGTCAATCATGGCTACAGTCACAGCCAGCCAACCGGTCGAGACCCGCGGCCGCAATCGAATCGCGCGCGCGGCGCTTTGGGTGCTCGTGATTGTGCTTCTGGCCCTGCTGGCTCTGAGCATTTGGTCCTGGCGGCGAGTGCGGGCTGCGTTGCCCCAACTGGACGGAAGCGTAAGTGTTCCGGGACTCGCGGCGCCCGTTCAGGTGCTGCGCGATGCCCGCGGCGTGCCGCATTTGCGCGCGCAATCGCTCGAAGATCTCTACTTCGCTCAGGGTTACGTCACCGCGCAGGATCGCCTTTGGCAGATGGACTTGAGCCGCCGCCTGGCGCGTGGCGAGCTCGCGGAGATCTTCGGCGCCCGCGTCGTTGAGCGCGACGTGGAAAACCGCACGCTGGGCTTCCGCCTGACCGCCGAGCGCGCGGTCGACGACCTGCCGCCCGATGTGCGGAGCATGCTCTCCGCCTACGCGCGCGGCGTCAACGCCTTCATCGACACGCATCGCAATCGTCTGCCGGTCGAATTCACGATGCTCGGCTACCAGCCGCAGCCCTGGCGCGAGGCGGATTCGATGGCCGTCGGCCTGAACATGGCCAAGATGTTGAACACGTCGTGGCAGGCCGACCTCGAGCGCGAGCAGCTTCGGGGGCGCCTCGGCCCGGAGCTTTACGCCGACCTGTTCCCGCAAAATTCGCCGCTCGAGCATCCCGTGGCTGAACCGGTGGCGGGTCCGGCACGTGCCGTGCCTCCGGAAGCCGCTCAGGCTCCGGACCCCGCGCCTCAGCCTGCGCTGGCCGGCGGCGGGCTTGATCCGGTGCTCGACGCGCTTGAATCAGAATCAAACGACGGGGACACGAGTGGCCTCGGCAGCAACAACTGGGTGGTGAGCGGCGCGCACACGGCCTCGGGCAAGCCGCTGCTTTCGAACGATCCGCATATCGCCCACAGCGTCCCGAGCGTCTGGTACATGATTCATCTCGAAGCGCCGGGCATGGACGTATCGGGCGTGAGCCTGCCCGGCGGTCCGGCGGTCATCATCGGCCACAACCAGCGCATCGCCTGGGGGATGACGAACACGGGTCCGGACGTGCAGGACCTCTACGTGGAACAGTTCAATCCGTCGAACCCGCGCCAGTACCTTCAGAACGGCCAGTGGGCGGACGCGGAGGTGCGCGACGAGGTGATCAAGGTGCGCGGAGCCGCCGATCGCCACGTCACGGTGCGCGTGACGCGGCATGGCCCGATCATCTCCGACCACGGGTCCGACCGAGAGTTCGGGCAAGGCGGCCGGTCGCTGGCGCTGTGCTGGACAGCGCTCCAACCGCACGCGCTGCAGTTTCCCATTGTGGCCATGAATCAGGCGCAGAACTGGCAGGAGTTCACGGACGCCGTCCGCCACTTTACGGGCCCCGAGCAGAACATGGTGTTTGCCGACGTCGACGGCAACATCGGGTATTACGCGCCAGCATGGGTGCCGATGCGCCGGAACGGCGACGGTTCGGTGCCGGAGCCCGGCGCGAGCGGCGATTACGACTGGATCGGCTACGTGCCCTTCGAGGATTTGCCCCACGCTTACAATCCGGCGGGCGGCGTGGTTGCCACGGCCAACAGCCGCGTGATCCCGGAGGGTTACCCGTACTTCTTCACCGACGCGTTTGCCGCGCCTTTTCGCACGGCGCGCATCTTTGATCTACTGCAGGCAGGGACGCCGGGACGCCAGTGCGGCGCGCCCGATTCCCCGCCCCGTTCCGCGTGTTTCAAGGTCGATGACATGCTGAAGATCGACATGGACATTCATCCGCTTGACGACGCGTGGCTCGCGCCTGCGCTGGTGCGGGCTGCCGCCGTGCATCCGCCCGACGCCGCGGACGCGCGCCAGGCCATCGACCTGCTGCGGGGCTGGAACGGCGAGGCCACGGCCGATTCGCCCGTGCCGCTCATCTGCAACGACACGTTGATCGCCCTGCGCGAGCGCATTCTGCGGCCCAAGGTGGGCGAGGACCTGATGCACCGGAACTGGTCCCTCAGCACGATCTTCCTGGAAAAGGTGATCGATCAGCGCCAGGCGCGCTGGCTTCCGCCCGGCGACGCCGACTTCGACGCCACCTTGATCGGCAGCCTCGGCGAAGGCCTGCACCGCATCGAGCAGCGCGTCGCGGGCCGCGATCCCGCTGCCTGGCACTGGGGTGACACGATCCCGCTGACGTTCCATCACCCGCTCGATTCCCTGCCGCTCATCGGACACTATTTTGACGTTGGACCTTTTCCCGAGGCGGGCACCACCAGCACCATCAAGGCTACTTCGCCCGCTTACGGGCCCTCGATGCGCATGGTGGTGGATCTTTCGAATCTGGACGGCTCGGTGCAGAACCTGACCCTCGGCGAATCGGGCGAGATCTCGAGCCCCTATTACGCGGACCAGTTCCAGGCCTGGTACACCGGGCTGAGCTTCCCCATGCTTTTCAGCGACGAGGCGGTGGATCGCGGGGCGGTGCACCGGTTGACGCTCGAGCCGGCAAACAAAGGGGAGTAGCGAGTAGGGAGTAGTAAATAGAAAGTCGGGAGTCGGGAATCAAGAGGTGGGGGCAGTGAGTCGGAATCGCACTAGCCGAGCGGCTTAGCCTCTATTGCCTACCCCTACTCGCTGTTCCCTCCTACGAAGGCTGGTTCGTGTAGGACGCCTGCAGTTGCTTCATCGCCTGTTCGTTAATCTTCAGCTTGCCTTCCTTGATCAGCCGCTGCTTCAACTCCTGGCGATAAACCTCCCACGCGAATGACTTCTTCTGATCGAGAAGCTGCTGCTCGATCTGGGCCTTTTGCCCGGCGAACCCGGCCTCGTCCGCAGGCGTGTGGCCCGTCACCTGGAACACCATGCGGTTGGTGCCGGCGGTGACGACGCCGCTCAACTGTCCCGGAGCGAGCGTGAAAGCATCGCCGAGTTCAGTGCCCGAGATCAAATTGTCCACTGTCTCCTGGCGGGCGAAGTCCTTGCTCTCTTTCACGGTCAGGCCCATCGCCTGGGCGGTCTTCTTGAAGTCGCCGCTTTTGGCCTTGGCGGCAAAGTCCTTGGCCTTCTCCTCGGCCACCACCTTCGATTGTTCCGCGCGATAATCCTGCTCCACCTGGACGCGAACCTCGTCGAGCTTGGGCGTATGCGCGGGGACATCGTCGGCGAGTTCGACGATCACGATACCCTTGGGCAGGGTCAGCGGGTCGCCCACGGCGTTCGGCGCAAGCTGGAAGGCGAGACTCTGCAAACCCTGGCTGATGCCGAGGTCGGGGATGGGCGCGCCGGGCCTGAACAACCCCGTCGTCTGCACGCTCAATCCGAACTTGGCCGCCACCGCGTCAAAGTGCTGCGGATCGGCCTTGGCGGCCTCCGTGAATCGCCCGGCGAGATCGGCCTGGGCGGCGTCAAGCTTCTGCTTCTCGAGTATGTTCGAAATGCTGGCCTTGACCTCGTCAAAGGTCTGCACGTGCGCGCTCTGCTTGTCAAACACTTTGATGATGTGAATGCCGTAGGTCACGTTGATCAACCCGCTCACCTGGCCCGGCGGCAGGGAAAACGCCGTGTCCTCAAACTCCTTCACGGTCTGCCCGCGCTGGACCCAACCGAGATCGCCTCCCTTGGAGGCCGTGGTGTCTTCGGAGTATTTCTTCGCCATCTCCGCGAAATCCGCGCCCTTCTGAAGTTGGTTCAGCACATCCTGCGCCGTCTGACGGATCTTCGCCACTTCTTCGGGAGTCTTGCCGGTGGTCTTGAACAGGATATGCGACACCTTCACTTCTTCCGGAACCCGATAGTCATTGAGGTGCTGCGTGTAGTAAGAGCGCATCTCGTCGTCAGACACTTTCACCATCGGACGAACGTGGTCCATATCGATCAGCACGTAGCGCAGCGACCGCTCCTCGGGCTGCTTGTAGCGGTCATGGTTGGTGGCGAAATAAGCTTCAAGCTCCGTGGGCGTCACCTGCACGTCTTTGGTAAAGTCCGCGGGATTGAATAGGACGTACTGAATGCGCGCCTTCTCGTTGCGCTGCACGTATTCCTGGTGGACCTCGGCCGGCGAGACCTCGACGGCGTCCGTGACCGCGTCCCGGAGCTTGTCGCTCAGCAGGCTCTCGCGAAGCTGCGCTTCAAACTGCGCCACCGTCATGTTCATGGACTGCTGCACGGCGGCCTGGTATTGATCCATGCCGACGAACTGCCCGTTCTGGTTCAAACCGGGAAAGCTGCGGATGGCTTCCGAAAGTTCCGGGTCGCTCACCTCAAGTCCCATGCGGTGGGCTTCCTCGACGACCTCCTGATCCTGGATCATCGAGTCCAGCACGTTGGGCGCGAATTGGGCCATCACCTGGGGATTATTGCCGATCGGCGAGGACGCGAACCGCTGGCTGATCTGCTTCTGCAGATCCTGGGTGGTAACCTGAAAGTCCCCGAGGCTGGCGAGGACGTTCGAACTTGCGCTGGCTGAGTTATCCCCGCCCGGCAGCGGCGCGAGCGTCACAACCATACCGACCGAAACGATGCCGAGAAAGAAGATGAGAAGATACTTCAACATCTTCTGCCGGTTTCTTCCGCGAAAAAACCTGTACATGAAAGCTCCTAAGAACTGGGCGAGTTCCCCAATATTATAAGGCCTTGAACCCGAACGCGTCCAGCAGATTGCGGCGCCGGTCCTGCCCGCCAAGGGGTTCCCGCCTGGCATTTTCCAGCGAGGGCTATTCCACGGCCTTCTCCAACAAGGCGCCCGCCCCGGCGATGTTCTTCACCAGGTCGTCCGGGATCCGATGCCGTTGCTTGAGATAATCGGGGCTGTTGTAGGAGAGCCAGACCTGGCCTTCCGCGTCTTCCCATGCCAGCGCCTTCAGCGGCAGATCGATGGCAAGCGTCGGCGAGGCGACCATCAGGGGCGTTCCGGCCTTCGGACTGCCGAAAATGATGAGTTGAGTAGGGCGCATCGTCAAGCCGGCCTTCTCAGCTTCACCGCTGTGGTCCACGCGCGCAAATACCGTGAGATTTTTCCCCTCGAGCAAGGCCTCGAGCCGCTTCAGCGTCTCTGGAACCGAGTGCGGACTCCGAAGGTGAACGAGCCCGTTCTCCGGCTGTGGAGCCATGTGCATCCTCCTTAAGAGATTATATTACCCGGCGGGGCGCGCTACGCTTCCAAAATCAGCGCGAATAGTGGCGAACAGAGAGGGCGATGGGGAGGCCGACGCAGAACCAGTGCTCGACGAATTCGCCGGCCTGCTGGGCCACATCGATGGGACTCGGGGGAACGGCGGAAAGCGGCAGCACCACCAGGTGCATGAAGGCATAGACTGCGGCCCCATAGAGGACGCCGGAGAGAACGGCGCGCTCCACCAGGAACGTGAACTTGCGGCTCAGCAGGTAATACACTGTCGCAGCCCCCAGAGCGATCCCAAAATGCAGGACCACACCAAGCGCGGCGCTTTGCGCGCCGTCGCGGTACGAGCCTGCGCCAAGCACTCCGCTGGCAATCGTCTGAGGGATAAGAATCGGCGCTCGGGGACTGTACAGCAGGATCGCGTAAGCCAGGTCAAGCACACCCACGATCGCCCCGCCGATCAGGATCGCCGGGAGGGGCCGCGCCTTGCCGGAGAAAGAAACGGTGTGGCCGGCGATCACTGAAGTTGCCATTGAAAACCTCCTGGACCAGGTTCCGCCATCACAGTCCTCGCATGGTAGCGCAGCGCCCGGAGTGTCGCCGATCGAAATGTGACGGACCCGCCAGAGCGTGGGATGAACGTGCCGCGGCGCGCAACGAATCAGGCCGCGACGACCAGCGCGCCCTCGCTGGCCGTTTTTCGAAGTTCCGGTTTTCCCGTGCTCGCAACCGCCGGGGCTGCGGAAGCACAGATCGGGTCCGCGCCACGGCTGCCCTGGGTTTCACCCTGATCGGCTTTCGCCTCACGCGGCTCAAGGCGACCAGCAGGATGGGCCCGGCATCTGCCCTTGCCACCTGGCAACCCGGTTGATACAGTAGCGGTTCGAGTCTTCTCGGAGCCGCGCAGAGATTGGGGCTTCTCAATAAGGAGGCATGGTGGGCAAACGTGATTTAACGCGTCGCAGGTTCCTGCAGCGCACGGCCGTGGCAGCGGCCGGCGCAGGCTTGGCAGGTCGATCGTTTCTGCTCGACGGCGGACCACTGGCTGCGAGTCCGATAGCCGGTGCGTCGGCCCAGGTGGCGCCCGCCGCGCCCAGTGATACCGTGCGCTTCGGCATGATCGGCGTGGGCATGCGAGGTTCGGACCTGCTCGAGACCTCCATTTCGCTGCCCGGTGTGGAGTGCGCCGCAGCGTGCGATCTTTACGAGGGCCGGCGGACGCTCGCGCGGCAGATCCTCGCCAAAGACAGTGTCCCGATTACGGCGCGCTACCAGGAGTTGCTCGACAACAAGGAAATCGACTGCATCGTGGCGGCCGTGCCCGATCACTGGCACAAGCAGATCATTGTGGACGCGTGCGCCGCGGGCAAGGACATCTACTGCGAAAAACCCATGACCCACGCCGTGGCCGAGGGCTTCGAGATCATCGCCGCCGCGGGGCGCTCGAACCGCATCGTTCAGATCGGCAGCCAGGAGCCTAGCTCGGTGGTCTATGCCAAGGCGAAGGAACTGCTGGCCTCCGGGGCCATCGGCAAGCTGTGCCTGGTGGAAGCCACCATGGGACGCAACGACCATTGCGGGGCATGGTGGTACAGCGTGCCGCCCGATCTTTCGCCACAGACGGTCGACTGGGAGACATGGCTCGGCACGGCCCCGAAGCGTCCCTTCGACGGCTCGCGCTGGACGCGCTGGCGCTGCTTCAAAGACTACGGCGAGGGCATTCCGGGCGACCTCTGCATCCATCACCTGACGGGGATCCACTACGTGCTTGGCATCGCTGCCCCGCCCAAGCGGGCCTTCACCCAGGGCGGGCTCTATCGCTGGCACGACGGGCGCGACGTGCCGGACGTGATGACCACGGTCTATGACTACGGAGATTTCAGCTGCACGCTACGCGTGACGCTCAATACCGAGACCGAGTCCGGGTTCCGCTTCATGGGCGATCGTGGGATCCTCGAGATTCACGGCGTCGAGGACCCCGAGGCGCTCAGCGTGACCCCCCAGGACGGCGCGGACCACGACGCCTGCACGCCGGCGTGGCCGATGGGCGCGATGCGCCAGGAGTATGTCCATGCCTGGCGCGCCGAGCATGGGCCGCGTCCGGGGTCGCAGCAGGTGACGGAGGCCGTCACCTATCATGCGCCCCCTCTTTACGACGACACCCGCGATCATCTGTTCAACTTCTTCCAGTCGGTCAAGACGCGCCGCCCTTCCGTGGAGGACGAGCACTTCGGCAACAACGCGGCCATCGCGATCCATATGGCCAACGAGTCGTACTACAAGGGCGGCGCCGCGGTATGGGACGCGAGCGCGCGCCAGATTCGGACGTAGGCGCCCGGCGGCAGATGTAGGTGTTCCGTGGCGGAAACTGTTCCCCAACATCTCGCGTTCACGATGCAACCTATCGGGTTTGTGCGTAGCCCGTACACCGAGACCGCGCAAATTCCCAAGGGTCCGCACGCGGAGCACCGCGCCGAGGGCGTGCTCGACCTCCTGCCGGAGTACGAGGCGGGCCTGGCCGACATCGAAGGCTTCTCTCATCTCTACGTGCTGTGGGCGTTCCACCGCGCGGCCGCCTGCGACCTTGTGGCCACGCCTCCCGCCGACGACTACCGGCCCCACGGCGTCTTCGCCACGCGGTCGCCGCGGCGTCCTAATCCCATCGGGCTGACCGTGGTGCGACTGCTCGGCCGCGACGCCTGCCGCCTGCAGGTCCGCGGGGTCGACATGCTCGACGCCTCCCCGATCCTCGACATCAAGCCGTACCTCTCGAGCATTCCCGCCGGGGAGTTGCGTCGTGGCTGGCTTGCTGAGGCCGAAGCCCGCCAGCGTGCCCGCGCCTGACGCGCACCGCCTCGAAGCGCGGAAAAAAGAGACATCTCGCCGTGGCGGATCATTCCCTCTGCCACACCTGATCGCCCCCGGAAAACGTCTCGATCACGCGATAGCGACTGCGGAGCTCGGCACGCAACGGGCCAAGCGAGTCAGCGTCCGAAGCGGTACGCCGCGTGTCGAGATCGAGCGGCCAGAGGACCAACTGCACCTGGTGCGCTTCTAAGCCTTCGACGCTGTCTTGCACCTGATCGGGCCGCGTATATGCGGTAACCGTCACGTACGGGACCGGCGTCGGGTTGCGCAGTCCGAGCGCAACATATGTGTTGGCCCAGCCAGCTTCGAAAAAGGATTCGGAAGGCCGCGTGTGAGCCGACAGCCATTGAAACTGCTCGTAAAGGGCAGGCTGCAGAAACGCGGTGCGTCCGGACGCCAGATCGATCGACGGGCTCGCGTGCCGCTGCACCTGCTGGACGTCGGCCACGGCCATGAGCAGAGCGAGCGCCCAGGTCAGCCAGGTCACGACGCGCTCGGGCCTGCCCGGCCGCGTCAGAAGCCAGGCAAATAAAATCAGAGCGGGGAGCGAAACCACGCAAAGCCGGAAATAGGAAGGAGCGGGCGCCACACTGACGAAGAGAGCCATGCCCGCGATGCCGATCAGCATCAGGCGGTCCCAGGGAAGTTCAGGCCGGCGCCGGCCCTCCCGCCAGTACCGCAGCGCGAACAGCAGATAAACTCCGGGCAGCAGAACGTGAATGACCAGATATTCCGCCACCCAGGGCAGTCCATACCAGGGATGAAGAGACGGTGGCGCGGCGAGGTAGGTTCTGAGAGTATTTCCCTGGGCGTCCGCCTGGTAGTAGCGGACTCCGAAGATGATTGTCGATTCGATGAAGCGGCTGAGGCCGGCTTTCCACACGAAATAAGCATTCGTGCCGAACACCGTTACGAGATAGGACGCCGCCAGAGACAATTCACTGCCGAGCAGGCCGGAGCCTTCAGGATTCCGGCGGCGCTCCCACACCAGGAAGATCGCGAAGCCCAGGGCGGCCAGCAGTCCGCGGGGAAGAGTGAAGAACGAGGCCAGTCCGCAGAGCACGCCCGCGAGTGCCATGCGCGGCGGTGCGCGATTCTCCGTCAGTGAAGCGGCGGCGGCCATGACCGCAAGCACGCTGAACCACTGGTGGCTGGGGTCAAGCCCGTGATACAGCGAGACGGTGAGCAGTAGAGTGCCCGGCAGGAAAACCGCCCAACCGGAGATCAGCGTTCGAGAAATCACAACGCTGAGCCAGAACAGGCTCAGCCCCAGGACCAGCAGCGTCACGTTGGGAATCCAGGCGCGCTGTCCGAAAACCTTGAAGAGGGCAAGGTAAACGAGCTCGGTTCCCGGGGACGTGAATTGGAAGAAGTCCCTGTAGATGACCTGCCCTTGCTCCATGCGCGCCGCGTTCAGCAGGTAGATACGCACATCCCCCGGAAGGAAAATCGTGGCGCCGTTCGGCGTGAAGAGCAGAGAAGCCACAAAGACGGCGGCACCGGGCACGAGCCAGCGCAGGGCGTCTCCCGGCCGCGGGCGGCGTGCGAGAGCGGGGGTTCCGGTCTGGGGGGCCATGGGGCCGATCGTCTCCCGCGGGCGGCGCGAAGTGCGATTGCGGAGGGCCGCGCCCTCGCACGCACAGATTCGATCACCAGACCCGAAGCGTCGCTTTGCGGGAAACATTATTTGGCACGCGACATCTGAAGGCAAGGCCCGATCTGACGTTGGGCGATGTAAGATAAGTCGGCAAATGAACCGTCGCAGATTTCTGAAGTCGTTGCTCGTTCCTGCCGCGCTGTCGGCCGCTTCGAAGGACGCACGCGCGCAGACGCGCCGTCGCGCGGCCCGCCATGCGGCGCCGGGCGCGGGCAAGATCGAGCGCGTCGGCGTCTCCAGCCGGAGCTTTCAAGACTTCTTCGAGTCTACGCATGACCCCGCAGCGCCTGCGCCCCCCGGGAGGCTCGCGCTGCTCGACTTTCCGCAGATGATCGCGGACCGTTACAAGGTCCACAACCTGGAGTTGGCGGCGCCGCACTTCGCTTCGCTCGAGCCGGCGTACCTTCTAGAACTCAAGGCAAACCTGGTACGCGCACATTCGCGGCTCATCAACATTCCGGTCCACATCCCGGAGCTCGAAGCCGGTGCGGGTTTGTCGGACTCGACGGCCGCCGTGCGCGCCGCCGCGATCGCCGCCTCGAAGAAATGGATCGACATCGCGCGGCAGCTTGGCGCTCGTTCCGTGCGATGCGATCCCGGAACGGTGGATCCGGATAACGTCGCAGCCACGGTCGATTCCTACCGGCAACTCGCCGCTTACGGCCGCGCTAAAGGAGTCGCCGTCCTGATCGAGAACCATGACGCCATCGGCTCCGCGCGTCCCGAGACGCTGGTGATCCTTGTGCGAGGCGTCGCAAGTCCGTTCATGGGCACCCTGCCCGACTTCGGCAGCTTCCCCGACGACTCCGCCCGCGAGCGCGCGCTCAACATGCTGTTCCCCTACGCACGCACCACATGCCATGCCCTGGGACAGAGCCTCGACGCGGGCGGCAACGAAACCGCCTTCAACTTCCAGGCGTGCGTCCAGATCGCGCAACGAAGCGCCTTCAAAGGCATGTACTCGATCGAATACGAAGGCAGCGGCGACGCCTACCAGGGCGTGCAAGGTGTGGTGAACGAATTGTTGCGTTTCCTCTAGGCAGCCGTGTGCCGGTGCTGTCTTGAGCGCGGAAAATCGCGGGTGAGGACCGGCGCCACAGAGACGGGAGCTCCTTCCCTTTGTAATCCGCACCACGCCGGGCTTTCACTGTTCAATCTCGTTTCGCGAATCAAGGGGCGCTGGCCGGCACGCATCGGAACACCACGATCTTGTCGGACGTGGTTGTGACGGTCACGGCAAACGTTGAATGGTCGGCAGTAAAGGTCGTGACGTGTGTCGCGAGACCGGCATTCGCATTGAAATCGTCCACAGGAACCGCCAGGGCAGCCCCCGGGCCCTCGCCCGTGACCGAAGAAAAGTCGTATTCATAGAGGTCGTACGCGACGCCGGGCGTGAGGCCGCTCGCGGTTGCTTGCAGGGCAAAGTTCGTCATCCATGCGGACGGCGGCTTGTTCGTGCAGCTCTTACCCCAGACACTGGTCCCGATCATCGGGTTTTCGTAGTCATAACCGGCCACGGGATCGAGCGGATTCATCGTGCCGCCACTGAAGGTCGGACCCACAATCGCAAGCGCAACCGGTAACGTGACGCCCGATGGATCCTCGGGACCGGCAACCGAGAATCCGTAATTATGCGGCCCGGAGATCAGAACGGTGTTATAGCCGGAGCCGCCCGTGGAGGTGTGAATCGTTTGATCGCCCGGAATAATTATGGAGTAGGCCGGTGCACCCTTCCGGTTGGCCCCCGCTCGCGTGTTGTCCAATGAGTCGAAAGAGTAACCGAACACGAACGGCGTGCACCCCGCCCGGTCCGAACCCGCGCCCGGCGGAATCGCCGGATTGGAAGTGAATTTGTCACCCGAGAGCGTGTAGTTACCGTGGTCGTCGAAGTACACAACATCATCAGAATAGTAGGTCGGGTCCGTTGGAGAGTGATTGGTGCCGATCCTGATGACCGCGACCTCGTGATCGTACTGGGGGTCGGAACCTCCGTTCATCAAAACCGCCATCGTCACCTGATGGCCGAGGATGACCTCCTGTTTTACCCAGGACATGTACTGTTCATATCCGGCGACCCCGGTGGGCTGGCCCGAATAGCCATAGGTCGTCGCGCTCAGCCGCGAATTCGAGAGACATAAGGCGGCGTCGGCGTACGTGTTCGGTCCGCTGACGCCCGTCCCCGGGTCCTCAATCAGCAGTTGCGCGTTGTAATTGACTTGGCCGCGGTGAGCGGCGCACGCGCCATCGGGCCCCGACTGCGACAACCCTGTACCGCAGATCAGCCGGGCACTGAACTGCGACATCCACTGGCCGTTGTTGAGCCCGGCCTGCATCATGGATACTTCGCCGCAATACCCGTCGTCGTTCTCCCACTGGTAGAACGGCTTCAGGGGCTGCCGCGGGTAGATGTAGAAACGGGTCGCGGAAGGCGTTGTGCCGTCCACCAGCTTTTGGCCACAATCTGACTCGGCAGCTCGGGCGTAGGCGACCACCGCCATGAGCCCCGCGAGTACGAACGCCAGGATCAGAGCGCGGTTCTTGCGCATTGTCATGCGGGGATCAACGCCGCTCCCGTTCGATTCCACACGATTGCCATTTTAGCGCTCTACCGGAGCGGCGCCACTTAATTGGGCACTTGGTTTCCCCACGCTCGCCACTCGCCACTGTTCTACATGATCGCCGTCGGCGGCGCCGGTTCATCGGGGCGACCCGCGTTCGCGAGCGGCACCCGGACCATCACGGTGATCAAAACGGCTAGCGCCACCAGCGCCGCCAGAAACGGCGGTGCCCACTTGACCAGCGTCACGTCGTGGCCCGACCCTACCAGTCCGGCGATGACCAGGCCGCAAAGCGCCTCCCCGGCGATCAGGCCCGAGGCTGTCAGCACGCCCGCATTGTCCACGCGCGCCTTCTGCGCTTCGTTGAGGCCCCGCCGATCCCTGAGCTTGTCCGTGACCCAGCGGATCACGCCACCGCAGAAAATGGCGAAAGTGGTTCCGAGCGGCAGATACATGCCCACCGAAAAGAGCATCACGCTCCGCACCTCAATCAGGATCATGGCGATGCCCAGCAGGACCCCGACGATCACCAGGGGCCACGCCATGTCGCCACCGACGATGCCCTTCGCGAGCAGCGCCATCAGTCCAGCCTGGGGCGCGGGCAACGAGGGACTGCCGAAGTGGTAGGCCTTGTCGAGCACCGCCAGCGGGAAAAAGAGCACGAGCGACGCCACCACGATGCCGCAGAGGTCGCCCACCTGCATCTTGGCCGGAGTGCCGCCGAGAATGTGCCCGACCTTGAGGTCCTGCAACATCTCGCCGGCCACCGCCGAAGACACGCAGATCACCGCCGCCACGCCGAGCACCGCCGCCACCCCGCCCGTGCCCGAGACGCCGAGCGCCACCATCAGCAGGGCCGCGATCACGAGGGTGCAAAGCGTCAGCCCCGAAACCGGATTGTTCGATGACCCGATCATACCGACCAGGTTGCCGGAGACTGCGGCGAAGAAAAACCCAAGGACGATCATCACCAGGGCCGCGATCACCGCGCCCGTGATCACTTTCGAGTTCGTGAGATTCCCCGCGCTTCTGATGAAGAGGTAATACAGCGCGAACATGGCCACGAGCACCGCCCCCACGCCCGCAAAGATCACCTTGGCATTCAAATCGCGCTCGGTGCGGGTGCTGGCGGCGTGCGCGGCGGCCGATTTCTTGAGGTCGGAGACGGCCCGCGCCATGCCGGCGGCGAGCTGCTTGCGCATTTTGAACAAGGTATAGGTGGCGCCGACCATCATCCCTCCGACCGCGATGGGCCGCACGATCGAGAAATAGATGGCGCTTGCCAGCAACGTCCAGGAGAGCTGATGCCCGGCAGGCTGCGAAGCCTGAATCGAAGGCCCGAGGGCGAAGGTCAGCAGGGGCACCAGCAGGCCCCAGGCGAGCACCCCGCCGGCGAAATTGAGGGCCGCGAGTCTGGGTCCGATGATGTAGCCTACTCCGAGGTATGCCGGGCTGATGTCCGGCGCGGTGAAGATCGTCGCGCCGCCGGTCAGGGTGGTGGCAACGTTCGGATTCGTGCTGGTGCGCAGCAGCAGCCGCTTGCCCACGGCGCTGATGCCGACGGGAAAGGTGTTGCTCGCCCGGAAAACGTTTACGGCGCCGAGCAAGTACATCAGCCCGCCAAATCCCATATTGGCGAACAGGATTTTGGCCGCTTTCGCGCCCTGCTGGCCGGCCTTGTGGATTTCGGAGGCGGCCACGGACTCAGGGAACGGAAGGTCAGGGTCTTCCACCATCACGCGCCGCAGGAGCGTGACGAAAAGAATGCCGAGCGTCCCGCCGATCACCATCAGTGCCACCGAGTTCCAGTACTTGTCGCTGGTCAGACCCGGCCACAGCCCGGCCATGACAAAGGCCGGAATGGTGAAAACTGCGCCCGCCGCAACCGACTCACCGATCGAGCCCACCGTCCGGGCGATGTTCTCTTCGAGCAGCGATCCCTTCATGAGCCGCAGCAGTGCCATGCCGATCACGGCGGCGGGATAGGTGGCCGCGATCGTCATTCCGGCCTTCAGGCCCAGATAGGCGTTGGCCGAGCCGAGGATCGCGGTCATGACCAGGCCGATGATCAGGGCGCGGAGGGTGAACTCCTTCATCTCCATAGTCTCGGGGACGTAGGGCGTGTGCTTCCCGCGTGCTGGGGTTTTTTCGATCACTTGACTGCTCATACGATGAGATCCTCTGTGAGTCCTTTGCGGATGAAAATCACCGCCAGAACTATACACTATACACGCGAAATGCGCGTGTTTCTTGAAGGCTCTGGCAGAACGAAGGGAACGTCAGTCCCACGTCACAAGCCGTGGATGAAGTCTGGTTTTCAGAGGAGATCTGCGAAGGCCGTCAGGGGAGAAATGACGTAGCCCGGCCGTGAACCCGAGGGCGAACGGGCTGCGTAGCGGGCTGACCTTTTCATCGAATTTCTGCGTGAGGTGCAGGGCGGGTTAACAGAGCCCAGTTTCGGCGGCTTTCAGCGTTCCAGGAGATGGAGGCGCTGCTTCAACAAACCGGCCGGACCCCTTCGCATTTACTGCCATTGAACGAGGTGGTCGGGGTCTTCCACGACGACGGCTTCGTACTTTTCCAGCATCGGCATCAGCACGTTCTCGACTTCGCTTTTCCAAAGCTCGCCTTCGTAAAACTTCGCCTTCATGGGCTCACGCGAAGGGAGGTCAGGAAAACCGCGCATGAAGAAGAATGTGTCGGGGTCTTCCACGGAGAGAAACGGACCTAATATCTTCATCCCGATTTCGGTGTGCGCCGGAATCGACCTGGACCGGAACACCTCAAGGAACTTTGCTCGCATTCCAGGCTTGGTTTTGTAAGTGCGCATCTCGATGATCATTTGCAGTTCTCCGCCCGCATTTTGAGCGGCTGATTACTGATCGCGTCGCATAGACAAGGACGGGAAACGCCCGCGCGGGCCGCAATCTCATTGCCTCACTGAGTGCTCGTCGGCAACACCAGCGAAGATTGGCCGAACACATATGTCCATCCCGCTGGCGTGCGTACGTATGTGTCACTGAACCAGAATTTGCGATCGAACGGCTTGCCATTGGTCGTGCCCTTTTCCCAGAGCCGTGCCGTGACCACGGCGGTGTCGCCCCAGACGCGAACCGTTTGGAACGCTTCGTCGTTGTGTTCGTAGGTCGATTGCGCGCCCTTCGCGTCTTCGAGCATGTCCGCCTTGTTGAAAGTCTTGCCGGAGCCCGTCACCAGTACGAAATCGTCCGCCAGAATGCGGGCCATCGTGGCCGCATCGTTTATCTTCACGGCTGCCTGGTATTGCGTGTCCAGCGCGGCGACGAGTTTGCCGTCATCGGTTGAGGACGCCCTTGCGCCCGGAACCGTCGTTGCCGCGATGAAGCTAACCACCATTCCCGTCGCCAGAAGCAACCAGAGATGCGGGAAATGAGCGCCGGCCGCGGTTCTCGCATCCGTGCCGCGCGCAAGTGAGGTTGCTCGAACAAAAAGGCTTTTTTTCATGCCGATTCTCCTTGTTGGATTTCGCTCGAACAACGAGCCGGTGGTCACCGCCCCGGCCGCGAGTTCAGCGCTCTTCATCAGATGCATCTTTCAAGCGTGTGTCGATCGCGATCCAGTTCACTTCCCACGTTTTGCCCCCATCATCCGAGAACGATTGCTCAAAGCGGCAGGAGTTCGGAGTGATCGCCGACCATACATTTCGAACCAGAATGGTCCTGCCATTGAATGTTTCCCGATCGAAGAACTCGCCGCGCCCATTCTTGAACTCGCCGATCGTGGGCTCGCCCAAGGCGCCACCGCGGCTATTCGCGGCGTTGAGACTCCACTGGCGGGACTCGGGATTGTATAAACGCAGGGACAGAACTTCGAGGTGGCCGGCGGGACCATCGGCCTCGAGCTCCGCCAGATTGGCGCGGCCATCCCAAACCTTTCTGACGACGGTGACACCCTCAAGGCTGATCCAGCTCGTGGAACCGGTTAAGGGATGATCGAGACGCGAAAGGTGGGTTTTCCAGGTGCCGAACTCGAAGTCAAAATCGTGTTGACCATCGCTTTGCACGCCGACCTGTCGAGAATCCGTGTTCGCCGGGTCTGGATTCGCCTGAGCTGCTCCCGCAGTCGAGCACCACACGAAGATCAGGGCACCCGCGAGGCAGCAGTTTTGGGCATGTTTCAGTGAACGCATGGTACGGTCTCCGTTCTTTGCCGGCTTGCCTCGCTGCGATTCGAGCCCGCGAAGAGTCGTGGTGCGGCCGGCACCTTTGAGCATGACCGGAGCAGGTGTATTCTCAGAGGTCCACTTTCTATGCAATTCGTGATACCACTCTCGAAGCACGGCGAACCGCTCTCCCGGCAAATCTACCGCGGATTGCGGCAGGCGATCCTCTCGGGCACTTTCCGTGCGCGTGACCGGCTTCCATCGACGCGAGATATGGCTGAGGCCCTGGGGGTTTCGAGGACGGTTGTGCTGCTCGCTTACGATGAATTGGTGGCGGAGGGTTTCGCCGCCGGCCGCCGCGGCTCAGGAACTTATGTCCCCGAAGGATTGGGCGGTCGACCCAAGAGACCAGAAAACTCAGCGAGGCTCCGCCTGTCGCGCTATGGGTCTGCAGCGGAGGCTGTAGCGGCCAGCGTGGATTTTCCGGGCCGGCGCTCGATTCCACTCCGCTACGATTTTGCTTACGGAGGCCGCGGCGACGTCGAGATCTTTCCGTACGAGATGTGGCGCCGCATTCTGTTGCGGCATGCGCGGAAAGCCCCCATTCGCGAGCTTGACTATGGCGTGGCGGCCGGGAGCTTTGCGCTGCGCGAGGCCATTTTGATCCACCTGCGCCGGTCTCGCGCGGTCGTCTGTGACCCGTCGCAAGTGATTGTCGTTAACGGCTCCCAGCAGGCTTTGGATCTGGTCGCGCGCGTATTGATCGAGCGCGGTGATCCCGTCGCCATCGAGGATCCGCAGTATCAAGGCGCAAGGGAGATCTTTCGCACCGCGGGGGCGCGACTGAAGCCGGTGCCGGTCGATCGCGACGGCTTGAATCCGGGCAAACTCCCGAAGGATGCCCGCCTGGCCCTGGTGACGCCGTCGCACCAGTTCCCGACCGGTGCAATTCTTCCGCTCGCCCGCCGCCTGGCGCTGCTCGATTGGGCCAGGCGCAGGAGGGCGGTGGTGGTGGAGGACGACTACGACGGCGAGTTCCGTTACGAAGGACAACCGCTCGAGTCTCTGCAGGGCCTCGACACTGAAGGACGCGTCATCTACGTCGGAACGTTCTCACGCACGATTTTTTCGGCGCTCCGCATCGGTTACTTGATCGCGCCCAAGTCCCTCGTTGCGGCGTTCACGTCGGCCAAATGGCTCTGTGACCGGCATACGGCCACGCTCGAGCAGGAAACGCTCGCGGAGTTCATTTCCAGCGGAATGTACGAGCGCCATTTGCGGCGCGTTCGCCGCCGAAATACCGGACGCCGCCAGGCCCTGCTCGAGGCCATTGACAAGTATCTGGGCGGCCGCGTCGAGGTGACCGGCGACGGCTCCGGCACTCACGTCGTGCTGTGGCCGCGCGCGCGCATATCGGAAGAGGCCGCCGTAAACCGGGCGGCCTCGCGAGGAGTCGGCATTTACGGAATATCCCGATACTTCCTGACACGGCCCTCGCGCACGGGGCTGATGCTCGGCTACTCGAGGTTGAACGAGCAGAAAATTCAAGAGGGGATCCGGCGGTTGGGCGATACCCTTTGAGGCCCAAGGACGGGCTTCTGGAGATCCGCCGAGCGGCGCGACGGCCTTCCAAAATCCAGCCTGCAGGTTGTCCACCAGCCGGAATCCGGCCTACAATGCGTATATAGAGTTAGGGCATTTATCAGCTTGAGTGTATAGGTTTCAAAATGGAAGAAGAAGCCGTCCGCTGGAACATCAAGGTCTCCAAAGACACCGATCTGACCTTGCGCACCTTCCTGGGCTCGCAAGGTATGAAAAAGGGCGATCTCTCGAAATTCATCGAGGAAGCCGTCCGCTGGCGCGTGCTCCAGCGCACCATCCAGGACATCTGGCGGCGCAACGCCGACGCCGATCCGGAAGAAGTCCAACGCCTCGTCGACGAAGCCGTCAGCGAGGTCCGCGCGGAACGCCGCGCCAAACGGAAGCCCGACAAAGCCTGATGCGCGTGGTGATCGATATCAATACATCGTGTCCGCACTCATCGCTCCGACCGGCAAGCCCGCCGCCATCATCAGAACCTGGCTGGATGGAAAGTTTATGCTCCTGACCTGCGCAGCGCATGTCGACGAGCTGCGCTCCACGCTGCAAAAGCCTCGCGTGTCCGAACGCATCCGGCCACACAAGGCCGGCCGCCTGGTCAAGCAGATCAAGAGGTTCGCCGAGGACGTGGGCGTGCTGCCGCCCGTGGTACGGTCTCCCGATCCCATGGACGATTTTCTGCTGGCCATGTGCGAGGCGGGCCATGCCGACTATCTCGTGACCGGCGACAAGAGCGGGTTCCTTGTGTGCTCCGTCGCCACAAGGCGACGCAGATTATTTCCGCGCGGAAATTCGTCGCGCTTTTCAATCCTGGCTCCGCCCCACGGAGGGAAGATGATCCCCAAGGAGACCGCAATGAATAGTAAGAACACGCATATGTTGACGCGGCGTGAGTTTGTGGGCGCCACAGCCGGAGCGGCTGCGTCTTTCATGATCGTGCCGCGCCACGTCCTCGGCCGCGGCTATACTCCGCCAAGCGATCGCGTCGCCGTGGCTTCGATCGGCATGGGACGCCAGGGGCAGGCGGTCACGATGGAACTGCTGGCTCATGCCGACGTTCAAGTGGTCGCGGTCTGTGACTGCAATAAGTTTTCCAAGAACTACGCCGAATATGGCGACAACGACCTGCTGAAGTCGGCGCGGCAACTGCTCGGGCCCGGTTATGAAAACTGGGGCGAAGATCTGGCTTCGCCGGGCCGCGTGCAGCTTACCCATGAGTTCTCGACCAGCCTCGGCATGGGTGGACGTGACCCCGCGAAACGGTTGGTGGAAGCCTACTACGGTTCCCGCAAAGGCACCGCCTCCGGTTCCTACAAGGGCTGCACGGCCTACAGCGATTTTCGTGAACTGCTCGACAAAGAACACGATCTTGACGCCGTTTATGTTGCCACGCCCGATCACTGGCACGCCGCAATCTCAATGGCGGCCATGCGTAAGCACAAGCACGTTCTGTGTCAGAAGCCGATGACGCACAGCATCGGCGATGCACGCCGCGTGGCCGAGATGGCTCACGAGATGAACGTCGTAGCCTCGCTGCCCGTCAACAATCCGTCCACCGACGTCACCCGGCTGATTTCCGAGTGGCTGGCTGACGGCGCCATCGGCACGGTACGCGAGGTCCACAACTGGTCGAGCCGTCCTTTCTGGGCGCAAGGGGTCGGGCGGCCGAAAGAGGAGGATCCGGTTCCGGAAGGACTCGACTGGGATATGTGGCTCGGACCGGCGCCCGAGCGGCCCTTCAACAAAGCGTATCTGCCCTTCGTCTGGCGCGGCTGGTACGACTTCGGCGACGGCTCCTTTGGCGACATGGGCTGCTATAGCTTTGCCGGCGTGTTCAAAATCCTGAACCTCACCCCGCCCACAACGGTGGAAGCGAGTTCGAGCGAATCGTGGGATGAGACGTACCCTAAGGCGTCGATCGTCAACCTGAATTTCCCGGCCAACGGCCCCCGGCCCGCGGTGCGCATGTCATGGTACGACGGCGGCCTGCGACCGCCACGCCCGGCGGGGTTGAACGAGCGGGATCAAAGATTGTTCGAAGGCGGCGAGGAGGGCGAAGGCATCATGTACGTGGGCGATAAGGGCATTCTGCTCGGGGGCTTCAACGGCAACAATCCGCGAGTGTATCCGGAGTCGCCCAAGTACCAGGCGCCGCCCCGGCAGCCGCGCGGCGAAGGCCGGACGGATCCTGCGATCGACCAGTGGGTGGCCGCCTGCAAAGGAGGTCCGGCCCCGCTTGCCAACTTCGAATCGCAAAGCCCGGTAACGGAAGCCTTCCTGCTAGGCTGTATCGCCCAACACTTTCCGGGCCAGCTCATCGAATGGGACACCGCAGCCATGCGGGTGACCAATTCTGACAAGCTCAACGGCTACGTCGATCCGCCGTATCGCAGCGCCTATCGGATCTGAGTGCATTGGGGTTTTCACTGCGGCGGGAACTTCAGGCTCCCGGCGGAGCGCAGTCTCGAGTGTCGCGACCTCAAGGTGTGATCCCGCCGGCTGGAACGGCGATGCAGACTGCGCTTAACCGGACGCTCCGGGTAATCTGGGCTGGCGTGCTCGGCCTGCTCATCACGCTCGCCGGCTCCATCGTCTGGGGAGCGCTCCTCACTTTTAATCTCAGAACCAGCGCGGCGGTGCCTTGGTCGGTCGCGCCCATGGCCCTGTTTCTCTGGCTGATGTGGCGCTATCTCGGAGGCGCAGGATGGCCGCGCAGTACCTCGGAGTCGCGACGCCGTTCGCGGCGGGCCAATCCGGTATCGGGCCCCGTGATGGCATGGTCGCTCGCTGCCGGCGTCCTCGCGATTGCGGCTTTGGCCGGCTATTGGACTGCCCTGTTTCAGCTCGTGAAGATGCGCCCCGACCTTTTTTCGGACTATTCCAAATACCCCTTGCTGACCGTGGCGCTGATCATCGCGATGGGGGCGCTCGTTTCCCCTGTAACCGAGGAGGCCGGATTCCGCGGTTACTGCCAGGTAAGGCTGGAGCGGGAGTTCCGCGCCCCGGTGGCCGTGGGGCTCGCGTCATTCTTCTTCATGCTGGCGCACACGAACCAGGGTCTCTACTGGCCGAAGCTCCTGGTGTTCTATCTGGCCGGCGTCACCTTCGGCACGATCGCCCGGCTTGCCAACTCGATCCTGGCCAGCCTCCCGGTTCACATCCTGGGGGATTTGACCTTCTTCATCTTCGTTTGGCCCCGCGACGCCGCGCGGCGGCTGATCTGGGATAGCGGCGCCGACGCCTGGTTCTGGGTCCACGTGGCGCAGGCGGCTATATTCACCGGCCTCGCGATCATGGCGTTCCGAGGGTTGGCCCGCGTCAGTCGCGGTGTGCGGTCGGTTGAGTGAGGATTCGGCCCGTGCTAATCTGCGCTTCGCCGGGGCCGGGCGGTCCCGTTCCAAGGAGGCAACGTGAATCGGTCCAGGCTGCAGATGGGCGTGCTTGCCGCAATCGTGCTCTTCATTCAACCTCAGCCCGCACCAAAGGCTTCCCAGAACCAGCCGGCGACAGCCGATAAGCATCCGCTGACGGCGGTGCCGTACACTCCGAGCCTGAGTCTCGAGGCCATGGACAGGTCCGCGGACGCCTGCGTTGACTTCTACCAGTACGTCTGCGGCGGCTGGGTGAAGGACAACCCCATCCCGCCCGACGAATCGAGCTGGAGCGTGTACGCCAAACTCGCCAATGAGAACGAGCAGTTCCTGTGGGGCATTCTCGAGCAAGCGTCTGATGCGGACCGCCTGCGCAACGCCGAGGAGCAGAAAATCGGCGACTACTTTCAGGCGTGTATGGACGAGCCCGCGATCGAGAAGATGGGCGCCGCTCCTCTTCAGCCGGGCCTCGGGGAGATCGCGGCGCTCGACTCGAAGTCGGAACTCGGCAGGTACCTGGGCCAGGCGCAACTGGGCCTGCGGGGTAACGGCGTGTTGTTCGGCGTTGGCTCTCATCAGGACTTCGCGGACGCCACGCAGGTGATCGCTTTCGCCGCCGCCGGCGGACTCGGCCTTCCGGACCGCGATTACTACACCAAGACCGATCCCAAATCGCAGCAAATCCGCGACCAATATCTCGCGCACGTGCAGCGGATTTTCGAGCTGGTGGGTGACGCGCCTGCCACGGCCGCGAGCGAGGCCAAGACCGTTATGGCGATGGAAACGGCGCTGGCCGCGAAGTCCCTGACGCGGGTCCAGAAGCGTGATCCCTATAGCCTGTTTCACAAAATGGACCGGGTGCAGTTGAAAGCCCTCACGCCGGACTTCGACTGGGAGGCCTACCTCGACGCGCACGGCCTCGCTGCCGTCCAGACCTTCAACGTGACCGAGCCGGAGTTCTACCGCGAAGTGAATCAGTTGATCGGGAGCGAAAGCCTCGCCGACTGGAAGACCTACCTGCGCTGGCACCTGGCGCACGCCTGGGCTCCCTATCTCTCCATGAACTTCCAGCAGGCGGATTTTGACTTCTACAGCCACACCCTGCGCGGAGTGGCCGTGATGGAGCCGCGGTGGAAGCGATGCGTGCGTCTGGTCGATCGCGACCTGGGCGAAGCCATGGGCCAGGTGTTCGTGGCCCGGACCTTCAGCGCGGATACGAAGGCCCGCACCTTGAAGATGACCCGCGAGATCGAGGCGGCGATGGAGGACGACCTGAAGGATCTGCCCTGGATGGGTCCGGCCACGCGTCAGCAGGCGCTCGAGAAGCTCCACACCATCGTCAACAAGATCGGCTACCCCGACAAGTGGCGCGATTACAGCTCGCTCGAGATCGTGCGCGGCGATTTCGCAGGCAACGTGCGCCGCAGCGCCATCTTCGAATCGAAGCGGCAACGGGACAAGATCGGGAAGCCGGTCGATCGCGGCGAGTGGGGCATGACTCCGCCCACCGTGAACGCTTATTACAGTTCGCAGATGAACGACATCAATTTCCCGGCCGGCGTTTTGCAGCCGCCCCTGTTCGATCCCAAGATGGATGATGCGCCCAACTACGGCAACACGGGGGGAACCATCGGCCACGAGTTGACCCATGGCTTTGACGACGAGGGACGCAAGTTCGATGCGCAGGGCAATCTGCGGGACTGGTGGACGAAGGAAGATGCCGCCCAGTTTGACGAGCGCATCGCCTGCGTGCGGGACCAATACGCGCAGTACGTCGTAGTGGACGACATCCACATCAACAGCAAGCTGACGAGCGGCGAGGACGTGGCCGACCTGGGCGGTACCCTGCTCGCCTACATCGCCTGGAAAAACGCCACCAAGGGCGAGGACTTGAAGCCGATCGACGGTCTTACACCCGATCAGCGGTTCTTTATCGGCTACGGCCAGTGGGCCTGCGAAAACGACCGTCCCGAGGACGAGCGGATGAGAGCCCTCACCGATCCGCACTCCCCGGGCAAGTATCGCGTGAACGGCATTGTTTCCGATCTGCCGCAGTTCGCTCAGGCGTTCCGCTGCAAGCCCGGCCAGCCGATGGTGCGCGATAAGATGTGCCGGGTGTGGTAGCCAGGCTGAGCGCCGTGGTTCCGATCAAATCAACTGTTGACTGTTATTGATTGCAAGCCTATCTTCAAAGAGAGTAAAAGGAGGCGATAACAGGCGCGAACATGGCAATCGAGCAGATGAACATCTCCTTGTCGCCGCAGATGGCCCGGTTCATCCGGGGCAAGGTGAAAAAGGGCCAGTACAGCAACATCAGCGAAGTCGTGCGGGACGCGGTGCGTCACATGCAAGAAGTCGAGTCGCAAAAAGAGCGAGCCTCGTGGGCCGAGTTTGAGTCAGGCTTGAGCCCCACACAGCGCGAAGGCATTCGCAACGCAGTGGCAAGGGGAATTGAGGACATGGAAAAGGGTCGCTTCAAGGACTACGACGAGGACGGGCTGAGGGCTTTGGCCAAGGAGTTGGTGGACGCTTCTCGCAGAAAACTGGCCCGTCGTCCGAAGGGCAAATGAAGCCGAGCTTCGGCACCCCCTGGCGGAGGGGGCCGATTCACCCGGGCGCCATCCAGCCGAGGCAGAGGCCGGACGCCGGAAAAAAGCGCCGAAATCGAGGAACGAACCCACTATCTCGTTTAGAATCAGCGGAGGCTTCAGACGCTACCAGTTATCAATCGACAGCCTTCAGCCAGCACGCGGAGTCGCTGATCCCTAAGAGCAAGATTGCTGGATGCGAAGGGAGAGCGGCGGAAAAAATATGCCGAAATCGAGGAACGAACCCACTATCTGCTTTAGAATCAGTAAACGCTTCCGACTGTCACTAGTCATCGGCCTTCGACCTCGCCGGCGCCCAAAACCGCGATCTTAGGCTGCCCCCCACCCCATCGAAGATCGACGAAGCTAACCTAATAAGTCTCTTGTAATCAACAATATGGCGCGAATACGGGCAAAAAGGCGAGCCCAACCGAACCCAATCTCGGAGCGGCTAAGGTCTTTAGCCTTAAGCACAAACATGCGCGGAGTCGGGTGGACACGGTGGCCCGTCCCGACGGCGCGCAAAAGCCAGATCCAGATCCTCCTGCCGGGCCGGATGATGACGGCTTGATGAGGTCTGCTATCTTATACGATGACGGAAGCGCAACCTGGTTTTCGGAGGTTTCGGCATGCCTCATCGTGTTCTGATCGCGTCCCTCGCCATCTGCCTGCTCGGAGCCGGCACGCTTGGCGCCCAAGACCATCCTCCAACCCTGGCTATCGGGTCGACTGCGCCGGATTTTGATCTGCCCGGGGTCGACGGCGCGAACCACCGCCTGGGCGATTACGCTTGGGCCAAGGTTCTGGTAATCGTCTTCACCTGCAATCATTGTCCTACGGCGCAGATGTACGAGAGCCGCATCAAGGCCCTGGCGGCCGATTACGCCGGGCGCGGGGTTGCGCTGGTCGCGATTGAGCCGAACAACGCCAAGGCCATCCGCCTCGACGAGCTCGGCTACACCGACTTGAGTGATTCACTCGCCGAGATGAAGCTCCGCGCCGCCTATCGGCATATCAACTTTCCTTATCTCTACGACGGCGAGACGCAGAAGGTCTCGCTTGCCTATGGGCCGGTGGCCACGCCGCACGTTTTCATCTTCGACCAGGAGCGCAAGCTGCGTTACGAAGGGCGCGTGGACGACAGCCCGCGCCAGAATCTCGTGCGACGCCAGGACGCGCGCGAGGCCATCGAGGCGCTGCTGGCCGCGAGGCCGGTCACCGTCGCTTCCACGCCCGTCGTGGGCTGTTCCACCAAGTGGATGTCGAAGGAAGAGGGCCGCAACCAGGAGGAGGCCCGCTTTGAAGCCGAGCCTGTCACCTTGAATCTGGCCGGCGCCGATGACTTGAAGGCGCTGCGCAAGCCCGATGGCAAGGTGCGGCTGATCGATTTCTGGGCGACTTGGTGCGGGCCCTGCGTTGAGGAATTCCCCGACCTCATCACGATCTATCGCATGTACCGCCATCGTCCTTTTGAGCTCGTCACGGTAAGCACCAACTATCCCGACGAGCGGGCGGGCGTCATCCGGGCGCTCGAGCAGCAGCACTCCGCGTCCCGGAATCTGCTCTTCGGCACCACCGACAACTACGGTCTGATGGCGGCCTTTGATCCGGCCTGGAAGGGCGCCGTGCCTTACACCGTGTTGCTCGACGCCGATGGCAAGGTGGTGTACAGCGTCCAGGCCCCGATCGATCCGGTTGAGCTGAAGCGCAGGATTGTGGCCACGATTCCGGACGACGACTATATCGGCCTGCGGGCCTACTGGAATATGCCGTAGCTGGTTGATGACCTTGCTCTCGGGCGGGCTTCGTGGTAAGGTCACTGCAGTTTCCCGGGCGGACCGGATCGTCGGAGGAGACGGTTCGCCGTATTCCGAGCGGAGCGCGTTATGCTCTGCGAACGCCATCCCGGCTCAGCCGCGAGGCCTTGGCTCCTCGTTTCCTTCTCCCTGTGTTTCGCCATCATCGCGGTGCTGGCCCTGCCGCGCCCCAGTTTGGAAGCGTTCCAGTACGGCGACTCGCTGGTGCGCATCGAGGGGTTGGTTTATGCGCAACGCAGCCGGTCTGTGGCGAACGCCCGCGTGCGGCTGGAATCGTCGGAAGGGGACGAGGTCTTCGAAACGGGCGTCAACGATCAGGGGCGGTACAGTTTTCTTGACCTGCGGCGCGCGGTCTACCACCTGATCGCGACCGCTGACGGTTACGAGACTTTCCGGCAGACCGTGGATCTGACCCGTTCGCCCACCCACGCCATGGTCGACATCATGATGACGCCGGCCGGGAATGAAGCCGCCGGTGGCGATCCCCCTTCGCTGACGGATGCCCAGGCGCCGCCAAGGGCCAGCAAGGAGTACCAGCAGGGGCTGAAAGCGCTCGCAGCCAACAAGCTTCCCGAGGCCAAGGCCCACTTCGCCAAGGCTGTTGCGGTGTACCCGTGTTACGCGCGGGCTCAAACGGCCGCCTCCCTCGGTATGATTTCCGATCACGACTTGAAGGGCGCGGAAACGGCCCTCAAGACGGCGATTGGTTGCGATCCGGGGTTTACAAGCGCTTCCCTGAAGCTCGGCGAGTTGTACAACGCGGAGGTGCGCTTCGAGGACAGCCGGAAGATTCTTGAGGACGGTTTGCGGCGCGAGCCGGGATCGTGGAGGTTCCACTATCATCTCGGTGTGGCGTACTTCGGCCTGGGGGCCTACGCCAAGGCCGAAGGGGAGTTTCTGAGATCGGAATCCCTCACTTCGCCTCCGCCGCCGGACGTCCACGTGAAACTGGCGGACCTCTATTCGAAGGAGAAGCATTACGACCAGGCCTACCAGGAGATGCAAGCGTACCTCGACGCCGATCCCAACGGGCGCTTCGCCGAAAAGATCAAAGGAGTAATGGAGCAGATGAGATCCTCCGCTGCCGTGCATCCTGCTCCCGCGGCGGCCGCCGCGCCCGAGTCAGCCTCGAAGCCGTAGAACGGGGCCCTCGCCGTCGCTTCATGACGTCTGGCGGGTTGCGCCCCTCGTCCTCCTTTCCTATAATCACAAGGAGGCCAGTCCAAAACTTGCGGCCAGCGGAGCAGCCAGGACCGCGTTCCTATGTCCACGCCTATCGCCAAAAAACTGCAGGATGAAATTCAGGTTTTGGAGCGCGAGCTGAACCACGAACTGCCCGCCGAACTCAAGCGCGCGCGCGCCCTCGGCGACCTGAGCGAAAACGCCGAGTACATCATGGCGAAGCAGCGCCAGGAGATCGTGAACGCGCGCCTGTCCCAGCTCAGAAAGCGCCTGGCCGACCTGTCGCTGGTGAACATGGCGAACATTCCCAAGGACCGCATCGCTTTCGGCTCCCGTGTGGTGCTTTACGATCTCGATCGCGACGCCGAGGTGAAGTACCAGCTTGTGACAACCGAGGAAGCTGATTTTGCCAAGGGCCTGATCTCCACCACGTCGCCGATCGGGCGCGGGCTGATGGGAAAGAAAGTGGGCGACACGGTCAAGATCACCACCCCGGCCGGCGGCACGCGGGAGTTCGAGGTCAAGGAAATGCAGACCATCCACGAGCGGACCGATCTCTAAGCCGCAAGCCCCTTAGAGCGCAACCGGCTTTCTCAGGAATCGAGCAGGAAGGTCAGATTCCCCTGGCCTCCTTCCGTCGAGCTCAGCGGTGAGACCGCCGCCTAACGCGTGAGGTCATCGCTGATGACCTGGAAGGGCGCCCAGTAGTAGGGCTTTGGGTAGGGTTCCTGGGACTTGAGGAGTGTCAGTTGAGCCTGGCGCAGGGATTCCTCCGGACTCATTCCGTGGCGGAGTCCGGCATAGAGCGTGTCCATCAGCCGGGCGGTGGACCGGTCATCGACTTCCCACAAGCCGGCGATGACATTGCGCGCGCCCGCGCGCAGGAACGACCAGGCGAAACCCACCAAGCCTTCGCCGGCGAAGGTCCGGCCGGCCGCGCCGCTGCAGGCTGAGATGGTCACGAGATCGGCGCGAATCGGTATGCCCACCACCTCGCGTGCGTAAAGCTTGTAACGGTCTCCTTGCGGCGACAGGATAATGGCGGAATCGAGCGCGTCGTCTGAATTGGCCTCGGCGTGGGCGGTGAAGTGGATGATGGAGAACCGCTCGGGCTTTGAAGCAGCGTAGGCGCCCGGCGTGGCATCGGCCCCGGTACGGACGGTGGCGTCGGCGTACTCCTGCCGGATGCCCTCGATCTCGCCGCCGGCCTCGGCCAGCCTTGGAAAGTTCCGGTTATCGGAAGGCAACGGATCGCCGATCAGCAGGAGCGCCGTACGGCCGTTCTGCGGCGCGCTGCGGCGGCGCGAGACGAGATCGAGGGAAGGAATCACGGACACTCGCGCGTCTTCAATCCAATAGTGCGGCGCGCCACCCACGAGCAGGGTTTCGAAGTTGAGGTTGTGCAGCCCGCCATCGGGTGCGACCGCGACGCTCGATCCCGGAGGGATCAAGGCCTGCGCGGGCTTGAGCAGGATCTCATAGAGCTTGCGGCCGGTGTCGCTGCCTTCGCGAAGCGGGTCGCGAAGCTGCCGGATCGCCTGATTATAGTCGTTCGCGAGCGCTTCGATCTGCGCCTGCGGAGGAAGTTCGAACTGCGCCACCTTTGCCGGCGTAACCACCCACAAGTAGGACCGGCGCGGCGCCAGCCAGTAGGAGAGCAGGATGGTCCTCGATGCCCGCGCCAGGTCGCGGTAGTCTCTTTTTCCCGCGGGGCCGCCGGAAGGGTCCGATACGTCGAGTTTCTCGCTTAGAACCCGGGCACGGCTGGATTCCGCCACCTGGAGCGCCTCAACATCGCGATGCTGCGATGCGAGAAGGTCCACATAGTCCCGGTAGAAACTGACCAGGCTCGAGAGGTAACTGATCCGGAATTCATCCTGCTCGATCGAGGCGCGCTGGGTGTTGATCAGAACCAGGGCGCGCTCAAACTCGGCCTCGGCCTCGCGATCGCGATGAGCGGTAACCAGCAGACTGGCCAGGCCGGCGTGCGCCGAGAGGATCAAGCTGGGCTCATGCTCCGAGTGCAAGCCCTCCGCCGCCTGGATCACCGAGCGATAAACGCTCTCGGCCTCGTCCGGCTGGCGCCCAGCTTCGGCAATGCGCGCCCGGTCGATCTGCGGCCATAGACGTTCAGTGGGATCGTCCAGGTTCGCGTGGATCGCGAGCGCCTCGCTGTTATATTCCCCGGCGCTCTTGAGGTCGCCCATCTGAATCGAAGTCTCGGTGAGGTTGTGCAGCCAGTTTGCCGTCCAGTGGGCGTCATGGCTGCGGCGCGTGATGGCCAGCGCCTGCTTGTAATACGAGAGGGCTTGCTGATAGTCGCCGGCGCTCTGATACTCGTCTCCGATACGGCCCAGGCTGATCTGCTGATCTGTGGCGTCACCGATCTTCGAGGCCAGGGCCTCTGCGCGCTGGAAGTTCGGGAGCGCCTTGTCAGGCTCCCCAAGCTTGACGTAGCACAACCCCATGTTGTTCAAGGTGAGAGCTGTGACACTTTTTGATTGGGCCTGGCCAGCCAGGTCGAGGGCCTGCTGGAACCAGGGGAGGGCCTCGTCAAACCGCCCTGTATTCATGCGAACGAAACCGAGCGTGCCCAGGGCCGAAGACTGCAGATTGATGTCGCCGGTCCGCTTCGCGAGCCGGAGACCCTCCTCGGCGTCCGGTCCGGCCTCTTCGATCCTTCCCAGCCGGCCCAAGTCACCGACCCGCCTGAATTCGATATCTGCGCCCAACTGCGGCAAATCGCGAGACCTGGCCAGGTCCAGCGCCTGACCGAGGAACCGCAGGGATTCTTCGTAGTCGCTCAGGGAGGCCTTCAGCCAGCCCCAGTCGCGCAGAAGGCGCACCTGGAGATCCGGCGCTTGAGCGAGCGTCACCGAAGGATTGGGCAGAAGCTCCCCGGCATGCGGGATGTCACTCTCGCCCAGAAGAACTTCGGCCTTGAGCAGGCGGAAGCTCCAGTACCACCGGGAATCGGGCTGATGGTTGAACCGGGCGAGGCCATCATTGGCAATGGCGAGCGCCGCCGCCAGGTCGCCGCGCTGCCGCAGAAGCAGGCCGCGGCGATAGGCGGAGTCCGGGTCAAATGCAGCGCGGCGCGTGCAGGCCGCCAGCAAGAATAAAACCGCGAACGCAGCGCTTGCGGAGATGCGAGCCCCTGCCTTGCGCACGGTGCACCTTCGCTCCCGCGGGTTGTCGATCCGGATGTTCGAACGGCAGCGAAGCCGGTCACGTAGGGAAGCGAAGGCTCAGCTTAAGGGAAGCCACGGCGGGGAGCAAGGTCTATGTGGGCGGATAAGGCTGTCCGTTGCCAGACCCGCCGCCGGACGAGATATGCCCCTCAACGGAAGACCCGAGTTCGACGCGCAGCATGGTGATGCTTCGCGAATAGGGCAGGATGAGAAACTCGGCCAAATAGACCGTGCCGAAGTGCTCAACGTGGATGGCGTGCCCATCCGGTTTCAGATCGCGGCAATTCACGCTGACCGGGCCTGCGAGCGAGCAGAGCAGGGCGCCATTCGGCGGTTGCGCGGCAACATCGGCAAAACCGTGCGACAAACGGGCCCGGACATCCGGGTCTTCGTTGATGGTGCGACGAACCTCGTGATACTGCGCACACCGCGTGAACTGCTCCGTATTCAGAGGCGCGTCCACCTTGCAGCCGGCGATGCGCAGATTCTCGAAATAGCTGCCGAGCGGGATGATCGAAGGCTCGCTGCCGTCTTTCGGATGCCGGGAGGTCAGCCGGGCGACCATCACGTCTGCGGTCACCACGCCGAGAATGTTCAGGCCCTCGACGCTGGCCGACATGAGAGTCTCATAAGCCTGATTCTTGACGCTGAAGTCTCCGCTGACAACACTCGTGGCGGAGCGAAAAGAGAGAATGTCACGGTACCGGAAGTTCTCCACCCGCGTCGCGCTATAGCCTCCGGTCACGGGAATGGCGGCGGGCGCCTGAACCGGTATGATCTCGTCAAAGGGCAGAGTGATGCGCCCCGACACTCCGGTGGCGTGGGCATGATAGAGGAACGTTCTCTCCATGGCGGCTCCTACTGGTATTTGAGCTTGAACGGATGCTGGCCGACTTCTGTTGAGTCAGGCCCTTTCGTTCTCACCACAAGCGTGTATTCGCCTGCCGGAAGTTGCGAACTCCCGAGCAGCAGGTAGACGGTCGCGCCGGGCGCCGCCGCGGCAGACACCGTAAGCCGCACGGCTCCGGAGGCGTCCCGGAACTCGCAACTATAACCCGAAGGGCTCGGCGTGGCTACATCGAAATACACTTCGAAGGGGGCCGCCGGAGGAGCCTTGAGTTCGGGCTCCTCGCCGCGGGAAAGACCGGGAAGGGCGAAAGCGGCGATCTCCTTGGGAGCGGTCGCCTGGGCCAGTTGCTGCTGCAAACCGGGAATCACCACCAGTCGCTCGTAGCCGGCCAGACACAGCAGGAGAAGAGTGGCAAAGGCGGGCGCAAGCATCGGCAGCATGAGTCGATTCCACCAGCGCCGGCGGGGTTCGGGCTCAGGCTGGGGCTGGCGCCGGGCTTCGCCCCTAAAAACGGCCCGCGCGCCATCGCAAAAAACGGTTCCGTTTCTTAGCTCTTCAGCGCACTGCCGGCATGTGAAGATGTGTTCTTCGAAGTCCTCAATTTCGGTGGCTGACATCTCCCCGAGCAGGTATCTTTCGACCGCCAGCGTTCGATCAGCGTCAGTATGTTGCATGGTCATTTCTCTCTCCCCCAACGCCCTGGCTCTCGCCGCCGTCTCGAGCCCTGCGCTGGCGGTCCCGCGGGCCCTTGCGATTCTCGAAAGTCCAAGGATAAAGGCTACCGCTCCGGATCAAGTGCGGTACCTTTGGCGAGCGCCTTGAAGCGTATCCGCGCCCGATGCAGCAACACCCGCAGGTAATCGCGGTCCACGTTCATCCTCCTGCAGATTTCCTCCCGGGCCGCTTCCTCGATGAAGCACATCCGCAGCAGCGCGCGATCCGGCTCCGGGAGACCGTCGAGAACACGCCGCACCAGCGTATCGCGCTCTTTAGCCAGCAGCGCGCCCGCAATGTCAACGCTCTCATCCACGGGCTCCGACGCGTCAGGATCGCAGTTGGGATCCCGTTGGCGCGAACGGTGGAACTCCAGACCGACGTTGTTGCAAACCGAGTAGACGAAAGCGCCCAGGCGTTCCGGATGCTCCAGACCGCCTTTCTGGCGCAGTGTCTGCAGGACGCGCAGCACGGTTTCCTGGCCGATGTCCTCGACATCGTGACTGGACCACCCGTGCCGGCGGAGCTTGATGCGGATCAGCGGGCCAAAATACGAGCTGAAGTGCTCTTCCACGGAAGGGTCGCCTTCCGTCAACTGCCTCACATACTGGGCGTCGAACTCGTATCTCTCCACGTGGCGACCGGCGACGCCACAGTATACGGGTCGCTCGGTTCGCGCCGCAAGGGAGGGCGGTGCGAGTCTCGGTGAAACGGCGCTCGAAGCCATCAATGCCTCTGTACTCCGCAGGTTCTATGCTCGTCTCAACTGGGTTGCGGGCCCGCGCTCGTACAAGCGAAGGCCGACTCTGGCGGCCGCTCTCCTCCGGGCGCGGGCGAGCAGTTCCAACGCCACCACCAGGATCGCTTCCGGCGCGCCGCTCACGATTGTCCAGGCCAGAAAGCAGATCACAGTTCGCATGACAAAATCCGCGCAATACTCGATTCCGTCTCACTAGTGACCCTCGGACCCCCGGCGTTTCACGGGTCCAGGAAATTTCGGACGCGAAACGGCCGGCGCTCCAACCTCACTAATGGGTGAACGGCGAATACGCCGCGACCTTCGGCAGTTCAGGCGAAGCATCCACGCCAAGCCCCCAAGGCTGATATCGGGCAGCACCCTTCCGCCCCGGTTTGCGAGTGCCGGGATTCACGAAAGGGTGCTGCGGATTCCGCCAGGCGACGGCCGGAGTGGATACACAAGAAAAGGAGAAAGACCATCATGGCGAAATTGCCAGAAAAGGGAGCAGTATCCGCAAACCAGGCCGCGGCGAAGTCGCTGGCGAAGCTCCCGCCTGAAGCAGCCCGTGGGAACATCAAGGCGCTGCTCCTCTCGAATCCCAACTACTTCGGAAACCTGACAGGCAGCGCGCTCGATCCGGTGCTCGACATTTCCGGGGACACCTCGTATGAAGAACTCGGGTGCGTGGGCTTCTCGCCCGCCTTGAGCCGCCTGGAAGCCGTCGTGTCGATCAAGCAAGGCTCAGGTTATGACGGCAGCCTGTGCTCCCCCGGATCGCAGGAGTACGTTCGCTTCTACCTTTCCTCCGACGGCGGCACCACGTGGATCGACGAAGGCTCGGTCAGCTTCACTACCCACGACATCGCCGGGCCCAAGCCGCTGGAATACAGCGTCACGCAGCCCATCACCGTGTCGGAAGACTTCTGCTTTATCGAGAACCTGCCGCAGGTTCGCGCCATTCTCTCCTGGAACTTCGATCCACCGGCCAATACGCCCGACTTCGTGCCGGTCTGGGGCAATGTTGTCCAGGTCACTATTCAGATTCCCCCGGCGTCGCTGTTCATCCTCGGCGACGTCCTCGCGAAGGCCAAGTTGCAGCTTCCCGCCGCGCTGAACAAGTCGGTGGATCTCAAGCAGACCGTCGCGGCCGCTCCCAAGAAGGCGCTCAGCCCCGCCGAGCTGTCCGCAGCCTACAAAGGGAAGAACGTCCCGGCCAGCCGTTTCCTTTACCCTGAGATCAACAAGGTGTCTGCAAATCAGGCGCTGGCCGCGACCTTCCACGCTTCGCCAGACGCCGCCGTGAAGCATCCGTTGGCGCTGCTGGATGTGAATATCGGCGACATCCTCGGCGAGATTCTGGCCACGAGCGGCAACACGTCCTACGAGGAATTGGACTGCGTGGGTCTTGACCCGAACCGCAGCGTGCTGGTCGGGGTGGTCAAGGTCAAGCTGCCTTACGGTTTCAACGGCGGCCTTTGCACGGCCGGCAGCACCGAATACGTGGCCTTCTGGGTGGATTGGGGCTCGGGCTACGAGTACGAGGGCACCGCAACCCTGAACAGCCACGACATCTCGGGCATTCCGGCCGACGGCCTCGAGTACGCCGTGGTCCTGCCCGTCGACGTCGCCAGCCACATGCAACCGTGCGCGAACGGCCCGAAAACAGCCAATGTTCGCGCCATCCTGTCGTGGTCCACTCCTCCGCCGACATCCGACCCGAACTACGTGCCGGTGTGGGGCAACCAGTCAGACGCGCTGGTTCAGATTCCGGCAGGCGATCCGGTCACGCTTGGAACTGCCAATATCGCGATCATCGGCGGCATCGGCGTGCCGTACATCGACACGACGGGCATCACCGCTAATCCCGGAATGACCTTCCCCGGCGCCACCTTTGCCTTCGGAGGCTCGAACGCCGATGAGTGGGATAACACCCGTCAGTGCGCTTTCGGCGGACAGGTGAACATCCAGGGAGCGCCCAGCGTGGGATTCAAGTATCGCGTCTGGGTGCAGAAGCTGGGTTCACCGCTGCCCATCGCGCTCACCGATCCGATTTCCACCACGGATTCCTTGGGATTCGGCACGACCAGGCTTCCCGATTCCAACGGGTTCTTCACCTATCTCGATCCCAGCCTGAATCTCGATAGCACCCTGGCCTACTGGTACTCCTCGGGCGACGCGCTGTGGAACGTCTGGCTGGAAGTGGCCGACCTGTCCGATACGGTGCTGAACGTCAGTCCCCAGTACCTCATCCAGCTCGACAACACCGCGCCCGCGGCTGCCATCCACATCGACAGCGGCGGCGACTGCAAGACGTTCGGGTCTGGAGGCGATATCGACGGACACTTTGTGGCCACGGATCTTCACTTCGGATACTTCAGCCTGGGTACGTTGCCGAGCGGCAACGCGCCGACCACGGCCACGCCCAACACATCGCCGACGGCGCCGCCTCCCGGCGATCCCTGGGATCTCAGCACCGCGGCCCTGCAGCCCTGCGGTTACGTCATCCAACTGGACGCGTGGGACAACACCATCGTGGACAGTCAACCATACACCCACAACGGCAATTCCGCGAACGTGGGCTTCTGCCTGGTCGCGGGCAGCTGATCCTTCAACAATCTTCCTGGGCCGGGGTGTTGCCCCGGCCCGCACCTCTGCCGGACGGGACGGGCAGGATCAAGCTCGCCCGTCCGGATTCTTATGTCAGGCGACCAAGGGCCGCTTCCGAAGTTGCTGTTCTTAGTGCCCTCTGTGTTGGTCTTTGCCGCGAACAGAGCGCGAGGAATTGACTTCTCCCGCCCGGCAAATCACCGCCTACCGTCTCCCGGCCGCCCTTCACCGACAGTCCCACCGTGCTACATTAGCAACTGGTTTACTCAACCTGAGGTGCATGTTGCCCGGCTCCGTGATCGAAACCCGCATCGACACCACTTCCGACCTTTTTGAAAAGAATACGCGCCGCCTTATCGATCTCATGACTGAGATCAAGAACCAGGAGCTGGGGATCTTCGAAGGCGGCGGCGCCAAGGCCACCGAATCGCAGCACGCGAAAAAACGGCTGACGGCGCGCGAGCGGATTGCGAAGCTCGCCGGCGGCGCCTTCTTCGAGCTCGGCCTCTACGCGGCCTGGGAAATGTATGAGGAATGGGGCGGCGCGCCTTCGGCGGGGACCATTACCGGTCTCGCGCGCGTGGCGGACCGCCTCGTCATGATCATCGCCAACGACGCCACCGTGAAGGCCGGCGCTTTTTTTCCCATGACGGCGAAGAAGGTGATCCGGGCGCAGAACATCGCCATCGAGAATCGAATCCCCACGATCTACCTGGTGGACTCCGCCGGCGTCTTCCTGCCGCTGCAGGAGGACGTGTTTCCCGATACCGACGATTTCGGACGCGTCTTCCGCAACAATGCCGTGATGAGCGCCCTCGGCATCCCGCAGATTACGGCCATCATGGGGATGTGTGTGGCCGGGGGCGCCTATCTGCCGGTGATGTGCGATCACGTCCTGATGACCGAAGGCAGCGGGCTGTTTCTGGCCGGACCCGCCCTGGTGCAGGCCGCCATCGGCCAGAAGGTCTCCGCCGAAGAACTGGGCGGCGCCCGCATGCACGCCGAGGTCAGCGGCACCGTGGACTTCCGCGAACCGGACGACGAGGCGTGCCTCGCGCGCATCACGGCGCTGGTGGACAAGATGGGCCCGCCGCCTCCGGCGCCTTTCAGCCATAAGCCGGCGGAACCGCCTCTCTATCCCGCCAGTGAAATCTATGGCGTCTTCTCGGGCGATCCCGCCCGGCAATACGACATGCGCGAGATCATCGCCCGCATTGTCGATCGTTCGGAGTTCGAGGAATACCGCGCCGAGTACGGCCGGACCTTGCTGTGCGGCTACGCCCGCCTGGGCGGCTGGGCCGTGGGCATCGTCGCCAACCAGAAGAAGCACGTCGGCGTGATCGCGCACGGCACGGGCGAGAAGCGCATCCATTTCGGCGGCGTGATCTATACGGAGTCCGCGGAAAAGGCCGCGCGTTTCATCATGGACTGTAACCAGAATCGCGTGCCGCTCATCTTCCTGCACGACGTGAACGGCTTCATGGTGGGCAAAGAGGCCGAATGGAGCGGCATTATTCGCGCCGGCGCCAAGATGGTGAACGCGGTGGCGAACAGCGTGGTCCCCAAGATTACGGTGATCTGCGGCGGCAGCTTCGGCGCGGGGCACTACGCCATGTGCGGCAAAGCGTACGATCCACGTTTCATTTTTGCCTGGCCCACCGCGCGCTACGCGGTGATGAGCGGCGATTCGGCCGCGGGCACGCTGGTGGAAATCAAAATCAAGCAACTGGAGCGCCAGGGCAAGAAGCTGAGTGAAGAAGAGAAGAAAGAACTGCACGAATCCGTGCGAGCCACCTACGAGCATCAGACCGATCCGCGCTACGCGGCGGCGCGGCTGTGGGTGGACGCCCTGATCGATCCGGCCGACACCCGCGAAGCCCTGATCTGGGCCCTCAAGGCGGCGGCGCTGAATCCCGAAGTGAAGGAATTCAAAACCGGAGTGCTGCAAACGTGACCGCCCGCGCTGGGGGGAATTTCCCGCGGTCTTGAAGAAGAATCGCGACGAGCGATCTTCCAAGAGGCCCAGAAGGCCGAAAAACAAGGCCCGCAGGGCCGAAAGATTTTAGCCCACGGCGTGAGCTGTGGGATTCGGAGTAGTTCGACGCCGCACAGCCCCGCAGGGGCGAAAAACAAGGCCCGCAGGGCCGAAAGATTTTAGCCCCGGCGCAAGCCGTGGGACTCGGGGTGGTTCGACGCCGCACAGCCCCAGAAGGCCGAAGGACAAGGCCCGCAGGGCCGAAAGATTTTAGCCCACGGCGCAAGCCGTGGGACTCGGGGTGGTTCGATGCCGCACAGCCCCAGAAGGCCGAAGGACAAGGCCCGCAGGGCCGAAAGATTTTAGCCCATGGCGTGAGCCGTGGGATTCGGAGTAGTTCGACGCCGCACAGCCCCGCAGGGGCGAAAAACAAGGCCCGCAGGGCCGAAAGATTTGGGATTTATATACTTGAGTCCCTGACCGAAAATACGAAGAGTCTCGTACAGATTTAGGCATCCACAAACCCGGCAGAGGGGTATTATACCCCGCATGTTAACTTCCAGCCTGCCGCCTTGGGTGTTTGCAGCGATTGCTTGGGTCAAGGGCAATTTGCTCTTGGTTGCGGGCAGTGCCGGGGTCGCA
>DASZIG010000066.1:0-24955 GCA_035949375.1 Terriglobia bacterium | reverse complement strand
GTATCGGGGCAGTCCTCACGGACTTCGATTCAGGATCGTTCACTGCGCGGATCGATCCCGTGAAGAGCATCAACATCCGGCACCACAGCGTGCGCGTGGGGGATGCGATCTACAACAATGTGGAGATGCGGGACATCTTGGTCGCCCTGATAGCTAACGTCTCGCGAAGGGACCTAAAGGTGACCAAGGCCCCGGGTCTTGGCAAACCGATCGGTTCGCTCCACGACGCAATCACGGTTGAGTACCTCTACCCGCGCTGGGAGGCGATGCTCCGGGAAGAGGATATTCTCGTGACTGAGACGGGGACCAGCTCAATGGGGATAGCCTTTGCGAACATGCCCAGGGGTTCGACGTACCAGAATCAGACGCTATGGGGCTCAATTGGCTGGGCCACGCCTGCATCGTTTGGCGCAGCGCTGGCGGCACCCGATCGACGAGTGATTCTGATCACCGGCGAGGGCTCCCATCAGTTGACCGCGCAGGAAATCAGCCAGTTTCATCGCTTTGGGTTGAAGCCGATCATCTTTGTGCTCAACAATGATGGGTATCTCATCGAGCGCTTGCTTTGCAAAGATTTCGACAGTTCCTACAACGACCTGGCTCAGTGGCATTACCACAAGCTCCCCGAGGCGCTCGGTTGCGACGGTTGGTTCACGGCGCGTGTGACGACTTGCGGCGAGCTGGACAGCGCCATCAAGAAGGCGGAATCGGGCGGCACCGGTGCCTACATCGAGGTGGTTACGGATCGCCACGCCGCTTCGCCGCTGTCACAGAAGATGCATGATTCGATTGCAACCCTATACTCTTAGCGGCAGGGGAGTCGGATCGGAAACGGTGGTGGATATGATGAGCAGACTGTCTAATAGAGTGGCAATAGTAACGGGCGCGTCCAAAGGAATAGGCGGCGGGATTGCAATAGCCTTGGGAGCCGCGGGCGCGCGCGTGGCCGTGAACTACTCCTCCGACCGGGAGGGAGCCGAACGCGTTGCTGAGATCATCACCGACAACGGGGGCGAGGCGATCGCGGTCGGGGCGGACGTTTCCAAGGCCGCAGATGTTGCGCGGTTATTCAAAGAGGTGGATTCTGAGTTCGGAAGACTGGACGTGTTGGTCAACAACGCCGGGGTATTCCGCTTCGGCGTCTTAGGGGAAATCACCGAGGAGAGCTTTCACCTCCACTACAACATCAACGTTCTAGGTGCGATTCTCACCGTGCAGGAGGCGATCGAACGGTTCGGGGCCGAGGGCGGAAGCATCGTCAACCTCAGCTCTCTCGTCGGTTCGCATCCGGTGCCGGGAGCACTGCTATACGCTTCCACGAAAGGCGCCATCGAAACGCTGACCAGGGGATTGGCGCTCGAACTGGCGCCGCGCAAGATACGCGTCAACGCCATCGCGCCCGGCCATACAGAAACCGAAGGCAATGTAGCCGCGGGGACCTTTGAGGGCGGTGCCGGCGCCGCCCTGGCAGCCAAGACGCCGCTCGGCCGGCTCGGTCGCGTCACGGATATCGCCCCGCTGGCGGTGTTCCTGGCGTCAGACGAATCAGCCTGGATCACCGGAGAGGTCATTCGTGCCGCAGGCGGTCTCGTTGTGGCCGCCTGAACGCAATGTCCTGGCCTCGCAATGACATATTCGGGTGAACGGAGTCAGGGGAATACAGAGAGGAGAATCCTATGCAACTTCAAGATGACTACTTTGCAGCCTATCGCAGCCTTAAACTGACGCGAGATGCCAACGGCGTGCTGGTCGCCGAATTCCACAACAATGGCGGGCCGTTCATCATGAGCGCCCAAGCTCACACGGAGTTTGTCGATGCCTTCTATCGCATTGCGCAAGATCGAGCCAATAAGATCGTGATCCTGACGGGCGCAGGCGGGGAGTTCATTACTGATGTCGATTGGTCATCTTTCGGCGACGTTACCGATCCGGGCGTTTGGAGCCAGGTTCACGACGAAGGTGTTCAGGTGTTGGAAAATATCGCCAACATACGCGTGCCCGTGATCGCGGCGATCGAAGGACGCGCCCATGTGCACTCCGACTACGCGCTGCTTGCCAGCGTAATTGTGGCAGCGGAGGGCGCGACTTTCCAGGATGTGGCGCACTTCTCGGCGGGTATTGCACCCGGTGACGGAATCTTTACCACCTGGAGTTATCGCGCCGGAGCGGGACGAGCCGAGGCGTTCCTGCTCAACCCCCAGCCGCTGCCGGCCCGTACCGCCTATGAATGGGGAGTGGTTGCCGAAGTTGTGCCGAATGGCCAGGCGCTGAGCCGCGCCCGGGAACTGGCCGAGCTGTACTTGAAGGCCCCCGAAGTGACCCGCCGCGATACGCGTGTGCACTTCATTCAACCCTTGAAAGAGCGTATTGTCCGGGAAGTCGGTTATGGACTGTCGCTCGAGGGAGCATCAGCGGCTGACCTGATGAAATCAAAGAGAGCCAAGAGTGAACCTGTGGCTCAGAAAGGAAAAGGCGCATGAAGCGCACCTAAAGCGCCTCACCGTTCAGGTACTTAAAAAGATGCAGCCGGAAGAATTCGATCTGGTGATTCTCGGGGGTGGCACGGGCTCAACCATCGCTGCGTGGACTTTTGCCGGCGAAGGAAAGCGAGTCGCAGTCGTCGATCGCAAATACATAGGCGGGTCATGCCCGAACATCGCGTGCTTGCCGAGCAAGAACATCATCCACAGCGCGAAAGTGGCATCGTACTTTCGCCGAAGCAAGGAATTCGGCATCACACACGACGGCTTCGCGATCGACATGGCCGGCGTGCGCGAGCGCAAGCGCAGGATGGTGCGTGGCCTGAACGACATGTATATGGAAAATTACAGGAACACCGGAGCCGAGTTCATATTGGGAACGGGGCGGTTCCTCGCTCCGAGAACCGTGGAAGTCACTCTGGCCGATGGGACCACGCGTCAACTGCGGGGTGCGAATGTGATCGTGAGTACGGGCACGCGTGCGGCGCTCGAGACAATTCCCGGTCTTGCGGAAGCGCAGCCGCTCACGCACATCGAGGCTCTCGAACTTGATCAAGTTCCCGAACACTTGCTTGTGGTTGGCGGGGGCTACGTCGGAGTGGAGTTGGCCCAAGCGATGCGCCGCTTCGGCAGCAAGGTGACGGTGATCGATCGCAGCGCGCGGTTGATGACCAAAGAAGACCCGGACGTATGCGAGGCTCTTCGCAGCCTGCTCGCCGATGAAGGCATCGACATTTTCCTGAATGCACGGATCAAGCAAGTGTCGGGGAAATCTGGCGACTCGGTGGATGTCGTCGTCGAGCAGGATGGAATTGAGAAAGCGCTGAAGGGCAGTCATGTATTGGTAGCCACGGGCCGCAAGCCGAACACCGAATCGCTCGGCCTGGAACTGGCTGGCGTTGACGTCACCGACCGGGGATACATCAAAGTCAACGAGCGGCTGCAGACCACCGCGCCCGGCGTCTGGGCGATCGGTGAGGTCGCAGGTAGCCCGCAATTCACGCACATCAGCATCGACGATTTTCGCGTAGTCCATGCCAATTTAACCGGCGGAAGCCGTGTGACCACGGGCAGGCAAGTCCCATATTGTCTGTTTACCGACCCCGAACTTGCTCGTATCGGCCTCGGTCAGGCAGAAGCGGAGGCCCAGGGGATCGCCTATCGCCTGTTTAGGGTCCCAATGGAAACCAATCTGCGCGCGCGCACGCTTTCGGAGACCCGCGGATTCGTGAAGGCCCTCGTGGAGGCCGATAGCGATCGCATCCTCGGGTTCACGGCCTTCGGTGTCGGCGCGGGAGAGACCCTGGCCGCCGTCCAGATTGCAATGATCGCAGGACTGCCCTACACCGCGCTGCGCGATGCGGTCCTGACCCACCCCACACTGGTCGAAGGTCTCATATCTCTGTTCGCATCCGCGCCGTCAGCGCACACCGCAGTCAAGACGAGAGGACCCCAGACCTCTGCCGCCGGAAGGTGAACGGCAACACCAATCAGCGTTCGATCACCTTGGCACCGGATAGCTGCCCTCCTATACTGTAAAGTGCCGATCACAAAGAACCCCGAAGTGTGATTCCGGAGGCGTTTCATGAATCGCTCTTTCTTGTCCATTCCGCGATTAACCCGGCTTGGGGAGGTATCCATCATGCTTTTTCTCACGGTGGGCGCGAGCCTGCTCGCCGGCGCCAATTCGACCTCGACGCTGCCTCCGCCGCCCACCAGGCGGGATGACGTTCTGGACGATTATCACGGCGTGAAGGTGCCCGATCCCTACCGCTGGCTTGAGGATCAGAACAGCCCGGAGACGCGTGCCTGGGTCAAGGTTCAGGACGATCACACGCGTTCCACTCTCGACAGCCTGCCGGGCCGCGACGTGATCCGGCAGCGCCTGTCCGCGCTCATGAACGTGGACGTCATCGGCGTGCCGCGCGAAGAGGCGGGCCGCTATTTCTTCTCCCGCCGAAAGGTGGGGCAGGACCTGCCGGTGCTCTACGTGCGCCAGGGACTCGAAGGGGACGACCGCGTCCTGCTGGACCCGCATCCGCTCAGCCCCGACCACACCACCAGCGTGACGTTGCAGGACGTCTCGAAGGACGGCCGGCTCATCGCCTATGGAGTGCGCCTCGGCGGCAAGGACGAAGAGAGCATCCACCTGAAAGATGTCGACTCCGGCAAGGACCTCGCCGACGTGCTGCCGGAAGCCAGATATGCGGGGGTAACGCTCAAGGCCGACAAGACTGGTCTCTATTACGGGCGCCAGCTGTCCAGCGGCCCGCGCCTTTTCTATCATGCTCTCGGTACCGATCCCGCTAAGGACCAGCAGATCTTCGGCGACGGTCTGGGCCCTGGCGACATCGCTTTCCCCCGCCTCTCGGACGATGGGCGTTATCTGCTGATCGAAGTGTCGCACGGCGCCGCTGCCGTTAAGACAGAGCTTTATCTTCAGGATCTCGTGGCCGGCACGCCGATTCGTCCTGTCGTGAACGACATCAACTCGCGCTTCAGCGGCGACCTGGCCGGCGACCGCCTTTATATCCAGACGAATTGGCAGGCGCCGAACAGCCGTGTGCTTGTCACCGATCTCTCCACACCCACTCGCGACCATTGGCGCGAGGTTGTGCCCCAGAGCGACGCGGCGATTGAAGGCATCTCGGCCGCCGCCGGCAGGCTTTTTGTCAATTACACCCGCGACGCGCATTCGGTGGTGAAGGTCTTTGGCCCCGACGGCAGCAACGGCCGCGAGATTCCGCTTCCGACTCTCGGCACTGCTTCCGTTGTCGCCGGCCGGTGGGAGAGTCCGAATGCGTTCTTCAACTTCAGCTCCTTCGCCGATGCCGGAACCATTTATCGCTACGATCCGGGGCAGGGCGCGCCAGAGGTGTGGGCGCACGTCGAGACGCCGGTTCAGAGCGACAGCCTCGCGGTGCGCCAGGTGTGGTACGCCTCGAAAGACGGCACGCGCGTGCCCATGTTCGTGGTCTTGCGGAAGGACGCGAAGCTGGACGGCTCCAATCCTACGCTCATGACCGGTTACGGCGGCTTCGACCTCAGCATGACGCCGGGCTTTTCAGCGGAAGCTGTGGCCTGGGTGGAAAGCGGCGGGGTGTTTGCGCTGCCTAATTTGCGCGGGGGCGGCGAGTTCGGCGAGAAATGGCACCACGCCGGCATGCTTGCCGATAAGCAGAACGTTTTCGATGACTTTGAGGCGGCGGCGCAATGGTTGATCGACAACCGCTACACCAGTCCCGCGAAGCTCGCCATCACCGGCCAGAGCAACGGCGGATTGCTGGTGGGCGCCGCGCTCACCCAGCGTCCAGACCTGTTCCGCGCCGTGGTCTGCCGCTATCCGCTGCTCGACATGCTCCGCTACCAGGATTTTCTGGTGGCGCGCTTCTGGGTGCCGGAGTACGGCGAGGCCACGAATCCCGACGAGTTCAAGTACATCGCCGCTTATTCTCCCTACCAGAACGTGAAGCAGGGAACAAAATATCCTGCGGTGCTCTTCGTGACCGGCGACGGCGATACGCGCGTGGCCCCGTTGCACGCGCGCAAGATGGCGGCCATGATGCAATGGGCGACGAGCGCCGGGCAGAACGCCGGGCGTCCCATTCTGCTGAGCTACGACACCAAGTCCGGGCACTTGGGCGGGCGTCCGCTGTCCAAACAAATCGATGAGCTGACGGACGAGCTCTCGTTCTTCACGTGGCAGCTCGGAATGTAGGGGCGCCGCTTGCTGCGCCCGGTTTGTCGCTGCGGGCGGCGATCGATAGGCATCGCAGGGGCGCTGCACGCTCCGCCCGAAGGCCCCACCAGTAGCAGGAAGCCAGATCTTTTACAATCTCGTGACATGGCGGTGACAATGACGAACCTTGTCGTCCGCTAAATTGTCACGGAGCGTTGTCGACTCGATTGCGGGCCAGGGAGGTGGCATGGGCAAATGGGGCTGGTTGAAAAGGGCCGGTGCGCTTTGCGTATTCAGCATCGCGGCGGCGGTTATTTCGGCAGCACAGAGTTTCAACGTGATTGTGAACTTCAACGGCGCCAACGGGGGCGGACCCGATACCATGTCCCTCGCGCAGGGATTGGATGGCGACTTCTACGGAACCACCAACACGGGAGGGGCGCACGGCTACGGCACGGTGTTCAAGGTAACGCCCGCCGGAGAGCTGACCACCCTCTACAGTTTTTGCGCCCAGGCCGGCTGTACGGACGGCGCCTCAACTTACGCCGGGCTCATTCTCGGGACCGACGGCAATTTTTATGGGGTAACCACTTACGGCGGAACCAACGGCTGGGGGACGGTCTTCAAAATTACTCCGAGCGGCGTGCTCACCGCCCTGCACAGCATCGAAGCCGCTGAAGGGTTCTATCCTCTCGGCCCTCTGGTTCAGGCGAGCGACGGAAACTTTTACGGAACCGTTGCCTCGGGCGGAGCGAACGACGACGGTGGAGTCTTTCAGATAACCCCGCAGGGGGTATTGACGAACCTGCACAGCTTCAACGGGACGGACGGCAGCGATCCCTCGGCGGCGCTCGTGGAGGGCGCCGACGGAAACCTCTACGGAACAACCTTCAGCGGTGGGAGTAGCACGGCCTGCGAAGATGGCTGTGGCACGGTCTTCAGGGTCACGCCGGGCGGAACCCTGACGACCCTTCACAGCTTCGAGTTCAGTGACGGCGCTTATCCTTACGCCAAGCTTATTCAAGCGAGCGACGGGAATTTCTACGGGACAACGAATGGCGGCGGCGCGCCCGGCTGGGGTACCGTTTTCAGGATGACTCCGGCGGGAGCGCTGACTACGCTGCACACTTTCAACCTCGCGGACGGCGGCCGGCCGTACGCCGGACTGCTGCAAGCCTTGAACGGGAACTTTTATGGGACGACCCGCTATGGCGGGGCCGATGATGTGGGCACGGCGTTCGAGATGACTTCCGGCGGCGCGTTCACGCTCCTGCACAGCCTCGATAACGCCGACGGGGCCGATCCTTCGGGCGGATTACTTCAGGGCACCAACGGGACCTTCTATGGGTCAGCCTGGGGAGGCGGCGCGGACGGAGACGGTACCCTGTTCAGCGAAGGCGCCGGCCTGGGGCCGTTCGTGATGACTGTGCCTGCCGCCCGGAAAGTCGGCCAGAGCGTCATCATCCTGGGAACCAACCTGAGCGGAGCGACCAGCCTGAGCTTCAACGGCATCGCGGCGACGTTCAGGGTGGTCTCCGACACGGAAATCACCACGACGGTGCCCGTGGGCGCCACAAGCGGCCGGGTCCAGGTTGTAACGCCTGGCGGCACGCTCTTGAGCAACGCCCTTTTCCGGGTCATGCCGTGAGGTGCCAACTACCGGTGTGGATTCGCTGCCAGGCTGTCACGCGGGACTGACGTGCCGTGAATCCAAACCCTGACGACGCTGTCGTAGGCATCAACGCTTTCCAGCGGCGATTTCTTTAAGAGAACGAGATTGGCGATTTTACCCGGCTCGATGGTTCCGAGTTGCGAATCGACTTTGAACTCGCGTGCATTACTGATGGTGGCGGCTCGGAAGATCTGGGTGAGCGACATCCCCGCCTTCTGCAACTGCTTCATTTCGAGGTAACCATTGAGGCCCGGAAGATTGCCGTAGGACGGCATGGATGGGGTATCCGTGCCGAAGAGAAAGTCGGCATCTCTGCGAGCCAGGTAAGCAACCACCAGCCGCACGCGCCGGAACGGACCCCGCTCGTACGATTCCAGCACAGTTGCGTCCGAGGCCGCACCATCCCCAGCGAGCGTTTTCTTGAACGATTTGCCGTCCGCAGAATTGAACCACTCCAGCATTTTCGTGGGGACTACCTTGGAGATGGCCGGCATCTTCAGGTAGTCCGGATCGAAGTACGCGCTCTGGGCGTACGTGACTTGGATCGTAGGCTCATAGCCAATTCCCTTTTCCACGATTTGATCGAGGACTTTCGTGATCTCGGGGGATAGTTCCGCGCGATTACCGAGATCTCCCCAGTTCCACATGCCATGTGCGAGGACATCGACATTTCCTTCGACCCCAAACTTTTGGGCTTCAAATGAATTCGCATGCAAAACGAGCACCAGGCCTGCTTCGGTCGCGTCTTTGCGGATTTCAGCCAGCGTACTTGAACTGATCACCGGCAAGTTTGCGTCCGCCCCAAAACCGTGCTCGAAGAAAGTCTTGACGCAGACCCCTCCGGAACGTTTGACGCGGGCTACGTCCGCGCCGGGAGTGTGGTCCTGCGGCTTGTATTGGGGCGGGATGCTGGAGGTCTGCTCGGGATCATAGATAAAATTGGGAAACAGCTTGAAGCGTGTTTCCGGCGGCCAAAACGACATGGGATACCCGTTGGCAAGAACGAGAGCATCGCCACATGTATACACGTCCGGATGCAAAGGGGCTTTCCGGAAATCTTCGAGCCGTTGGTGATCGACCGCCACTCCAAGATCCACTACCGTCGTAAAACCGTAGTAAAGGTAGGAACGCGGGAGCTGCCGGAAGTACTCCGTAACGATCTCTGAGTTGCTTGCGGCCTGATCGTCGCTCATCCCCGGAATCAGGGTCAGGTGAACGTGCGAGTCGATCAGTCCGGGAATCAGGTATTGTCCTTTCCCGTCCACCACCGTTGCCCCGGCAGGCTTTCTCGCATTCTGGTTTCGCTCGACCCCCGCGATGCGGCCGTTTTCGATCAGCACGCTCCCCTTGTCGATGTGATCGAGATTCTCGGGCGAGACGAGCTGGACGTCGGTGATCCATGCGCGGTTCGCGCTGCGATCCTGCGCGGAGTCAGCAAAGGCCGGCATCGGGGAAACGAGCGCCAGCAGAATGGCAAAAGTCTTCATTTGGACTATGCCTTCTGGCGCTCGGGACTGCTCAGCCTCCAAAGGTGCCGCGCGGAAATGACAAAGCGCCAAAGAAACAGCCCCGTCAATGCAGCGAAGAAAATGATCCCCCCCACGCGCCAACCCTTAGGCTGCCAAACCGGCCAGGCCACCACACCCAACAGCGGTAATTGAAGCCACAAGCCGGACCAGCGTCGGCGCCAGATCAGCGCGATCATTCCTGTGATCCAGACGAGCCCAAAGATCGAATAGAAGATCCGGCCGGGTGCCGGGGGGTTGAAAACCCAGACGGTGAGAAAAATTAGCAGTGGCATGGAAAACGTAACAGTCAGGAAAATCCAAAAGCGCTTCCTCGTCATCCGTGAGCCTCCTATCGGCTGTCTCTCAACGCTGCGGCGCTCTTATCTGGTCTCGGTCAACCGCGCCCATCCACGGCGAACCCCTACTTCCCGGCTTGGGCGGTTTGGGCCTCGGTTAGAACAGGGTCCGACGAAACTTCGGCCGGGCCGGAGAACTCAAGCGATCCATCGTCCACAGGACTCCACTTCAGGGTCAAAAGGTCGCGGATGTAATTCTGATGAACCCGCCACGGCGCTTTGGCGCCCTGCTTCGGCCACTTCGCGACCACGCGCTGCATATAACCCGGAGTGAATTTCTCCACGAAGTTCGCCACCGCCGCCTCGTCGCCGTTGCGGGGCGTAGCCTGGCGGGCGCCTTTCCGGTCCATCAGGTTCAGCACCCGGCAAACGTAGTTGCAGATCAGGTCGGCTTTGAGCGTCCAGGACGCGTTGATGTAACCGAAGATCGCGGCCAGGTTCGGCACGCCGGAGAACATCACGCCCTTGTAGGCGAGCGTCTTGCCCAGATCCACGCGACGCCCATCGACCGCAATGTCCGCGCCGCCGAGAGCCTGCAGGACCAAGCCCGTCGCCGTCACCACGATGTCGGCATCGAGCTCAGCGCCCGATTGCAGCCGGATACCCCCCGGGGTGAACCGCTCGATCTCGCCCGTGACCACGCTGGCGCGTCCCGCCCGGATCGCCTGGAAGAAGTCGGCATCCGGCACCAGGCAGAGCCTCTGTTCCCACGGATTGTAGCGCGGCGTAAAGTGCGTGGCCACGTCGCAATCGGGACCCAACTGCTTACGGACCATTTTGATGATGCCCGTCTTGACGAAATCGGGATAGCGCTGCGCGAGGCGATACACATACATCATGTACGCGATATTCTTCCAGCGGCTGAGCCCGTAAGCCCACCCGGCAGGCAGCACCCGCCGCAGCGCATTATAGATCGCGTCCTGTTCGGGCATGGACACGATGTAGGTCGGCGAGCGTTGCAGCATGGTCACGTGGCCCGCGGTCGCGGCCAGCGCCGGCAGAAGCGTTACGGCCGTCGCGCCGCTGCCGATGATGATCACGCGCTTGCCGTCGCAGTCGAAGTCCTCGGGCCATGCCTGCGGGTGAACAATGCGTCCCCCGAAACGATCGATGTCCGGAAAATCCGGCAGGTAGCCCGAGGCATAGCGGTAATAGCCCGCGCACGACACCAGGAAATTGCAGGTCACCGTAACCGGCGTCTCACGCCCGTCCGGTTCCTGGCGCAGGGCGCTTACCTTCCACGTCGCGTCCTCGGAAGACCATGACGCGCGCTCGATTCGATGGCGGAAGCGGATGTGCCGGTCGATGCCCTCGTCGCGCGCCGTTTCGGTGATGTAGTTGCGGATGTCTTCGCCCGGGGCGATCGCCTTGGTGCTGGTCCACGGGCGAAACGAATAGCCCATGGTCAGCATGTCGGAGTCCGACCGGACGCCGGGATAGCGGAACAAATCCCAGGTGCCGCCGATGCGCTGGCGCTGCTCGACGATGACGTAGGTCTTCTTGGGACAGTATCTCTGCAGGTGATAAGCCGCATCGATGCCGGACAGGCCGGCCCCCATGATCAGCACGTCGAAGTGTTCCACGTCCATCGGCCGCTCCAGATTGGTCTCGACGAACCTATCACAGGATAGCTGTTCGAGGTTATCCCGCACCAAACGATTCGCCGGACTCTTGGACGAGGTCCCGAGATTCCGCATGTGACACCGGTAAACAAACTACTTGGCAAGGTCTATTTCTTCAACAAGTCGCTTGAGGGGCCTGGCTGCCAATCGCCTAAACGCCTGGAAATCCATGCGGCCCCGCACTTGCGGCAGACAGGTAACCGCTCGGTCTTGAGCCCTTTAAAGTGCGTCGAATAGGCTCATTTCGGAGCTCGGCGAACCGAGCGCACCCATCCTGCCTGTTTTCAACCGGTTACACGCGAACAAAGGCTCGATTTCGCCAAGATATCTGTTCCGGGGCGGGACCGATTGCAAATTGGCGCCGCCTGCGGCCGGCTGGCGGGGCGCTCCGCTGCATCCTGCCAATCCGGCCGGAGTCTATTACAATGTAGAGCGCGGTTTGGGTTTGCCGAGCCCGCCCCGCATTTCCCATGCCATCGATCATCGAAGTCGAGAACCTCAGCAAGGACTTTCGCACCTTCCACCGCCGCGAAGGGGTACTGGGCGCGCTTCAGAATCTCTTCGTGCGCGAATACCTGACGGTGCATGCCGTGGATCGCGTCAGCTTCACCATCGAGCCCGGGGAGATGGTAGGCTACATCGGAGCCAACGGCGCGGGCAAGTCGACCACCATCAAGATGCTCACCGGAATCCTGGTGCCGTCGAGCGGCCGCCTGGTAGCGAACGGCTTCGTGCCCTACCGCGACCGGAGCCGCTACACCCGCCACCTGGGCGTGGTGTTCGGCCAGCGCACCCAACTGTGGTGGGACATCGCCGTGGTGGAGTCGTTCCGGCTGCTCAAAGAGATTTACGAGATCTCTGACGAGGACTACGAGCGGAGGCTCGGCGTGTTTTCGGAGATCCTCAACGTGAGGGAATACCTGCACACTCCCGTGCGCAAGTTGAGCCTGGGCGAGCGTATGCGATGCGACCTCGCGGCCTCGCTGCTGCACAATCCGCCGCTGCTGTTTCTCGACGAGCCCACCATCGGCCTCGATGTGGTGGCCAAAGACCGCATCCGCGAATTCCTGAAGGAAGTGAACCGGCTGCACCGCACCACGGTGCTGCTGACCACGCACGACCTCGCCGACATCGAAGAGCTCTGCCGGCGGATCATCGTGATCGACAAGGGCAAGGTGCTCTTCGACGGGCCGCTCGCGGAGATGAAAGACCGCCTGGCGGAGTACAACCAGATCAAGTTTTTTCTCAAAGACCGTTCCCAGGTGCCGCGCCTTGGGCTTGTGGCCACCGACGGGATCGCCTGCGACCGCGTGGACGAGCTGACCTACGTGATGCGCTTCGACCGCAAGCGGCACTCCACGGCCGAAGTGATCCGCAACCTGGTCAACACCCTCGAAGTGCAGGATATTTTCGTGCAGGAAGAGCCTATCGAGGACATCGTCAAGCGCATTTATCTGAGCCACGAGGTGGGCGTGAGAACAGAAGCGTGAGTGGGGTTGCGCACGAGCGTCAAAGTGCCAAGAGCTCAACACAGAGTTCGCAGAGGTTTCACAGAGATCACAGAGAAGACGAAAGGCACGGCGCCAGGCACTTGGCTCGTCCCGTGGCCTCTGTGAGGGCTCTGTGGCCTCTGTGTTGAAAGCTGTTGCTTTTGTTTGCAGCCCTCCGCGCCTGGAATGCTGCGGCCTGGAAAATGATGCCCTTAAAAGAAGGTGTGAGAGCCCCAGCGTGACGTTCGATCCTCAACCCGCCGCCCGCGCCGTCCGTGTCTTCGGCCAATTCATGCGCGTGGGCTTCGTGAATACGCTCGCCTACCGGCTGCGCTACTACACGGGCATCGTGACCTACTTTATCTACGTGGCGGTCTATTACTTCATCTGGAAGGCGATTTTCGCGCACGGCGAGAAGATCGAGGGCTTCGATTTCAGCCAGATTCTCACCTACATCGCTATCGGCTGGATCATCCGCTCATTTTACTTCAACAACATCGATCAGGACATGGCGCAGCAGGTGCTGGAGGGCAAGCTCGCCATGGACCTGATCAAGCCGGTGAACGTACAGTCAATGTACGTGGCCCAGGCCTTCGGCGAAGCCGTGTTTCGCATGGCGCTGCTGACGGCGCCTACCGCCCTCCTCCTGATTCTGGTCTACCCCGTGCGCTGGCCCGCCGGCTGGGGCTCGTTTCTAGCCTTCTTCGCGAGCGTTATCCAGAGCTTCTTCATCGTGGCCGGCATCAACTTTGCGGTGGGCACACTGGCCATCCGGTTGCAATCGATCCTGGGGTTGTTGCGCGCCAAGTATTTTCTCCTTGAACTGTTTTCCGGTCTGCTGCTGCCCATTTCGTTCTTTCCCCACAGCGCGCAGACGGTGCTGGCGGTTTTGCCTTTCCAGTACATCAGCTACGTTCCCGTGCTGCTTTACCTCGGCAAGCTTCACGGTTTCGGAATAGCACGCGCGCTGGGAATCCAATTGTTCTGGGTGGCGGCGCTGATGGGGCTCGGGCACGCCATGTGGCGGTGGTCAATGCGGAAGATTACCATTCAAGGAGGCTGAAGAGCAGTCGGCAGTCAGCAGCAAGCATTAGGCGGCACCCACTTTGCGATCACGGTCAAGATGAAACGGCATCTCAGACTTTTCGCCTTATACTTCGCGCAATACACCAAAGTGCGCCTGGCGTACAAGGCCGACTTTTTTATCGCGTTCTTCTCGTCGATGGCCGCCTCGGTCATCGGCTTCGGTTTCGTGTTCGTACTGTTTACCAAGATTCCGAAGCTGCAAGGGTGGTCGTTTAACGAGATTCTGTTTTTGTATGCCTTCTCGCTACTGCCGCTGGGAATCTTCAACGTCATCAGTTGGAATCTCTACGAATTCGGCGATCTTTACATCATCCAGGGCCGCTTTGACCGCATCCTGCTGCGCCCGGTCAACACGCTCTTTCAGGTCCTCTTTGAGAAGTTCCGCATCGAATCGCTGCAGGAAGTGGTGACCGGGCTGGCCGTGCTCAGCATCGCCGCGCGGCGGGTCGGCGTGCACTGGACCCTTGCTGACTATGCCTGGCTTCCGGTCATGATTCTGTGCGGGTCCGTGATCTACCTGGCGGTATTCCTCATCCTGACGGCAGTCTCGTTCTGGTTTGAGGACCGGGTCGGGATCGTGCCCCCCGTTTTCAACATGCTCACATTCGGCCGCTACCCGCTGACCATATACAATGTGTTCATCCAATTTATGCTCAGTTGGATTATTCCTTTCGGATTCGCTTCTTTTTATCCCACCACCCACTTCCTGCACCGCCCGCAGTTCGCCGCCTATTTCCGCCTTGTACCGTTGGTGGCCGCAGGCTTTTTTGCCCTGGCGTGCCTCGTGTGGAATCGCGGCGTGCGTAACTATAGTAGTACTGGATCATGAGTTCATCATAAGAAGGTGCTTGAATACCGAAGCGTAAACGTATAGGCTGACTTAGGGCGCCTTGTAAGGATGCCCACTAAACTCACCGAGAGGAGACTTTACACTTGGTACTGGATAGCATCGTCAGTCAGTTAAAAGAAGAGAGAGACAGGCTTGACCGGGCAATTGCCGCACTTGAAGGGGGCAGCGGCCGCAGGCGTGGAAGGCCTCCGGGGACACCTAATGCCGCTGGTCCGAAAGGCCGGCGTCACATGAGCCCCGCCGCCCGGAAGAAGATTTCTGAAATGATGAAGAAGCGATGGGCGGAGCGGAAAAAGGCCGGCAAAGCCTAAGCTGGGTCGATGATCTCGAGCTCTTTTGTCAGTCGGGAGTGGCGCGCAACTGGTGCCGTTCCGGCCTGTTCCGGTTGCCTAAAAGCCGTTGGGGGCAAGAGGCGGTCTGGACTTCCTGGAGCGGCACTAGCGGGCTAGTAGAGCGCCACAGATCAGCGGTAGTACGATGCCGGCGAAAAGTACGAATTCAATTCCTACCACTTTGTACCAATCGAGCGAACCGTCCTCCGCCGTGAGTACGGCTGAGGTAACTTCTCTGGTTGGTGCGGCACTCCTCACGATTCTCCGGTTCATCTTCGACTCCCGTCGTCCGCCCTCTTTGCACTTCCTGCTAACCCTTAGCACGACGGATGCCAATCGCCAAGGAGTTGGAAAGCAAGCACTTTGCGGCCGGAGTGTGTGCTCGATGGCGGCCGCAGGTGCCCACCCATCATCACTTAGCTCGAGGCGAGGCCGGTGGGGCGGGGTCGCCAGAGCAGGCAAGTCGCTTGGCGAGTGGCAATTACGGAGGGAAATTTTGCACGTGACGGTGCCAAATTTACGTGAGGGCGCGAGGGATCGTCACGGCGCAACGAGCCTCACGGTGAGCGCCGCCGGGACGAGACTCCGTGACCCGGGCACAAATTCCAGGGAATGGGATTCACAATTTGGTAGACGAGGCAGAAATGGTGGACGCGAAGGGATTCGAACCCTCGACCTCAGCGTTGCGAACGCCGCGCTCTCCCAACTGAGCTACGCGCCCTAGTACCTGATCGGGCAATGCTGCCCTTGTCCGTCAGTTGAGCCAGTATAACATGGCCCACGAGGAATCGTAGCCCAGGCGGGGCGAAAGGCCAGCCGGCGTCACTGCGAAAGTACAAGCAGTGTGAACGAGCCTGGGATCATCGGCGGCCGGCGCCGCTCACCCGGTTTCACGTCTGTGGGCATAGGCCCGAATTCCGCCGTGACCGAGAAGACATTATGGGTCTTGGGGTCCACTTCCATGGTGCGCGCCCCACGCTGCGTCTGGACGTTGTCCACCACGGTGAACTTGTCAGGCGAATCCTCGTGGACCACGGTCAGGGTGCCATCGCCGTTCGAGCTGAAGGCCAGCTGGGTACCGGGATCGAAGCGATTTGCGTCCACGCCTTCTCCGATGGGTACGGTGGTTACCACCTTGCCGCTGTCGGCATCCATGATGGCCATCATCTTGTTGTGGCAGCCGATGAACAGACGGCGATGCTCGGCGTCGATGGCCACGCCGGAGGGGCTATCGCAGGGCGCGAGCGGCCAGCGGTTCAGCACTTTCAGGTTCTTCGAGTCAATCTCCAGTTCCACGCTCTTGTCCTCAAGATTGTTATAGACATGGCCCTGGCCGTCGGCCGCCGCGAATTCCGGGCGGCCGCCGAGGTCGATGGTGCCGGCCACGTCGCCGCTCTTGGCGTCAATGGCAGTGGCGGTACCCGCGCGCCCGTTGAAGGTGAAGACACGCTTGGAGCCCGGGTCGTAGATAATGCCGTCCGGCCCTTCGCCGGTTTTGGCGGTGCCGATGGTTTTGAGCGTTTTGAGATCGAAGATGGTGACCTGCGCGGTGCCTCCGTCACTCACGAAGCCGCGGCCGAATTCGGCGGCCACGGCGATGCCGTGCACGCCCTGGGTGTCGGGAATGTCGCCCACGACTTGGTACGAGTCCGCGTCCACCACCATCACGTGGGTCGAATGCGAGATGAACAGGTGCCGGCCGTCAGGGTCGATGCCCAGGTAGTCCCAGAAGCCTTCTCCGCCGAGAGGCACCTTTTTGATGACGTGGTAGCCGCCCGATGGTGCGGCAAAGCTGTTGCGCACGCGGGGAACGGCAAGAATGGCGAGCGCCGCCGGGATAAGAAGTAGACAGGCTGTGAGACTCGGTCTTACTTTCATGGTTCCTCCTCAGAGGTCCTGCTTCGGGTGGAGCTTGACGCGGGCACGAATGCCGCTACCCCGATGCACAGACGAATCCGGGGACATCCCGGTTGCTTACAGGAGCGCGCGAATCGGCCAAAGGCGATTTTGTCGCACCGCCATGCACAAGGCAAATTAATTTCCAGTTATCTTGCCAGTTGTATTGTCAGTTGTATTGAAAGTGCGGTGTCGGGGGTTGGCCCCTAAAGCGCAACGAGCCTGGGTCCGGCCTCCAGTTGCCGCTATAATCGAGCATCGGGAATGCTCATGCCGGCCCACCTGACTCTCGATGCCGAGGTGAAGTACCTGAAAGGTGTAGGCCCGACGCGCGCCGCCATGCTGGCTGGACGCTCCATTCATACCGTGGAGGATCTTCTCTACTACACGCCCTTTCGCTACGAGGATCGGACGCGTCTGACGGCTGTTCGCGATCTCGTGCCGGGTCAGGTCACCACGGTCCTGGTCGAGGTGCTGACGGCCGGTCTTACCCGCACGCGGCGCGGCGCCTACATCTTCGACCTCGCCGCGCGCGATGCGAGCGGCATGCTGCGCTGCAAGTGGTTCAACGCGGTTTATCTCGATCGCCACAAGGTGTTCCGTCCGGGCCAGCGCGTCTTTTTCCACGGCAAGGTGGAGCATGACCCTTATGGCGCGCGCGTCCAGATGCTGCAACCTCAGTTCGAGGTTCTGATGGAGGAGCCGGTTGCCGGCGGTGAGTCACTGGAAGTCAGCCGGGTGGTGCCGATCTATGAATCCATCAGCCGGCTTACGCCGCGAGTGCTGCGCCGTTTGATCTGGACGGGCCTCGGGGTCCTGGACGGCGAAATCCCCGAGAGCCTGCCCGAATCGGTGCGCTCCCGCAACCGGCTGGCCGATCGCGGCGCCGCTCTGCGCGGCACGCACTTCCCGGAGAAAGATACGCCGCTCGACGAATTGGTGCAATTCCGCACACCCGCGCAAGTGCGGCTGATCTTCGAGGAGTTTTTCAACGTGAGCGCCGGTCTACTGCTGCGCCGGCGCAAGGCGAAGGCCCGCGAGGGGATCGCCTTTCACACCACCCGGGCGGCGCACGAAGCCGTGAAGCGCATTCTGCCCTTCCGGCCCACGTCCGCTCAGAAGCGGGCTCTGGCCGAGATCGTCAACGATATGCGCGCGCCCCGGCCCATGAACCGTCTGCTCCAGGGCGACGTGGGCTCCGGCAAGACCATCGTGGCGCTGCAGGCGGCGATCGTGGCCATCGACAACGGGTACCAGGTGGCGGTCATGGCGCCGACCGAAATCCTGGCCACTCAACACTACTTCTACATGAAGCAACTGCTCGAGCCCTTGCCCTATCAGGTGGATCTGCTCTCGAGCGGGCGACGTGGCAAGGAGAAGGCCGAGGTGAAGCGGCGCCTCGCGGCGGGCGAGATCCATCTGATCGTCGGGACGCACGCCCTGATTGAACAGGACGTGGAGTTCGCACGCCTCGGCCTGGTGGTGGTGGATGAGCAGCATCGTTTCGGCGTGATCCAGCGCCACACCCTCATCCGCAAGGGACTGCCGCCGGACGTACTGACCATGACCGCGACACCCATCCCGCGTACGCTCGCGCTGACCCTTTACGGCGACCTCGAGAGTTCGGTGATCGACGAGTTGCCGCCCGGCCGCGCGCCCATCGAGACCCGCCTGGTTCACGACCGCGACCGCGCGAGCGCCCATGAGCTGATCCGCGAGCGCGTCCTCGCCGGCGAGCAAGCCTACGTAGTCTATCCGGTGATCGAAGAATCGGAGAAGTCGGACGTGCAAGCCGCAGTCCACAGCCACCAGCAGCTCGCCGCCAATGTCTTTCCCGAATTCAAAGTCGGATTGCTGCACGGGCGCCTTCCCGGCGCGGAGAAAGAAAGGGCCATGTTGGCGTTCAAGAGCGGCGAGACGCGAATTCTGGTCTCGACCACTGTGATCGAAGTCGGCGTCGACGTGCCAAGCGCGAGCGTAATGCTGATCGAGCACGCAGACCGCTTCGGCCTGGCGCAGTTGCATCAACTCCGCGGACGCATCGGCCGCGGCCGGGCGAAGTCATACTGCATGTTGCTGGCCGGCGAACCGCGCACCGAGGCGGCCGACGAGCGTCTGCGGGCGCTTGTCGAGACTTGCGACGGTTTCCGCATCGCCGAGATGGACCTCAAGATTCGCGGACCGGGCGAGTTCTTCGGCACGCGTCAATGGGGCATTCCGGCTTTCCGCGTCGCCAACCTCCTGCGCGACCAGAAGATTCTGGAATGGGCGCGGAGCGAGGCGGAGCGCTTCATCGCGCAGCCGTCCTCGCCGGACGAGTTGGCGCAGTACGTTGCTTATCTGCGGCGGATCTGGCCGCGCCGCTATGGCCTGGCCAGTGTGGCGTGAGAGAATTAACGATACTGTATTGCACGAGCGCGGATCGTTTTCCATCAGCAATCCGCAATCCTGGACCGTATGCGAATTATCTCCGGCGCCTATCGCGGAATGCGATTGCAGTCTCTCAAGGGCGCGGACCTGCGTCCGACCTCGGACCAGATGCGTGAGACCTTGTTCGATGTGCTGGGGCCGTCGATTGCGGGCTCGCGCTTTCTCGACGGATACGCGGGAAGCGGGGCCGTTGGTCTGGAGGCGCTGAGCCGCGGTGCTGCTGAAGTGGTGTTGGTGGAAAACCACCGTCGCGCGCAGGATCTGATCCGGCGCAACCTCGAAAGCCTGGGAGTCGTCGGCCGGGTCCTGTTGGTTGGCGGCCGGCTCGAGGCGGGTCTGGACCGCCTGGCGCATGAGGGTGTGCCCTTCGACTACGTTTTCCTCGATCCACCCTACGGGGAGATCGCCGAATATCACCGGGTGCTGCGGCATCTCGGCCGCTGCCCGTTGCTCGGGCCCGCGTCCACAGTGATCGCGGAGCACTCGCGGCACGTGCTGCTGGAGGAGAGCTACAGCGGCCTTGAACGCAGCCGCTCGATCCGACACGGCGACTCGCAGCTCACGTTCTATCGTACGAGGTCCGCGAGCTAACGCGGCGCTGGCGGCCCCACAAGAGGAAAACGCCTCTCGCCCGCCGGGCGTTCGGTGCCCAGGGGCGAGAGGCGCATGGAAGACACTATCGACGATGCAGCGCTTGCTTATTGCGGCGAAGAACCGCCGGAGGCACCGGAAGAAGCGGCTGCGAGCTCCGGTTGCGAAAACTTCGGAGTGCTGATGTACCCGCTCACTGAGTTTGCGTCCACCTTGTTGACCACCATCTCATAGAACTCCTTCGAGCCGCCGGTCGAGAAGAAGATGGGCTCATCCACGGTACGGTTGTTCTTTGCAACCTCCATATCGTTCGTCAGAAGGTTCACATTGAACCGGTGATGCTTTGCGTTGGTCTTTTTGAGCATGAGGCCGACGCTCGCCACCGTCTGCTCCTGATTCTTGTTGATGGTGAACTCGTAGTAGTTGCGCTGGCCGAGCTTGCGCAGGGTCTCGATGTCGTCATGATTCTTGGCGATCAGGGTACCCATATCGCTGCGCGCCATGCCGAGGTCGTTCTTCAGGGTGTCGACCGTCTGCTTGGTCGTGCCCAGATCGCTCTTGGTCGCCGAAACGTCCTGGGTTACTGCCGCGACCTGCTGATTCACCTGGTCGTGATCCTGCGCAATCTGCTGCTTCAGCTGCTCGTTCTGCTCTTCGGTCTGCTTTTGCAGGTTGGCCACGAGTTTGCGCGCCCGGGCCAGGGAGGTGTTACCACTGGACCCCATCTTCTTGGAGGTCGAATCCAGTTCGCTACGCAAGGCATCCAGTTGCTGCGCGTTGGAGTCTTCCAAGCTCGCGAGCTTGGCCGTCACCTGATCGTTCACTTGAGCCATCTGTATCTTCAGGCTGGCCTGCTCCGCTTGGATTGTGCTTAGCGATCCCATTTTCGTGAATGCATAGACCTCGCCGATCACGAGCAGACCGAGGACTACGAAAACGAGCACCCACGGGCCGCTTGATTGTCTGACTTCGATACGCTCGGGGCCGGGAACATCGTCGATTGCCATGTTTCTTCCCTCCTTCGATTCTTCTTAAGCTAGCCCCGCGTCCAGCGGAGGCCTTTGCTTGTCAAACGTCTGCAGAGAAAGCAAGCGGACTTCCAATCTGCGCGGGGACGGGAGTTTACTGAAAAGACGCCGGTTAATGTTGCCTCCATTTTGCTAACCCCTAGCAACTACCGGCAGTTTTGGCCGGAAATTACCGAGTTCAATGTAAGAATGACGCGGTAAACCACTCCAACCGGCAAGAAACAAAGCGTTTAGGGCGTAGCTTGGCGGCTCTCATTCTGCCTTTTTCGCGCTGCCGGCCGACTTCCGCCTCTTCTCTTCCACCCAGCCCGGCTTTACTACTTGCGGCGCCCGGCCGATGCCGAGCGCACCCGCCGGCACATCCTGAGTGATCGTCGATCCTGCCGCGACATAGGCGCCGCGGCCCACTCGAACCGGCGCTACCAGCATGGTACCGCTGCCAATAAATACGCCGTCCTCGATGTAGGTCTGATTCTTGTTGACCCCGTCGTAGTTACAGGTCACGGTTCCCGCACCGATGTTGGCTCTTTCCCCCAGATCGGCATCTCCTAAGTAGGTTAAATGCCATGCTTTTGTGCCGCGTCCGATGCGCGACTTCTTCACTTCCACGAAATTGCCGATGCGCGACTCCGGCTCAAGCAGCGCGCCGTCACGCACGTGAGCGAAAGGACCGAGTATAGTGTCCGAGCCTATCTCTGACGCCGTGATGACGCAGACGGGCCGCACGGTGACGCGGTCGCCGAGGACGGAGTCCGTGATGGTGCTGTAGGGCCGCAGCAGGCATTCGGCACCCACCGTAGTCGAGCCGAGCAGGCTGACACCGGGTTCAATCACCGTGTCCCGGCCCACGGTCACGGCGTCATCGATGTACGTGGCTTCCGGATGCACGATGCTCACGCCGTCGCGCATCAGCGCCTGCGCTTTACGCAGACGCAAGATTCCCTCCACCGCCGCCAGCTCCACCCGGTCATTCACGCCCAGCACTTCGCGAGGGTCCGCCACTGGAACCGTTTCCGCGCGCTGGCGGTCGCGGACCAGGACACCGACAAGATCGGTCAGAAGGTATTCCTTCTGCGGATTATCGTCGGTCAGGCGATCGAGCGCCGCCAGCATTTTCGGGCGCGAGAAGCAAAGGATGCCCGAACTTACCTCCCGAATCCTGCGTTCGGCGGCCGTGGCTACTTTCTCCTCCACGATTCGTTGCACGCGCCGGCCGCGCCCGCGTACCACGCGTCCGTAGCCGTGCGGGTGGTCGAGCCGCATGGTCAGGATGGTTACGGCGGCGCGGCGCTTGCGATGCGTGTCCACCAGGTTGTGCAGCGTGTCCGCGGAAATGAGCGGCGCGTCACCGACAAGCACGGCCAGATTGTCGCTGCCGCAACGCGTCAATTCGTCTCGCGAAACCATCAGCGCGTGACCCGTGCCGCGTTGCTCCCGCTGCTCGATGAAGGTCAATCCGGGCCGGGCGAAAGCTTCCCGCACTGCGTCCGCCTGGTGGCCTACCACCATGTAGACGTGTTCGGGCCCGGCCGCGAACGCCGCGCGCAACACGTATTCGCCGAGCGGCCGTCCGGCCAAGCGGTGCAGCAACTTGGAGCGCTCAGACTTGAAGCGCGTGGCTTTTCCGGCCGCCAGAATCAGGACTGAAAATCGACCTTCAGGCATAGGGTCTCCGCTTTCGACCTTCAGATGGCTGGTTGTTCGAAGTTCTGAGAGAGTCTCTCGCCAGAGCAGCGGGGCGAACCGGCGCCCCAAGAGCGAACGCTATGGCAGCAGCCGGAAGGGCGCGCTACTCAGCAGCCGCCGCACGGCATGACTTGGACCCGGCCAGTGCTGGCGCCGGCCGGGACAGTAGCCGTAATCCTGGAGCTGGGCTCTGTGGTAAACGCGGCCGCCGCTCCCTTGAGCGACAGCCCAGGTCCGTTTCCCCAACCGGGTTTGTCCATCGACGTCCTTCCATGCCCGCGCTGCTTCGGCGGTGATTTAGTCTGGAGGGTACTATTCCGGGTTCGACTGTGTCAACGCTGGTCGAGAGGCGGTAGTGTCCGGTTTTCGATTTCTCGCCCCTTGCGCCACGTTCTGGCCTCTGGCACACTGATGCCATGCCATTCAAAACCGTCCCGATACCGAAGCCAAAAAAGCGTACCGCGAAACCCGACCCGAGACCCAAGCGCAAGGACATCGAATCTGGCAAGGAGCGCCAGCCCCGCGAGGATATGAACCAGACGGCCTTCCGGGTGATGCAAGAGGTCATCCGGCGAAGCGATGGGTAAGAAGCCGGTGTTTGGACATCAGCGCTGCAAGCTGCGTCATATTAAGATCAATCTTAAAAGTCGGTACGCCACTCAATTGAGCAGTGGCCTTATGCGGAAGTGGGTTCTGTTCATCAAGCTGCCTCATAAATCCAACCAGCATATCAGCGGCCTGGAGTGGCATCGTTTCCTTATCACACAGGGTATAGCACTCTCCAAATCGCTCGTTTACAGGCTTGATCTTTGAGTAAAATAATCGTCTCATCCGTTCAGCTCGCTTGCAATCGTCACGGTCTAGAACAAAATCGATCTTATCGAGGGTCGGGAATAGATCGGGAGACTTCAGCATTAGAGCCGACATTTCGAAATAATAAGGGGACTTGAAGACGCGCCGTAAATGCTTTGCCACTTCGTCAAAATCGCTCTTTCGCATGTGACATGTGAGTCCCTGTAACAGGCGGTCATCATGGGGAAGTACTGACGCTAGTGCTATCATCTTATCGTCACGCTCTGTATCGGTCCAGTTTTCAAATGCTCCCCGCAACAATAGGGCCTCACTCAACTTGAAGTAACGCAATGGTTTATCGGCATCCAAGACGCGTGCCCATTCTTTAGAAATCACGTCCCAAGCGCCGTGCTCGGCGACCCAACCCCCCGATACGTAAGGTTCACGGGAGCTACTCTCGTCTAAAAATACCCGTCCAATCACCATAATAAGCCGCTTGGCAGCCCAAAAGTGCAATCTTCTAAAACTGAACCAATCGACAGACCCTTGACGCGCAGCGGTAGGCATGGCACACTACTCCTGCCACGCCAGACAAGGCGCGTGCGATGTTCCGCTGCGGTGCCCCGGCAAAGAGTTCCGCTAGCGAAACGTGCCCTATGTGCACCTATTCTAAGCCCCGTTTCGCCTTTTCGCGGTCCCAACGTGCTTGCACAGCCTTGCGGGCGGCATCACTGCGCTCTTGCGCGGTCATGTTGGCGGCCCGCTTCGCCCCCCCGACCTTGCCGCCTTTTCTGCCGATTTTCGCCAGATAATCTCTGAATTCTGCCGATAACTTTTGTTTTCCCATAGTGGCCTCAGTATACGTAAGCCGCTAAGGAAAGGCAAGCGAAATTATTTTGCTTCGGCCCTCACTTTTCTCTTGACATACGTAAGCCGCTTATGTATACTTGGCTTGTAAGTGAGGAGCGCATATGAACAGACTCAGCCGGGAAAAACAAGCGCAGATCGTAGCGGCCCTGATCGAAGGCAATTCGATTCGCGCCACATCTCGCATGTGCGACGTGGACAAGGAAACCGTGATGAAGCTCCAATTGGAAGCCGGTTTCAAGAGCGCCGAGTATCAGGACAAGGTGATGCGCGGCCTCACTTGCAAGCACGTCCAGTGCGATGAAATTTGGGCTTTCGTCGGCGCGAAGGATAAGAATCTGCCAGCGGACAAGCAAGGGAAATTCGGCTTCGGTAGCGTTTGGACGTGGACGGCGATTGATGCGGACACAAAACTGATTCCGTCCTTCACGGTCGGCAACCGCGATGCTGCCAGCGCCCGGATGCTGATTGAGGATTTGGCCTCTCGCGTCACCAGCCGGATTCAGCTAACAACCGATGGCCTTAAGGTCTATTTGGAAGCGGTCGAAGGTGCCTTCGGATGCGACATTGATTACGCCATGCTCATCAAG
>DASZIG010000065.1:0-117366 GCA_035949375.1 Terriglobia bacterium | reverse complement strand
TGTGTTAAGATAATCCAGACGGGTCAAGAGTCCAGGCGTAAGCTGCCCGTCCGTCAACTCAGTCGGGGCGTAGCGTAGCCTGGTAGCGCGCTTGGTTCGGGACCAAGAGGTCCCCAGTTCAAATCTGGGCGCCCCGACCATTCCTTTCGCAGCATGGCCGAGCACGGTTCGGGCCGGAATCAGGCCGACAATAACGATTATCTGACGAACTCTTCTTCCCACCTGGCAACCTGGCAATCTGGCCTTCCAATCTGGTCTTCTGACCTGGCCTTCCAGTGTGCCCCTTTGAACCTGCGCGTTTGAAAAGGTTTCTGACGCGAGTTCAGCCGGTTCGCGGCTGGGTCAGAGGCAGGTGCACCTGAAAGCGTGTGTCGCCCGGCTTCGATTCCACGCGAATGGTGCCGTGGTGACTTCGGATGATGCGGCAGGCGATGTCGAGACCAAGCCCGGTGCCGTCACCGATGCCTTTGGTGGTGAAAAAGGGGTCGAAGATGCGATCCTGAATATCCTTTGGAATCCCCGGTCCGTTATCGCCAATCTCCACCAGAATGCCGTCCGGCTCCCGCGCCGTCCGGACCCGCAATGTCCCTTTCGATCCCATGGCGTCGAGGGCGTTGTCGATCAGGTTCGTCCACACCTGATTCAGCTCGCTGCCGTACGCGCAAACGCGGGGCAAATCGGGGGCGTAGTCGCGAGCCAGCGTCAGGTCGCCTTTCAGCCGGTAGCCGAAGATCAGCAGCGTGTTCTCGAGGCCCTGGCGAATGTCGACCTCCTGGAAGGGCGCCTGATCCATGTAGGAATATTCTTTGACCGCGCGCACGAGGTCCGAAATGCGGCGGGTGCTGTTGTCAATCTCCCGCACCAATCCGTAGATCACCAGGATGCTGGCGATTCTCGCGAGCGCCGGACCGAGCATGGCGTCGCCGATTTCTCCCGCGAGGCCCTCGAGGCCTTCAGTCTCGACGCAGGACTCTGCCAGAACCGGGGCGATCTTCCACGCCTCTTTCACTTGTCGTCCCTCGAGCCACGCGGTGATGCGTTCCTCGCGATCGCTGAGCTCCAGCGGATCGGGTGAGATGGAGGGCGCGCCCTGGCCGGCCACGCGCTCGAAAAGCGCGATCGCCTGCCGTTGCTCATCCGAGAGTGGCTGCTGGTTGAGCCGCAGGCTGGCGTCCCGCACCGCTTCGAGCGCCTCGAGCAGGGTGCTCGCGGCGCGCCGCGCGGCTGCGGCGGGGTTGTTCAGCTCGTGCGCCAATCCGGCGGAGAGCTTTCCCAGCGCCATCAATTTTTCGTGCTGGGTCTCGAGACGCGTGGTCTCGCGAATGCGATCGGACATCAGCGCTACCAGCCGCTTGCCGAGTTCGGGCATCCGGTGCAGCATTTCAGGAAAGTGGTCCTTGTGCAACCGGAGCGCGCGGCTGGCCGTCACAGCGCGGCCGCTGCCGCGGTAGTGCGTGAGCCGGGAAAAGGGCAGTAGCCCTGAGACCTGCCCGGCGCTGATCGTGAACCTGAAACCGTCCTGGATATCCTGGCGCTGCAGGAGCAGCTCGCCTTCCAAAATGACAAAGAGATGCTCGATCGGTTGACCTTCGCGCGCATAGAACTCACCGGGCTCGAGGCGGACTTCCTCGAAGCGTTCGGCCAGCCACACGAGGTCGTCTTCGGGCAGGCCGGCGAATACCGGAACCTTGCGAAGGTCATCCACCACCGATGGAATCCGCTCGCCGGGAATCTTGGATTCTTGTGCCATCGTCAGACCGTACTCAAGTACTGGTGGACGAACTGGACGGCGTTCGCGCCTTCGCCCACGCCCGAAGCCACACGCTTGATCGAGCCATGGCGCACATCACCCGCCACCAGGATGCCGGGGACGCTGGTCTCGAGCAGCCACGGATCGCGATCGAGAGGCCAGCCGGCCGGAGGCTTGCCGTCGCGCAGAAGGTCGGGCCCCGAGAGTATGAAGCCGCGATCGTCGCGCTCCACCACGCCCGCCAGCCAGTCCGTTCCCGGCGCCGCGCCGATGAAGATGAACAGGGACGTGGCCGGCACGGTCTCGGTTGTGCCGCTGTCCCCGCACCGAATCGAGACCGCCTCCAGCCGCTCCGCACCATGCACTTCAACCACTTGGCTGCGCGCTTCCACGTGAATGTTCTCGGTGTTCCCAATCTGATCAATCAGGTATCTCGACATGGTGGCTGAAAGCGACGGGCCTCTCGCGAGAATTACCACGCGGCGCGCATAATGGGCAAAATACATGGCGGCCTGGCCGGCGGAATTCGCCGCGCCCACAATGTAGACGTCCTCTCCCTTGCACGAATCGCCTTCGGTCATGGCAGCGCCGTAGTATACGCCGGCGCCCTGCAACCGGTCGATGCCCGGCACGTCGAGCTTGCGGTAGGAGACTCCGGTCGCGATCACGAGCGCCTTGCACCCGATCTCAGTGCCGTCGCCGAGGGTCACCATCTTCGATGGCCCTTCCACGCGTACGCGCGTAGCCTCCTGCGGCGCCAGAATCTCCACGCCGAAGCGCCGCGCCTGCGTTACCGCCCGCCGGGCCAGGTCGCTGCCGCTCAGACCGGAAGGGAAGCCGAGGTAGTTCTCGATGCGGGAACTCATTCCGGCCTGGCCACCCGGGGCCTCGCGCTCAACCATCACGGTGCGGAGCCCTTCCGATGCTCCGTAGACGCCAGCTGCGAGACCCGCGGGCCCTCCGCCAACGATCATCAGGTCATAGAACGCGGTTTCGGCGCGTGTTCTCAAGCCGAGCAGGGTCGCCATTTCCGCCGGCGACGGGTTGGAAAGCGTCTCCCCTCCCGCAAAGAGCACGAGCGGGAGCTTGGACGCATCCAATTCGGCGCCCGCGCTCACAGCGAGGACATCGGCGTCCTGTCCGGCGGTCTCCACGTCAATCCAGCGGTAAGGTATCTGTTGACGAGCCAGGAAGTCTCGAACGGTGTGGGAGCGAGGCGACCAGCGATGGCCGAGCACCCGAACGCCGTCGAAAGGCGGCCGGAACGAGGCCTTCCAGTCTTCGAGCAGGTCGTCGAGCACGGGATAAAGCTGCTCCTCAGGCGGGTCCCAGGGCTTCAGCAGATAGTGATGAATCCGGGCCTCGTTAATGGCCTGGATGGCCGCGTCCGTGTCAGCGTAGGCAGTCAGAAGTACGCGCCGGGCTTGTGGGTAGATACCCATCGCCCGGCTGATGAATTCGACGCCGGTCATCTGCGGCATGCGCTGATCGACCAGCAGCAGGCTCACGGGGTCATTCCTTTTCTTGAGCCCTTGCAGGGCGGCGAGCGCTGTCGCTCCCGAGTCTGCGCGCACCACGCGGTAGTGTTCGGAATAGTGGTTGCGCAGGTCGCGCTCGACGGCGCGCAGCACCTCCGGATCATCGTCAACAGTCATCAGGAAAGGCTTTTCGTTCATTCCGTTCCGCCTGCCAATCGAAAGGTACCTGCACCCCCTGCAATGCCTGGCCTCGCTACCGCACGGCGTGCTGTGCCACGCGGCGAGAAGCGTCTAAGCCGTATTTAAGGCCGTGTGAAAAGCCGAGAAGCGGCGGCTGTGCCGCCCTGCTGGACGGAAATGCTCAGCCTTTCCGTCCAGCAGGGCTATAGAAATTTCAGGCCTTGACGCCCTCCGGAAAGGCAAAGCCTTTCCGCACAGCAGGGCGGCATAGCCGCTGTCGCGCAAGTCACGTTTTCACACACTCATCATGGTCCGGACCGGCGTCAGAGTCCGGACCGGCGTCAGACGCTCGCCACCGGACACGGCGAGTCGCGAACCATGGCATACGTAAGATCCCGTATACGGCCCTGCGCGGCAAACTCCGGGCCTCTCCCGATCACGAGCACATCAGCCTCCGATCGGCGCGCCTCCTCAATCAGTGCTTCTTTCACCGGACCGACAGCGATCCGGACCGAAGCCTCGCTGCCCACGGCTTTCTGGAGGTCGCGCAGCCGCCGGTGCGCCTCCCCCTTTAAGGCAGATTCCACTTCCTCTTCCTGGCGCAATTGAGGGCGCAAGGGGGCATCACCGGACGCAACGACATGAATCAGCGAGAGCCTGGCTTGCGCCGCCGCCGCCAGGCGACTGGCATAACGAAGCACCCTTTCCGAATCCGCGTCCAGGCCGATGGCGCAGAGCCATTCCCGGTGCTCCATCGGGCGCGGCGCTACGTCCAGGGCGTGCCGGGTTGTAACCACCGGGCAGTCAGCGTCGTTGAGCACCTTCGCCGTTGTCGAGCCGAGCAGCATCCGCCGGAACGAGCCCGCGTATGTTGGCATGACAATCATGTCGAATCCGCCCGTGCGCGCGAACTGTGCGATCCCGGCCGCGGCATCGCCCGCCAGCAACACCCTCGAGCACTCCCCCACCGGAAACTCAGACTCGAGGAACGAATCGAGTTGCTGGCGGGCGATCTCCCGGTGATCTTCCGCAATCGCCGAGAGCGGGCGCACGTAGAGTTCGAATCCGTTGTGGCCGGCGAGATCGACGACGTGAACCAGGGTAACCCGTGCGCGATGAATCGACGCGGCCCTCTTCACGTAGGCGGCCATCGCAGCGCAGGACGGCGAGAAATCCACCGGAAAGAGGATGTTTTCGACCTTGGCCCTGCCGTTCAATCTTCAGTCACCCCCGGCCGGCATCGCCCCGCCGCGACTTCGCTTACGCCTCCTGCTCGGTAACGCGCTGCAGTACGACCAGGGTTTCATCGTCACGCCGCGCCGCGTCGCCGCGAAAGGCCCGCACACCCGCCATCAAGTCGCGGCTGACTTGAAACGTGGAATCGGTTGCCAGGCCGCGCGCCAGATCCGCCAGGCCCTTATACCCGAGCTCGTTCCCGGCAGAATCCGCCGTTTCCGTAATGCCATCGGTGTAGAGCACGAGCATGTCGTCCGCGCCGAGCCGCACGGCGGTTTGAGAGTAAGTCGTGCCGGGAATCAATCCGAGCGGCAAGCCTTCAATATCGACCGCAAAGGGCGTGCACTCCTCGAGCCAGTTCCAGGACTTGTCGCTCGCGCGATACCAGAGCGGCGGCGGGTGGCCCGCACTGCTGAAGATGAGCTCTCCAGTCTCGAAGTAGAAGCCGAGCACGGCGGCAGTCGCGTACTGGCTCTTCGTCGACTCGCGGACCATGGCGTCGTTCAGCTCCTGCATCAGCGCCGACTGGTCCCAGTTGTCCGTATGCCTTTGCAACACGTGGCGCAGCGTTTCCGCCATCGAACTCGCACCGTTTCCATGCCCGGCCACGTCCGCGACAGCAACCCGCGACACCATGCCCTTACTGCAAACGGACAGGTAGTGAACGTCTCCGCCCCCTGCGTCAGGCTCCAGCGGCTCTGAATAGATCCATCCTGCCAGACCCGGCAATTCCACAGGATGGTCCGCGCTATGGTTGCCACTCCAAAGCGCGAAGCACGCCAGCCTGGAGGAGATCTCAGCTTGATTCATGGGTGTTCACAATCCGAAAAGAGCCGATCCAGGCATTCTCCGATGATCTCAACGGCTTGGATTCGGTGAGTTCCCCTCCGCAGGTCTTCAAAATCGACTTGTTGATTCGATTGGACTTCTTGGCTTCGCTTCCCGCACTTTTTGAGCGACGCTGACGACAGAGCAATTGCGCCCACAGGCAGAAATCGACAATCTAAACGACTTATGGCACTCCGGGGTTGGGTTCCGATGGCTTCGAATGGCTTCGGTTTTGGCAGTTCCAGCGCACTTTTACTGATAATAAATGACTTCTTGGCTTCGCTTCCCACATTTTCGATGGGGGTACCCCCCTTGGTCATCGCCGACGCCCGTCCCGTGACCGGTCGCTTTACCGCGAGGTGTTGCAGATGTCTTAGCAGCGAGTGTAGCGGATGCCCTGGCAACGTCGGGCTTTTGACCCCGCCCCTCGCGGGGAATTCGCGTTCGCCGTCTCGCATCGTCGAGGCTGGAAGATCTGAGTATCTCACCGGACCCCTTCCATTCTGATGAGTCCGTGGCCTCAACGGTTCCACTACTTGCCTGGGAGGTTGGCGGAGAAGTACGCGTCCAGCCCCGAGGAGACCTCGGTCAGGCCCTGCACAAGATTGTGCTGGAGCGCCGCCACTACGTCAGGGATCTCCTTGCCCTGCACGGGCTCAGTGTGGGAATAGGTGTGCGTCCAGACGCTCTTGCCGGTCTTGCGGTCAAACAGTTCGAACTCCATGGTCAGAAGCGCGGCGGTGCTGCCGCCGGAGTCGACCTCTTCAAAATCGTCCAACCTGCCGTGCAGCACAAAGTCGCCTCGCGCCGCGCTGCCGAGTTCGGTCACCGACTGGTACTTGCCCGAGGCTCGAAGCTCGCGAGTCAAGATGGTCTTGAGCATCCGCTCGGGCGGCGCCACCCAGTAGTGATAGTTGTAGGTGCCGATCTCATTCGGACCGTCACGATAGGCAATGGGTTCGTCCTGCAGGATCTCGGGAGCGCCGATGCGGCCTATGAGGATCGTGACGGGATAGGCGTTGGTTGAAGGCTGGGGCGGCATCGGAGGCTCAATGGTGTAGTAGTGGATCGGCCGCCCGCCGCCGCAAGCGCCGAGGCCGAGGCCGGCAATCAAGACCACCGTGAAGGCAATCGCAATCGTTCGACGCATGAGTATCGTGCCTCCTGCCTACTGCTCACCGGGCTTGCGCTCCGCAGGGCTGACGGCGCGAATCAAGGTGTAAGGCCGCCGTTTGAGAGCCTCGGTGAGATCCCTCAGGTGCTGGGTGGTCACCCGGATATTTTCAAGTGTGGCGTCAATGTTGTCAGCGTTGTAGTCGAGGGTCCGGTCGAGCTGATCCACCACGGAGGATGCGGTCCCGAGCGTCTGCCGCAATTCCGTGACGGCGCTTCGCAGGTCCTGCCGGTTTTCGAGCACGACCGCGTCGACGTGGCCCAGGGCGTCATTGGCCTGCGCCATCGTCTTTTTCAAATCGTCCAGCAATGGGTTGAGCTGGGCGCTTGCGCTCTGAACATTGCTCAGGGTCGCGGAAACCTTGGGCCGGTCCTCCGCCAGCATCGCATTCACATTGCCGAGAGACGCGCTGATGTTCGCCCGATTCCGGTCATTCAGCAGATCGTTGGTACGGTTCAGGGTCACCTGCAATTGGTCGAGGCGCTGATTGAGGTTCTCGAGCACCTGCCGCACCATGGGCTGAAGCTCGGAGGCCATGTCACCAAGATCACTGAAACTCATCGACTCGGCGGACTTTACCTCGCTGCCCGGCGCCGCGGCGGCAGCCTGGCGGGACCCTTCGGTGAGCTCCACGTAGTTGTCGCCGAGCGGGCTCAGACTCGAAATCTTGGCCACGCTGTCCGTCTTCAACGGGATGTCTTGCCCGACATTGAAGTCGACCTCGATGCGGGTCGGGTCGTCAGGGTCTACGTGAACTTTCTGTACCGACCCCGCCTTCATGCCTCCGAATCGCACCGCCCCGCCCTGCTCGAGCCCTCCCGCGAACTTGAAATAAGCCCGATGAGGCACATTGCCGCGGCTGAAGGTGCCGGTCACGGCGAGCACGGTTCCGATCAGCAGGGCGGTGGCCACCAGCACAAACAATCCCACCCACACCTGCTCGCTTCGCGAGTTCATACCTGTTCTCCTACAGCAAGCGCTCTCGTGGTCGACTGCAACTCCGGACTGCCGGGCGCCCGGTTTTCCTATCTCGCGGACTTCCGGTCTCCGGTGAGCATTTGCAGGTAGTTCAGCTCATCCTCGACTTGGGGCTCCGGCACGCGGTCCAGGAACTGACGCACGCGCGGGTCAGTGCTCGCCGCAATTTCCGCTTTGGAGCCGATGGCGATGATGTCGCCACGGTCGATCAGCATCATGCGGTCCGCGATCAGGAAGGCGCTGGCCAGCTCGTGCGTAACGATTACCATCGAGATGGCGTAGGCCTTCTTGAGATCCAAAATCAGCTCGTCGATGCCCGCCGCGATAATCGGATCAAGCCCGGCGGAAGGCTCGTCAAAAAAAAGGATCTCCGGGTCCATGGCCAGCGCCCGCGCCACGGCGGCGCGCTTCGTCATGCCGCCGCTCAGTTCGGAGGGCATGAAGTCCTCGAAGCTCGCCAGGCCGACCTGCTCCAGCTTGATCCGCACCATGATTTCGATGGTGGATTCTTCGAGGCTGGTGTGCTCGCGCAGCGGCAGGGCGACGTTGTCCCCCACGGTCATGGAGCCGAAAAGAGCGCCGCCCTGAAAAGACACGCCCATCTTCTTTCGAATCTCGTCCAGCTCGTCCTCCGAAACCTGCGCGATGTTCACGCCTTTGATCCATACTTCGCCGCCGACCGGTTTCTCGAGCCCCACCAGGGTCCGAAGCAGGGTGCTCTTGCCTGAGCCTGAACCGCCGAGGATCACGAGCGTCTCCCCGCGATGAACGTCGAAGCTGATCCCGTGCAGGATCTCGCGCTCGCCGTAGCTCACGCGAAGGTTCTTGACCGAGATCGCCGGACTCGCATCGGCAGACTCATTCATAAGTAGCCCAGGCCGCCCCAGGGTCCCGCGTCAGCCCAGATTTGTGGCGTAGAAGAGCGCCGTGAACACCAGGTCAACCAGGATCACCAGAAAGATCGACGTGACCACCGCCGAGGTGGTGGATCGGCCCACTTCTTCAGCGCCGGCTCCGGTCGAGAAACCCTCCTGGCAGCCGACGACTGTGATCACCAGGGCAAACAGAGCGCTCTTCGCCAGGCCTGTGGTGATATCGCGCAGCACCAGGGCGTCGCGCGTGGCCTGGAGGTACGAGACGAAAGTGAAATTGGCGGCCCCGACTCCGAAAAGGCATCCGCCCAGCACGCCCAGGGCGTCAGCCCAGATGGTGAGGCACGGCACCATGACCAGCATCGCCAGGAACTTGGGCGCCACCAGGAAGGCGACGGGGCGAATCGCCAGCGTCTTCAGCGCATCGACCTCCTCGGTGACCTTCATGGTGCCGATTTCAGCCGCGAAAGCGGAGCCCGAACGGCCGATCACAATAATCGCGGTAATCAGCGGACCGAGTTCGCGGACAATCGATATGGCGACGGTGTCTGCTACAAACTGAACGGCCCCGAGCCGCCGCAATTCGTAGGCGCTCTGCAGCGCGATGATCAGGCCTACAAAAAAGCTGATGAGTGAGACGATGGGTATGGCTTGCACACCCACGGCCATGCCCTGATGAAAAGCGCGCTGCGGGCGCAGGCGCTGGCCTCGGAACGGCCCGATGAACGTGATGTACGCAGACTCGCCTGCGAGGCGCGCCAGTCCTCCGAGGTACGCCAGGCCCTTCAATGTCTCGAGCCCGACACGATCCGGCAGCGCCGTGATCCTTTCGGTCTTCACCGCGAAGAACTCCGTTTCAGTGACAATGGACCGGCCAGGCTGATGAGCCTCCGCGAGGCAAGAGACGAGGCCGCGGCCGGGCGATGCGCCCTCAGGCCTGCAGGGCCTCTTCTTCCGTCTCGCGAATTTCAAATATCCGGGTCAAGCGCGTGAGCTGCAGAACCTCCTGCACCGCCTTGTTCAAGCCAAAAAGAATCAGCTTTTTCTGGGTGTTGCGCGCCTCTTTGAGCACTTCCACCAGCGAGGCGATCCCGGAGCTGTCGACGTATCGCACGTCGCGCATGTTGACGACCAGCCGGGGGCTCCGCTTCAAGGATTCGAGCAAGGTTTTGCGCAAGCCAGGCGAGGTACCCATATCAATGTCGCCGGTCACGTCCACGATCGTGCTTCCGGTCTGCTCGCGCGTTGCGGTAGTCATCGCTGTCTTTCCTCACAGGTGCCGATTGCCGGATCAGCCTTTGCCCTTGGCGCCGGGCAGGTACTTCCTGAGACTCAGCCGGTTCCTCCCGAATTGCCGCTGGTAGCAAACCTCATCCATGATCTGACGTATCAGGTGGGTGCCGCGCCCGCTCAGAGACGCGTCATCCAGAGGCTGCGAGCAAAACCGGGCGGGGTCCGCTGATTCGCCATGATCGACGAAACTGAACTCCAGGCAATCCGCATTCGCCTGGCAGTTGAGTTCGATCTCCCGGTCCGACCGGTTCTTGTACGCATGGCGCATGACGTTGCTCAAGGCTTCATCGACGGCGAGCGTGATCTTGCGGCATTGCTCGGCCTCAAAGCCCCAGATGGCGGCGAACTCCGCAACCGTACTCCGCACCACCGGCAGAAGACGGGGATCGCTCGTAATCTTCATACGAAAGCTCAGCGGCCCGCTCGCTGGCGGGGTCTCCCGGACTTCAATCCCCTGGTCGTAGCTCACGGCAACTCCGATTGCCAGCCTGGAGGAGCGGATATCATAACCGTTCTCGTCGCGAAGGGGGGCCTCGATCTGCTCCGGACGCGCAGTCCCGGCCGCGACATCCGGGCTATTTAACCATTACCTTGGGTTCTACTGACATCCCGGGCCTCAACAGGTGCTCGGGATCCTGGCCCTTTTCGAACACGATCTTCACCGGGATTCGCTGGACCACTTTGACGTAATTCCCGGTGGCGTTCTCGGGGGGCAGCAGGCTGTAGAGGGCTCCGCTCGCACCCGCGATGTTCAAGACGTGCCCATCGTAGCTGCGGTCGTACGTGTCCACCGAGATCTTGACTGGCTGGCCGGGCCGCATGTAGTTCAACTGCGTCTCCTTGAAGTTGGCGGTCACCCAGATGTTCTGGCTGTCGAGCGGCACAATGGTCATGAGTTGCTGGCCGGGGGAGACGTTCTGGCCGGGCTGGACCGATCGTTGTCCAACGATACCGCTGATCGGGGCCACGATGGTAGTGTACTGCAGGTTGAGCTCGGCTTGTTGCAGCGCGGCGGCGGCCTGTTCCGTCTGTGCCTCCGCGGCTTGAGCGCGCGAGCGTTGCACCGAAATCTGCTGAGGCCTGGTCTCGGCGTAGTGCAGCCCAGCCTGAGCTTGAGCAATTCTGGCGCGGGCCTGAGTCACGGCCTGCTCCGCGGCGGCGGCCGAAGACCTTGCCGCTTCCACGGCGGCCGCGGTGGCCTTCTGGGTGTCCACCGCCTGCGTGTACTGCTGCTGCGGGATTTCGTCCTTCGCCGCCAGTGGCTTGTAACGGGTCACGTCATCCTGGGCCTTGAGATCATTGGCCTCAGCCTCCCGGAGGGAAGCTTGCGCGGCGTCGAATTGCTGCTCGGCGCCAGCCAGACCGGCTTGGGCGTTTTGCACATCAGCCTGGGCCGTTGACAGCTGGCTGTCAGTATTCACTGAAGTGAGCGGCACGTTGATGCGCAACGCTTCCGAGCTGGCCTTGTCGTTGGCCAAGGTGGCCTTGGAGTTCGCTACCGCCACGTCATAATCTTTCGGATCAAGCTGTGTCAGAACCGTGCCGGCCTGCACATACTGATTGTCGTCCACCGTGACGCGAACGACGTAGCCCGGGACGCGCGCGCTCACAGGATAAATGTAACCGTCAATCTGGGCATCGTCAGTGGACTCGTAGGACATGATGTAACGGTAGAGCAGAACCGAGGCCGGGACGACCACCAGGGCGAGCACCACCAGCGCAACAACTTTGCGTGTTTTCCGGCGTCGCGGCGGAATACTGCCGGCGCCAACCCCGGGGGTGGCGGTCCGTGTTGATTCGCCGCGGCCGGGTGTTTCCGGCGTTTGCGTCGCTGTGTCTGCCATAGTCACTTCGCTCCCAGGTACTGTAGGGCCGCCTGCTCGGCGATACCCATCGCTTGAGCCAGTGAGATCTTCGCCAGGTTATGGGAATAGACGCTCGCAATGTAGGACTGATTCGCCGAGGCCACGGACTCCTGCGCCTGGACGACTTCGAGATTGTCTGCGACTCCTGCCGAAAATCGGTCCTGAGCCTGCGCCAACGTCTGATTGGCGAGGTCGATGTTGCTCCGGGCGACGGCCACGAGGTCTGATGAGGATTTGAGGTTGAGAAAAGCGGTGCGAACCTGATCGTCGATGTTGCCTCGCAGGTTTTCGAACTCCGCCTGCCGCTCGCGGAGCGCAGAGTCGGCCTGCAATTTGTCCGCCCGCACCTGGGTACCCTGAAAGACGGGAATGTTCAAGCTTGTTGTGAAAGTGAAGGTTTCGTGCGAGCTGCCAAAGTTCGGGCTCCCGATGTCGCCAAAGTCGGTGTTCACCGATAAAGTCGGATAGTTCTCGGCGGCCGCGGCCTGCCGGGCAAGCTCAGCGGCTCGCACCTGCGCCTGGGCGCTGAGGTAGTCGGCTCGCATGCTATACGCCTGCTGCAAGGCCTGTTCGAGGCTCATGACGGCGAGCGGGGCGTACGGAAGCGCGTCCGTCAACTGAAATTCCTGGCCATTCGGCAGGCCGATTACTCGCCCGAGCGTAAGCTTGTCGATGGCAAGCTGGTTTTCGGCCGCGATCAGGCGCTGCTGTTGGGTTTGCAATTCCACCTGTGCGCGCAGCTCGTCGATGCTGGCCACCACGCCCGCCTTGTGCTGGTCCGATGTCTTCCGGTAGAGCGTCTGCGCAGTCTCGACCTGGGCGCGAGTGGAGTCCACGGTGGCGGCGTCAGCGATCACGAGCACGTAGCTGTCGCCGGTGGTCAGCACCACGAGGTCCCTATCGTTCTTATAAGTGAATTGCGAGGCCTTTTCGGACTCGGACGCCGACTTCAAACCTTTGATGTCGGACCAATTGAAGACTTGCTGCGACAGGTAAGCCCGGGCGTCGGCCACTCCGAATGGCGGGGTAATGGTCGGGATATTGACGCCCGGGATATGGACATTGAACCCGAGGGCCTTCAGGTTGAGCTGCTCCACGGTGCCGCTGATGCGGGTCGTAAGATCGGGCAGCAAGGCGCTCAAGCTGCGCAAGCGGACAGCGCGCGCCGCGCGGGCGCCCTGATCGGCCTCAATCACGCCCAGATTGTATTTGAGGGCGCGGTCAAACGCGTCCTTCAGCGACAACGGCACGGGCGTGGCCGTAGCCTGGCCCGTGGGCACGCTTCCCAGCAACGGATTTTGCGCAGAACTGGTCGCGGCGGGGACCGGCGAACTGGTCTGGGCCGCCCCGCGGTGCGGAGCGCAGACGACGAAAGCCCCGGCGACGAGCAGACGGCCCATGAGGTCGAGGTATTGCCCGTCTCGAATCATTGCGCCTCCCGTTGCCTGGCCGAAGAGCCCGGCCCCACGCGCTCCTTTTCGATCATGGCGACTCCATTGAGAATGGTCTCCTCGGCCGCTTCGTCCCCGATGGTCGAGTTGATCATGAGATGAAAACGGTGCCGGTCCGGCCACTCGACGCCGAAATACTGCTTGATAAAATCCGCGCGGTCACGATCCACAGTTTCCGCAAGCTCGGCCGCCTCATGCTCACTCTTTCCGGTCGCCTGCAGCCTCCGGACCTTTTCATCAAACGGAGCGTAGATAAACACATGGAAGGCATCCAGACGATTCTGGAGATAGTACGCGGAGCCGCGGCCCACAATGACGCACTTGCCGGCTTCGGCGGCGCTTTTTACCACGCGCTCCGCCACCTCGCGAATGCAGTCGGCATCCACCATCTTCAACCGCGGGGCGTTCTGGCTGCCCTCGTGGCTGCCTCGCATGAAAGCTCTGAAGAGGCGGTAGGACAAGGGGTCCCGCTTCTCTTCGCGCTTCTCCACCGCCCCGCAATCGCAGTCCATCAGGCGTGCGATTTCGTTCGTCAACAACTGGTCCCACAGCTTCCAGCCCAGCCGCTCGGCCACTTTCTTGGCGATGTCGGGTCCCCCGCTTCCGTATTCCCGCTCAATTGTAATTACTCGAATCATGGCTCATTTCCTCTACTCGATCGCCACGCGTCCGCCGCCCGGTTCATTCTTCCTCAACGCGAAGGATAGCAGAAACATGATCGCCGCTCCCACTGACAGAATTGTGAACATATCGACGTACGCCAGCGTGCTCGCCTGGCCAATCACGCTCCTATAAAGCAGAGCTTCGGCCTTCCTCACCGCGAGCTCGCTCTGGATACCAGAGACCGACAAGCGCGCCGCGAGGCCAGCAGCAGCCTGAGTCAGGGTCGGATGGCCCGGCGTGACGTGTGCCGCCAGGTACACTTGATGGACCTGTGCCCGCCGCGCGATAACTGTGGTCACCATCGAGGTTCCGACGCTGCTTCCGATGTTGCGCATGAAGTTGATCAAACCCGAAACGCTGCCGCTCTTTTCGAGTGGCATACCGATGTACGCGACCAGGTTGATGGGAACGAACAGAAAGCCAAGGCCGAACACTTGTACCACACGCAGCACACTGGCGCTCGCGAAGCTGATCTGAAGGTCAAGGTGCTGGGTGGAAAAGTACATGCCCACGGCGAGCATCAGCCAGCCGAAGGCGATGAGGCGGCGTGCCTGAATCTTGGAGGAGAGGGCGCCAACAACCGGCGTCAGCAGCAGCAACATGAAACCGCCGCCGGAAAGCACGAAGCCGGCAGACTCCGACGTGTAGCCCAGGAGCGTTTGCAGGAACAGAGGCATCAGGACCAGACTGGAGAACAACATCATCCCGAGAATAAACATCATGCCGCTGGCGCCTAGGAAATTCAGGTTCTTGAAGAGCCGCACTTCAATAATCGGATGCTTCTGGAACCATTCCCAGATCACGAGCGAAACGAGGCAGACGCCGGCAAGGATTGCAAGCGTAGTAATGAAGTGCGACCCGAACCAATCGTCCTCCTGCCCCTTGTCTAGCATCACTTGAAGGGCGCCCACGCCGAGCGCGAGCAGAGCCACGCCAATATAGTCGATTCTCACCCCAGCCCCGGGGGCGCGCTTCAGCCAGGGTGGGTCCTCCACCAGGCGATAAACCAGGAACAACGCCAGGATGCCCACCGGCAGGTTGATGAAGAAAATCCAGCGCCAGGTGTAGTTTTCGGTGATCCAGCCGCCCAGAGTCGGGCCGATGGTGGGCGCGAAGATGGCGGTGATTCCGTAGAGGGCGAAGGCAGCGCCACGTTTCTCGGGCGGGAACGTGTCCGCCAGGATCGCCTGAGCCATCGGTTGCAACCCGCCGCCGCCCGCGCCTTGCAGCACCCGGAAGAAAAGGAGCGCTCCGAGGCTGGGCGCGATCCCGCACAGTAGGGAGCTGACGGTGAAAATCACAAGACACGTTATGAAGAATCGCTTGCGGCCGAACGCCCTGGCAAACCATCCGCTAATGGGCAGCACAATCGCGTTCGAGACCAGATAGGAAGTAAGCACCCAGGTGCTCTGATCGTTGGTCGCCCCCAGGCTGCCGGCAATGTAGGGAAGCGCGACGTTGGCGATGCTGGTGTCGAGCACCTCCATAAAGGCCGCCAGGGCAACTACCACACCGATCAGCCAGGGATTGAACTTGGGCTGCCAGGGTTCGACTGGCGGGGGAGGCGCCGCGCTACCGGCAGCGGGACGATCGGGCCGCGAGTTGGACAGACCCTCGGCGCTCTCGGGCATACTCATAAGATTGTATTGGACGTTGGCCTGAATTCAAAGGGTGCGGGGTCAGGGGCGACAGCAGGCGCTTACTGCATGTTGCTGAGTCGGCTGCTGCGGCCTCTGCGGGGGGCGAGATCAGGGGAAGTCGCGGACGTTCTCCTCACTAATTTCGCGACGGCAAGGCAAATGCTACGTAAGCGCCGTCGACGCGTCCCTGCGCCGCTGCATCGGTCACCTCCGGTGCCGCGGCGCAAACAACCAGGTATTCCCGCCCGCCGGCTTCGTACACGCTTGGCATCCCTTGGAGCGCCGTGTCGAGCCGCCTTTCCCAAAGCACTTTTCCGGTTTTCTCGTCGTACGCTCTGACCATGTGATCTCGCGTCGCGGTGAAGATCAGTCCGCCGGCGGTTACGACCGGGCCCGTCTTTGGGAAGGGAAAACCAGTGCCCCGGATTCCTTTCGCTTCGAGCTCCGGCACTCCGCCGAGGGGGATTTTCCACTTAATGGTGCCCTCGTTCAGGTCATAGGCCGTGAGCGATGACCATGGCGGGGCTATGGGCGGAACGCCGGCGGTGGTCATCATAAATCCGAACCCGCTGAGGTAGTGGACCGCTCCTGAAACGCCCGTAGTTTGAGACGTACTGCCGCCGTCCGGAGATGTGCCCGGGGGCGATGGCATGGCTGAGGCGTTCGGGTTAAGAAGAAATGCGATCAGGGACTGCACGTCTGTCTCGGGAAGCCTCGGGAATCCCGGCATGGGACCGCGGCCTTGCTTCACAACGCTTTCAATCTGCTCCCGATTCAGCTTTGTGCCGACATCAACGAGCGAGGGGATGGCCGGGGGGGAACCCTTGAGATCGGCTCCGTGACAGAGACGACAATTCGACTCGAAGGCAAAGTGCCCTTGTTGTTCGAGAGACTCGCCCGGGGACGCTTGGCGCGTCTGCTCGCGCTCCAATTTGAGCAGACAGGGAAGGTCCATCGAGACGACGTACAGCGTGCCATCGGCCGGATCCGCCGCCGTCGAGCCCCAATTGGCTCCGCCGCTGTTGCCCGGCATTTCCATCGTGTCGCTCTGGGCGGGTGGCGTGAAGAGTCCCCCATTGCGGGCCGCAATGACCTCGCTCCGGAATCGCGCCAATTCCTGCGGATCACTGATGAACGGGCTCAGGTCGGCGGTGGTGAACGCCTGCCGGGCGAAGGGCGGCGGCTTCAGCGGGAACGGCTGCGTTGGCCAGGTCTGTTCTCCGGGCATATCGGAACGCGGCTCCGGCCGCTCCTCAACGGGCCAGAGCGGCTTGCCGGTGACGCGGTCGAACACCCAGACGAATCCCGTCTTGGCGGTCTGCGCCACGACATCGACCTTTTGCCCGTCATGCCACACCGTGAGAAGCTTCGGAGCGGCGGTGTTGTCGTAATCCCAGATGTCGTGATGGACCATCTGGAAATACCAGAGAAGCTTGCCGGTGCGGGCATCGAGCGCAAGCAGGCAATCGCCGAACAGATTGGCGCCAAGGCGGTCGGCGCCGTAAAAGTTGTACTTCGGGCTCGCCGTCGGCACGTAGGCAATTCCGCGCTTCTCGTCCACGGAGATCTCGCCCCAACAATTGGCCCCTCCGGCCCGCTTCCAGGCGTCTTTTGGCCAGGTGTCGTATCCGATCTCGCCCGGATGCGGAATGGTGTGAAAAGACCACACCAACTCGCCCGTGCGCACGTCGAATGCCCGAATATCTCCGGGCGCGGAGCCATATCCCTCATTGGTGGCCGAGCCCAGGATCAGCAGATTCTCGAACACCCGTCCGGGCGTGGTGGATTGGACCAGCGAAAAAGTCTTGGGATCACGGCCAAGGCCCTCCTTCAGGTCAACGCGGCCGTTGGTGCCGAACGACAGGATCGGTTCTCCGGTCCGGGCATCGATGGCCTGCAGGACGTGGTTGCTCGCGAACAGCAGGCGGCGGTCGCGCCCGTCTTTACTTTCCCAATAGTTGATCCCGCGATCGGTAAGGATGTCCGTATGCGGGTCGGGCCGGTGCACCCAGACTTTCTTCCCGGTCTCCGCGTTCAGCGCAACGATGGAATCTGCCTCCGCCAGGACATAAGTTAGGCCGTGCGCTTCGATCGGATTGAAGAAATACCGGTCCCCGTCGCCCGTGGGAAAAGTCCAGGCGATCTGAAGCTCGTTGACATTGGTTGGGTTGATCTCACGAAGTGAGGAATATTGCGAGGAGTCCGGTCCGCCTCCGTAGTCACTCCACGTTGTGCGGGTTTGGCCAGTGGCCAGGGAGATCGCGCCCAGCACGAAGCAACCAAAGAAGCACGCCATGAGCGCAGCGCGACGGTGTGAGAAGACGTTGGGAAATCGACGTTCCGCTCGATATTCGAACACCCCGCCTAGCCTCATCCGATCCTCCATGGCGCTGCCGGCGCGACGCCAGCCAGAGGTAGCGCGAGGAGTCTCATGGCGTTCCTCCTGGGCCACTCTCCCCTTGCGCGCCCCCTGCTCATCTTCGTTTGTCTCCGTATGCAAGCCCAGTCACGATTCCGGCCGCCGGGAGTCTCCGGCAGAACCGGCGGCATCCACCTCGCGGCCGGCGAGGTACGGGGCGAGGTAGCGGCCGGTGTAAGATTCCGGATGCCGGACGATCTCTTCCGGCGGGCCGGCGGCCACGATCATACCACCGCGGTCGCCGCCCTCGGGCCCGAGGTCGATAATCCAATCCGCCGTCTTCAATACGTCGAGGTTGTGCTCGATCACGAGGACGGTGCCGCCGGCCTCGATGAGCTTGCGGAAGGCGGCCAGCAGCTTGTGGATGTCGTCGAAGTGCAGGCCTGTGGTGGGCTCGTCAAAGATAAACAGCGGCCGCACCGCGTGAGGTTCGGAGGCGTCGAAGCCGGACGTCTCACCGGCGATGTGCGCCGCCAGACGCACCCGCTGGGCCTCCCCGCCCGACAGGGTGGTTGCCGACTGACCCAGGCGCAGATAGCCGAGGCCCACTTCCTCGAGCACCCGCAGGCGGTGGGTGATCTTCGCGTGCCCGCTGAAGAAGGCCAGGGCCTCGCGAACCGTCATGCCCAGCACGTCGTGAATGTTCTTGCCCTTGTACCGGACTTCAAGAATGGAAGGCTTGAAGCGCCTGCCGCCGCACTCCTCGCACACCAGTTCCACGTCGGCAAGAAACTGCATTTCCACCGTAACCGTGCCCGCGCCCTGACAAGTCTCGCATCGCCCGCCCGGCAGGTTGAATGAAAAATGGCTGGCGGCATAGCCATGCTCGCGAGCCTCCGGCGTGGCGGCGAAAATCTCACGCACTGTGTCGTAGGCCTTGATGTAAGTGACCGGATTGGAGCGCGGGGTGCGGCCGAGAGGCGACTGGTCCACCAGGACCACCTCGCCGATCAGGGCGTCGCCCTGCAGCCGGTCGAAGTCGGCGCGGGCCGCCGGGGCGCCGCGACGCGCAGCCAGGGCGTGGTAGAGAACATCGTGAACCAGGGTGGACTTGCCGGACCCGGAGACGCCGCTGACCGCCACCATCAGGCCCAGCGGGATCTCGACATCAATCGATTTCAGGTTGTGCTCGCGCGCACCGCTCAAACGCAGCCACTGCGACCCCGGCCGCCGGCGGCGCGCGGGAACCTGCACCTGGAGGTCGCCGGACAGATAACGGCCGGTGAGGGAGTCACGGCTGCGGACGATCTCGGCCAGCGTGCCGGCGGCCACCACGCGTCCGCCGCGCTCGCCGGCCCCGGGTCCGAGGTCGATCACGTAGTCGGACTCGCGCATCATCTCGGGGTCGTGCTCCACCACCACGATAGTGTTACCGAGGTCGCGCAGGCTCTTGAGAATGCCGATCAGGCGGCTGGTGTCGCGGGCGTGGAGGCCGATCGAAGGCTCGTCGAGCACGTAGAGCGTGCCCACCAGGCTCGACCCGAGCGCCGTGGCAAGCTGGATGCGCTGCGCTTCGCCCCCGGAGAGCGAGGATGCCAGGCGGTCCAGGGTGAGGTATTCGAGGCCCACTTCCACCAGAAATCGCAAGCGCGAACGCACTTCGGCCAGGACCTTGTCGGCCACCTGCATCTCATGCGGCTGGAGGGCGAGCGAGGCGAAAAAGCGCTCAGCGCTCTCAATCGAGAGCGCGCAGACCTCGTTGATCGTTTTCCCGGCGACGCGGACATTCAGCGCCTCGCGCCGCAGCCTTCCGCCGTGGCATTCCGGGCAGACGGCATAGCCGCGGTACCTGCTCAGAAACACGCGGATGTGCAGCTTATACTTCTTGCGCTCCAGCAGTTCGAAAAATCCGCGGACGCCGGCGAACTCGTCGTCGCCTTCGAGCACCCAGCGGCGCTGCTCCCGAGTGAGCTGGTAATAAGGCACGTCCAGCGGGATGCCCCGGCCCTTGGCTGCCGTCTTCATGGCCTCGAACCAGGCGGGGTAACGCGGCTTGGTCCACGGCTCGACCGCCCCTTCGGCGAGTGACTTGCCTTTGATTGGAATCACGCGATCGAGGTCGAAGTCGATGGTGTTGCCGAAGCCCTGGCAGCGCGGGCAGGCGCCGAAAGGATTGTTGAAAGAGAAAAGGCGGGGCTCGGGCTCAGGGTAGGCAATGCCGCACCGCTTGCACTCGAAACGCTCATTGAAGACCAGGCGTTCAGACGCCGCAGTCGAGTCGTTCGCGGGCGAGTCGGGTGTGGATGACTTGGGCGCGGCCGGCGCGAATTCGAGGATGGCTTCGCCGGTCTCCCGATAGCAGATCTCGACCGAATCCACTACGCGCTGACGGATGTCCGGGCCGGTCACCAGCCGGTCCACAAGGACGAAGACGGGCCGGGAGAAATCGATGTCGAGAAGGGACTCGGGCGTGGAGAACTCGAACACCCGGCCGTCCTGGAAAAGGCGGTTGAACCCCTGCTCACGCAGCTCGCTAAGCCGTGACTTAAGGGGATCCGGGCCTGCGGCATGGGCGGCTGGAGCCGGGGCGACGACCGCGCCGGCGCCCGGCGGGGCCGTTTCCGGACGCCTGCCCGGGCGTCGCGGGGCGGCAACCGGCGCCGCAGTCTTGGTCTGGAGCCGGAACAGCACGTAGAAACGCCGTCCCGGATCGAGTGCGAGCGCGCGTGCGGCGATTTCGTCCACGGTGTCTTTCTTCACCACGTCGCCGCAGCGCGGGCAGGTCGTGACGCCGATGCGGGCATAGAGCAGCCGGAGATAGTCGTAGATCTCCGTGGCGGTGGCGACGGTGGAACGTGGGTTGCGCGTGGTATTCTTTTGGCGGATAGCTACCGCGGGCGCGATGCCTTCGATGGAGTCCACATCCGGCTTTTCCATGCGATCCAGAAACTGGCGGGCATAGGCGGACAGCGATTCCACATAGCGGCGCTGCCCTTCAGCGTAAATAGTGTCGAATGCCAGGCTGGATTTGCCGGAGCCGGAGACCCCGGTGATGGTCGTAAGCCGATTGTGTGGAATCTCGCAGTCGATGTTCTTCAGATTGTGGACGCGCGCGCCGCGCACCACAATGGCGTCGGGATGAAAGTTCGTGTCCCGATGGTTCGTAGTACCGGGTGAGGGCGAGGGAGCCGGCTGCGGGTTAAGCCGAGCGACGACGCGCCGTGTGCGGGGCTTGGCCGGTTTTTCAGAGGTGATCGGCAAGGGATCTGATCCTGACTCAACCTCGGCGCAAATGGCGCGATCGGCGCGGTTTCGGCCTTCACGAAGTGGAGACTGAGGCGCCGGAGCGTTGGCCGCCGGAGATACAATCTTTGATTATAAACCGGAATCCCTGGCCGCACCGATTCGCAGGGCGACGATTGCCAGCGGAGCTGATGTAACGGCCTTTAGGCTCAAGGCACTACGTATTCTTGACTTCCGAGGATTCCGGCGACATGATGAATTCGATACCGGGCCTCCTCCGCGCCTGATCTTCCGGCAATTGAGGTGAACGAACCGTGGGGACGTTGACGCAAGCTCAACCGCTGGCCTCCGACCGTGCTGCCAGCCGGCGTGAGAGCATTGGCTTCTGGGTGACGGCGCGCGAGGCTTTCTGGATCGCGCTCGAGGCCCTGCGCGCCCACAAGTTGCGCTCGTTTCTGACCCTGCTGGGCGTGGTGATCGCTACCACCACCCTGATTGTGGTGATGTCGGTGGTCAACGGCATGAACCTCTACATCGCCGAGCACATTGCCAACCTCGGCGTAAACACCTTTGTGCTGGATCAGTTCCAGTGGGGCCAGAATTTTCAGGCTTTCGTGAAGGCGCAGCGCACGAACCGGCCGATCCGGGTAGAGGACTACGACTTCCTCAAGGAGAACCTCGAGGGCGCCAAGAATATTGCCGCCTCAGCGGGCTTGCCGTCTGCACCCGATGTCCGCTACGAGAATCACACCATCCACGACGTTGCCGTGGCCGGTGTCACGCCCGACATCATTAACGTGGGGTCCGTGAAGGTTGAGCTGGGCCGTTTCTTCACCGAGGCTGATTACGACCACAACGCTATGGTCTGCTTTATCGGGAATGATTTCGTGACCCAGTTCTTCCCGGGCGTCGACCCGATCGGCAAGGAAGTGCTGGTGCGCGGCCTGCCGTTCCGCGTGATTGGGACGGCCCAGACGCTCGGTACGAGCTTCGGACAAAGCCAGGACACGTTCGTCCAAATCCCCCTCTCCACCTACCGGAAGATTTTTGAAGGCCGGCCGGGAATCCAGGTTTCGATACAGGCCTGGGACTCCGAACAGATCGGCGAGTTGCAGGACAAGGTGCGAGCCCTGATGCGGGTGCGGCGGCACGTGCCCTACCACGAGCCGGATCCCTTTGGCGTCAATGCCTCCGATACCTTGATGGCGACCTGGCAGGCGCTCACCGGCACGATTTTCGGCGCCACCATCGGCGTGGTCGCCGTCTTCATGGTGATCGGCGGCATCGTGATCATGAACATCATGCTGGCCAGCGTCACGGAGCGAACGCACGAGATCGGCATCCGCAAGTCCCTGGGCGCGCGCCGGCGCGACATCCTGCTGCAGTTCGTGATCGAATCGGCGGCCTTGGCTCTCACGGGCGGTCTGATGGGCATTGTGCTCGCGACCGGAATCGCCCAGTTGGTGAATCTGGTGTTCACGGCTTCGGTTCCGGTGTCGGCGATCGTGGTGGGCGTGGTGCTGTCGAGCGGCGTCGGGCTGTTCTTCGGCATCTACCCCGCCAGCAAAGCGGCGCGCCTTGATCCGATCGAAGCGCTGCGAACGGAGAAATGAAGGCCAAACTCGAAACTCGAAAATCGAAACGCGCCCGAGTGTAAACCTAATGGTAAAGAGTTCGCATGTTCGTGAGAATCTCTGGCTGGCGCTCGACACCCTCCGCACGCACAAGTTCCGTTCATTCCTCACTGTGCTCGGCGTGCTGATGGGCACCACGACCGTAATCCTGGTGGCTTCACTGATTCAGGGGCTCAACCAGCAGATGGCGGACGTCGCGGAGGGCTTCGGCACGCGCACGATGTTCATCTACAAGCTTCCGCCGTTCACCTTCAATCCCACGCGCGAGGAGCGTCTGCGCAAGCCGATAACCTATGATGACGCCATGGCGCTCAAGGCCGAATGCCCTGATCTGGAGGACGTGGGTGTCACGATCTTCAACTGGCAACCGCCGGCGCCGCCCTTCGTGACCCTCAAGTACAAGGGGCAGGAGATCGTGGACGCGCAGTTTTTCGGGAATACCGCCAACAATTTCAATATCACCAACGCGGACCTGGCCGACGGCCGTCTTTTCAACGAGGTTGATGACATGCATCGGCGCGACGTGGTGGTGCTGGGCGCCGAGGTGGCGTCGCGCTTCTTCGTGAACGAGGATCCGATCGGGAAAACAATTGTAGTGGACGGTCATAATTTCACCGTGGTTGGAACGCTGGCACGCCGCAAGGAGTTTCTGGGCGACACCACGACCGACCGGCGGGTGTTCGTTCCCTATTACACCTATAAGAAATACTATCCGAACGTGAAGGACAACTTCGTTAACGCGCTGGCCGTTCCGGGCCGGATGGATCAGGCGCTCGAGGAAGTCAAAGCGACCCTGCGCCGCCGCCGCCATGTGAAACCCGCGGACCCGGACAGCTTTGCTGTCTCCACAGCGGACTCCGTCGTGCAGCAGTTCAACCAGATCATCAGCACGGTGGCGCTGGTGATGATCGTTCTGTCTTCCATCGGCCTGCTGGTCGGGGGAATCGGCGTCATGAATATCATGCTGGTGTCGGTCACCGAACGTACGCGCGAGATCGGGGTCCGCAAAGCGATCGGCGCGCGCCGCAGCGACATTACGTGGCAATTCCTGCTGGAAGCCATGACCCTCACGGGCGCGGGCGGGGTGATGGGGATCTCGATCGGTTGGTTTTTCAGTTTCATCATCCGCTCGATCTTCCCGAGCATGCCCACGACTGTGCCGCTTTGGAGCATCATCACGGGCTTCGTGGTGGCGGTCAGCGTAGGACTTTTCTTCGGCATGTGGCCCGCCGTGAAGGCCTCACGCCTCGATCCTATCGTGGCTTTGCGATACGAGTAGGGCGGTTGCAGTTGAAAGTCAACAGTTAACAGTTGAAAGTCAAAACTGACTCGCGCAAATTGTTTTGCCTGCCGACTGTTGACTGTCAACTGCCGACAACAGATCGAAACAGCGCCCCCAAGCTCTCCGTATAAGGCTCCCGCGCTACGCCGCGTTCCGTAATGATCGCGGTCACGTAGCGGTACGGTGTGACGTCGAAAGCCGGGTGACGGGCTTCCACGGCGTCGGGCGCGATCGCGATCCCGGCAAGATGCGTCACCTCGCCTGCCGAACGCTCCTCGATCGGAATCAGGTCGCCGGACGCAAGCTTCAGATCGACCGTGGAAAGCGGAGCCGCCACGTAAAACGGGATGCCGTTTTCGCGAGCCAGCACTGCGACGGTGTAGGTGCCGATCTTGTTGGCAACGTCGCCGTTGGCCGCAATGCGGTCCGCGCCCACGATGGCAGCCTTGATGCGCCCCTCTTTCATGAAATGGCCGGCCATGCTGTCGGTGATGATGGTGACCGGAATGCCGTCGCGCGATAGCTCCCAGGCCGTCAGGCGCGCGCCCTGCAGGAAGGGCCGGGTTTCATCGGCGAATACCTCAATCTGCTTTCCTGCTTCCCGTGCGGCGCGGATCACGCCCAGCGCCGTGCCGTAGCCGCCGGTGGCGAGCGCGCCGGCGTTGCAGTGCGTGAGCACCACGCCGTTGTCGGGCAGCAGGGCGGCGCCCGCCCGCCCCATGGCCTCATTCACGGCGATGTCCTCGGCCAGCATGCGCTGGGCTTCCGCAATCAGGCGCGCTTTGACTGCCGGGATTCGACCCGCGTCAGGCGCCGGCGCGGACAGCGCGGACTCAAACACGCGCCGCATGCGCTCGACTGCCCAAAAGAGATTGACCGCCGTTGGCCGCGTCGCTGAGATGGTGCGCGCGATCACCTCAAAGTCGGCGCGAAGAGCGTCCGCGTCCGCCGCCTCCGAGTTCCTCATGCCGAGCGCGACGCCCATGGCGGCGGCCACGCCGATGGCCGGCGCGCCGCGAATCACCATGGAACGGATGGCTTCTGCAACGCCCATGTAATCGGTGTAAGACCGATATTCTTCGCGGCCAGGCAGCAGCGTCTGGTCGATCATGCGCACGCCTTCGTCGGTCCACTCAATCGTTCTAAAACTTGCGGTGCGACTTTCACTCAAGGCTAATCTCCGTAACGTGAATTGATTGCGCCATCGAAAAATTGATTGGATGACTCAATGATTCAATGAGTCAATTCTTCGGGCCGACCCATTATACTGAACAGTCGCTGCGCTCAAGACCAGGCGAGGGCCGAAGCGGAGAGCCTATGGACATTCTCGACAGGTTCAAGACCCGGGCACGCCAGAATCCACGCCACATCGTGCTGTTTGAAGGCGAGGAGGATCGTACGCTGGCCGCCGCCGTGAAGATTGAGCGCGACGGGCTGGCGCGGCTCACCGTGCTCGGCAACATTGACACGATCCGCGCCAGGCTTGCTGCGCTCGGTCTTCATCTCTCGTCCAGCCAGCTCCTTGAGCCGGGGAAAAGCCCGAAGGTCGGAGCTTACGCCCGTCTCCTTTACGAGCGCCGCCGCGCCAAAGGCATGACGGAGAGCGAGGCGTCCGACATTGCCCGGATTCCGCGCGTATTCGCGGGCCTGATGCTTGCCGCCGGAGACGCCGACGGCTCGGTGGGCGGCGCGCTCAACACCACCGCGGACACGGTGCGTGCCGCGCTGTGGACCGTTGGTGTGGCTCCGGGCGTGTCGCTGGTATCGAGCTTCTTCCTGATGATTTCGCCGAAGCGCGAACTCGGACACGATGGCGTGATGCTCTTTGCCGACTGCGCCGTGGTTCCCGAACCCACCGCTCCGCAATTGGCCGATATCGCCATCGCCACGGCGCGAAGCGCGCGCGCACTGCTCGAGACCGAACCCAAGGTGGCGCTGCTTTCGTTCTCGACCAAGGGCAGCGCCGAGCATCCGCGTGTCGCACTGGTGCGCGAAGCCCTCCAGACGCTCAAAACCCGCGCGCCCGAGATCGCCGCGGACGGCGAGATGCAACTGGACACCGCGGCGGTACCCGAGATCGCCGAGCGCAAAGCGCCGGGTTCGATGGTGGCGGGCCACGCCAACGTATTCATCTTCCCCAATCTCGACGCCGGCAACATCGCCTACAAGCTGGCCGAGCGTTTCGGCGGCTGCGCGGCCGTTGGACCCGTGCTGCAAGGCCTCGCCAAGCCCGCCAATGATCTTTCGCGGGGTTGCAGCGTTGAAGACATCGTGAACACGGTCGTTTTGACCGCTCTTCAACAGTAGCCTTGAGATCATGCTGCCGCCGATCCTGCCGGCGGCTCCCCGATCTAGATTAAACCACGAAGCCTCCGCTCACGTTCATCGACTGGCCCGTCATGAATCGCGACTGGTTGGCGCAAAGGAAGAGCACGGCATCCGCGATTTCGGCTGCATCGCCCAGCTTGCCGAGCGGGTGGCGCTTCTCGAGGCGCGCACGGGTCTCAGGGTCGCTGAGGTGTTCGGCCGTCATGTCCGTTTCGATCATGCCGGGCGCAACCGCGTTCACTCGAATCCGGCGTGAAGCGAGCTCGAGTGCCCAGTTTCGCGTGAAGGCGTCCACGGCGGCCTTGCTCGCCCGGTAAAGGCTTCTGCCCTCTGCCGACGCCGTTCGGCCTGCTACCGATGAGATGTTCACGATCCGGGCTCCTTCGCGGAGCGACGGCAGAAGCGCCTGCGTCAGCCAGAAGACCCCGAGAATATTCGTCGAGAGAACCTCCTGTACAACGTCGAGTGTGCTGGCCCCGAGCGGCGTCGCTCGCCACACGCCGGCGTTATTCACGAGAATATCGAGCTCGGTTCCGCGCAGCTCGGCGGCGATGCGCTCGATGTCCGTGGTCGAGCCGAGGTCGCCTTGTACAATCCTGGCCCCGCCAAGTTCCGCTGCCGCGTTTTCAGCCGCCGTCCGATTGGCACGGTAGTGAATGATGACGCTGGCTCCGGCCTGGGTCAATTTGCCGGCGATAGCTCTACCGATGCCGCGGGAGCTGCCGGTGACGAACGCGACCTGACCGGAGAGGGAAGTGTCCATGTCGAGACGAGTTTCAGACGGTCGACGTAATCGATTGACTCATTGAGCCGACGGTCCAGTGAGTCAAGGGCCTAAGTGCGGCGGGGTGTAGCCAACACCGACGCATCCACTTCCCCGTAAAGAAGGCTGCTCGGCTGGTGGTCGCGCTCGTAGGCGGCGATCCGGTCATCGTGGCGCAGCGTGAGGCTGATATCGTCCCAGCCGTTCAGCAGGCATTCGCGGCGGAAGGGGTCGACGGTAAAACTGAGCTTGAGGCCGCACTCGTCGCTTACGGTCTGGTTTTCGAGATCGACCGTCAGTTCGTAGGCGAGTTCGCTCTCAGTCCGGCGGAAGATTTCCTCGACCTCGACTTCCGACAAGGTGACCGGCAGGATGCCGTTTTTGAAGCAGTTATTGTAGAAGATGTCGGCGTAGCTCGGCGCCACGAGCGCCCGAAAGCCGTAGTCGCCGAGCGCCCAGGGCGCGTGCTCGCGGCTCGATCCACAGCCGAAGTTGGCGCGCGCCACCAGCACCGAAGCGCCTTGATAGCGGGGAAGGTTCAGCACGAAATCGGGGTTGGGCTGCTCGCCCGGCAGGTAGCGCCAGTCGTAGAAAAGTGTGCGCCCGAAGCCCTCGCGCGTGAGCGCCTTCAGGAACTGCTTCGGCACCATCTGGTCGGTATCGACGTTGACGCGATCCATGGGCGCAACAAGGCCGGTGTGTGTTGTGAAAGGCTGCATGACCACTCCAAAAATTGATTCATCGGCCCATTGAGTCATTGACTCAGTGGCGATGAGCTGATCACCCGATTTTATTTCCTAGGGCTCGTTGTCCGGAGGGCGATGCCCGTTGTGCTCCATGCCGCGGATGAAGCGGTCGACGGTTGCGCTGAGGCCCTCTATGCTTTGGACCATGCCCTTCATCGCGGACTGCAACAGAATGAAGCCGTCCGCGAGTTTCTCGACAACGCCTTCCAGGCGGCCGAGATTAGCCTCGAGGCGATCGAGATTGCTCTCCGTCCGTGCGAGGCGGTATCCCTGGACCGTCTGGTTGTCGCGCAGTTCTTCGATGGATTTTCCCATCTCTTCGAAGGTCATGCCGCCTGCACCGTGCTTTCCCAATCAGTTTACCCGAACCTCATAACGCCTGCGCATGGCGAGCAGGGGCAACCCCACAAATCCGTTACTGCAGCCCCCGCCAGGTTCGAATATCCACAAAGTGCCCTTCGATCGCTGCTGCCGCGGCCATCATCGGGCTTACCAGGTGCGTGCGCCCGCCCTTACCCTGGCGGCCTTCGAAGTTGCGATTCGAGGTGGACGCGCTGCGTTCGCCGCTCGGCAGCACGTCGGCGTTCATGCCGATGCACATGCTGCAGCCGGCGTCGCGCCATTCGAATCCTGCGGCGCGGAAGATCCGGTCCAGGCCTTCTTTCTCCGCTTGCGACTTCACCACCATCGAGCCCGGCACCACCAGCGCCTGCTTCAGCGACTTCGCCACGTGCCTGCCTTCCACCACGCGGGCCGCCAGGCGCAGATCTTCGAGCCGCGAATTTGTGCAGGAGCCGATGAACACCCGGTCCACGGAGATCTGCTCGATCGGCGTGCCGGGTTCAAGACCCATGTACCGCAGAGCGGCCTCGGCGGCTTTCTGGTCTCCCGGATCGCTGAACGAATGCGGATCGGGGACGCGGCCGGTCACGCCCGTCACCATGCCGGGATTGGTGCCCCAGGTGACTTGCGGCGCGATGTCGGGCGCGTTCAGAATCACCTCGCGGTCGTACGTGGCGCCCGCGTCAGTCGCGAGCGTCTTCCAGTAATCGACGGCCACCTGGTAATCCTTGCCGCGCGGCACGTAGGGCCGGCCTTCGAGGTAGGCGAACGTCGTGTCGTCGGGCGCCACCATGCCGGCGCGCGCTCCGCCTTCGATGGTCATGTTGCAGACGGTCATCCGGCCTTCCATGGAAAGCTCGCGGATGGCGCTGCCGGCGTACTCGATCACGTGGCCGGTGCCGCCGCCGATCCCGATGCGGCCGATGATGGCCAGGATCACGTCCTTGGCGGTCACGCCCGCCGTCCGCTCTCCATCCACGCGCACGGCCATGGTGGGCGATTTGAACTGCGACAGGGTTTGCGAGGCCAGCACGTGCTCGACTTCGCTCGTGCCGATCCCGAATGCGAGTGTGCCGAATGCGCCGTGCGTGGACGTGTGACTGTCGCCGCAGACGATGGTCTGGCCCGGCTGCGTGATGCCAAGCTCGGGACCGATCACGTGGACAATGCCCTGGTTGTGGCTGAACATGTTGAACAGCGTCACGCCCGTCTCGCGGCAATTGCGGTCGAGTGCGTCAAACTGCGCCGCCGCCACTTTGTCTGCCATGGGCAGGCTGCGGTCCTTGGTGGGCACGGAATGGTCCATCACCGCGAAGGTGAGGTCCGGGCGGCGCACCGTGCGTCCCGCCGCCTTGAGGCCGGCGAAAGCCTGCGGCGAGGTACCCTCGTGGATCAGGTGCCGGTCAATGTAGATCAGCGAAGGCTCGCCGGGCTGCTCCCATACCACATGCGACTCCCAGATCTTTTCGTAAAGGGTCTTTGGACGCGCCATAGTTCTGTGCTCTTCTCCAGTCGATTGGGCGATCAGGTGCCTTATCGATTCTACGCTGAAGCCGTGCGCCGCTTCAAACGACCGGATTCATCGTCGGCGCTTATGATCCGTTTCGCCGCGCAGGGTGAGTTTGGATTGAGCCTCACTCGTAAGGTGGGGGGGCCCGTGCGCGCGCCGATGAGCCTGCGAGTTGGCTTTGAATCGGCAAAACAAAGCCACTGCCAACATGGTCGGCTGATTCTAAAAGGCTTATGGCGGGCCACTTTCGCTTCGTTTGGCTTCGTTTTGACCTGTTTTTCAGGCCGTTTTATTGATTCTATTGGACTTAGTGGCTTCGTTTTGTAAATTTTTAGATTCTTTTTTTCTGCTTCTGGAGGAATTATTGCGGGGCTAGCTTCGGGGCTACAGGGTCCCAGTTGTCTCTCGCGCCTTTGCCGCATTTTCATAACAACGAGGAGCGGAGCCGCCGGCAGCTTAAGAACCCAATTGGGGCAAGGAAGGCATTGGGCGAACCATCGCGTGACCGCCACAAGACTAAAGTCCGGTGATTACATCACAATCTCGAACACCACGCCAGATTGGTGGGCTCCGCCGTGCGATGTCACACCGTACAGGTTGCCCGCCGGGCTGAGGAGCAAATCGCCTTCAGGGCCTTCACCGTCTCTTCCGCCCACCTTCGAATTAAAGCTGTACAAGACGTCAGGGTGCCGCTAGGGTCCAACTCGAAGAGTGTTCCTCCATTGTTCGCGCCCCCGATGCTAGCCGTGCCGTAAAGATTGCCGAGCTTGTCCTGAATCACGCCGGCGTAGGGATATTCTCCGTCCGCCCCGCCCGTGAAGCTGTACAGCACCGTCTCGCCGCCAGACCTGTTCACCCGGAAAACGGCTCCACACCCTTCGATGTCGTTGCTCTCGCATGACACGTCACCGCCATACTGCGTAGTGCCGTAGAGGTTGCCCGAGGGGTCCTGTATCAATCCCGCCGCCGGTAAGTCTGCGCGTGGCCCAACTGCGCTGCCATCAATGGCAAAAGTACGACTCCCGCCACCAGCGCTACCCACACTGCGCTCCTCGTCGCGTCGCGCCGTTTGTTCGTCATGGCATCTCCCTAAGTGACCTCGCCCAGACTATCAGTTTGAGCCAGGCAGGAAGTAAGTAACTTGGTTGGTCGCGCGGTTTGCCGCGCTCAAACGATTACCCGATCGGCGCCACGGCTGTCGCGAACCGATCGGTGATCACCGTGCTGCGCCTGCCCAACCAAGCCATCGGATTCTCCTTGCCTGATGCCCCGCGCTCGCCGGTCCCGATTCGCCGGCGGACAGCAGCTCAGCCCGGGACTGCTCCTCAACGGTCGCGCGGAGTACTGCGGTATAGGTGACCGTGAAGAAGGGAAAATATTGATAGGCCTCCGGAGCGAAGAGGGCCCCGACCAGGAACCCGACCAGAGTGCCGTGCAGGGCCCAGGCAAAAAGCTGTGTCTCCGCATCCAGATCCATGTGCCGCAGGCGCCGCAGATTGGCGAAGCCCCGCCAGAAGATCAGGAGATAGAAGATCAGGGCCGGCACGCCCCCCTCCACGGCCACCTGCAGGTAGGCCATGTGGACCTCTCTCCACATTTTCGAATAAACCGTGAAATCGCCGGGGCCGAGTCCGAAAAGGGGATGATCCGCGATGGCGTGCATGCTGAGGCCGATCAGAAGCCGGCGTTCCTCATAGGAGGCGTGCGCCTCCCTCTGCGAGTCATTGGCGGAAATGTCGGCGAAGCGTTGGGTAACGATGCCGCCCTCGACCATAAAAAGCGCCAGGGCCGCGACGATCGTGCCGAGGACCAGCAGGGGGCGCTTTCCTTGAACGCCGAAGTGCCAGACGCAGACCAGCGTCGCAATTCCGAACGTGATCAGTCCGCCGCGGGAGCCCGTCAGCAACAACGTGGCGGCCATCACCAGCGCGGCGCCGGCCCAGGCCGCTTTGATGATCGTGCGGGTATTTCTCAGGGTGAAGGCAAAGCACAGAGGGACGGTGAGGGCGATTGCGAACGCGAGGTCATTGGGATTGCCGTACATGCCGCCGAGCACCCCGTTCACACGCAGGTGGGAATGACCCACTTCCATCGAGATCGCGGAGACCACCACCACCGAGGCGGCCTGAACGAAGAGCAAGCGGCGCAGCCGGACGACGCTCGTGACCACCAGCATCCCGACCAGCATCGCCACCAGGAGTTTGGCGAAATCCAGGGTCTGCTGAAGCGCGCCGCCGCGCCAGATCGGAGAAAGCATGGAGGAAGCGATCAGCCAGCCGGTCAGCAGCAGCGTGAACCAAACCTCCGGCGGAAGGTCCTGAATCCGGCGCTTGGAGCGTCCCACGCTCAGGACCAGCGCCAGCGCCGCAAAGATGCCTGAGATTTTCGCCAGTGGAAACAGCCTCAGGCCGGGGATCCAGTCCTCGGGGCGGGCGCAATAGACTACGAAGAAGACGACGAGCCAGAAATAAGCGCCGCTCAGGGGCTCGCGCTGCGGGGGGGATTCCGGTTGCCGGGATTGTTCCGGGGCTGGGTGTTGACTTTCACCCCTTGGACGCCGCACGGCGTCAGGGTGAATCGGCCCGGTTGTGGTCGCCATGCGAAGCTTACTCCAGAACTTAAGTATACACAAACGGCAGAGGTCATAGCCGGAGGGGTGGCCGAAGGCCGGGGTGGTTGGTCATTTACTGCGCTCCGCACGTACAAATTCCAAATTGACTCGGTACCGCCCGAGGGCGGCACGCGGGAACTTCCGGCGGCCGCCTGTCGCCTCTGGCTGAGCGCCGGGTGAGGGTCCATTCCGCCGCTCTATGGAGCAACACTCAATCAGCGCCGAGTCAGGCGGAAACACCGAGCGGGTCCGGCCGCCACTGACGCTTGAAATAGACGGCCAACAGCGTACCGCGGAAAGGTCGAGGCAGAAGGCCGACCAGAAGCTGTTCGGCCCGAGTGCCGGTCGAGAGGGGTGTATCCAGATAGGTCACGAATCCGCCCTCAAAACCCGCCTTGCGAGCCTCCTGGGCAAACTTCCGGGCCGTGTTCGCCCGATACCTCGTGGGAAAGATGTCGCGCTCTTCCCGTCCCGTGAATCGAGCCACCATACGCCTGTAGGTCCGGCGCGGCACGAGCTTCGAGAGGACGCGCCCTGCCATCAGGATATAGTGCAGGGACGAGGCGGTGTGAACTACCAGGACGCCTTCATTGTTGAGCACCCGATAACACTCCGCCAAGACGCCGGCTGGATTCTCCAAGTGCTCGAAAACCATGTCGGACGTGAGCAAATCAAAGGCGCCGTCGCGAAAGGGAAGCGAGTCTCCGATGGAGCAGACTCGATTCGGCTGGGGATTGTCGAGCAACGAATCCCAGTCAGGTTCCACGCCCACATAAAGCGCTTCCCGCACCTTCCGCCGCACCCCTTGAAGCTCGGAGCCCCTCGCGCCGCGGCCGCATCCGAGATCGAGCCAGCGCCGTCCGGTTGCCATCGAAGCCACAAGCTCATAAAAGAGCCGCTCATTCCAAACCACGCGTGTGGCCTCCAGGGGAGTGCAAACCGGGCGTCCGGGCTTCTTCCTCCGGCCCGCCGCCACTTATTTGTCAACGAGCGCCGCGGAGTACCTGGCAAAAAACCGCGACAGCCGGGTGTGGCTTCTCACCAATTGCTTCGAATCGAAAAACAGGGGGTAGAGAGCCCGCGCGCGCCTGATGGCGAGGCTGCGATTCAATTCAGAATCCTTCGTGGCCAAAGAATAGCCCAGGCTCTCGAGCAACTCTCCCACCAGGGCTTCAAATGAAGCAAGCTCTTCCCGCGAGAAGATTGTCTGCCAGCGGCCGACGGGCTTGAACTCGTCCGGCTCATGAGCCGGAACGGCCTTGCCGCCATTCCGGTCGCGCCCCCATTTCCCAAAAGAGGAAGGAGGCTCGCGCAGGGCCCCGACCCCGGCGGCCTGAATGCGATCGAGATCCAGATGAAGACCGAGGAAACCGCCCACCTGCGTGATCGTTTCCCTGGGCTGGTTTACGAGGTTTTCGTAACCGATCTCCAGGTAATTCGGCTTGATCTTTCGCACCGCCTCCCGGCCGCGCTCAATAACCCACTTCCAGTAAAGCCCGCCCACCAGAACAGTCTTGTCGCGGTCCCAGGGCAGCGGCCGCACCCAGCCTAATCTGTCCAGGGACAGGGCGACGTCCCTCCCATCCCGAATAACGTGGATGATGCGGGCGTCGGGGAAGGCCAGGTTTATTTCGCGAATGTGCAAGAGATTCGTGGGGGTGGAGTCGGCCCACCGGTCGACGTTTTGGCGCCGGCAAATCTCATCCATGATGGTCCTGAGGAAGCTGCCTCCAGTCAAGCCTTCCGCGCTCACCTTCCGCTCGATCTCCCGGGCGTCCAGGCCGGAAGCGGTGAAAGCCTTGCTCTGCAGCCACTCGTTCATCATCCTCGTTCTATTTTTGATCTTTCTCGGATCCCCGAAGATGGGCAGCAGCAGATTGAAGACATTCATCTCAGTGCGGAAGTGCGCGAAGGCGCCCGACGACAGGAGCATGTGATAAAGAAGGCTGGTCCCGGACCTCGGGCAGCCTACGATGAACACCGGCGGTTTGGTGGTGGCTGTCATCGCAAGGGTTGCACCCGTTTTTCGACGCGCTTCGGCTCGCCGGCGAACGCACTCGAAGTGGACCTGAAGACGAACTCATTGCAGCCGAGCGAATTGCCGCAGGTCTTGAGTTTGACCAGCGAGAACCGGCGCGCTTCGTAGAATCGGACGACTTCACCGGGCGTGGCAACCTCGAAGGGGTAGCCGCCCAGCCAGTCCCACCAGTCGTGCACCACGGACATACCCCGCTGCTGCTTGTAGTTCCGGTAGTGCGCCAGGGGATTCCGCAGGTGACGCAGATCGGAAGCCAGATTGAGCCCGGCGAAATAAGGGACGAAGACCGCCGTCACCAGCATGCGGCCCGGCCGTCCCGAAATGTAGAGCCGTTTGACCCGGGTCCAGGCCTTGGAGATCCAGCCCTGGTCGTTATAGATGGCGAGGAAGAGCCTGCCGCCGGGCTCGACCAGCGGCGCAACGCCCTCGAGCGCCCGCCACATCGCTCCCGTGTGGTGCAGGACGCCCCAGGAATAAACCACGTCGAAACGGCCGAGGCTCGCAAGGTAGGCCGGGTCGAGCACGCTTCCGCGCTCGATCGTCCAGGCGTCCATGCCCCGTTTGTAACGCCGTTTCAGTTCCTGCGTACAGGCAACGCCGTCGGCGTCATAGTCGAAGGAATGGATGCGGACGGCCCCGAGGCGGGCGGCCGCCAGGGAAAACAATCCGCTGCCCGAGCCGACGTCAAGAAATGACGCGCCCGCGAGAGTTTCGACCTCAAGCATAGCGCGGAGGGATGCCTCGGCCACGGCGATGCGCTCGTCGTTGACGACGTCGAGGAACTGTCGCCAGTTCCGGCCGAAGGCGAATCGCTTATCCGTGTCTACCGTGGTCTCAACCGTCGCCATAACGCCTGTCACAACCGCTTTTGATCCTCACCCGCGGCCGCAGCGGCAGGAGCCTCGCGGGCCGGGCCCTTTCGCAGCTTGACCGCCATCTCGAGGAATGCCAGCGCGCGCGGCCGATGAAAGAGCCAGACCGTCCCCACGTACGCGATGCCGCCCGCTCCGACCTCGAGCAACAACTGAAGCAGCGTGTTCATGCCCGAAGGATGGAATCTCCTGACCGCCTCCACGACCACAACCATGGCGATGGTGCTGTCGAGCGCGGGGCGCAGGCACCGGAAATACTCGGCAAGGCTTAATTGTGTGGTCTTGAGCGTCTTCCAGTAAAGAGGGATGGCGACGAGCGGATAGGCGGCCACCCAGGCCCAGGCGATTCCGGTGATTCCCCAGTGGGTGCCCACATAGAACGCGCAGGGCAGCAGGGCGAGCGCGGCCAGGTCATCCCACATGACGAATCGCGCGTTGCCGACGGCTGTCAGGACCTTGGGCAGCAGGGCCGCCACCGATCGTACGGCTGCGTAAACGGAAAGCACCTCGAGGGCGGGTATGGAAGGGTACCACTTCTGCCCGAGGGCAATCGGCACCACTTCCGCCGCCACCAGGCCGAGACCGATGGTGGGCGCGAAGGCGGCCAGAGCCATGATCTCCGTGAGAGTCCGGAAATAGCGGCGCAGGGCCGGCGGATCGTTCTGGACGGCGGCCAGGTACGACGGCACCACGGTGGTGACCAAGCTCGTCACCTTCTCCAGGGGCACGTTGGCCAGATTCCAGGCAAGGCCATAGAAGCCCAGGGCGGACTTGCCGAGCACCCGGCCGGCGGTGACGCTGTCGAGCGTGCTGTAGGCCGTCCAGGCGGTGACGGAAACCAGTACGTGGCGGCCGAAGCGGAGCGGCCCCCGAATGGATTCGAACCTCGGCCAGGCGAAGCGGTGTGGCCGGATGGCGAGGATGATCAAGCTGCGGGCCGTAAAGCCCAGAACGTTCCCCACGACCAGCGACCAGTAGCCCATGCCCAGGAATGCCATCGCCAGGGTGGCAACCGCCGATACCACGTCGCGCACGGCATTCATGACAGACAGCAGGTTGAGGCGCAGATCCCTTTCCAGCAGGCCCTCGGGAACGGCGCGCAGGCCCAGGCTGATCGCCGTAATACAGGCCACGATCAGTACCGGCCCTACCTGCGGGGTCTTGAAGAAGAAGGCCACCGGACGCGCCAGAAGGCAGGCCGAGCCGAAGCAAGCCAGGCCGAGCAAGGCGGCCACCGTGTTGATCTGGGCCAGTTGGTCCTCGGTGAGGTCGCGCAGCGTAACCACGGTGACGGGGATCCCAAACTCGCCGAAGATGCGAAGATAGGAAAAGACGACGATCGCCATCGCGACAATGCCGAAATCAGCGGGGGAGAGCAGGCGGACAATAATGAGGAAGGCGGTCCAACTGACAATCTGGCTGGACCAGTCGGCCACCGCGCGCCACGCTAGGCTGTGGGCAAGGGAGTGATCGAGATGACGCCCGGGCAAGCCTGTGTCGGGCCCGCCGCCGGCGGCTTCATTCAACTTCGCCGGCGCGGCTTCGGCAGAATCCAAGGTGTTCCTCTCAACGCAATTGGACGATAAAAGCGTCGGTCCGGCGGCTGCCGCCCGGGCCAGATCCCAATCCGCTTTCCCAGTCTGAGGTAAACAGGTAGAAGCGCCCGTCCAGCGAGACATTGCCCCGGGGCGTGGACCAGAAGCCGTTTTTGCCCGAGCTGTAGGCGTGGGCAAAGCGCCAGACGGTGGAAGCCTTGCCGTCGGTTTCCACGCAGTCGATCTCGTTGTCCCAAGGTCCCTTGACCGTCAAAGGCGCGCCGGGCGCGGTCGGATTGTCCTGGTACCGGTACGTCGAGAAACAGGCCGGGGTGTCATCCTCGGAATCGATGTGATTCCACGACAGGTGGTAATCATACCACTCTGCGGCCGATGCCATGTGCGGCAGATCGTTGATCAGATGCCTCATCGCCGTGAGATCGCTGATCGGGCGAATCACAAAGTCGAGTGGATGGACATTATTGGCGGAATTGAGGAAGTGAGAGTAGCCCATCACGTGATGCCCGGTGCACCCGGGAGCCGCACCGGGCAGGCAGTCCGTGACGTTGAGGGTTCCCACGTCCCAGAAGGCCGGGCCCCGGTGCATCCCTCCCGCCACCACGATGCCGACGTACTGGCCGGACTTGGAGATCCGGGCGTCGTGAACGCTGAAGCGTTCCGGGTTGGTTATGGTCCCCTTCGGGCCCCAGGCGCCGCCCACTTCGCCGGTGGTAGTGTTGTACCAGCGGCACCCCTGCTTGCGGTCGTAGACGTAGACGAAGGGGTTCAGATCCTGCCGGGGTCCGACCACCCACATCATCCGCTGATCATCGGCGCTCGTGGAAACGTCGCTTCCGTAATAGTTGGCTTCCACCTTGACACAGTCGGCAGGATCGGCAACCGTGGAAGCGCGCCCGCTGGACAGGTCATATTCCTGCAGGACCGCTTTGCTGCCGGTCACACCATAGAGAATATTCGGCCGCTGCGAGCTGAATTCCGCATCCTCCCGCCAGGGCAGTTTCAGCCTGCCCCTGGCGCGTTCAGCCATCGTGGCAGGGTCAAAGTCGAACAGGAAGATGTTGCCGGCGCCGTCGCCGACATAAAACTTCGTGCTGTTCGCGTTCCAGGGGTTCTGCTCGGCGGAGGCCGGGCTGTGGTAGGACTGATGGTCTCCTGAGTCGTCCGTAACTCGCAGAATTCGCGATCCAAAGTCGGGATCTGTGATGACGCTTCCGGCCGGCCCGAGCGGCGGAGGATTCTGAGGATAGGGCGCCAGGCGCCGATCGGTACGGGCGCAGTAATGAGGAGGGCCGCACTGCTGCTGCGCGTTCGCGAGGGGCGTCTGCCCACGGCCGATCCACGCGTTCCACGCCAGCCACAGAAGCGCGGCCAGAGAGAGGAGTCCTCCGCGCCGCAGGGAAGCCGAGTCTTGAAACATCCGCATCGCAACGGTCTCCGCTCGCCGTTCAAAGGCCCCCGTCGCTATAGTACATCAGCACAGGTGTCACATGACGCGCCGTGCGGCTCACCTTGCATCACGGCTTCGCAGGCATCCGCGAGACCCTTAAGTCTGGAAAACCGTCAGGTCAGGGGTCTCGCCTGCCCTTAAACGACATGGGCGATAATGCGCCTAGGGACATGTTCTGACGCTATCGCATAAGTACATTGATTGTAGAACCGGGGAGGGCGATTTCAATCGAATCTTCGTTGCCAGGTCAATGTTGAGTGCCCGGAGGGGGATTGAGCTTCGAGGATAAGTTGGTCGGCCCCAAGGAAATGGAAATGCCGGACCTGTTCGGTTCCAATCCAATTGGAGAACGAACTGCCTTCGACGCGGTGCACCACTATGTGCTTGTCCGAGTGCACCTTGAAAGTTCCCCAGTAACCGAAGTACGTCCGCCAAGCCGCGGCTGCTTCGTCAGCGCCTGCCCGATCGGGATCGTCATCGGCAAACTTCGCCGGACCACCAACCGACAGCTGTACCGACATGTGTCCATCGGACTGGTAGAGGATCAAACCTGAAGGGGAATCGCCAAATGGCCTCAACAGCTCCCCCGAAGACAGAAGACGTTCGAAGGAGACCAAAGCCCACGAACCCAGGAACGGTTTGGCGTGCTCTCGGTCATCGGCTCGGAGTTTGTGATCGGCAGCTTCAACCATGGTGGTAACCGGAATCTCCTTTTTCGACCGTTAAGCGACCGTCAGCATACGCCCGACCGCCCCTTGGGTTCAAGGTCCAGTCTTAAGAGCGCGCCTTTCCAGCGGCAGCCTTCTCAAGGAAGTATAATGGCGCCATGAAGCCGCCGACCCTCCGCGGAACCGCCCGGGCCTACCTGATGTCGATTGCCTTTTGGTGCGGGTTCGCGCTGCTGATGGGTCTGCAGTACAGACCTCTCAGTCGAGAACATTTGTGGTCATCGCTGGCCAGCCTGCTGGTTGACGCGGCGCTGCGGGGGCTCGCGCTGGCCTTTTGGACGCCGCCCATTTTCTATCTGGTCCGAAGGCACCTTAGCGTTGCGACAAGCCGTTTTGGTTATGCGCTGCTCTGGAGCCTTGGAGCGGTGCCCTTTCTGCTGCTGCAGACGAGCATACTCTGGGTGCTCGCTCCTGCCTATGACGACCAGCAGCGATACGTGCCGCGATCCTTTCATTCATGGCTTGACATGATTCGAAACGGATTTGCCGACCAGGTTTTCATATACGTTGCGATCGTTGTGGCGGCCCATGCCTACGAGTACCTGAAACGCTTACGACGCCAGGAGCGCGAGAGATATGAGTATCAGCAGGCGCTCGCCGCCAGTGAACTGCAAGCGCTCAAGATGGAGCTTCATCCCCACTTCCTCTTCAACACCCTGCACGGAATCGCCACCCTGGTCGATGATGACCCCCGATGCGCCAAGGACATGATCATTAAACTGTCGAACCTGTTGCGGACCGGACTGGACCGTGACAGCTCGGACCTGGTTCCGCTTCAAGACGAGCTGAAGTTTGCCAGGGAATACCTCGACCTCGAAAAGATGCGCTTCGGGAGTCGGCTCAAGATCGAATGGCTCGTCGCTCCGGAGATCTGCCGGTTGCTGGTCCCCCGGATGATCCTGCAGCCGCTGGTGGAGAACGCCATTCGACATGGCGTTGCCTCAACCCGCGAGGGAGGGTGGATCAAAATCGCGGCGAGCGCGGACAATGAAATCCTTACCATTCAACTGCGCAACAGTGTCGGCGGTAACGCGTCTAACGGGACCGGTCTCGGCCTGCGCAATGTCGAGGCGCGTCTGAAGTGTCTGTACGCGGGTGACGCGACCGTGCGTCTTAGCGTCGGTGAAGACCGCATCGCCACCGTAAGCTTGACGATGCCGGCGCTCGACTCGCAGCCCGGCAGCGTACGCGAGCCCCAAGTCCAGGCGATTCTCGAAGGGGAAGGCCGATATGCGCGTTCTCATCGTGGATGACGAACCCCTGGCGCGCGCCGCCCTGGCGAAGATTTTGACCGCCAATCCCGATGTCGAGGATTTCGATTCTGCCGCGGACGCCATCGAGGCCCGGGAGCGCCTTTCTAAAGACCGCTATGACGTGGTGCTCCTCGACATCAGCATGCCGGAGCTGTCGGGCCTCGATTTGTGGAGTCGTCTCCAGCAGCAAAATCGGGCGCTGCCCTCCGTGGTGTTTGTTACGGCACACGCCCAGTATGCGGTGGCCGCTTTCGAACGGCATGCCGTGGACTATGTCTTAAAACCGTTTTCCGGTGAACGAGTGAACGAAGCTCTCGAGTTTGCCTTTCGAAGAACGGCGAGCGAGCGCGCGGCGAGACTCATCGAGTTGGTGCCCCACCTGCAGGCGTTCACTCAGCAGCAGTCCTCCAAGATCGGAATCAAGAGCAATGGAAGGCTTCTGGTTATTGATCCCCGCGATGTCGTTGTGGTGCAGGCGGAGGGCAATTACGTTTTGCTCCAGCAGGAGAAAGGCTCCCATCTGCTGCGGGAATCGATTTCGACCATCGCCGAAAAGCTCAAGCCCTATGGATTTGTCAGGATTCATCGCTCGGTGCTGGTGAACGCCTCTTTCGTGCAGGAGATTCGCCCGAGCGACACGGGAGAGTATCAGCTTCGCGTGAAGGACGGAAGAGAATACGCCGTCACGCGAACCTATAAAAAAAACCTCAGAAGCCTTGCGACGTTCTGGATCGGCACCGGGACGTTCCTTGGTGAATGAACGCCCCAGCTTCGCGCATCGTAAGTCGCACACCAGCGCGGCCTGGCTGTAACTAGTCTCCGCGGGCTGGCGTCATTTGCGGAACCTCGGGACGCCGTCATTCCGCGAAGGGGATTCCACATTGGCAAGTGACGCCAGCACCTCTCCGCGGCCCTGCTGTACATCTTTGGGACGTTTGGGGTAGGCTTTCACTTAGGCTCGAAAATCCTCATTGCGCTTCGCGGGGCAGGGCGGCTTGTCTGGCTGAAGACCCGCAAGGGCGCAAGGTTATTCTGATGCGCGTGGTCGTGAAGATCGGAACCGGCCTGATCGCGCCCGGAGGCCGTCTGGACGCGGCCTGGATGCGATCGCTGGTGGACCAGTTCGACCTGAACCAGCATGAGTACGTGCTGGTTAGTTCGGGCGCCATCGCCTGCGGCATGTCGTCGCTCGGAATCAGCCAGAAGCCGAGCAAGCTCGACTTGATGCAGGCCTCGGCCGCGGTGGGTCAGAGCCAGTTGATGCACACGTACGAGCGGCTGTTTTTCGGCAAGAAGCTGGTGGCCCAGCTCCTGCTTTCGAGCGATGACTTCTCTTCCACCGTCCGTTATCGGAACCTGTGCAACACCCTGAAGCGCCTGCTGACCATGAAGGTGCTGCCGATCGTGAACGAGAACGACAGCATTTCCGTGCGGGAACTGGAGGGCGCGTTCGGCGACAATGACGAACTCAGCGCGCTCGTAGCCGCGGCGGTGCAGGCGGATTGGCTGATCCTGCTCACCAACGTTGACGGCTTCTTCCACAAGAACGGGCGCGGAAAGCCGCAACTGATGAGGGTGATTGAGCGGGTGACCCCGGAGTTGGAGGCGAGTTGCGGCGGAAAAAGCGCGCTCGGCCGGGGCGGCATGCGTTCCAAGTTGCGCGCCGCGTTGCGGGCGACGGCTTCCGGCATCCACGTGGGGATCGCACGGGGAACCCATCCGGGCGTGATCCCTCTGATGCTGGAGCAGAAGGTCGGCACTTATTTTCCTCCGCTCAAGGTGAAGGAATGAACAGCGTGATGACGCACGCCGCCGCCGCGCCGCATTCGACGCAGGAAAAGCTGGCCCGGGCGCGCGACGCCGCTCCGCGAGTGGCACGTCTCGGGTCCGAAGAAAAGAACGGGATACTCCGGGCCATGGCCGCGGTGATTGCCGGCAACGCCGAGAGTATTCTGGAAGCGAACCGCGCCGACCTTGCCGCCAAGGATCTGCGCCCCTCGAGCCGCGACCGGTTGCTGCTGAACCCGAAGCGGATGGGCGAGATGCTGGACGGCATCCAGGCGGTGATCCGCCTCCCGGATCCCGTGGGCGAGATTCTCGAGCAGTGGACGCGCCCGGACGGCCTCGAGATTCGCAAGGTCCGGGTGCCCCTGGGCGTCATCGGGGTGATTTACGAGTCTCGGCCCAACGTCACTGTGGACGCGGTGGTGCTGGCTTTCAAGGCCGGGAACGCGGTGGTGCTGCGCGGCGGGCGCGAGGCGGCGCACACCAACGAGTGCCTGGTGGATATTTTGTGCCGGGCCTCCGGCCTGCCGGAAGGCTCCATCGAATTGCTGGATTCGAGTTCGCGTGATTCGGTCGATGAACTCCTGCGGGCGCGCGGCCTGGTGGATGTAATCGTGCCGCGAGGCGGGGCCGACCTGATCAACCGCGTCGTGGACACTGCCCGGGTGCCCGTGATCGAGACGGGCGCCGGCAACTGCCACGTTTACGTCGACGAGGACGCCGATCTCGATGTCGCCGACCGCATCGTGATCAACGCCAAGGTGCAGCGTCCCTCGGTCTGCAACTCGGCAGAAAAACTGCTCGTCCATCGCGGCATCGCCGCCGCATACGTTCCCCGCATCGTCAGGAAATTGCAAGAGGCCGGAGTGGAAGTTCGTGGCGACGAGGAGACGCGCCGCCTGGCGGCCGGTCTTGACGTACGGGCCGCTTTGCCGGAGGACTGGTTCACCGAATATTCCGCGCTGATCATGGCCGTGGCCGTGGTGGACGATCTGGACGCCGCCATCGGCCACATCCGGCGCTTCTCGACGTCCCACTCAGAGGCCATTGTCACGCGAGACGAGCAACGCGGGCGTGAGTTTCTGGAGCGCGTGGACTCGGCCGCCGTTTACTGGAACGCTTCCACGCGCTTTACGGACGGCGGTGAATTCGGCTTCGGCGCCGAGATGGGCATCAGCACCCAAAAGCTGCACTGTCGCGGTCCTTTCGGGCTGAAGGAGCTGACCTCGATCAAGTATCAGGTGGTCGGATCGGGTCAGATTCGAAGCTGAATCCGCGCGTCTCAGGCGTCGACGCAGACGTAGCACACGCGGTTGAAGGCGCGGAAGGCGGTAAGCTCGACTTCGGGCGTCAGGTAGTCTTCCCTCGCAGGTTCTTCCCGCACCAGGTCCGTCGAGAGGTATTTCTTGTTGCTGTCCGGAAAGACTGTGACCACGACGCTGTCATCCCCCAGATCGTTCTGCACCGCGAGCGCGCCGAGGAAGTTCGCGCCCGAGGAGATGCCCACGCCCAATCCCAACTGGCAGGCCAGCTTCTGCGCCATCAGAATGGCGTCGCCGTCGTGAACGCTCATCACCTCGTCGAGCTCGCCGAGGTCGACGATCGGTGGGATAAACTCGTCAGAGATTCCCTGGATGCGGTGCTGGCCCACTTTGTGCCCGGCGGAAAGGGTGGGTGATTCCGCCGGTTCCAGAGGATGAACCCGCGTATCCGGCGCGCGTGACCGAAGGTATCGCCCCACGCCCATGATGGTTCCGCCGGTGCCGACACCGGCCACAAAGGCATCCGGCAGCAGGGAATTAGACTGCAGTTGCCACCAGATCTCCGGCCCGGTCGTCTTCTCGTGCGCTTCCACATTCGCCGGGCTCGAGAACTGGTGCGGCAGGAACACATGACGGTGCCCGGCCGCCATCTCTTCCGCCTTGGCGATGCTGCCCAGGAACCCGCCCTCGTCGCGCGCCACCGGCACAATCCGCGCCCCCAGGCTGTGAATCAGGTCCACCCGCTCGTGGCTCATCCAGTCGGGCATGAAGATGGTCACGGGATGGCCGAGTGCCCGGCCGAGCGCTGCAAAACTGATCCCCGTGTTGCCGCTGGTGGCTTCCGCGATCGTGTCGCCGGGTGCAATCGTTCCTTCGAGATAAGCCTGCTGCAGGATGAAGAGCGCCATCCGGTCCTTGATGCTGCCGGTCAGGTTGAACTGTTCAGACTTGGCATACAGAACGCGCGGGCGGCCGCGATAGGTGAACTCGATGGCCAGCAGGGGCGTGTTGCCTACCAGCCTGGAGAGTCCCTTGAAGCGAGTCGACAAAACGGGTTCGACAGCCTGCATCGTCGTCACAGCGTCACCTCCCAAGAGAGCTACGGAAGCTCACCGGAACGGCGCCGGTGTGCTTCACCGTGCCGAGTATGTTGGAGAGGCTGCGCTGTGGGCTGTGATGCTGGTCACGGCGGCGCAAGCGCGCGGCCGCGACTGCGGCAGTTGGTAACCAAATCGAAGTGCGAGGAATTGAAGCGGAGCGTAACCTGTTGAATTAGCTGGCGGGGACGACGGGACTCGAACCCGCGACCTCATGCGTGACAGGCATGCGTTCTAACCAGCTGAACTACGTCCCCTGATGAAAAGCGTGAGGCAATCGGCATTCATCGAGCCGAGCCGGCTAGGACTGCTTTGGCACGCTTCGCGACTTGCAAACTCCCACCAGAACCGCCGGGACTAGAACTGCCGGGACTAGAACTGCAGCCCCCGGCTGCCCTTGGCCGCGCACCACGCCGTAGAATGGTGGGCGGTATCCGGCTCGAACGGATGACCTTCTGCTTGTAAGGCAGACGCTCTGACCAACTGAGCTAACCGCCCTTGCCGTCCCGAGGTTCGCCCGAGATTCCCCCAGGTTCGCCTGAGGTTCGGATGATCGCCCGGCCTTACGAAATCGTCACCGGGCCAGTGCCTTGACCCTTGAACGTAGCCCAGTATAGACTGGAGTCTGTCGAGCGTCAAGCTGACCGCTCAATCGAAGCCATGCAATTTCAGCGCGAATATGTGGCCTACATGGCCCAGCAAATCCTGAAGCGTCTTTCGGCGGCCGGACTGGTGCAGTACGATCAGCCCGATTACGTGAAGGAAGTGATGACGCAAGTTCTGAACCAGGAACTCTCCGTGGAGGACCGCATCAACGACGAGGTGCGCGACCGCTTGCAGCAGATCGAATCTGAGATGAAAGAGGCAGGCGCCTCTTACGAGGAGATGTTCAAAAAAGTGAAACGTCAACTGGTCCGCGAGCGCAAAGTAGTGCTCTGAGACCGACCAACCTCTGACCCGGCATGAAACTCTCCCACGAAAAAATCATCAAGCTCTCTCACGAAATGATTTCTGCCATCATGGCTCTCGATGAGATCGAAATCTTCGAAGAAGAGAACACGATCCGCCAGGAGATCGTGAAGATCCTCAATGACTTGATGCGCGAAGAAGAGAAAGTCGAGGAGGGCGTTCGCAAGCAGATCGAGTCGCAGAAGCGAACCATTCCCGAAGGAACCGCGGAGTGGGAGATTCTGCACCGCAAGTATTATCAGGACGCCTTGCGCAAGCTGGGCGTGGTCTTCACCAGTCCACAGCGCGGTTGAGTTCCGCGCGCTCCCCCGGAAATTACTGATCCCCACCACCGTCGCGGCGTTTCAACACTGGCGGTGTATCGCTGCCCTGATCGGTCGAAGGCGGCTGCTGGCTTCCGGTCTTATCGGAGGACTTTCTCTTTTCAAGCGTGGGCCCGCCCGGCTTCTGCCTCGCCTGGGCCATCAGCACCGTGGTGGCGCGCGTCTTGACGTCGTTGAACTCCGAGGTCGACACGAGATATTCCGGCTTGTTGGGCAGGATCTGCTTGATTTCCTTCTCGCAATTGATGATGCGGTCTGGCGTGGGAGGATGGTCCATGAATACTTCCGGGACGCTTCCGGGCTGATGCCGCTCCACCTCGGTGACCTTCCCGAAGAACGCCACGTAGGACTCGGGGTCGTAGCCCGCCTTGTACATATATTGCAGGCCGAGGTAGTCCGCCTCGGCTTCCTGGTTCTGGCTGAACTTGATGAAAATCAGGGGCAGGCCCTGCATGGCGGCCGAAATACCGTAATACATCCCGATGGACATCGGCGTGAACATCAGCGGAATCATGGCGAACTGCAGAACGGTTTGCTTGGTTTGCATCGACGCCCAGTGGCGCGCAGCCACGTGGCCGGTCTCGTGGGCGATCACGCCGGCGAGCTGGCTTTCTTCATCCGCGGCCTGGATCACTCCGCTGTTCACGTAGAGAAATCCGCCGGGCAGCGCAAACGCGTTGATGGAGGGATCGTCAATCACCTTCACCGTCAGCGGCACCTTCAGGTCGGAATTGCGCGCGATATTTTGCGCCACGCGATTCACGTACTCCGTGATCACTGGGTCGTTAACGAGCTTGGACTGCCGGTCCACCTGCATCGAGTACTCTTTGCCGATCGCGATTTCCTTCTGTTCGGAGATGATGCTCCTGTGGGCTACCTTGCGCGTGCCGATGGCGTCGGGGTCGTCCTTCTGAGCGGTCGCACCGACCGGCAACCCAACCAGCGTGGCAGCCAGGGCCAGCGAAGTCCAAACGCGGCGTGTTCTCATGGCAACTCTCCTTACCAGGATATCCGGCTCGATTATAGCACTGATCCTTGCGTGCTTCCGGCGGGAAAGCGGGGCATGCGGCCGACCGGCAACAGGGTCGTCGACGACACTCGCCTTGTGCTTCATAAATCCCTGATGCTTTCGATTGATAAAGCCCCGCAGGGGTTGTACGCCGCCGCCGGTCGCCCCGCGAAAACCGCTCCCCGGCGGCCCCCGATTCCCGGCACGACGCCCATATCGCGATGCCCAAATGACGCCCGTATACTGATGGGGAGCCCGGTTTGACCGTTGGGGCGGCGGCTGCCGGGACCAGAGCTCGGAAGGAGCGCAGTTGCACGTATCGCTTGAGCCGTGGCTTGCCGCAGCCCTTTTCCTGCTGACCTACCTCGGCCTGGTGCTTGGTGAGGTGCCGAGGCTTCGCATGGACCGGGCCGGAATCGCCTTCGCAGGCGCGGCCCTCGTGCTCTCGACCGGCGTTCTTACCCTCGCCCAGGCTGCCAGTCCCGATTCGATTGATTATGAAACTCTCTGCCTGCTGTTCGGGATGATGATCGTGGTCGGGTTTTTGCGCCTGTCCGGTTTCCTGGCCCGTCTCACTCAATGGTCGCTCCAGCGCATCCGGTCGCCCCGCGGCCTGCTGGCGCTGGTCATCCTGCTCGCGGGCGTCCTTTCAGCATTCCTGGTGAACGACATCGTCTGCCTTGCGCTGACTCCGTTGGTCCTGCATATCGCAAAACGCCTCGGGTTCGATCCACTCCCCCACTTGATCGGCCTTGCGACGGCGGCGAACATCGGCTCCACCGGTACCATTACGGGCAATCCGCAGAACATGATTATCGGAGTGCAGTCCCGCATTTCCTATGTTGCCTTCGCGGCCCATCTGATGCCCGTGGCGATCCTGGGACTGGCGATCGATTTCATGGTGGTCAGCCTCGTGTATCGCCGGGCCCTGGCCGGCAGCCGGGCGGAAGCTGTCGCAGGCTCCGGTGAATTCCGTTTCGCACCTCTCCCGACCCGCCTGCGGCGCCTGCAATGGAAAAGCGCGACTGTGGCCTTCCTGACCGTGATCCTGTTTTTCACGGGCTTGCCGATGGCGGTGGTGGCTCTCGGTGCCGCGGCCGTGCTTCTGGTGGGCCGGCTGAAGCCCGAGCGCATTTACCGCGAGGTCGACTGGAGTCTGCTGCTGTTGTTCAGCAGTCTGTTCGTTGTGGTGCACGCATTCCAGGTGCACGTGGTCAGCCGGTGGAATGTGGCCGGCTGGGGCTTCCTGCTCGACCATCCCATTGGCCTGCTCAGCCTGGCTTCGGCCGTACTCTCGAACCTGGTCAGCAACGTGCCGGCGGTTCTGCTGTTCGAACCTCTGATGCATGCCGTGCCTCTCGCGGCGCGCCCGCACGCCTGGCTGGCCCTGGCCATGTCGAGCACGCTCGCCGGGAACCTGACGATTCCGGGGTCGGTCGCCAACCTGATCGTGGTCGAGAAGGCCAAACGCGAAGGAACCATCATCTCATTCTGGGAACACTGCAAGGTCGGCGTGCCGGTCACGTTGCTGACGCTGGGCCTCGGGATTGCATGGCTGACGTTCATCAGGTTTTGAGCCCGAATTGCCCCTTGATTGCGCTCACTTTCCTTCTGAAGCTGCCGAACTCGGTGCACTCTGTGTCCGGCAAAAGACGAAACACAGAGCTCGCAGAGCTCCGTGATCTCCGTGTTGAAGGCTTGAGAAGTACGGAGCGCCCTGCGAGCCGGACGACGGCGCGGCCCGCGCAGAAAGCAGTTGACAGCCTGACCGCGACCGCCGACATTAGAGAACACCCGCCGTGCCGCATGGCGCTATCCTGGCGGGCCTCGAAACTATGGTGTCCAATCTTCTTGCAATGGTGGCCGGCTTCATCGTGGCCGTGATCTCCGCCGGTGGATACGCCGGCATCGCGCTGCTGATGGCCATTGAATCCGCGTGCATTCCGCTGCCTTCGGAAGTGATCATGCCCTTTTCCGGCTACCTCGTGCTCGCCGGACGCTTCAAGCTGGGCTGGGTGGCGGTGGCCGGCGCGCTCGGCTGCAACGTGGGATCGATCATCGCTTACTACGTGGGAGCTCGTGGCGGGCGGCCGCTGGCGGAAAAGTACGGGCGCTACCTTCTGGTTTCGAGGCGCGACCTCGACCGTGCCGATCGCTGGTTCGCGCGCTATGGCAACAGCACCGTCTTCTTCGGGCGCCTGTTGCCGGTGATTCGGACCTTCATTGCGCTGCCGGCGGGGATATCCCGCATGAATTTCTTCCGCTTCAATCTCTACACTTTCCTCGGATCGTTGCCGTGGTGCCTGGCCCTGGCCTACGCCGGTCTGCGCCTCGGCTCCAACTGGACGGCCATCCGGGACTACTTCCACCGCTTCGATGCCATCATCGTGGCCGTAATTCTCGCCGGCGCTGTCTGGTTCGTTTACACCCATTGGAAAAACCGCATGGATGCGTAGGGGCGCCGCTTGCCGCGCCCCCAAAACGGAGCGACAAGCGCTTCGGCGGTGTTCAACACCGAGTACGCGGGACGTGTTAGCGGCCTTTGTGCGCCACAGATACGCTCATGCCTTGACCCGCCGGCCCTGCGCCACGCTTGTGAGCCAGCCGACGCCGAACGTCGTGCAGGTCCCGATGGCCACGTACCAGGTCCAGGCGACTTTCGTTTCAACGATAACCCCGACGAGCGTTGCGAGTCCGGCGAGCGCGCCCACCAGCGCGCCTCCCGGCGTCGTGCGGCGCGTGAGGGCGCCCAGCAGGAAGATCCCGAGCATGCTTCCGTAAGGCACCGAAACGATGGTCAAAGCCAGCTCCAGGACGCTCTGATGCAGATGCGCGGCCGCGAGCGCGATGGCGATCAGCACCGCGCCCCACACGAGGGTGAGCAAACGCGACGCGCGAAGGTAGTGGCGTTCGTCGGCGCCAGATCGCAGGAAGGGCTTGTAGAAGTCCATCACCGAACTTGACGAGAGCGAATTGAGCGCGGCGCTTAAGTTGGCCATGCCGGCGGCCAGAATCGCGGCGGTCAGCAGCCCAGAGAGAATCACCGGGAGGCGCGTGACCACGAAGGTGGGATAGATCGCGTCGGGCCGGCTGAAAGGGCTGCGCGGCGGAAACTCGCGGTAATAGGTGAACAGCGCCACGCCCATCAGCAGAAAAAGCGCGAACTGTCCCAGAATCACGACGCCGCTCGAGAGCAGCGCGGCCTGGCTTTGCCGTTTGTTGCGCGCGGCCAGCAGCCGCTGGACGATCAACTGGTCGGTGCCGTGGCTGGCGCTCGTCAGGAACGTTCCTCCCACCAACCCCGACCAGAACAGGTAAGGCTCATGCAGGTTGAAACGAAAGTCAAAGACGCGGAGCTTGTCTCCGTTGAGGCGCGCGACCTCGCGAACGTAAGCCCAGCCGTCGGGGATCGCATGAATGGCCACGGCCAGGGCGACGGCCGTCCCGCTCAGGTAGATGGTGAGCTGAATCACGTCGGTCCAGATGACTGCTTTAAGCCCGCCTTCGAAGGTGTAAAGCAGAGTGAGCAGCGTGACCACCACAACCGCCGTCAAAACGCCGTTGTGAAACATCACCTGGATCATCACCGACATGGCGAAGACGCGGACGCCCTCGGCGAGCGCGCGCGTCGAGAGAAACAGGGCCGCGGTGAAGAGCTTGAGGTTCCGGCCGAATCGCCGCTCCACGAATTGATAGGCCGTGAACAGGTCGCCCGAGAAGTAGCGCGGAATCAGGACGAAGCTCACCACCACGCGGGCAATCAGGTATCCGAAGACAAGCTGCAGGAACGCGAAGTTCGAGCGGTAGGCGATTCCCGGCGTGCTGATGATCGTCAGGATGCTGGTCTCGGCCGAGACCACCGAGAGCGCGAGCGCCCACCAGGGAAGCTCGCGGCCGCCGAGGAAGTAGTCCGACAAGGTGCGCTGGCTTTTGCGGAAATGGACGCCGAACCAGGTGATGCCGAGCAGGTAGGCAACGACCACTGCCAAATCGATCGGGCGCAGAGCCACGCGTGCTCCTTGGGAAGCGTCGGGCGGCGAGTCTAGCGGATGCTACCGGCGGCGGTCAAGGGATGCGAGTCGCGCGATTCGAGAGGACCACTCGGCTGCCGCGGAGACATGAGCCTCCACAGCAGCCGGCATGGTGACTGAATTATTGCGAACTGGACGCCGAGTGGGTGGTGCGGCGCTTCGGCTTGGCCGCGGGCTTGTGGCTGTCCGCTGCCGAGGCCAGATCCTCGTCGTTAATGGTTCCGTCGACGGTCAAAACGAAACTCGGCGTGGTGGTATAAGCCGAGATCGTACCCTGAAAGCGCGCCGGATCGCCCTTTTGCAAGTCCTTGCAGCCCGGCTGGGAGTCCTTAAGTTCGATGTCGTAGGCTGAGCTTGCCTGAGAGTCTTTGGTGATGTCGATGTGCACCAGGAACGTGCCGTCCGGCTGCTTATCCACGCTATCCACGATGCCTGGCCCGCCGAATTGCTGACCCTTGATCTGGGCCCACTGTTGCGTCTCGGTATCGCCTCCGGCCTTGAGAGCGTCTTCCCAGCCGTAAAACGCGTCCACAAGCTGGTTGCCGGTGGCAGCGTGCTTCGGGGCCTGCGCCACCTTGAAGTCCGCGGGCGGTGTGGCCGACGCCTTTGCCTGCGTCACAATGTCCGCCTCGCCGGCATTCGAGCCGTGGCGGCTGGTGTAGACCTTGTCGTAGAAGGTCTGAAGGGCTGTGGCGTTCGGGCTGTTGCCCGCCTGCGCCAGGGCGACCGAACGCGCCAGGTTCCAGATGGCATTGTCATAGTCCGGAGGGGTGGAGTAGAGGTAGTCCTGGCCGAGCAGCGAGAAGGTCAGGCTGTCGCTCGGGTTGTCTTGCATCGCGGCCTTCAAGGCGGTGATGGACGAGGGGTAGTCTTTCTTCTGGAGGGCCGCGAACCCGGCGGCGTTATTGAAGATAGCCCTCTTGGCTTTGACGTAGTCCGTGAATTGGGCGTCTGTCACCTGGGCCGGCTTCTGCAGCTTTCCGAGCACATCGAGACCGTGCGTCGCGTAGCCGCTCGTCTCGGTCAGCTGGGCATCGGCGCCCGGCGCTTTGGCGTTATAGATGAACGGAAACGCAAAGCACATGTAAGTGAGGGCGTCGAGATTGTCGGGATTGGCGGCGAGCGCCTTCTTGGCGGCATCGATAGCCTTGTCAGACTCGTTGAGCTGCTGGTAAGCGCCCACTTCCTGAACGTAGGCGACGTCTTTAAAGTCGGAAGTGGGGTACTTCGAAATCACCCCCTCGGCCAGGGTGATTTTCTTGTGAGGGTCGGTTTCCTTGGCCATCGCCTGGTAGGCGTCGTACTCTTCGCGCGTCTTCCATTGCGGCCCTTTGGCGGCTGCCGCCTGGCCGAGACCCGCTCCGGGCCCTGGGCCGGCCGGCACGGCCAGGGCCGCCGCGTGCGCTCCAGCTCCCCAGCACATCGCAGCGGCGAGAACCGCCGAGCCTGTGAATATATTGATACGCATTCTCATCTTCTTCGTGACCTCAGCTCTTGTAGGATTTGGGCTGCAACGGACACGGTTCCGGGCCAGCCACTATACGGCACGCTCCCTCGATTCCCCGACCCCAAGCGTGCGCGAAAGGTGCCGCAACTGAGATATCAGGACTGCTCGAACTTTTCAAGCAGAACCTCACACCTCTTTCTTAGCATACAGTCCCGTTGCTTAGATGTCGATTTCAGGATCGACGAAATCATATTTTTGCGGACTTCGAGCCCGCACCCGCGGAGCCATGCCCCCCAAATCGGGGAGCGTCTGCCGCCTGCCCGCGAAACCCGGTCCGCCTACCGCCGGGCGCCGTTGCGGGCCCGATGCCGCTGACCGAGCTTGAACTCCTCGATTTTGCGGCCCAGGGTGTTGCGGTGGATCCCGAGTTCGCTCGCCGCCTTCGAGTGGTTGCCGTTGGACTTTTCAAGGACCCGGGCGATGAAGCGCTTCTCGAACTCAGACACGGCGTCCTCATAGGCGATGCCCTGATCCACCATTTGGCGGATCAGGGACTCCAGTTGGTCCTTCAAAGCAACCCCCGACCTGCGAAATTCATTTTGTCCGCGATTCGTTGTCGCCGCGGACCTGTTTTTCGGTTTTGATCAATTGGCGCTCTACGGCTTCGAGACCCGCCTCAAAATGCGTGCGAAGATCGGCAGGCATCATGGCCACCATGGTGCGGACGCTCCCCATCGTGATCGGCCGGAGCTGCGAGTTCTTGACGGCATCGGGCGCCCAGGAAAAGGCCACCATCACCATGATCGCGATGGCGCACCCGATGAGCCCGCGCACCAGGCCGAAGGCGAGGCCGAGCAACCGGTCCAGCCAGCGAATGCCGGCCGCCTTCACCATCCGGGCGGCGAAGCCCGAAATCACGGCGCCCACGATGAGAACCAGTATGAACAGCAGAAGGAACGCCACACCGTAAGCGGCATTCTGCGAGTGAATCCACGAGCCGAGGGCGTTGCCCAGTCCCTGATAGCCGGCCGCGGCCACCGCCAGGCCCACCACCAGAGACGCAAGGCCGATCATGCCGCGCACGAAGCCTTCGCTCGCGCCGGACAACAGCGAGAGGACGACGATCAGGGCCAGAAGCCAGTCCAGCCAGTTCCAGAGCTGTATTTGTGTCATGCGCTTGAGGCCTCGACCCTAATCGAGCGGCGAACCCGTAAGGCGAAGATACGCTTCCCGGTACTTCTCGCTGGTCTTGCGGACTACTTCCGACGGCAGCGGAGGCGGAGGCGGCTGTTTGTTCCAACCCGTGGATTCGAGGTAGTCGCGCACGAACTGCTTGTCATAAGACGGTTGAGCCCGTCCCGGCTGGTAGCCCTCGCGCGGCCAGAAGCGTGAAGAGTCCGGCGTCAGCACCTCGTCGATGAGGATGATCTCGTCTCCGCGCAAGCCCCATTCGAACTTGGTGTCGGCGATGATGATGCCGCGACCCTCGGCATAATCGCGCGCCCTTTGATATACGTCGAGACTGCGCTGGCGCAGCTCGGCGGCGGGTTCCGGGCCGATGGCGGCCACCATCTGGTCCCAGGTGATGTTTTCGTCGTGCCCGGTCGTCGCCTTGGTGGACGGCGTGAAAATCGGGGGATCGAGCTTCGACGATTCCTCGAGGCCGGCCGGCAACTTGATCCCGCATACCCCGCCCGTGGCCCGGTAGTCCTTCCAGCCGGAGCCGGACAGGTAGCCTCGCACGATGCATTCGATGGGGAAGGGCTGGGCCTTCAACACCAGCATGGAACGTCCCGCGAGCTGGTCCCCATAAGGCGCAAACTCCGCGGGGAATTGCCCGACGCCGGCAGTGATGAAGTGGCTCTTCACCGAATCTTTCAGCCGGTCAAACCAGAAGCAGGAAAGCTCCGTGAGCACCCGGCCCTTGTCGGGGATCCCCTGCTCCATGACGACGTCAAACGCCGAGAGCCGGTCAGTGGCGACCACCAGCAGGTGATCGGGGCCGGCCTCGTAGACGTCACGTACTTTGCCTCTGGAGAAAAGCTTTACGGTGGGGAGCGAAGACTCCCGCAAAACAGATTGGGTCGCCTGTGGTGTCACAATTTTGTCCTGGCCGTTGCTCATTCTAGATGAACCCACGGCATTGTCAATCGCAAAAGGAAAGCGAAGCCGCTTCGCCGCTGCGGCTCTATGTTTTACGTGGTAGAAGCTATTAGCGCAGAAACCAATGTGGCCGCCCCGGACGAAACGGAGAAGGCCGTCGCTGTATCAGAAGGACGCGGCAGCCGGCAGTTCGGCGCTCTGCGGCGTTTCGAAGCGGACGGAAACCAGCTTGGAAACGCCGGGCTCTTCCATGGTCACGCCGTACATCAGCGGGCAGATTTCCATGGTGCGCTTGTTGTGCGTCATCAGGATGAACTGCGTGGTCTCGCTCATGGCGCGGATCATGCGCGTGAAGCGCTCCACGTTGGAATCGTCGAGCGGCGCATCGACCTCGTCGAGAACGCAAAAGGGGCTCGGCGTGTACCGGAAGATGGCGATGAGCAGCGCCAGGGCGACCAGCGCCTTCTCGCCGCCGGAAAGCAGCAGCACGTTCTGCAGGCGTTTGCCGGGCGGCTGCACCACCAGATCAATGCCGCTCTCCGGATCGGACTCGTCGCTCAGGCGCATGGCGCCCACGCCGCCGCCGAACAGGGTGCGGAAGCTCTCGGCAAAGTTGGCGTTGATGGCGTGAAATGCTTCCAGGAACTGCCGGCGCGAAACCTCATCGATCTCGCGGATGGCCTGGGCGGTGTCTTCGATGGACGCGAGCAGGTCCTGGCGCTGCGTTTCGAGGAACGTCAGCCGCTGCTCGGCCTCCTGCAGTTCTTCGAGCGCCATCATGTTGATCGGGCCGAGATTGCCGATGCGCCGCTTGAACTCGCGCACTTCGTTTTCGGCCGCTTCCAGGGCCTCGGCCCTGAGGGCGGCTTCGCGCGGCAGGGCGGCGGCGAGATCGGCGGGTTCGGCGCTGAGCTCCTCGCGGCACTGGGTCGCATGATGATTCAGGTCTGACTCCGCGCGCGCCAACGCCACCTCGCAGGTGGAACGCTTCTCACGCTCGGCATCCAGCCGGTCGCGCGCCGCCTGCACCAAGGGTCCGAGCTCGTCGCGGTCGCGGCGCGTCTGCTGTGATTCCGCCCCGAGCGCCGCCATCGAAGTCCGCGCCTCCGCCTGCGCGGCTTCGAGCGCATCCAGGCGCGAGCTGAGGCGGCTGGTCTCTTCGGCCAGCGCCGTCTGCTCTTCCGTCCAGGCCGCCATCTGCTGCTCGATGCGCGCTCGGCGCAACTCGGTGACGCCGAGGCGGCTCTCGAGTTCGGCGCGCTCGGCCTCCGCCGCCTGGCTGCGTTCTTCGAGTGCGCTGCGGCGCGCCTGGGCGTCGCCAAGCTCTTGCGCGAGGCGATCGCCCTGGCTGCGAAGCTGGCGCGCGATCTCGCCGGTCTCGGCGATCTCCGCCTCGCGCTGCGCCTGCTGGCTCGACACCGCCTCCAGTTCGCGCTCGATTCCGGTCCGCCGCTCCCGCAGCCGCTCGCCTTCCTCAACCGCGGCACGCCAATCGCTCTCCAGGATCTCGAGACGCCGCCGGCTACGCTCAAGCGCCTGCTCACTCTGGCCCAGGCGCTCGCCCAGGCGCAACGAGTCCTTCTCTGTCTCCACCTGGGCCGCGCTCAACCGGCGGACTTGTTCTTCCAGGCTCAGGCGCTCGTTTGAGACGGCCGCGAGCTCGGCGCGCGACTTTTCGAGCTGCGGTTCAAGCTCAGTGAGCCGGCGCTCCAACTCGCGGAAGTCGCGCCGCAATGCCAACGGACCCGCGCTCGGACCCCTGCCGCCCGAAACCAGCCGGTGGTGGTAATGCTCGCCGCGCGGCGTCAGGAAGTGATCCGCTGGATATTCGCCCGCCAGACGTTCGGCGGCTGCCGCGTCCTCTACCACGTAAGCGTGAGCCAGCGAGGGAAGCAATGTGCCGCCGTTAATCCCCAGGCGCGATTCCACGCGGACCAGGTCCGCAACCCGCGCCCGCACACCGGGCATCTCGGGCGCGTGCTGCGCGCCGTTTTCGTGTCCGTTGGAAGAGGCCTGGGTTACGAAGAAGGTGGAACGGCCTGCCCCTTCGCGATGAAGCAGGTCCAGGCCGCGCCGGGCGTCTTCGTGGCGCTCCACTACCACGCAATCGAGTTCCTGCTTCAAGAACTCCTCGACGACCTCTTCGTACCCGGACGTCACTTCGAGAAAGTCCGCCAGGACTCCGAGCGGCTTGAAATCAGCGTGACCGCTGCCGGAGCCGTTTCCGTTCCCCTCGCCGTGCTCCGAAATCGATCCGGCAAGCAGGCGGCGCACGCTCTCCGTGCTGTAAGCATGACGCGCCAACGACTCCGCGAGCGCTTCGCGCCGGGCCCGCGCTTGTGAGAGTTCCTCACGCTGGCCGTCCATGGCGGCGCGGCCGGCCGTCTCCTGCTCGCGAACCTGCTCCAGCCGTGCGCCGGCATCCTGCGCGGCGCCCGCGACCGTCCGGAGCGTCCCTTCGGCGGTTTCCTGCTCGCGCCGGCAGGCTTCGAGCTCTGCGGTCAAGCGCTCGTGGTCGGTGGCAGCCTCGGTACGCTCGGCTTCGAGGCGCGTCGAACGGCGTTCCATCAAGGCGGCAGCGTCTTCGGTCTGCAGGCGCTGATTGCGCAACTCCGCGCCCCGCGCGACGGCGCCCAGCAGGCCCTGCCGGCACGCCTCGAGACGCCGCTCCGCGTCTTGCATCGTCAAGACCATCTCCGCCTGGCGGGCCAGCAACCCGTCCACGGCCTCGCTCGCGCGCAGAGCCTCGCCGCGCACCGACTCAGCATGACGCGAGCACTCCGTGGCCTTCTGCTCCAGGTCTTGCAACTCGGTGCTCAGCGCCTCTCGCTCCGTCCCGGCCTCGACGTGGCGGCGGCTTAAGGCGGCCACCTGCTGCCGGATCTGATCAAGCCGCGAGATCACCCGCTCGCGCTCGAGGTCAGCCTGTGCACTCGCTTCCCGCAGTTGCACCAACTCGCTTTCCAGTTGCTCGTAGCGGCCCGCCGCCGACTTCTCACGGACGTCCAAGGCCTCCAGTTCCTGCGCGGCTGCCGCACAGGCCCCTTGCGCAGTGTTCAGATCTTGGCCGAGGCGCGCGCACTGCTCATCGAGCAGCAGCAGACGGGAGGTGAGCGTCAGCTTTAGGCGCTCGGCAAGTTCGACGCTCAGTTCGCGGTAGCGCCGCGCCTTGGACGCCTGCCGCTTGAGTGATCCCACCTGCTTCGAGACTTCTTCCAGAATGTCGGTGACGCGGGCCAGGTTGTGCCGCGCCGATTCCAGCTTCGCTTCGGCCAGGCGCTTGCGCGTTCTGAACTTGGAAACCCCGGCGGCTTCCTCAATGATGCCGCGGCGGTCCGAAGGCTTCGAGCTCAAGATCTGCCCGATGCGGCCCTGCTCGATGATGGCGTAGCTGTCCGGGCCGAGACCCGTGCCCATGAACAGCTCCTGAATATCGCGCAGGCGGCAGGCGTCGCCGTTGATCAGGTACTCGCTCTCGCCGGAGCGGAACAGGCGGCGCGTGACCACGATCTCGCCGTCGCGAAAATGAAGCCGCGAGGGCACGGCCGGGGTTGATGGCCTGTTGCCATTCGCATCGGCGATCACGCCGGCCGATTCCACAGCCAGCGGTTCGGGGGCAGGATCACTCACGGGGAGGGGAAGCGTCAGGCGGCGGGCGGGTGGCTTGGTTTCCTCGGCCTCGGCGTCGAGCAGCGTGAGGCTGACTTCGGCCATGCTGGTGGCGGGTCGCAGACGCGTGCCGTTGAAGATCAGGTCCGCCATGCGATCGCCGCGCAGCGTGCGCGGACTCTGCTCGCCGAGCACCCAGTTGATGGCGTCGCCGATGTTTGACTTGCCGCAGCCGTTCGGTCCTACGATGGCGGCGGTGCCCGCGCCGAACTCCAGACGCGTGCGGTCCGCGAATGACTTGAAACCGATCAGCTCGATACGCTTAAGCTTGAACAAGACACACTCCTCCCGCGAGCTTCCGACGAAAATCCCCGGCGGCGATTGCCTGTAGAGTCAGAACCTGTGAAAGGACAGCCAGACAGCGACGACTGCAGACCTGAAGACACGAAGTGCCGCGGGGCCTGCTTGCAGCTTGCCCGGACCCGTGCTCGAAGCGCCTGATCGCGACCTTGATTCCCGTCAAAACCGCCCCTCGTGCCGGCCCTTGACTCGGCCTTCTTTCTGGCGCACTTCGGGCGAGGCTTAGCGCGAGAAATCCCCTCAGTCTTCAGAAGCAAGCTAGCATGAAAAAGATGTCGTGTAAAGCGAAAACCACAACCTAATGTGGTGGGGATGTGGGCACAGCCCAAAGGATAGATTCGAATCGTAGGGCGGCCCAGGCCGTCGCACAGGGGTAGCCCGTGCTTACCGCGCCGCCGGCTTCCAGCGCAGGACCGGCTTGCGCGCGGCGCCGACTTCGTCAAGGCGCGAGACCCGCGTGGTGTGCGGAGCCGTCGACACGAGCTCCGGGTCCTCTTCCACTTCTTGCGCGATCGAGCGCATGGCGTCGATGAAGGCGTCAAGCTCCGGCTTGCCCGCGCTCTCGGTGGGCTCGATCATGAGGGCGCCGTGCACGATGAGGGGAAACGAGGTGGTGTAGGGATGGAAGCCGTAGTCGATCAGGCGCTTGGCGATGTCGCCGGTGCGGACGCCGCGGGCCTCCTGGCGCTTGTCGGAAAAAACGCACTCGTGCAGGGAGGGCGCGTCGTAAGGCAGGTCGTAGCAGTCGCGGATGCGGTCCTTGATGTAGTTGGCGTTGAGCACGGCGTCTTCGGTGGCCTGGCGCAGGCCCCGGGAGCCGTAGGCTAGTATGTAGGCCAGGGCGCGGACGGCCATCCCGAAGTTGCCGTAGAAGGCGCGCACCCGGCCCACGCTGCGCGGGCGGTCGTGGTTCAGCCGCACGCTTCCGTCCGCAGCATCCTCGACGGTCGGGGCGGGCAGGTAAGGCTCGAGCAGGCGCTTCACGGCCACGGGCCCGGACCCGGGACCCCCTCCGCCGTGCGGCGTGGAAAAAGTCTTGTGCAGATTCAGGTGCATCACGTCCACGCCGAAGTCTCCCGGCCGCGCCACCCCCACGAGCGCGTTCATGTTGGCGCCGTCCATGTAGACGAGGCCGCCCCGGGCGTGCACCATGGCGCAGACCTTCTCGATATCCTCCTCGAAGATGCCGAGGGTGTTGGGATTGGTCAGCATCAGGCCGGCCACTTCCGCGCTCAGCAGGCGCTCGAGTTCCGCGAGGTCAACGCAGCCGCGGCGATCGGACTTGAGGGGCAGCGCTTCATAGCCCGAGATCGTGACGCTGGCGGGATTGGTGCCGTGCGCCGAGTCGGGAACCAGGATGTAGCGGCGCGCGTCGCCGCGCTCGCGCAGGCAGGCGCGGATCAGCAGCAGGCCGGTCAGCTCGCCCTGGGCGCCGGCGGCGGGCTGCAGCGAGATGGCGTCCATGCCGGTGATTTCGAGCAGGGCGCGCTGGGTGTCCGCCAGTATCTTCAGGCAGCCTTGCGTCAGGTGCTCGGGCGTGTAGGGATGATCGGTGCCGAGGCCTGCAAACCGCGCCACCGCCTCGTTCAACCGCGGATTGTACTTCATGGTGCACGAGCCCAGGGGGTACACGCCGACGTCGATGGAATAATTCCACGTGGACAGCCGCGTGAAGTGACGGATCACGTCCAGCTCGGAGATTTCAGGGAAGCCCTCGAGGTCCCGGCGATAGAATTCCTCGCCAAGGGTCTGCTCGGCGCCGCAGGCGGGCACGTCGAGCGGCGGCAGCTCCGCGCCCGTCTTGCCGGGGGTGGACCGCTCAAAGATCAGACCCTCGTTGCGGGTCATGTGGGGTCTTGCGTGCTCGATTCGATCAGCCATTTCTCGTGCCTTTTTGCACCGGAATGCGCATCCTGCGCCAATATTTTGCCCGTCAAAACGGGGCTAAAGAACCTGCAATCAATAACGTAACGGCTTTAATCTTACAACTCGCTTGTTTTCAATAACCTAACGGCTTTCGGAGAATATGGAAAATAGAAGTCTTTTCCATTCAACGACCTAACGGCTTCGTTCGTAACATTTTTATTTTTTCACCATTTCCACGGCTCCGGACGATCAAACTCGGACCGTCGCCTCGTTCGCGGCCGGCTCGATTGCCGGGCGACTGAAGCGATGCCATACCTCGGTCATGCGGTCGAGCGCGCGTCTCGGCACGGTCTCGGTGACGCATACCAGCAGGTGGTCCTTCAGGTCGGGGTAAAAGCGCTCGAGCGGCAGGCCGCCGATGATTTTCTCCTCGCGCAAGGCGGCCAGCAGTTCTCCGGAATCAACCGGGGCCTTGATCACGAACTCGTTGAAATGGGGCGCGGAGAAGGGAAGCGAGGCCCCAGGAACCTTGGCGAGCTCGGCGGCGGCGTAGCAAGCCTTCGCCAGATTCTGTTCCGCGAGCGCCCGAAGCCCGTTCCTGCCGAGCAGGCAGAGGTAGATGGTCGCATTGAGCGCCATCAACGACTGGCTGGTGCAGATGTTCGAGGTGGCCTTTTCGCGCCGGATGTGCTGCTCGCGGGTGGCGAGCGTCAGGCAATAGCCGCGGCGCCCCTGGGTATCCTTGGTCTCGCCGACCAGGCGTCCCGGCATCTGCCGGATGTACTGCTCGCGCGTGGCGAGGAATCCCACGTACGGTCCCCCGAAGGCGACGGGAACGCCGAACGACTGCGCTTCGCCGCAGACGATGTCGGCCTCCGCGGGAGGCTTCACGAGCGCGAGCGAAAGCGGCTCGGTCACGACGCTCACGAGCAGCGCGCCGTGCCGATGGGCGATTTCGGCGAGCGCCGGCCAGGCCTCGAGGGCCCCGAAGAAATTGGGCGACTGCACCACCACCGCGGCGGTCCGATCGTTCACGGCGGCTTCGAGGGCCTCGAGGTCGACCTGGCCCGTCCCCGTGAACGCCGCCTCCTCGATCTCGACACCCTGGTGCTGCTGATAGGTGGCGATCACCTGGCGGTACTCCGGATGCACCGTGCGCGCAATCACCACGCGCTCGCGCCGCGTCAGCCGCATGGCCATCAGTACGGCTTCATTAGCAGCTGTGGACCCGTCGTAGAGCGAGGAGTTGGCCACCTCCATCCCGGTAAGCTGGGTGATCAGGGTCTGAAACTCAAACATCGCCTGCAGGTTACCCTGGCTGATCTCGGCCTGGTAGGGCGTGTACGAGGTCAGGAATTCGCCGCGTAGGATGAGCGCGTCAATCGCCAGCGGACGATAATGCGCGTAGGCGCCCGCGCCCAGCAACGAGACGTAATCGCGCGCGCTCTCGCGCGACGCCTCCTCAAAAAACTCCACGAGCTCAGGCTCAGAGAGCGGACCGGGCAGCCGCAGGTCGCCGCGAAGGCGCAAGCCCGCCGGGATCTGCTCAAACAGCTCGCTAGCGGATTTCTTGCCGATCGCCTCCAGCATGGCGGCGCGATCGGCGTCGGAATTCGGCAGATAACGCATTCAATTTGTCCCCTGAAGCTATTCAGCAGCCGAGGCGGCGGCCGAGCCCTCGATGTAGGCCTCGTACTGGTCGGCGGTCATCAGGCTCTCGGTCTCCCGGTGATCCTTCAATTGCACCTTGATGAGCCACGCCTCGCCGTGCGGGTCTTCATTGACGAGCTCGGGACGATCGCTGATCCTGCTGTTGACCGACGTCACCTCTCCGGTGACCGGCGAAAAAATCTCAGACACGGCCTTCACGGACTCCACCGAGCCGAAGGTTTCGTGCGCCGTCACCTGGTCCCCGCGCTTCGGCAACTCGACGAAAACGATATCGCCAAGCTCTTTCTGGGCGTGATCGGTGATGCCCAGGGTACCGATTTCCCCGTCAACACGGATCCACTCGTGGTCCTTGGTGTAAAGCAGCTCTGGTGGGTACATGTTCCCTCGCTCGAAAAGCAGAAGTCAGAAATCAGAAGTCAGGAGTCAGAAGTCAGAAGATCGGAGCACGATCTCGTTGCTTGCACTCCTGTCTCCTGACTCCTGTCTACGGGCTCCTTCTTTCTCATTTTCTCCGCTTGTAAAACGGCAACGGCACCACTCGCGCGGGGGCGCGCCGCCCACGGATTTCGATTTCGATGCCCTGGCCCGGCTCGAGCTCGAAAGCGCGCCCGTCGCAGCTGGCATAGGCCATGCCGATGTTCTTTTTCAGGAATGGGGCCGGAGACCCGCTGGTGACGCGCCCGATCTGCTCGTCCCCGATCCAGACGGGATAGCCGTCGCGCGCCGGCGCCCGGTCCGCCATCTCAAATCCGATCAGCCTCTTGCGCGTGCCGCGCTCTTTCTGTCCGGCGAGAACGTCGCGGCCCAGGAACTCACCCTTGTCGAGCTTCGTGATCCATCCGAGGTTCGCCTCGAGCAGCGTCGTCTCGTCGTCGAGTTCGTGCCCGTACAGCGCCATGCCCGCTTCCAGACGGAGCGTGTTGCGGGCCCCGAGGCCGGCCGGAATCAGGCCTTCCGGGCGCCCCGCTTCGAACAGGGCGTTCCAGACCCGCTCGGACTCGGCCGGCGCAAAATAGAACTCGAAACCGTCTTCACCCGTGTAGCCGGTGCGCGCGAGCAACCCCGGAACGCCTGCGACCTTGGCCCGCATAAACCAGTAGTATTTCAGCGTGCCGGGGTCCGCGTCCGCGACCCTCGTCATAATGGCCAAGGCCTGGGGACCCTGCAGGGCCAGTTGCGAGTATTCCGCCGACACGTTGCGCGCCTCGGCGTCAAAGCCATTGTGCCCGGTGATCCAGGCGAAGTCCTTACCGGTGTTGGCGGCGTTGACGCACAGGAAGAAGTGATCGTCCGCGAACCGATGCACCAGGCAATCGTCCACGGCGCTGCCGTTCGGATTCATCAGCGCCGAATAGTGCGCCTGATTGACCTTGAGATGCGAGGCGTCGTTGGAGGTGACGTGCTGCACGAGCGCAAGCGCGCCCGGACCCTGGATGTCGATCTCGCCCATGTGGCTCACGTCGAAGAGGCCGGCGCGGGTGCGCACCGCCACGTGCTCGTCCGTGATGCCGGAGTACTCCACCGGCATGTCCCAGCCGGCGTAGTCCACCATCCGAGCGCCAAGTGCGCGATGCACCGCGTTCAGCGCTGTCCGCTTTAGCGCCGCCTCAGTTGCTATATCCAATTGGTCTCCAGAAAGCCGCGCGAGTCCTCGAAGTCGTAAGGCCTCTAACTATGCAAACTAACACACGGTAGGGGAGCGGTCAAGGAATCGTCCTCATAACCTCGTAATAGGCCGGATCATTGCGGGCGCCCCCTACGAGTCGGTTCGACGGAGCTAAATGATCAAGGGATTCCAATCACCAATCGTCAATCGAAAATCTCTAGACTTCCAGCACCACAGGCAAAATCAATGGCCGCTTGCCGAGCTCCTGGTCGAAGAATTTGCGCAAGGCGGACCGGATTTTGTCCTTGATCACGCCCCAGTCGCCGGCTTCCTCAGGCTTCGATTTCTCGATGGTGCGCAGCACCACTTCGCGGGCGGCGTCGAGCAGGTCGGGGGTCTCTTCGAACTGCACGAAGCCGCGCGAGACGATCTCGGGCGGAGCTTCGAGCAGCCCGGTGTGCTTGTTGATGGCCAGGATGGGCACTACGATGCCGTCTTCGGAGATGCGGCGGCGCTCCTTGAGGATGACCTCGCCCACTTCCTCGAGCGATCCGGTGTCGATGTAGACGTGGCCCACCGTCACTTGCCCGGCCAGGCGGGCGCCGGCGGAGTCAAATTCGATCACGGCGCCATCCTCGAGCAGGAAGCTCGCGCCCGAAACGGCGTTGCCTTCCGATGCCACCTCGCGGTGGCGCGCCAGTTGGCGGTAATCCCCGTGTACGGGCACGAAGTACTTCGGCCGCACCAGATTCAGCATCAGGCGCAATTCTTCAAGGCTGCCGTGGCCCGACACGTGGACGGGCGGCTGGCTGCCGTCGTGATAATGGACGTGCGCGCCGCGGCGGTAAAGGTGATCCATCATGCGGAAGATGGACTTCTCATTGCCCGGGATGACACGCGCCGAAAGCACCACTTCGTCGCCGGGCTCGAGCGTAACAAAGCGGTGGTTGTCGAGGGCGATGCGCGCCATGGCGCTCATGGGCTCACCCTGGCTGCCCGCCACCACCAGCATGACCTTGTCGCGCGGCAGGTTGCCCAATTCTTCGGGCGTCACGAGGACGTTGGGCGCCACGCGCAGGCGATCCATGCCGATCGCGATCTCGGAATTGCGGTGCATGCTGCGCCCGATAAAGCACAGCCGCCGCTTGTACTCCCGCGCCAGGTCCGCCACGATCTGCATGCGATGGAGCGACGTGGAAAAGCAGGAGAAAACCAGCCGGCCGTGCGCCTCGGCCGCAATTTCGCCGAAGCGCTCGCGCACGCCGCGCTCCGAAGGCGTCATGCCGGGCCGCTCCACGTTGGTCGAGTCCGAAAACAGCGCGAGCACGCCCTGTTGGCCGTAGTTCGCGAGCGTGTGCAGGTCACTGATGCGCCCGTCGGTGGGCGTGGGATCAAACTTGAAGTCGCCGCTGTGGATCACCACCCCGACCGGCGTGGTGATGGCGAGAGCCCCGGAGTCGATAATGCTGTGGGTCAGGTGGATAAACTCCACCTTGAAGGGTCCCACCTGAAACGGCGCCTTCGGCGTCATCTCGCGAAGCTCGACGCTGTCAGCGAGACCGTGCTCTTCGAGGCGCGACCGCACCAGCGCCAGGGTGAAGGCGGTGCCGTAGACGGGCACGTCGATCTCATCGAGCACGTAAGGCAGGGCGCCGATGTGGTCCTCGTGGCCATGCGTCAGCACGATGGCCCGAACGCGCTCGCGCCGCTCCCGGAGATAGGTGATGTCCGGAATCACGATGTCTACGCCCAGCAGTTCGGGCTCGGGAAACATCACCCCGCAGTCCACCACCATGATGTCTTCGCCGTACTCGAAGACCATCATGTTCATGCCGAATTCGCCCAGTCCCCCGAGAGGGATCACTCTGAGCTTGCCGCTTGCCACGGGAGAATTACTCATAGGCCGCAGGAATCTCGCGGGAACTATCGTAGCACAAGCCTACGCCCGCCCGGATGGTGTAGGATACGGCGGGGCCGTTTTCGCGAGACATGAATCCGTCCGGCATCGCCCATATCGCGGAATCCATCGAGCTTCGCATGAACGAGGCGTTCTGGGCGCTGCGTCCCGGCTCCACGGCGGACGGCCAGAAACTCTTTCGCCTCGGCGGGGCGCTGGTCACCGTTAAACCCAAGAGTATCTCGCTGCAGCGCAACCGCGTTGTCGGGCTCGGTGTCGACGAACCTGCCACGGAGCCGATGATCGACGAAGCTCTGGACATCTTCCGGGACCACAAAGTGAAGCGATTCAGTCTCCACCAGAGTCCCTGTGGACCGTCGGACGCGATGGCCGGGTGGCTCGAGAAACGCGGCTTCCGGCCGCACCACGCCTATTCCAAGCTCGTCCGCGAGACGCGTAATGCGCCGCAGGTCCGGAGCGATCTGCGCGTCCGGCGCATCGGGCAGGCAGACTCTGCGGCGTTCGCAGCCGTATTCGGCCATGTTTTTGCGGCGCCTCCGAGCCAGCGGGACTGGATCACGGCTTCGGTCGGGGCGCCCGGATTCAGCCACTACCTCGCCTTTGCGGGGGATCAGCCGGTTGCGACCGGGATGGTCTACGTCCAGGGCGATGGAGCCTGGATGGGTTGGGGCGCGACGCTCACCCCCTTCCGCCGCCGGGGCGCGCAAGGGGCGATCATCGCGGCCCGAGTCAAGCGGGCGGCTGATCTCGGCGCGAAGTGGATCGTGTCCGAGACGCTCGAGCCCCGGCGCGGGCGGCCCAGCGGATCGTACCGCAACCTGCTAAAGCACGGATTCCAGCAGGCCTACCTGCGTCCCATCTGGGCCTGGGAGCGCTGTCCTGAGGTTCGCAAATGACGCCGGCACCCTTTGACGCCCGACCTTGACAGTCGCGACGCGGTGGCCGACGATAGGTCGAAGGCGACGACCCTCAATCAAACCGGCGAGGAGAGGACATGCGCAAGCCTTACGGGATGACGAAAGCGTGCGGTATCTTTCTACTGCTCTGGACAGCGTCGGCCGTTGTGCTGCCTGCCCAGTTCACCAAATTGTCAGGCTTCAATGCCGACTGCCGGGTACTGACTGCCGACTGCTGAGTGCCGACCGCCGACTGCTGAGTGCAGACTGCCGACTGCCGACTGCTGACTGCTAACGCTTCTATGGACCAGATCGTCCTCGACTTCAAACCGCAGCGCAAGGTCTACACAGTCTCCGAGCTGAGCCAGGAGATTCGCGCGCTGTTTGAGGAAGAATTCCCGGACATCTGGATCAAGGGGGAGATCTCGAACTACCGTCCCGCCGCTTCCGGCCACCTCTACTTCACCTTGAAGGACGCGGGGGCGCAGCTTCGCGCCGTCTGTTTTCGCGGCCAGGCGCGCTACCTGAAGTTCAAGCCCGCCGACGGCCTTTCCGTGATCGCGCGGGGCCAGCTCAGCGTCTACGAGGCGCGCGGCGAGTACCAGTTGATCGTGGAGCTTCTGGAGCCCGCGGGTCTCGGCGCGCTGCAGCTTGCTTTCGAGCAGCTCAAGGCGCGTCTTGCGGCTGAAGGGCTCTTTGACGCGGCCCGAAAGAAGCCTCTGCCGATGCTGCCGCGAACCGTCGGGATCGTGACGTCGCCCACCGGAGCGGTGATCCGCGACATCCTGCGAGTGCTTCGCCGGCGGTTCCGGAACATCAACGCGCTCGTTTATCCCGTGCGCGTGCAGGGCGAAGGCGCAGGGGCGGAGGTTGTGGAAGGCATCCGGTGTTTGAGCCGCTGGCCCGGAGTGGACGTGCTGATCGTCGCGAGGGGCGGCGGATCGCTTGAGGATCTGTGGGCATTCAACGAAGAGATCGTGGCGCGGGCCATCGCCGCCTCAAAGGTACCGGTGGTTTCCGCCGTGGGGCACGAGACCGATTTTACCATCGCCGACTTCGTGGCAGACCTGCGCGCGCCCACGCCTTCGGCGGCCGCCGAGCTGGTGGTTCATCCACGGGAAGACTTCGAAGCCGAAGTCGAGAGCCGCGTGCGGCATCTTGGCCAGTGCGTGCGGCTGCGGCTGGCGGACGCCCGGCACCAATTGCGCGAGCTGAGCGCCCACCGCGTGTTTCAGACCCTGGCCACGCGGATCGTTCAACGGTCGCAGCGCGTGGACGAGGCCGCCGCCGCCCTCAGCCGCACCGTGGCGCGGCGCCTCTCAGCCGCGCGCAACGAATTCCTGCGTCTCGCGCCGGGAGTGCTCCGCTATGACCTCGAGCGATTGATCAAGCAGCGCCGCGGACCGCTCCACGAGAGGTCGGGACGGCTGGATGCGGCCCTCGTGCGCGTCCTGACCCGGCAGCGCAACCGGTTGATTCAGGTGAGAGCTCTGCTCGGAGAGCGCAATCCCCTGGCGATCTTGAACCGGGGATACTCGATCACCCGCGACGCCGCCGGACGGATCGTGCGCGACGCGAGCCAGGTGGCCACCGGCAGCGAGGTTTCGATTCATCTGGCGCACGGCGAGCTGGGCGCCGAAGTGACGCGCGTCAAGCCATGACATTCGCCTCGCGCGCCGCAAGTCCGGGATGTCTGCGACGTCATACGTCAGAAGCGGGAAGGGGAGACCGAGGGGAACGCAGCCATGGCACATCAACTGACCACGTCGTATATCGAAGACTCGCTGAGCCTGTTCCGGTATAGCAAACAGGTCGGCGAACGCGCGATCGGGCAATGCCCCGAAGAAGCGCTGTTCTCCGCGCCGGACGGCGAGTCCAATTCGATTGCCATCATCGTCAAGCACATGACGGGGAACATGCGGTCGCGCTGGACGGATTTCTTGACCTCGGACGGAGAGAAGCCGGACCGGAACCGCGATAGCGAATTCGAAGATCCGCCCGCGACCAGAGCCGAGTTGCTGGCGGTGTGGGAATCCGGCTGGAAGGTGCTGTTCGACGCGCTCGAGCCGTTGACCGAGGCTGACCTCGCGCGCACGGTTATGATCCGCACGGAGCCGCACTCCGTGATGCAGGCCATCAACCGGCAAGTCGCCCATTATTCTTATCACGTGGGCCAGATCGTCTTTCTCGCGAAGCATCTCACGGCGAAAGCTACCGGAAGCTGGTCTTCGTTGACCGTGCCGCGCAACAAGTCGAGGGAATTCAACACCGATGTCGCGGCCGGACGGAAATCGCAACGATAGGCGGGACGCTTGCCGGCAGAGCTTTCGGAGCGGATGCTCTGCGGCGTTATGACCCATCCGCGGCCTTACGATCCAAATCAGAGGGGTGTCGTGGAGCTTTCGAGCTGCGATTCCGTCGCCGTCCTGACGTTTTCCGAGCAGCCGCAATATCCGCGATTGAGCCGCGAGATGCTCGCGGAATTGAGCGACCGGTTTCATGCGGTGCGCTCGTCCGGCGGTTTTCGTGGCGTTGTGATCGCGGCCAATTCGCATTCGTTTGTCACGGGCGCCGAGCTTCGGGAGGTCGCCGATCTCTCCGGCGTCGCGGCATTCGAGTTCGCGCGCCTCGGTCAGTCCCTGTTTCGCGAAATCGCCCGATCCGCGCTGCCGGTGGTGGCTGCGATTCGAGGATTCTGTCTGGGCGGCGGGCTTGATCTGGCGCTGGCGTGCCATGAACGCGTGGCCGCTTATGATGCGAGCCTGGGGTATCCTGCCGCCGCGCTCGGACTCGTGACCGGATGGGGCGGAACACGCCGGCTGCCAGGCTGTGTCGGGCCGGGCGTCGCGTTGCAGATCATGGCCACGGGCGAACGTGTGCCCGCGACCCAGGCGCTCACCATGGGGTTGGTGGACGAATTGGCTCCTTCGATCGACTTGGTGTCCGCCGCCGCGGGCCGCGCTCGCCGCGCTGCTCAAGAATCCGGACGGGAGCGCGCCTTCCTGGGGAGCAGGGATTGAGTCACGCACCGCAGTTCGAAGAGGCGCCCGGTGGCCTCTCCAAGCGTGCAGCGCAACGGCTGATCCAGCGCGCGATCGTGCTGGCCGGCCGAAGCCGCACCGTGAAACAGCAGATTCGCGAGGCTGAGCTCACGAGCGTCTGGTCGATTGAGGATTGGGACCTGGAATGGGCGGTCGAGATTCGTCGCGGGAAGCTGGACTTCAACCGGCGCCTGCCGCGCCATCCCGACATCCGGGTATGCTGGCCGACCGCCCGGGACTTCTTTGAGGAAGCCGGGAACCGGGAGCCGGCCGCTCCAAGCCAGGCGGAGTATGACGGTCCGTCGCACACGCGCCGCATGTGGGACGTTCTCCATCAGGCCTTTCGCGCCGCGCTCGGCGATCTGCTCGAGGATCCGGTCGACGAGGACGGGACCCGGCTGGTATAAGGTTGGGCGATCAAGCCGGGTTCGCGCGAAGGCGGCGCCGTTCTATGCTCCGATTTGCCCAGACGTGCGAAAGCATCGCCGCCACGTCCAAGAAGTTGCAAAAGACGCGGCTGGTGGCGGACTACCTGCTTTCGCTCGACCCCGAAGATGCGGCGCGTGCCGCGCTTTTCTTCACCGGCCGGGCCTTCCCGCGCTTCGCCGAGGACGTCACGCAGGTGGGCGGCAGTCTGATCTGGCAAGCGCTCGCCGCAGTGTCGGGCGCGAGCGCCGGCGAAATGGAGGCCGCCTATCGTCGTTACGGGGATCTCGGCGGCGCCGCCGGGGAGCTGCTCACGGGCAAAACCGCGGGTCGCACTCTCACGCTGGCCGAGGCCGAGGACGCGCTCCGCGAGCTCGCCGCGCGCCGGGGTCCGGGGCAAAAGCTGGAGCTGCTGACCCGCGTCCTTGGCCGCGTTACCCCGCTCGAAGCCAAATACTTTGTCAAGATTCTGACCGGCGAACTCCGCATCGGCCTGGTTGATGGGCTGGTCGAGGAAGCGCTGGCTCGCGCATTCGACCGGCCCTTAGCGGAGATCCAACGCGCGAACATGCTCACCGGCGACATTGGCGAAGCACTGCGCCTGGCGGCTGCGGGACGGTTGGCGGAGGCGCGTCTGCACCTGTTTCACCCCGTGGGATTCATGCTCGCCAATGCCGCTGAAACACCCGAGGACCTGGCGAACGCGCTGCCGCAAGGCGGCGTGGCGGAGGACAAGTACGACGGCATCCGGGCCCAGGTTCACAAGGGTTCAGCCGGGGTGAAACTCTTCTCGCGTACCCTCGACGAGATCGTGGAATTCCCGGAGCTGGTAGCGTCGCTCCGAGCCCTGCCCGGCGAATTCGTCCTCGATGGCGAAATCGTGGGCTGGCGCAACGGCCGCCCGATTGCCTTCACCGAATTTCAAAGCCGTCTGGGCCGCAAGCACGCCGAGTTGTTCCTGCCGCTCGAGCTGCCGGCCAGCCTGATCGCTTTTGATCTGCTCTGGCAGGACGGCGAGCTGCTGCTCGATGAATCCTGGACGGTGCGGCGTGCGCGCCTGAAGGCCTTGCTCGGCCCCGTCTCTCAGGCGTCCAGCGGGCCGGCCTTGCAACTTTCCGCCCCCTCGCCGGCGTCGAGCCCTGCGGATTGGGAGTCCGCATTCCAGGCGGCGCTCGAACGCGGACATGAAGGGATCATGGCCAAGGCGCCGGATTCGCCTTATGTTCCCGGGCGGCGCGGCCGGCACTGGCTGAAGCTCAAGCGTCCGCTTGCCACACTGGACGTGGTGGTGACCGCGGTCGAGTACGGACACGGCCGGCGTCACAACGTCCTGTCGGACTACACTTTCTCGGTGCGCGACGGCGATCGGCTGGTCACGATCGGCAAAGCGTACTCCGGGCTGACGGACGCCCAGATCCGGGATATGACCGCGTACTTTCTCGAGCACACCCTCGAAGACCAGGGCTTCCGCCTTAGCGTGGAGCCCGCGGTCGTCCTCGAAGTTGCGTTCAACAACATCCAGCGGTCGAATCGGCACGAGAGCGGCTTCGCGCTGCGCTTTCCTCGCATTGCGCGGCTTCGGCCTGACAAACCGGTGACTGAAATCGATACCCTGGAGCGTGTCCGCGAACTCTACGATCGCCAGCCCGGCCGGCCGGGCTCGCCCGGTAGGCACGGCCCGGCGTAAGTCGCTTGCGGTCAGGACGGGTCACTCGTAAACTGAAAAACGTGGGGCGCTTTTTCGCAATGTCGACCTTCGTCAGGGCTGCGGTGAAGCGTGTGCGGGCGGGACTGACCGGTCGTGCAGCGCTGGCGGCGGTGCTGAGCTTGCTGGCCTTTGGTCCCCGAGCATCTTGTGCGCAGACCTCCGGAACCGCTCCGCCACCGGAGCCGCCCGTAGAGCTCGAGAACCACCGGTATATCCCGCCTGGAGCCGCAAAATCGGTCGAGATCGGCAATTTCTATCTGAAGCGGGGCAACTACAAGGCGGCCGCTAGCCGATTCGAAGAGGCTGTCGGGGCGCGCTCCGATTACGCTCCGGCTTACCTCGGTCTCGGCAAGACTTACGAAAAAATGGGGCTCAGGCAGAAGGCGCTAAACGCTTACCAGCAATTCCTGGACCTTCTGCCGTCCGACAAAGACGCCGAGGCCGCCAAGGACGTGCACCGTGCCATGGACCGGCTGCGCGAGGGACACTGACCCGGGGTGTGCGCGTCGGCCCGCGCCCGCAGAGGGGTTGATTCTCAATGGAACAGGTCGAGGTGATCTTCACGCGGTCGCAGTCCGGCGCCGAGGCTCTGGAGAGCCTGATCTCAGCCGCGAAAGTCTCCATCGCGGCGGCGCTCTATCGCCTGGCCAACCCGCGCCTGGTGTCGGCGCTGGGGAGGGCGCACCAGAGAGGTGTTTCCACGAGGCTCTGCCTGAATTTCAACGATCATTATGAGGAGAATCGGGCCGCGCAATTGATGCTGCGGAACCACTCGATTGCTTTCCGGCTTCTCGGCGGGCGCACCGGAGCGGGCTCCAAGATGCATCACAAATTTGCGGTGATTGACGGGCGTACCGTGGCGATGGGAAGCTACAACTGGACCATGGAGTCTGAAGAAACCAACTATGAGAACCTTGTGGTGCTGCGCAGCCCTCTGGTGGCGGCGGCCTACGCCGACGAGTTCGAAGCTCTATGGAAAGAGGGGCAGATGGCGGAATCGCCGTCCGCCCGCTGACGTTTTTTATGGCGGAAACTGACGACAACGCGTACGAACTGTGCATCATGCGCCACGGGATCGCGGCCGATCGCTCCGTCGGCCAGGACGATTCCAAACGGGCGCTTACGCCTGAGGGCCGGGAGCGCATGAAGAAGATCGCCGGGGGCTTGCTCGAAACGGGCTTCGCGCCCGTCTGGGTGGTGTCGAGTCCCTACGTGCGCGCGCTCGAGACGGCCAGGATCGTGGCGGAGGCGGTCAGCCCGGCGCTGCCTCTCGATCGTTGCGAGGCGCTCGAGCCGGGCGGCGCTCTCGAAGATCTGGTCGCGTTCCTCTCGCGGCATCCGGAGCGCCCGCGCGTGCTCCTGGTGGGCCATGAGCCTGACCTGAGTGCCCTCGCGGCGCGCTTGACCGGCGCCGCCCGCCAGGCGCGCCTGGGATTCAAGAAAGGCGGCTGTTGCCTGATTGCCTTTGATGGATTCCCGCTGCGGCCGCCCGGACAACTGGTCTGGTGGCTCACGCCGCGCCTGCTCCGAAAGCTCGCGTGACGCCTGTGCGGGCTGGTCTTACGCTCATGTTAAGATGGCCGGGAGGTTCGAATGCCCACTAAGACTCACCGCCACCATCGAAGACCTCTACCACGTGCCTGAAGATGGCAAAGCCGAAATCGTCGACGGAGAGTTGAAACTCATGCCGCCCACTGGAGACTTGCCCAGTCGCGCCGGGGGAGAAGTTTTTGTCTCCCTGCGTGCTTATGAAGGGCGCACGGGCCAGGGCCGGGCTTATCCCGACAACGCGGCCTTCATTGTGAACCTGCCGAATCGCCGGTCCTTCAGCCCTGATGCCGCCTACTATGTCGGGCCGAGGACGCGCGGCAAGTTCCTGGAAGGCGCTCCGATGTTTGCGGTGGAAGTGCGCAGTGAAGGCGACTACGGGCCGGCGGCCGACCGGGAGATGGCCGCCAAGCGTCGCGATTATTTCGCCGCCGGAACTTTGGTGGTTTGGGACGTGGACGTGCTGCGAGATGAGAGCGTGCGAGCCTATCGCGCGAGCGACCCCGGGACGCCTGCGGTCTACCGACGCGGCGAGCTTGCCGACGCCAAACCCGCCGTTCGTGGCTGGACCTTTCCCGTGGATGACCTGTTTAGCTGAGGCCGCCGTTCTCCGGGCTAGACCAAGGCGGCGCTCCGCGAAAAGGCGGGCCGCCGGATGCGCGGCGCCGGCTGCGTCCGCGAACGTGGCTGTGCCTTCCAGAAGTGCAGGAGATTGAGCGCCCAGGCGTCGAGAATCTCACGCGCTTTGCTGCTGCCGGTTTCCTCGAGGTGGAAGAACACCAACTGGCGCAGGAAGTAGGAGTCCTCGGGCTCCATCACGCGTTGGAGCGCGAGCAGTTCGGAATTGTAGCGCCGCTCGAAGCGATTCGCGGGATCGTAAACGTAGGCGAGGCCATTCGTCATGCCGGCGCCGAAATTGCGCCCGGTTTCGCCGAGCACCACCACCACACCGCCCGTCATGTACTCGCAGCCGTGATCGCCGACTCCCTCGACCACGGCGACCGCGCCGCTGTTGCGAACGGCAAAGCGTTCGCCGGCGCGGCCCGCGGCAAACAGGCGTCCGCCGGTAGCACCGTAGAGCACGGCGTTCCCGAGAATGGTGCTGCCGTTCCAATCGAAATTGCTGCCGCGCGGCGGGCGGATCACGATCTCACCGCCGCCCATGCCTTTGCCTACGTAGTCGTTGGCCTCGCCTTCGAGCACCATCCGCATTCCGGGCACCAGAAAGGCGCCGAAGCTCTGTCCGGCGCTGCCCGCAAAGCGGAACTCTGATGACCCTTCGCGCAGGCCCTCATCTCCGTGCACCAGCGCAATCTCGCCCGCAGCCCGCGCGCCGATGGTCCGGTTTATGTTCGTGATGGCGTAACTCTTCCGCACCGATTCGCCGGAAACGAGCGCCTGACGGATGTCGTCCGCAAGCCGCTGCGCCAAGGGATCGACGTGAGCAGGGCGGGCTGTGGCCGCGCTCGTGCCGTCGCTCGACGGAGCCCGGCCCGAAATCGCCGGTCCGGATGGAGATTGCCCGGCCGCCGGCGACTGCGCCGCATTGGCCCCGCCGTCCAACCTTGCAAGCAGCGGCCCGAGATCCAGCCGGCCTTGCCTCGGGCCGTTGACGGCCGGCGCCACGGTCCTGATCTCCAGGAGATCCGTGCGGCCCACAACCTCGTCGAGCGACCTCATCCCGAAACTCGCCAGCGTCTCGCGGACGTGTTGCGCCACGTGCTCGAAGTAGTGCACCAGGCGCTCGGGCTCCTTCGGAAACCGCAGGCGCAGATCCTCCCGCTGGGTGGCCACGCCCACGGGACAGGTGTTGAGATGGCACTGCCGCGCCATCACGCAAGCCAGAGCCACCAGGGCCGCCGTGCCGAAGCCGAACTCCTGCGCGCCCAGCATGGCGGCGATCACCACGTCGCGGCCGGTCTTAAGTCCGCCGTCCACCCGCAAACGGACGCGGTTGCGCATGCCGTTGGCCACCAGAGCCTGGTGGGCCTCGGACAAACCCATCTCCCAGGGCGACCCGGTGTTCTTGATCGACCCGAGCGGCGATGCTCCCGTGCCTCCGTCATGACCGCTGATCAGCACCACGTTGGCGTTGGCCTTGGCCACGCCGCAGGCCACCGTGCCCACGCCGGCCTGGGAGACCAGCTTCACGCCGATGCGGGCCCGGGGATTGATTTCGCGCAGATCATAGATGAGCTGGGCCAGGTCCTCAATGGAGTAGATATCGTGATGCGGCGGCGGTGAGATCAGCGCGACGCCCGGCACGGCGCGGCGCACCCGCGCGATGAGCGGCGTCACCTTGTGGCCGGGTAACTGCCCGCCTTCGCCCGGCTTCGAGCCTTGCGCCATTTTGATCTCGAGTTCTTCGGCGCGCACCAGGTATTCGGGCGTCACGCCGAAGCGGCCTGAAGCGACTTGCTTGATCTTGTGCGCGGCGGACTCGCCGTTGACGAGTTCCGCGTAGACGTCCGAGTCCTCGCCGCCTTCGCCGGTGTTGGACTTGCCCCCGATGCGATTCATGGCAACGGCCAGCGTCCGCTGCGTCTCGGGGCTGAGCGACCCGAGCGACATCGCCTGCGTGCTGAAGCGCCTGAGGATTCCGGCCGCCGGCTCAACCTCTTCTACCGGAATCGGCTCGGCGGGCTTGAAGCGCAGGAGATCGCGGATGCTCAGAGGCTCGCGATTCTCGAGTTCATCCGCCATGGAACGGTAGGCTTCCGGGTTGTTCTCTTTGGCGGCCTTCTGGAGGTGCCGGATGACGTCGGCGCTGTAGGCGTGGCGTTCCAGCCCCTTGCGGAAGCGATAGAACCCCGATGATTCGAGTTTCGCGGCCGGCGTCCGAAAGGCGCCACGGTGCCGCCCGAGGGCGTCGCGCGCCACGTCCTCGTAACTGCACCCGCCCAAGAGCGTGCGGGTCTCGGGGAAGAAGCGGTCTACCAGGGCGCGATCGAGGCCGACGATCTCGAAGAACTTTCCGCCGAGGTAGCTGGCGAGCGTCGAGATGCCCATCTTGGACATGATCTTCTTGATCCCGGACTCCACGGTGGCGCGATAATTCTCGAGCGCCTGCGCCACGCCAAGCTCGCCCAGTTGGCCGCGCCGCGCTTCTTCGGCCACAATCTCGAGCGCGAGATAAGGATTCACCGCGCCGGCCCCGTAGCCGATCAGGCAGGCGAACTGGTGCGGCTCCCAGGCTTCAGCCGTCTCGAGCACCAGGTCGGCTTTGTTGCCGGCGGAGGCCTGCATCAGTCCCTGCACCACGGCGCCGGCTGCCAGCAGCATGGGGACGCCCGCGCGCGCCGGATCGACGCCGCGATCGCTCAAAATCAGGATCGAGCTTCCCGCCTCCACGGCCGCGCAGCACTCCCGGACCACGCGGTCAATCGCGCGCGTCATGCTCTCCACCCCGGCGTCATCGCTCAGCCCGGGGTCAAACTCGAACAGGGTGGAGATCGTGACCGGCTTGAAGCAGCCGGAGCCCAGTTGCTTCAAGCGCTCCAGTTCCTCGTCGAACAGGAGCGGCGACTCCAGGCGGATCATGCGGGCGTGGTCCGGGGTTTCCACCAGCACCGAGTGCCGCGGACCGAGGTACAGGCCGAGCGACATCACCAGCGACTCGCGGAGCGGGTCGATGGGCGGATTGGTGACCTGGGCGAACATCTGCCGGAAGTAGTGGCAAAGCGGCCGCGTCCTGTGGGACAGGGGAGCCAGAGGCGCGTCATCGCCCATCGAGCCCACGCCTTCCTTCCGCTCCGCCGCCATCGGCCGGATCAGCAGTTCGACGTCTTCCTGCGTGTATCCTGCGGCGAGTTGCCGGGCGGCGAAATGGTCCTGCCCGGCAGGCACAGCGGATTCACCGGAGACGGGCGCGGCGTCGCGCGCGAGGGCCGTGTCAGCGGCGGCCATGCGCGGCGCAAACAACATGTTTTGCAGAATCCACTTGCGGTAGTGGCGGCCGCGCGAAACCTGGCGCTTCACTTGGTCGCTCTTCAGAATCTTCTGATGCTTGAGGTCGACCAGCAGAATCTCGCCGGGGCCGAGCCGCCCCTTCTCCTGCACCCGTTCGGGCTCGATCGGCAGGATACCGGCCTCGGAGCCGAGAACAATCAGGCCGTCATGCGTGATCGTGTAGCGGGCCGGGCGCAGGCCGATGCGATCGAGCGCCGCGCCCACCACCGGCCCGTCGAGGAACGCCATGGCGGCAGGACCGTCCCACGGCTCCATCAGGCAGGAGTGATAGTGGTGGAACGCCTTCACGTCGGCGGGAGTTTCCACCGAGCTCTCCCACGCCTCGGGGATCATCATGAGCAGCGCGTGCTGAACGCTGCGGCCGGAGCGGGTGAGGAGCTCGAGAGCGTTATCGAAGCTGGCGGAATCGCTGCCGCCCGGACGAATTACCGGCTTCAGGCGCTCCACATGACGGCCCCAGACGGGATGAGCCAGCACGGGCTCGCGGGCCCGCATCCAGTTGCGATTCCCGAGCAGCGTGTTGATCTCGCCGTTGTGCGCCACCAACCGGAAGGGCTGGGCGAGATCCCAGCTCGGCATGGTGTTGGTGCTGTAGCGCTGATGGAAGAGCGCCGCCGAAGTGGTAAAGTCCGGATGACGCAGGTCGGAATAGAACGCGCCCAGTTGCGGCGGCGAAAGCAGCCCTTTATAGACGATATTGCGGCAGGAGAGAGAAGCGATGTACGTCCCCGCGGCCGTCGCCCTGACCTCATCGCGCCCGGCATCGTCGAGCAGGCGGCGTTCGATTTCCTTTCGGACGAGGTACAACTCCTGTTCGAATTCGCGATCGCCGCTCGGCGCGCCCGAGATCAGCAGATGCCGGATCTCCGGCATGGTTTCGCGAGCCTGGGGACCGAGCACGCCCGGGTCCACCGGGACGCGGCGCCAGCCGACCAACCGCAAGCGGTACTGCTCCACGACCTGTTCGGCAACCCCCATGGCGTGGGCGCGGGCGTCATGGTCCTGGGGTAAAAAGAACACGCCCACCGCCAGGCGCGAGTTCGTGACGTCATACAGGTTGAGGCGCGCCGCCTCCTTGGCGAAGAAAGCGTGGGGAAGCTGGACCATCAGGCCGGCGCCATCGCCGCTCGCGGCGTCGGCATCCACGCCGCCGCGGTGGGTCAGGTTCGCGAGGCATTCGAGCGCCTGTTCCACAACCTGGTGGGAAGGCGGGACGCCGAGCTTGGCCACGAAGCCCACCCCGCAGGCGTCGTGTTCCTCACGGCGATAGAGTCCGAGTTGGAGGACAGGGGACAATCGGCCCATTTTACGATCCATCAAAAGCACAGCCATTGTGCAGCGTGACGGTCTTCTCGAAGAAGTGAATGTTTTTTATGCTTCACATAAGGGATTCTTAGAGGGCCTGACCTACACCTGAAACTGGACACTGCCAAGCGCAACAAAATGGTTGCCGTTTTTTTTCGGGCCGTGCTAATCTGCAACCTGGAGGTTGCCTAATGGAGACTCGAATTGAGAAGCGCATTGAACTGAAGGCGCCGGTTTCTCGGGTGTGGCGCGCCTTGACCGATCATCGCGAGTTCGGCGAGTGGTTTCGCGTGAAACTGGATGGCCCGTTCGTCCCAGGGGAGGTTTCGCGCGGGCATATCACCCACCCCGGCTACGAGCATGTCAAATGGGAGGCCGTTGTGCAGAAAATGGAGCCCGAACGGCTCTTTTCATTTACCTGGCACCCTTATGCCGTCGATCCCGCAGTGGATTACTCGGCCGAGACGCCCACGCTCGTCGAATTCCGGTTGGAAAAGACGGCCGCCGGCACGCTGCTTGTGCTCACCGAGTCCGGTTTCGACCAGATTCCGAGCGACCGCCGCCTGGAAGCCTTCCGCATGAACGACGGCGGCTGGACCCAGCAAATGAAGAATATTGACAGTTATGTCGCGCAAGGGTGATAGCCGCTTGACCGTGAAACGGCAGGCTCCGGCGCCTGTCTTTGCCGCACTGGGCCACAAGACGCGGCTGTCGCTGGTGGCGAAGCTTTGCGACGGACAGCCGCGTTCGATCTCTCAGCTCACGGCGGGCTCCAGGCTGACCCGGCAGGCGATCACCAAGCATCTTCGCGTGCTCGAAAGGGCACGGATCGTGCACAACGTTCGCACGGGCCGTGAGAGCCTGTTTCAATTCGATCCGGAGCCCATGGAAGAAATGAAGAAATATCTCGCTCGCGTCTCCGAGCAGTGGGACCAGGCGCTATCCAGGCTAAAGTCGCTCGTGGAGGATTGATCGTCCGAACCGGGCGGCCGCTCGACGGTAGAGGCTTTTTCGTTTCTCGCCGCCACCGCTCGCGTATTAACATTCTCTCAGGCACAGCAACGGGGGCTTGAAAGGGCTGTCCGACTCGTGACTGTGGAGGGTGTTTCGGTATGTCTGCGCCTCGAGTGGTGATCGTCGGCGGCGGATTCGGCGGCCTGTTCGCGACACGTGCCCTGGCCGGCGCGGCAGTGAGCGTGGTCCTGATCGACAAACGCAACTATCATCTCTTTCGTCCCATGCTGTATCAGGTGGCTACGGGCCTGCTTTCTGCAGACGAAATTGCCGTTCCCCTGCGGTCGATTGTGAGCCGGCAGCGAAATGTAGAGGTGCTGCAGGACGAAGTGACCGCGATCGACCCGGCCCGGCGGCTGATTCGCCTCAAGGAACATCAACTGCCTTACGATTTCCTCATCCTGGCGACCGGCATTCAATACAACTACTTCGGACATGACGATTGGCGGCGCGTTGCGCCGGGACTCGAATCCCTCGACGACGCGGACTTGATTCGCGGGAAAGTGTTGACGGCCTTTGAGCAGGCCGAAGAGACGGCGGCTCTCGACCACGCCAACAGCGATGAGATTCAGCGACTGCTGACTTTTGTCCTGGTGGGCGCGGGAACGGTCGGCATCGAAATGGCGGGCACCCTGGCGGAAATGTCGCGCATGGCTTTGGCGCACGACTTTCGCCACATCGATCCGCGCTCGGCGCGCATTCTGCTTTACGAAGCGGCGCCGCGCGTCCTTCCCACCTTTCCCGAAGCCTTGGCGGCCAAAGCACAGCAGCATCTCGAAGGCCTGGGCGTCAAAGTGTATACGAACACGCGCGTCACCAGTGTGGATGAGAACGGAATCGTCGCCGATGGAAAGCGGATTCCGGCGAAGACGGTTTTGTGGGGCGCGGGCGTGCTGGCTTCCCCGGCAGCGCGGTGGCTGGGTGCGGCCATGGACCGGTCGGGCAAGATCATCGTGAACGCCGATATGTCAGTGCCGGGCCATCCTGAGATATTTGCGATCGGCGACACGGCGCATGTGGTCGCCGAATCCCGCAATCTGTTGGGGTTCAAGTCGAAGGAGGCCATGACGATGCCCGGCGTCGCGCAGCCGGCAATTCAAGAGGGGCAGTACGTGGCCCGGCTGGTCCGGCGGCGGATCGCAGGGAAGCCGGATCCGGCGCCGTTTTGGTATTGGGATAAGGGTGACCTCGCGATCGTAGGGCGGACTTATGCGCTGGCCGATCTTCGATTCGTCCGGTTTGCGGGATTTTTGGCTTGGGTTGTCTGGGCCGCTGTGCACATTTACTTTCTGATTGGATTCGCGAACCGGTTCTACGTCCTGCTGTCATGGGGAGTCGCATTCTTGACCAAGCGGCGGCAAGTCCGCGTTTTTCCAGGGCAGGAGAGAGCGGCAGGCGCACCCTAGCGCATGGCGAAAGTCACGTTCGGCGGGCGTCCGACATCAGGGAGGGGAACTCTTCCAAGGTCATTGGAGAGGCCGCTGATGTTTACTCTCGAGGTGTCCGTCGCAAGATGAACAGTGCCTTGACCTCCTTCCCTCGCGCTCCTTCAGAACGCAGTCATTCCCGCGCAGGCGGGAATCCACTCGTCGACATCGCACCTCCACGTACTTGCGGAGCAGCGTAGCGCGGACCGCCGGTGTTGCGGTCCGCGTCTTTTGCCTGTGGTGGCTGACCCATCCGATCCGAGTTCGCGGATCGGCGGTCGTTGACGGCGCTCGTCGGTACTCTGTCTGATCGATCTCGTGGCTGACGAAATCATAACCCGGGGCACGGGCGCGCAGATGCCGCGCCAGTGATCGGGAAGAAACCGAGCGAAAAGCCGCGGACCACAAAGGCGGTGGTCCGCGCTACCACTCCTGTCCCTGCGGGCTCAGCTTGAAGACGACGCCGCACCCGCTCTCCAAGGGGCAGGTATCGCTGAAATTTCCGCCATACTGGGTTGTGCCGTAAAGATCGCCCTTCGCGTCCCGCAGGACGCCTCCGAGGGGGTAGCCGCCGTCCGCGCCGCCTGTAAAGCTGTGAAGCACAATCTCGCCGCCAGTCGTCGGCAGCTCGTACACGGTTCCGTAGCCGTAGGCGCCGCCATTCAGCGTTGTGCCGTACAGATTGCCAGCTGAATCTGCGATGAGAGGCCCAAATGGGTACTGCCCGGCCGAGCCGCCCGTGAAGACGTAAATATCCGAGAAGCTCTGCGCCTGCGCTGCCTGGGTGGCCACCAGCAGAAGAAGTACAACTCCCGCCGTCAGCTTTAGCCCGACCCAAACTCCATCCTTTTGTCTCGTCACGGCTACCTTCCTTGATAGTCTTCATCCCGCTCGAAAACGCTTCGATTCTAGCGATGGACAGAATGCCTTGAGGCCCTGCAAGATGGTGCCCGGTGGTGGCGACGACATTGTACCGTGTATCGTCGCCATCGCGCCTACCCAAGCTGAACCGGACGGCACGCCCGGGCGGACCGATGGACAATCCTGCGAGTCGCTCAACGAGGCACAGGATCGCCGCCGTTTGCCGCTGAGACAACTGGGATTGTGTAGCCTTCGAGCTAGCCCCGCCGTTTTTCTCAAAAACGTGAAAAAAAAGAATCTAAAATTTTGCAAAACGAAGCCACTATGTCCAATAGAATCAATAAATCGACCCGAAAAACAGGTCAAAACGAAGCCAAACGAAGCCACGAAAGCCAAACTTGATTCGGCCATAAGTCCTTTGGAATCAGTCAACGGTCTTTGGCGGTGGCTTCGTTTATCCGATTCGAAGCGAAACTTGTCCTGCCGGCTATTTGAGCATTGACAAGGCATGGGGACGAGGATCGCCGTGGCGGTCTTGTCCCGAGCACCGAAAATCCCCGGTGACGACAGCGGGGCTAGAGCGACAGCCGTCGCGATCAGTAGGTTTGCTGGTCTCGCGAGGGAGGCCGGACGAGCCTGTTATTTCATCCCGTCCAGAATGGAGCCCATGATGCCTCCGACCACGCCGGCCTGCACGGATTCCCTGTGCTGCGCGGGCATGTACTCCATCAGCTTGTGGGCCAGCTTGGAAATGGGCAGCGTCTGCAGCCAGATTCGTCCCGGTCCGGTGAGAGACGCGAGAAAAATTCCGTCGCCGCCAAAGATCATGTTCTTGATTCCCGGCACGGTCGTGATTTGAAAGGAAACGCACGCCTGGAACGCGCCCACGTGTCCCGGATGCACCCGCAAGGTTTCGCCCGCCGCGAGGTCCTTCGTGATCAGCTCGCCCGAGAGCTCGATCCATGCGGTTCCGGTTCCGCTGACGCGCTGCAGCAGGAATCCGTCGCCTCCGAAAATTCCCGCACCGAGCGATTGCTGGAAGCCGAGGCTGAGCTGGATCTGGGGCGTGGCGCACAAGAATCCGTGGCGGTGGATCATGTACTCGTGTCCGGCGCCCACTTCGACCGGGACAATGTGCCCCGGCAGTTTCGTAGCGAAGGAAACCTCTCCGGGGACGCCGATGGCCCGATACTCCGTCATGAAGAGCGACCCGCCACCCGCGGCGCGCTTCAGCACGCCGAAGAGTCCACCGCCTCCGCCAAACTGGGTGTGAGTGGTCAACTGGATGGAACTCGTCATCCAGGAAAGCTCACCGGCTTCAGAAATTACGGACTCGTTTGGGTCAAGGGTGAATTCAAGTACGGGCATCGTGGTGCCCAGAATGCGGCTTTGCATGGCGGACTCCTGATCTGGATTTACGCGCTGTCAGCGAGCTTGAGCCCGCGCTCAGGCGCTCATTGAACCTATACTGCCAACTCACTCGTTGGCAAGAGGCCTGACCGTGAGGTCATGAGGCTCGACCCGGCATCGTTTGCCCGAGTGGCGCAGCGGTTGTCCTTTTTCAAAACCCTGGCGGCAAGTAGAATGAAAATGACCGGCCCAGGATTTCTGTTCGTGAGGTAATCCCATACTCCGGCGGTCGCCGGAGCCGGCAGGAAACATGGAAGAGGCTCTTCGACGGGAAATCCGGCTTCTCACCACGCGCTTGGGCGCCGTGGTCCGCGAGCAGAGCGGGGCGAAGGTGTTCGCGGCCATCGAAGAGTTGCGGCAACTCTCGAAGCGCATCCGCCAACACCCTGACCCGGCCTTGATCGAGACCAGCCACCGCGCGGTTTCGCGCCTCCGGCCCGGCGAGGCGACGGCGGTGGCGCACGCCTTCAGCCTGTTCTTCCATCTGGTCAACCTGTGCGAGGAGCGGCAGCGCGTCCGGCGCCTGCTTCAATACCAGCGCCACGAGCACGGCGCACCCATGTCACTGCGCTCGACGTTCGCCGCCTTGCGCCAGGCGCGAGTGCCGGCCTCGGCGCTCTCGAGCCTCCTCGAATCGATGCGCGTGGAACCGGTGCTGACCGCGCACCCGACTGAGGCCAAGCGCCGCAGTGTGCTGAATCATCTCTGGAAGATTGCCGACGTGCTCGATCGTGCTTCTTCCGATTCCGGCGCCGCGCCCGAAGCTCTCGACCCCTGGATCGAGGCGCTCTGGCTGACGGAAGAAGTACGCGAACGGCCCGTGACGCCGGAGGTGGAGGTCGAGAGCGAGTTGGTGTATCTGGAGAAGACCATCTACGACCTGGCAGGCAGCCTGTGGGAGAGAGTGCAAGACGAGCTGCGACGCTCGAAATTCCGGGTTGAGGAGCCGGCGCCCTTCATCCGGTTTGGGTCGTGGGTGGGAGGCGATCGCGACGGCAATCCGAGCATCACGCCGGACTTCAGCCTGCGCGCGGTGGAAGAGGTGCGACGGAGCGTGCTCGAATATTACCGGCGCTCGACCGAGCAATTGCTCAGCCTGTTGTCGTTCCCTTGCGAGCCGGACCGGCCGCTTGCGGCCCTTCGGCAGTCGCTGGAACGCGACTTTGAACGCCTCCCGGCGCTCCGGCGGGTGGAAGAGGCCGATCAGCCGCGGGAGCTTTTCCGGCACAAGCTGCGCGTGATGATCGATCGTCTGGATCGAACCGCGAAGCGTGTCGAGGGTGGCTACTCAAGCGCCCGCGATTTCGCGGAAGACGCGCGGCTGGTCGAGAATTCGGTGCTCGATCTCGGCGGTGCGCGGGTTGCGAGCCTCGGTCCGCGCCGATTGCGAGTGGCGGCGGAAGTGTTCGGATTCCACGGCGTCACGCTCGACTTCCGCGAGCATAGCGCGGCCGTCGGTGCTGCGGCCAGCCGAATTCTCGAGGCTCGGGGCCGGCCGCTCGGTCCCGACGAGGCGAGAATCCGCGCCATTCAGGAGATCTTACCGGAGCCGTCCTCGGGCGCTCCGGAAACCGAAGCCTTGCGCGAGTTCGACGCGCAGCGGCGCATTCAGCAGATCCACGGCGATCAGGCGTCGCACCGCTTCATCCTGAGCATGTGCAGCAGCGCCGCCGACATCTGGAACGCGATCCTGCTCGCGCACGCAGCGGGCCTGGTGTCTTACGAGCACGGGCGCTTGCGTTCCGCGATCGACTTTGTTCCGCTTTTTGAAACCTACGACGACCTTGAGCGGTGCCCGCGGATGCTCGATGGTCTGCTCGGCGACCCTCTTTACCGGAGTCTGATCGAGTCACGCGGGAATTTTCAGGAAGTGATGCTCGGCTACTCTGACTCCGTCAAGGACGCGGGCTACGTAGCCGCCAATTGGGGGCTCTATCGCGCCCAGGACGGCCTCACGCGCGTGGCCGCGCGGCACGGTGTCAGCCTTGGTTTTTTCCACGGCAAAGGGGGAAGTATTGACCGCGGCGGCGGCGTTTCTTACCGCGCGGTGCAGGCGCAGCCGCACTCCGCGCCCGGCGGGCGCCTGCGGATTACCGAGCAGGGGGAAGTGATCTCGCTAAAGTACTCGAACCCCGTGATCGCGGAGCGGAATCTCGAGCAACTGGTGGCCTCGGTGATTGGCGCCAATTTGTTTCACCGCGCGCGGGACCGCCGGCCGCGCGTGGAGCGCTGGCAGGCGTGCGCCTCGGATCTCGCCGCGTACAGCATGGCGTTTTACCGCGAGCTGGTGTACGACACGCCGGAATTTCCCGCGTACTTCTATCAAGCCACGCCCATCGACCTGATCGAGCACCTGCCGCTCGGGTCGCGTCCGGCGCGCCGCCTGACCGGCCGCGATCTGCGCGACCTGCGTGCCATCCCCTGGGTGTTTGCCTGGACGCAGTCGCGCCATTTTCTGCCGTCCTGGTACGGGCTCGGCCACGCGCTCGAACGCCACGGCCATGAGAAGGGTCCTAAGGGCCTGGGTTGGTTGCGCGAGATGTACCGTCACTGGCCGTTTTTTTCCGTGCTTCTCGACAACGCGGAAGCTTCGCTCGCCAAGACCGATCTGTTCATCGCAGGACGCTACGCGCGGCTGGTGCGTCCGGCGAGCCTCGGCGAAGCGATCTTCAAGCGAATCGAGGAGGAGTATCACCGCAGCCGGCGCATGGTGCTGTTGGTGGTCGAGCGTTCGCACCTTCTCGCCCATCAACCGGTGCTGGCGGAATCCATCCGGCTGCGCAATCCTTACGTCGATCCGCTGAACCTTCTGCAAATCCGCTTTCTCGAGGAGTGGCGTCATTCACGCACACCGAGGCCGGAGTTGCTGCGCGCGCTGCAGGTCACGGTGGGCGGCGTCGCCTTTGGCATGAAGAGCACCGGTTGACGCCTCGGGTCGGGTCGGCGACCAGCGCTTCTTACCTCGACGTACGGCGACATCCGGCGTCGCCTCGGGCAGTTTCATTCGGCCGCTCGGCTCACTACGGGTCGAGCATGACGCTTTACGGCGTCGCGTAGGCCGGAATATCTCCTTTGAGTCCCCATTGCTGTTCCCTCGGGTAATCCGGGCTGCTCGAGGGAATTATGTACCAGGTTCCGTTGCTCGGCCGCCAGATCGAAAAGTCTGTCTTGAGATCGTTATCGTAATCGCGCGGTACGGGCACATCTCCCGCCAGGCCCCATTGCTGCGTAATGTGTTGAGAAGGGTCGCTGCTCGGAATCACGTACCAGGTGCCGTTCGAAGGACGCCACACCGCGAAATCTGTCACACCGTCGCCATCGTAGTCTCCCGGCACAGGGGCATCTCCGAGCATGCCCCACTGCTGGGTAATCGGAGTGAGAGGGTTGGTGCTCGGGATCACGTACCAGGTACCGTTCGATGGCCGCCAGATGGCGAGACCCGTCACGCCGTCAGCGTCGTAGTCTCCCGGCGAAGGAATGTCTCCGTTAAGGCCCCACGCGAGCGTGAGAGGCTGGGCGGGAAGGCTGCTCGGGATGATGTACCAGCTACCGTTGGACGGGCGCCAGAAAGCAAAGTCGGTGATCCCATCGCCGTCGTAGTCACCCGGGACCGGAATATCCCCCGTCATGCCCCATTGCTGCGTCAGGGTCTTGCCGGTACTTGACAGGATCACCCACCAGGTTCCCGTGGAAGGTCTCCAGATAGCGTAGTCGAGTTTGCCATCCCCGTCATAATCGCCGGCAACAGGAATGTCGCCATTTTCTCCCCATTGCTGGGTAATGTGGTTGTCCGGATCGCTGCTCGGGATCACCCACCAGTCGCCGTTCGTAGGACGCCACACCGCGTAATCGAGAATGCCGTCGCCATCGAAGTCGACATACGAGGGGCTAAGCTTGAAATTATCGATGACGACCTCTACGGGTGCGGCGGGCGGGTTTGTAAACCACAGGTCGATTCGAACATTCTGCGTTCCCTGCCGCGGTACGTCATTTGTCACGGAGAAAGAGCTCACCACCTGCTGATCCGCGCCCAGGCTCAAGAAGTTGACGGATACCGCTCGCCAATCGAAGGACTGCGTGGAAGTGGCGTCGCTCGGGAAAGTGAAGCGCTGCAGGTGCCCCGACTCACCATAGGGCTGAACAACAAACTGGGCATTATTCCCGTCGTCGTAGCCGCAAGCGAGGCTACAGAACTCAACGTCGATTTCGCGGTTTGAATGGCCGGCGTCGATGTCATCCCACGTGAAGAGTCCCAGGTCCACGTTGGGATCAAGATCTGACACCTGGCTGCCCAGGCTGAAATCAAACTGGCCGTAAGCAAACACACGCTGCGCGACGATCTCGGCGCAGTACCAGTTTTCCCCGGAGTTGGTGATCGCGAGATGGAGGTGGCCATATCCGTCCACCCATACGTTGTTCGTGCTGTCGGAGAATACGCAAGGGCCCGGATAGATCGCAGCTCCGTCCGAATTGGCCGTGACCTGCCACTTGTACCCGGCGAAATCGATGACCCTGGCACTCGGGTTTGGACGATCGACGACCAGATGCCCGATCGACGCGTTGATCAAGCTTGGCGGCAGACCGTCGTTGGTCGGAGGACCGATACACGCGACCGAAGTTCGGGTCGGCACCAAGAATGCGGCGATTCGGGTCGCCGTCTGGTCAACTCCGCCGGTCACGATGTCGGCGGACCACGTCCCATTTGCGTTCACCGGCACGGTGGTCGTAGTGCAGTATGGCTTGGTATACCATCCCAGTCCTTCCAGAAAAATCAGCGGCGCGATGCTGTAATTCTGAGGGTTGGCGACACCGGAAACCGATCCCTCCAAATTGATATCGCTGGTGCTCCCATAGGAAGGTACGTGGGTGAACGTGATTTGCCCTGAGGACGCGGTGATCGCGCAATAATCTGGCGTCGTCGCACATGGATATTGTGCGTGGGCGGAAACGGGAATATAGAAGCAGAGAGCAACCGCTAGCGAGCGGAGAGCGGGTCTGGTCATGGTGTGTCCTCCTTTCAGCGTAGGGTATCACGCCCCAGAGCGTTCCCGCCAGGGTTGCGAACCCATGTCGCGAGCCCCATTGCTCAAGCATTCGTTGCGATACGGTGGCGTCATTTGCCGTGTGGAAGCGGCATCGCCTTTGGCATAAAGAGCACCGGTTGACAGATACCTGTTTCGAGTTGAATCTGAGCAGGGAGCAAGTATCTGTGGCTCGTCGATTCAGAATGGCCAGGGAGGCTGCTGCGATGATGAAAAGGTTTTGGAGCCCGGTGATGCTCGCTGCTGCGGCGGCATTGTGTGCGGCGGCCATCGCCCTGGGTCAATCCACCGGTACCGCGGACCTCGGCGTCGGCAAGTTGCTGGTTGCTGCCCGCGATCTTGGCGACCCGTCGTTCGCGCAGTCGGTCGTACTACTGGTTCAATACGACCAGTCGGGGACGGTCGGCCTGATGATCAATCGCCGCACCCAAATGCCGCTTTCCCGCGCGCTGCAGGATATCGACGCGGCCAAGGTCAAGTCTGATCCCATCTACCTCGGTGGGCCTGTCCAACTCGACGCCGTGCTTGCGCTCGTGCGATCGCAAAAGAAACCCGATGAGGCCGCCTCCGTCCTCACCGACGTTTACCTGATTTCGAGTAAGCCACCTCTTGAAAAGGCCCTGGCCGCGAGCTCAGGACCATCCGATCTGCGGATTTATCTTGGCTACTGCGGCTGGGACCGCGGGCAATTGGAGAATGAGGTAAGGTTGGGCGGTTGGTGGATTTTCGATGCCACTGCCGGCATGGTTTTCGATTCTGATCCCGACACCGTGTGGTCCCGTTTCATCGCCAAGACCGAGGAACAGATCGCCGAAGCCGCGCCTCCCGGCACTGGCCTGAGATGATGTTGGCTATGTCTCGGTCCCACCTTCGCGCAGCAGCGACGCCGCGATCTCGATCCACTCCTGATCGAGCGAACTCCGGCTCGGCGGCTTTTGAGCCCGGCTATACCAGTAACCGGCGTTGGAAGCGTCCCCCTCCTTGCGGTGCAGGTAGGCATGCACCCACGAACCCGCAGGGCCCTCGTCCTGCTGTGCGGATTCGTGAGCTCGTTCCCAATCGCCTTTGGCGTCCCACCACAGGCCGGCGAGGGCAAGGCTCAAACCGGCGGGCGGTTCGTCGCGCAGCAGAGAATCACGGAATTCTTCGAGGGTCATAAGAACGAGATTACAGGATACCCACACAGTCGTCGCGAGGAATTACCGGAAGACGGATCGCAACCAAGGCCTTGACACAACCGAATGCTTGACACGGCTGCTGCGGATGTGCTCAGATCGTGTTTCCGGCAATGCCGGCGGTTGCTCGAGCGATGACGTATACGTTCCAGTTCGCCTTTAGCTACCGCTTCCCTTCTTACCCTGGGGAAGCGGGCAAGCTGGCGACTGTGCACGGGTGATCGAGAAATAGCCGAGTAAAAACCGCGCAAGTTTCCAGAATGGCCGCGATTCCCCAAGGATCGCGGCCTTTTTGTTTTTCGGGAGGAAGTCATGACGATGAGTGTTCGACACCTGCGGGAGCAGATCGACGTGATCGACGCGCAGTTGCTCGATCTGTTGAGCCGGCGCGCGAAGGTCTCGCTCGAGCTCGGCCGCCAGAAGCGCGAGGCCGGCCTTGGCCTGCGCGATGCCGGGCGTGAAGAACAAATCCTGTCCCGCGCGCGCGAGTTGAACCCGGGTCCGCTCGATCCGGCGGCTGTGGAGCGTTTGTTCCGCGCCATTTTGGCTGAGTCGCGCCGCTTGCAGTCGGGTGTTGTGCAGCCGCGCCGCACGCCCAAGCTGTGCGGACCGGAGAGACTGCAATGCGCCTGAACGCTACCTCCGAGGCCCGCACGCGTATCGGTTTCCAGGGCGAGCCGGGCGCCTTCAGCGAAGAAGCGGTGCGCGACCTGCTCGGCGGATACGCGCGTGCCGTGCCCTGCCCGACCTGGGACGCCACTTTCGCGGCGCTCGCGGCGGGCAGCGTGGACGCCCTGCTCGTGCCCATCGAGAACAGCCTCGCCGGTTCCGTTCTTCGCGTCTACGACCTCTTGCTTGAGCACGGGCTCTGGATTGCGGCCGAGACCATCCGCAACATTGAACATCACCTCATCGCCTGTCCCGGCGCATCGCTCGATTCCATCCGTTCCGTCGAATCCCATCCCATGGCGCTCGCGCAGTGCGAGCGCTTGCTGGCCGCGCATCCCGAGTGGGCGCGCATTCCCGCTGAAGACACGGCGGGCAGCGCGCGCCACGTGGTGGAGAGCGGTGACCCTACGCGCGCGGCCATTGCCGGGCGCGCTGCGGCGGAACTGTACGGCGGTGAGATTCTGCTGGAGGACATCCGGGACGACAAGCGCAATTTCACGCGTTTCGTGCTGCTGCTTCCCGCCCGCGAAGTCGTGCCTGGCGCGGACAAGATGACTCTCGCGATGCGGCTGGTGCACCGGCCGGGAGCGCTGCTCGATGCGCTGCAGCCTTTCGCGCGCCACGGCGTGAACCTGCTCAAAATCGAGAGCCGTCCGATTCATGGCTGTCCCTGGGAGTATCAGTTTTTCCTGGATGTCGGGGCGGAGCGCGCGCAGGACCTGGAGAAAGCCCTGGATGAATTACGCCAGGGCGCGGAAGAGGTTCGGGTGCTCGGCCTGTATCCGGCGGCGCCCACGCTCGATTGCGTCGAAGCGCAAGGAGGATTGCAATGAGAAACGCTCAAGCACCGTTGCGGGAACGCTCGCGTGCGCCGGCTGTGCAGATCGCCCGCCCGATCCGGCGACGGCCGCCGGTATCCGCGGCTCCGCCTGCCGAGCCCGCCTTCCGTATGGCGAGCCGTCACGAGGGCCAGGCAACCACCGTGGTGATGGTGGCAGGCGTTCCCATCGGCACCGGCAATCTGGTGGTGATCGCCGGACCGTGCTCGGTTGAATCGCGCCAGCAGATCCGCGAAACCGCGCATCGCGTGAAGGCGGCCGGCGCGCTCATGCTGCGGGGCGGCGCTTACAAGCCTCGCACTTCGCCCTACGAATTTCAGGGTCTTGGACAGAAGGCCCTGCAGTGGCTCGCGGAAGCGCGCGAAGCTTCCGGCTTGCCGGTGGTGACGGAAGTGCTCAGTCCCGAGGACGTGGACCTCGTCGCGGATTACGCGGACCTGCTCCAGGTGGGCGCGCGCAACATGCAGAACTACGCCCTGCTCCGCAGGCTCGCCGCGTCGACGAAGCCGGTGCTGCTGAAGCGCGGACCGGCCGCAACCATCCGCGAGTGGTTGCTGGCGGCGGAATATCTGCTCTCCGGCGGCAATCCCAACGTGGTGTTGTGCGAGCGCGGCATCCGGACTTTCGAGACCGCGACGCGGAACACGCTTGACCTCGCGGGCGTCGCTTTGGTGAAGGAACTCTCGCACTTGCCGGTCCTGGTTGATCCCTCGCATGGCACGGGCCAGCGTCGCCTGGTGCCACCCGCCTCGCGCGCCGCCGCGGCCGTTGGCGCGGATGGCTTGATCATCGAAGTGCATCCGCGTCCGGACCAGGCTCTTTCGGACGGCGAGCAGTCGCTTGATCCGGCGCAGTTCGCGTCGCTGATGACCGATCTCCGCCTGATGGTCGCAGCTTGCGCATGACGGCTCGATTGCAACGACGGCCCTCCGCCCGCACTCCGTCCGCTTAACGCGCTGCTCGTGCTCACGCCTTCCAGCAGATCAGCTTCAGCTCCGTCATCTCCTCGATCGCGTAGCGCGGCCCTTCGCGTCCGATCCCGCTGTGCCGCGCTCCGCCGTAAGGCATGTTGTCGGCGCGATAAGCCGGAACATCGTTCACGATCACCCCGCCATAATGCAGGCTGCGCGCCGCGCGGAATGCGGTGTTCAGATTCTGCGTGCACAGGCCCACTTGCAAACCATAATCGCCGCTGTTGACGCGGGCGATGGCGTCCTCGAGGTGAGTGTAGCGATAGAGCGAGACGACCGGACCGAACACTTCCTTGCAGGAGACGGGCAAGTGCGGCAAGACGTCATCGAGCACCGTCGGCTCGATGGTCGAGCCGCGCCGCACGCCACCAGCCAGCACGCGCGCGCCCGCGCTGCGCGCCTCGGCAATCCATGACTCGACGCGCCGGGCCTGATCCACATTGATCAGGGACGACACCTCGGTTGAGTCGTCCAGCGGATGCCCGATTTTCAAGGCGCGCGCGCCCTCCACAAAGCGGCGGACGAACTCGCCCGCGATCACCTCGTGCAGGTAGATGTTTTGCACCGAAATGCAGACCTGCCCGGAATGCGCGAATCCGCCCGCCACCGCACGCGGCACGATGAAATCGAGGTCAGCGTCGGGCTCGACGATCAGCGAAGAGTTGTTGCCAAGCTCGAGCGTGACCCGGCGCAAGCCCGCCCGCGCGCGAATCTGGCTGCCGACGGGAATGCTTCCGGTGAAGGTGATCATGGCCAGTTGTTCGTTGCGCACCAGCCAGTCGCCCACCGTCTCACCGGCGCCCGTGACCACGTTGTATGCGCCTCGGGGCGCGCCTGCTTCCTGCACGAGTGAGGCGAATCGCAGCGCGGTGAGCGGCGTATTCTCCGAAGGCTTGTGGATGACGCTGTTGCCCGCAGCGAGCGCAGGTCCGATCTTGTGCAGGCTCAGGTTCAGGGGAAAGTTGAAGGGCGTGATCGCGCCCACGATTCCGAGCGGTTCGCGCACCGTGATCCCCCAGCGGCCTTTGCCCGAACTACTGGCCTCCATCGGGACGACTTCGCCGTGCAGACCGCGGGCGGCGTCGGCGGACGCGAGCAGGGTCTGCTGGCCGCGCTCGACTTCCACACGCGCTTCGCGGATCGGCTTGCCGCTCTCACTTGCGATCACCCGGGCGAACTCTTCCGCGTCGCGCGCCAACAGCCCGCGCAGCCGGTCGAGAATCTCAGCGCGCTCGTACAGGCTGAGAACCGCCATGGCGCGCGCGCCTTCCTCGGCTGCGGCCACCGCGCGCTCGAGCGCAGGTTCGTCGGCCTCATAGACCTCGGCCAACGGAGTGCCGTCATAAGGGATGCTGATCGTGCGCGTCTTCCCGGTCACGACCGGCTCATCGCCGATCCAGAGGGGAAACTCGCGCTTTTGGTCCATAACTGTAGCCATATCAACTACCTCCATACGTTTTTACACACTCCCCCGGAGTTGGGTTCGGATGGCTTCGGATGGCTTCGGTTTGTCACAGTTTCCTCATGGTTGTGTTGATTATAAATGACTTAATTGGGTTCGCTTCCTCTTTTTTCGATGGGGGTGGGGGGTGGGGCCCGCCGAGGCCCGATTCTCCCTGAAATCCCGACGCCTGCGAGTTGGGAGCATGACCTGAAATGAGCCGTCTCATCTCGAACCTCAAGCGCAAGAGGGCCGCTACGCCTCTCTTTTATGCTCCCGGCGCTTCGTCGTGTCAAACCGAAAGGAGTAGGGTTGCGGCTCTGCCGCCTTGCTGTGCGCAAAGGCTGCGCCTTTCCGGGGCCGCAGCCTACCGCATCTCTTTTGAGGTTTTGCGGCTCTGCCGCTCCAGCGGCAGAGCCGCAAGAATGCATGAAGGGGAGGGACGGGACGGGCAGAGCTCCGGAAAGGCATAGCCTTTCCGCACAGCAAGGCGGCAAAGCCGCAAAACGCCGTAAGAGAAGGGGATAGGGCTGGGCCTTTGAAAGCCCGCTGATTGGGGAACCGCTAATTGGGCTCGGGGTGCTTGTGGGCGTCGGCGACGTTATCCGGCGTGCCCGAGAGCGCCTGGCCCGGCCGGAAGGCCGCTTTCTGGAACTTGGTGCCAGCCTTGCGGATGACATCGTGCCAGCCATCGGTCCACAAGATCTGGGCCTCGCCATTCGCCACCGTCCAGGTGCCGTCGGCGCCGGAGTCGATGGTCTTATGGGCGCTCCCGTCCGGCTTCAGCGTGATGACGAAAGTCCCGCCCGAGCCATCGCCCACGGTCCAATCACCGAAAAATCGGGCCCGGCCGGGCGCGGCGACGATACTGCTGGGGTGGTTGAACTCGATGCGCGCCACGTCGGCCAGGCTAAAGCTCTGCTGCTTTCCGTTCTTGAGCACGATGACGATGGTGCCGCTCGCGTCCTGCGGCGTGGGCTGGGCGTTGAGCTGGACTTTGATCTGGACTGCGGCCGTCGCGAGCGCGAACACACCGAGGGTCCAGACGATCTTCGAGCGATTACGCATGGCAATCCTCTTCCGAACGGAGCTTGACACTGAGAAACCTGCTCCATTCTAGCTGAGTTCGAGGATTCGGCGGCTTAAAGTGGAATGGCGCGTTCTCTTGAGTAGCTTTTGATTCGCCCACGAAAGATAGGTCCAGATCAACTTTTCTTTAGAGTACTCACTCGGCTGCTTCTCGTAAAAGTCGGCGGCCTCCTGCATTCGTTGACGTCCGTCAGCAACGTCCTCGTCCGCTGCATTCGGGAGCATTTCCCAGTAAGCCAGAGCCGCGTCTACGGAGGCGCGCTGGCTACCCACCACGTTCTTGCGGGTGAGAAGCTGCTTCAACAGTTGCTTGGCAGTGGCTTCGTCCGCGCTAAATCCAACTTCAGCCGCTAGGGCCTGCGCAATTCCTGGATCGACTGCCGCCTGTACTCGGGGGTCGCTCATCATCGAGGGCGTGTCGCCTCGTCAGGTCTCACCGGTGAAAGCGAAATGCGCGGACGAAAAGTGCCAGGGATTTATTTTCCTTGTGACGCTGGATTCCCGCCTGCGCGGGAATGACGCGGTTCGAAGGAGTCGCCTGGCGAATTAAGCTCTCGTGCGACGCGGCCTCTGGCGGCGAGAGCTGCGCAGGTCGCGCTTCCCAAAGGACGGCGTGCGTGCTACTGTAACGCGTTTGCCGCGTGCGTCTGTCATTTTCAGGGCGAGATTCCTCGCTGCGCTCGGAATGACGTGGTTGGGAATCGCGGACGGGAGCCCGATTTCATGCCGAGCCTGGAACCGAAGCCGAGCGATCAGCGGAAGTCTGGCGATCAGCCGCCTTTGTTTGCCCCCGGAAACACGCTGCCGTTCTTCCTGGTGACGGTGCTGTTCCTGCTCTGGGCGATTCCCAACAATCTGAACGATATTCTGATCAAGCAGTTCATGAAGTCATTCGAGATCACCCGATTTCGCGCCGGGCTGATTCAATCCGCGTTTTACCTGGGATATTTCACGCTTTCGATGCCGGCGGCGCTCATCATGCGCCGCTACGGGTACAAGGCTGGTCTCGTGACCGGACTCTTTCTCTACAGCGCCGGAACGTTCCTGTTCTGGCCGGCGGCGATCGTCCAGGAGTATGGATTCTTCCTGCTGGCGCTGTTTGTGATTGCGAGCGGCCTGGCCTTCCTTGAGACCGGATCGAATTCCTTCATCGCGACCCTCGGACACCCGAAAACCTCGGAGCGACGCCTGAATTTCTCGCAGTCGTTCAATCCGATCGGCGCCATCAGCGGCGCTTTGATCGGCACCATCTTCATTCTGTCCGGGGTCGAACTCAGCCCGCAGCAGACCGCGGCTTTGAAGCTTGCCGGAACCTATCAGGACTATCTGCGCAGCGAGATTTTGCGCGTGGTCACCCCGTATCTGGTGCTCGGCAGCGTGGTGTTCATCTGGGCGCTGCTGATCATCCGCACGCGCTTCCCGAAGGTGGCGGAAGAGGCGCAGCCGCTGCATGAACGGGCCTCGGGAAGGTTCCGCGATCTGTTTCACTATCCGCACTTCGTTCAAGGCGTGATCGCGCAGTTCTTCTACGTGGGCGCGCAGGTGGGCACCTGGAGCTACTACATCCAATACGTTCAGGACTACACGGGACGCCCGGAGAAGTTTGCCGGGTATCTCCTGACGGGGACGCTGGTGGCTTTCGGAATCGGCCGATGGGTGGCCACCTACCTGATGAAATTCTTCGAGCCCAGCCGGCTGATGGGGGTTTACGGCATGATCAACGTGGGGCTGGTCGGGGCGGCCGTCGTTTTCCCCGGCTGGGGCGGTGTGTGGGCGGTGTTCCTGACCAGCTTCTTCATGTCGCTGATGTTTCCCACCATTTTTGCGCTCAGCATCAAGGAATTGGGCGCCAACACGAAGCTCGGCGGGTCAATGCAGATCATGGCGATCGTGGGCGGCGCGGCGGCCCCGCCCGCCATGGGCCTGGTTTTTCAGGCCGCCCACAGCATGGCCGCGGCCATGGCGATTCCGCTTCTGTGCTACGCGTTCATCGCCTACTATGCCTTCTACGGGTCCAGGGTGCGCGTGCCGCACGGTCTGGAACTGGCGGCGGAGTAGTCCGGGACGGCGATCTTTCCTGTTGCATGTGGCACTGCGGGTGTGGTTCCACCATCCAAGCCAATAGATACAAGTTTGCACGGCGGCAGCGCGACGGAGGTACGGCGGTGAGCAGGAGCAAACGGGGTCCACGGGAGGCGTTCGGCAAGCCGGGCATCGAGCCGCGCTGGACGCACGGCGGCAAGGACGGCGTTGGCACCGCTTATTCCGCTTCGGCGCGCGTGTGGTTCACGGTGTGGAACGGGATCCTGACCGAGGTCTACTATCCGACGGTGGACCGCCCGCAGCTTCGCGATCTCCAGCTCCTGATCACGGACGGGCGCACCTTCTTTCACGAAGAAAAGCGGAACCTTCGTTCGCGGTTCGAACGCCTCTCGGACCATACGCTCGGCTATCGAGCCATAAACTCCGATCCCGATGGACGCTACGAGATCGTGAAAGAGATTATCGCGGACCCGCATCAGTGCTGCGTCCTGCAGCGCGTCGAACTCCGGGGCGACGAAGGCTTTCTCGCCGGCCTGCGGCTTTACGTGTTGTGCGCGCCGCACCTGGAAGTCGGAGGCTGGGGCAACCATGGCTACGTGACGGAAGCGGCGGGCCGGCGGATCCTGGTGGCGGAGAAGCAGGGCACGTGGCTTGCGCTGGCGGCCACAGTGCCCTTCTCACAACTCTCCTGCGGTTACGTGGGCGCGAGCGACGGCTGGACCGACTTGCACGAAGACTTCCGCATGGACTGGGAATTCGATCGGGCGCCCGACGGCAACATCGCATTGACGGGGCATCTCGACCTCGGATCCGAGCGGGGGTTTACTCTGGGCCTCGCTTTCGGGGAGAGTCTGCACAACGCGACCACCACGCTGCTGCAATCCCTTGCCACACCCTTCGAAAAGCAGCATCAGCGCTACGATCAGCAGTGGGAACGCGCCTGCCGCAAGTTTACTTTGCCTTTGGGCCGGGTCTCCGGAGACGGCGGCAATCTCTTTCACAGCAGTTGCAGCCTGCTGCTCGCGCACGAGGACAAATCGTACCCCGGCGCCTTTATCGCCTCGATGTCGATTCCGTGGGGCGAGTCGAAGGGTGACGAGGACATGGGCGGCTACCACCTGGTGTGGACGCGCGACCTGGTGAACAGCGCCACGGGCCTGCTCGCGGCCGGCGACGTCGAAACGCCGCTGCGGGCGCTCATTTATCTGGCGGTCTGCCAGCAGGAGGACGGCGGCTTTCCCCAGAACTTCTGGATCGACGGCGACTCTTACTGGCAGGGCATTCAGCTCGACGAAGTAGCCTTCCCCATCCTGCTCGCCTGGCAGTTGCGGCGCGCCAATGCGCTCCAGGACTTCGATCCTTACCCCATGGTGCTGCGTGCCGCGTCCTTTTTGGTGCAGTACGGTCCCGTGACCGAGCAAGAGCGCTGGGAAGAGGCCAGCGGATATTCGCCCTCCACGCTCGGGGCGAACATCGCAGCGCTGGTCTGCGCGGGCCGCCTTGCGCGCGAGCGCGGGGACCCGGATACGGCGCAGTTTATCGAGGAATTTGCCGACTTCCTGGAATGCCATCTGGAGAGCTGGACCGTGACCACCGCGGGGACGCTCGTGCCGGGCATCCCACGGCACTTTATCCGGATCTTGCCGGCCAGCGTCAACGATCCCTCGCCGCGCGAAGATCCGAATGAAGGCGTGCTGGCGCTCGCGAATCAGCCGCCCGGCGGACCTTACGAGTATCCGGCACGCGAGATCGTGGACGCAGGCTTCCTCGACCTCGTGCGGTTCGGCGTGCGCAAGGCGGATGACGCCTTGATGAGGGATTCGCTGGCCGTGGTCGACGCGGTGCTCAAGGCCGATACGCCGTGGGGGCCGTGCTGGCGCCGTTACAGTCATGACGGCTATGGGCAGCGCGACGACGGCGGCCCTTACGAGGGCTGGGGACGCGGCCGCGCCTGGCCGCTGCTGACGGGCGAACGCGCGCATTACGAGCTGGCGGCCGGCCGGGACGTCAGCCTGTATATCCGGGCGATCGAGGGCTTTGCTTCGTCTACGGGACTCCTTCCCGAGCAGGTCTGGGACGCTCCCGACCTTCCTGAAGCTTACATGTTTCTGGGACGACCCACCGGGGCGGCCATGCCGCTGATGTGGGCGCACGCCGAGTACATCAGGCTGCTGCGCTCGGTCTCCGACGGCCAGGTGTTCTCGCTCATTCCCGACGTGGCCGAGCGCTACCTCGGCAATCGACGCTCGTCGTGCGGGCTCGAAGTGTGGAAATTCAACCGCCAGGTGCGAACCGTGCAGCGCGGGCGCATCCTGCGCGTCATCGCGGGCCTGCCCTTCGAACTGCGCTGGACGATGGACGAGTGGCAGACGTCGCAGCAGACCCCTTCGCGGCCTACCGCGATCGAGCAGCATTGGGTGGACGTCGCCGTATCGCCTGACCAGCAGGCGCCGGTCCGCTTCACGATTTTCTGGCCGGCGGCGAATCGCTGGGAAGGCAGCGAGTTCAAGGTCGACGTGGGGCCTTGAACGGAAATGCCCCTTAGCCGCAATGCAGGCCGCCGGCGAGAGGTTCCGCATGAGAATTCTGGTCAGCGGCTCGAGCGGGCTCGTCGGGTCGGCGTTGCTGCGTGTCCTATCGAGAGCGGGTTACTCCGTAGCGCGCCTGGTGCGGCCGGGAAGGTTGCCGGTCAAGGGCGATGTCGTTTGGGATCCTGCCAAGGGAGTGATCGACCGAGCCTTCCTCGAAGGCCTTGATGCCGTCGTGCATCTTGCCGGCGAAAACATCGCAAGCGGCCGCTGGACTCCAAAACGGAAGCAACGTATCCGGGAAAGCCGTGTGAAAACAACGCGGCTGCTGGCGGAAGCCTTGGCCGGCCTCGACCGGCCGCCGCGCGTGCTGGTGGCGGCTTCGGCCACGGGCATTTACGGTGATCGCGGCGACGAGGTGCTCACTGAGCAGAGCGCCGCCGGGACGGGCTTCCTGGCGGAGGTCTGCCGGGATTGGGAGGCAGCCTGCGAGCCCGCCACGCAGCGGGGAATCCGCGTGGTGAATCTCAGGTTTGGCATGGTGCTCTCGGCGGCCGGCGGGGCGCTCGCGCTCATGCTCCCCGCATTCAGGCTGGGCCTGGGTGGGCCGCTCGGCCGTGGAAAGCAGTACCAGAGTTGGATCACCCTGGAGGATGTGCTTGGCGTGGTTCAACGCGCGGTCACGGATGAGCGACTGCGCGGGCCGGTGAACACGGTCGCGCCCGAGGCCGCGACCAATCGCGAGTTCAGCAAGAAGCTCGGGAGGGCTCTCGGCCGTCCGGCTGTCCTGGCCGTGCCCGGCTTTGTTCTGCGCTTGACCTTCGGTGAGATTGCGGATGATGTGCTCTTGGCCAGTGCTCGAGTGTCTCCTGCCCGCCTTCAGGCTTCAGGCTACAGGTTCCTCTACCCGAAGCTCGAAGCCGCGCTCCGCCATGTGCTCGGTTCAGCGCGCGGGTAAGGCTTCGGCGGTCTCTCTCGACCGCGCAGGCGCTGACTGGTCGTGGCTGGCGGGGCCGTCGGAAATCGGCCTCAAAGCCTCTCACCGCGGCTCAGTCTCTCCACGATTCCCTCCATCTCGGCGAGTGGAATGAAGATTTTCCCTCCCAGCTTTATCGAGAAAAACCGGCCTGTTTGCATCCAACGGTAAAAGGTCGAGCGTCCGACCGAGATCCCGAGGCGTACATCCAGAATTTGCATGGCCTGGTCAGCCGACAGCATGGTTGGCCGGCCGGGACCCCAGGGCTGAAGGTGGCGTGAGGGGTTGGGATAAGACGCGAGAAACATGTCCATAGCTCACCTCTTGATTGCAAGGCTCCTGGGCTGATTCGACGGCGTGCCTGGGCCGCGCATCTGTGGGAGCTTGAGTACGATCGCCTGCGGCAACGCCTTGGGGCGCTCGCCGGCCGTCGTCCGCCGAGCCTGCTAGTGTTGCTCTCCGAGAAAACTCTGCCGTTCGGCCGCCAAGCGTCGACGGTCGCCCGTGCGGCCGGTTCCGGCGCCCCCGACCTGTTCCGTGCGAACGGGTCCGAACTTTCCTTGCTCGAGCAGCGCGGAGGAGGGCTGGTGCGAGGAATAGAAGATCGGCTCGCGCCACTGGCGCTGATGCTGCAGGCACCTGCCTTCACCGTCTGTGGCGGGGAATACACAACCTCGTTCCGAGCATCGGCCCGGCGGGTCCAATCCCACAGCCCGTGGGGGGATTTTGGGGACGCCGCCCCCCGGGCTGGGACGAACGAGCGGCTGCCAGCAGAAGGGCAGGGCAAGTTGACGCGGCTGAGCGTGTCTCACCGCGGGAGGGATTCGCTGTTTAGGTTCGGTTGACCTTGAAATCGGCTCACTTCTGGTCATACGCACCTCCGGGCCGGGGAAGACGCGTGAGTACCGTCAGCCCCCCGGTCGCTAAGTTTCGAGCGCTGCGCAACTTCGGGTGTAAGACACCGCGGCCCGCGAGACCGTCCCGAGGCAAGGGTGAAGAGCCCGATCGGCCTGCGCCGGCGTAGCCTATTGCACAGGACTCGACAAAAGATTTTTTTCTTGCATTCTAGCCTACGTTCTGTTAAACCAGTAAGCGCCAATGAGTAATACGGGATTAGACGCGCTTCGGAAGCCAGTTCTTGCGAGGAGCAGTTCTCGGCGGGCGGCAAGCGGAATCCCGGCAACCGAATCAGGTCCCCGCGGTCCGGGCCGACTAGGGGGACAATACAGCGTTTTGCACGCTGGTGCGCAGGTAATAGAAACCGTCGGCCCTGTCCGTAACCGGAAGGAACCTGGGATCGCTTCGGCGCCATTACGGCTGAGGATCGGGGCCAGGTGGCGAGACCTCCTGCCGCAAGGGCAGCCTCGTAGTAGTTTAATTCTGTTGTAGATGACGCTTTAGTTACCGTCATGTCGCAAAAAAAAGGCCCCGAAGGACCAAAGGAAATTATCCGGCTCTGCGCTGCCCCAGCCTGCCCCCGGCGGGCGTCGATGCCTTCCTGACGTAAGCTACAGCCCGGAGCGGCGAGCCTCGACGTCTAATCGAGCTTAGGCGGCAGATTGAAGTGTAGCCTAAGCACCTAGTAAAGTCAAGCAAAATATTTTGGAGGTATTGAATTATGGCCAAGTTAGACGCTGCTAAGATCATCAAGAAGGTGCGGACGCGACTGGGGGTGAGCCAGGAAGGGCTTTCCCGGCGCTTAAACGCAACCAAGGGAGCCGTGCAGCACTGGGAACGGGGGCGGAATCATCCGGACCTGGCGCGGCTGATGGCTCTGAGGCAAATCTGCCCGCCCGGAGCCGAGCGCAAGATGCTGGATGCGCTCATTAAAGAGACCCAGGGCCGCATCGCCATGCCGCCCGGGGACCTGTATCCGGGCGGAGGCGGGTCTTCTCTCCTCCAGAAGGAAAACGGCCGGCTTCGCGCGCAGATTACCCGGTTGGAAACGGCCATGCAGCGCAAGACCGAGCAACTGCGCATCCTCGAGGAGTTGGCGTCGGACCTGCAGCGGCAGAATGCCGAGCTCAAGAGCACCAGAGCTGGCGCCTGACGTTCCAGCGCGTACCAGCGGTCTCTGCAGCGGGGCGTAACCGGTCCATCTCAGGGCTCCGGCGAGGCCAGCTTCCTGAGTAATTCGGGCAGTCGACGCGTAAAGGCAGAGCGAGCCAGAACCTCATCGCAGCCCGCCCCTCGCGCAGCAGCGATGGTTTCGGCGGCCACGTGTGAGGCAAATCCCAGCACAGGCGCCGAGCCGGTCACAGGGTCGGCCTTGAGGGCGCGCAGGACATCCAGCGCCGAAGGCGCGCTCAGGTCCAGGATCACCGCGCCCACACCGCCTTGTGCCGCGCGATCCTTCGCCCTGGCGGCGGGGACCACGTCCAGATCCACGCCGATCTGACGGGCGGTTTCCCGGATTCGCGCCGCGAAGAACAGGTCGTCAACCACGGCAATCAGTCTCAAGGGTCCGCCTCTCCGGAATCCGTGCGGCTTACCTCCGCACCGCCCGACTCCGCCATTTATCTTAACCGACCAGCCTCCGAATTGCTGTCTTCTCCGCGCTGCGAGGCTCGCGACGCCGTTTCGCAGCTACAGAATGCGGTGGTATAGTATCGGGGTTCTGCAGCCAGCCTTCACGGGGGTAGGATTCGATAATGCGTCATTCCACGGTCATGCTTCTGTCTGCAGGGGTATTCGCGGTTGCGGTCAACGCGGCCGCTCAGACTGCTCCGGCAGGTTCCAAGCCCCTCTCCACCCGCGTCGTGGCATATCAGATTGACGCTCGACTGAACCCCGCCAACAAGACAGTGGACGCGACCGAAACCCTCACGTATCGCAATCTTACCGGCCAGCCGCAGCAGACCTTTCCTTTTCACTTGTACCTCAACGCTTTTCAGCCCCAATCGACGTTTATGACCGAGGTTCGACGAGGCGGGACGCGCGGCACGGGTCCGGACCAGGGTTGGGACCCGAAGCATTATGGCTCCATCGAGATTCGCTCGCTCGCTGTCGACGGCATGGGCGACCTCACCCGGCAATTGCAGTTCACCCAACCGGACGACCATAATGCGGACGATCATACCGTAGTCCAGGTCACGCTCCCGAAGCCGGTCGCGCCCAACGCGGACGTCACCTTCAGAATTGTGTTTCATGACCAGTTGCCCGAGGTTGTAGAGCGTACCGGCTACAAGCGCGATTTTTACATGATCGGCCAGTGGTTCCCAAAAGTCGGGGTCTGGTGGAAGGGCGCCTGGAACTGCCATCAGTTCCATTCCACTTCGGAATTCTTTGCGGACTTCGGCACCTTTGACGTCAAGGTCACGGTGCCGCGCAACTACCTGACCGGCGCCGCCGGGGACCTCGTTAGTCAGGAAGACAATCCCGACGGCACCAAGACGTTGCGTTACCGGAGCGAAGACGTGCACGACTTCTCCTGGACGGCGAGCCCCGAGTTCACAGACGTGGAAGATTCATGGGAGGGCAGCGCGGGCACGGTGAAGATCCACCTCCTGACGTCGCCGGGACATCTCAAGCAGGCACAACGCTACATCGACTGCGTGAAGGGAACGCTCGAGATGTTCCAGCGCTGGTACGGCGTTTACCCGTATGATCGCATCACGGTCGTCGATCCGCCGGAGGGCGGTAGCGACGCCGGCGGCATGGAGTATCCCACGCTGATCACCGGCGACAGCGGCTGGTTCGTGCCCGATGGTCTCAAACTCATCGAACTCGTGACCGAGCACGAGTTCGGGCACCAGTACTGGTACGGCATGGTGGCGACCGACGAATTCGAAGAGGCCTGGCTTGATGAGGGCATCAACAGTTATACCGAAGCGAAGGTCATGGACGCGTTATACGGCAAGGGCCGCTCGGCCATCGACATCGCTGGCGCGACCATTGACGACGCCGGTACCCAACGCCTTTCTTACCTCGGCGTGGCCGACACCGACCCCTTGACTCACTTCGCCTACCAGTTTATCAGCAGCAGCGCCTACGACGGGATCACTTACGGCAAGACCGCGACAGTGCTCCTCACGCTCGAAGGCATCATCGGCGAAGACACGATGCGCAATGCCATGCACACTTACTTCGAGCGCTACAAGTTTACTCATCCGACCGGCACCGATTTCCTGAAGACCATTGAGGACGTGTCGGGCCAGGACTTGAGCTGGTACTTCGATCAGGCGGTTTCCGGAACCAACGTCCTCGACTACGAAGTGCTCACCATCCGCTCCGATCGCGCTGACTGGTACGTGAAGAATCCGCCGCCGGAGAAAAAAGGTCAGACAACCTACCGCGACCAGGTGCTGGTGCACCGCAAGGGCGATTTCATATTCCCGACCGAGACCGAGGTTCGCTTCGACAACGGCGAGACCGTGCGTGAGAAGTGGGATGGACGTGACCGCTGGGTCCGCTACGAGTACGTCAAGAAAGCCAAGGTCGTTTCTGCCGAGGTTGATCCCGACCACAAAGTCAGGCTCGACAAGGATTTTTTCAATAACAGCCAGACGGCGGACGCGAACAACAAGGCCACAAACAAGTTGGCAATTTACTGGATGTTTCTGACCCAACTCGGGAATCAGCTCGTGGCCTGGCTTATGTAATGGAATCTTGAATCTTCAATCGAGCGGAGGACCGTCGTGGTAGGAGCCGGATGGAGCTTGGTTTGGCGCAGGCAGCGGTTGCTGTGGTGGCTTTACCTTGTGAGCCTGGTAATGGGCTGGTTTGCCGCGCAGCCGCTGGTGGCCACCATCAGCCCGGTGCTCGATCATAGCCTCGAGGCCGGCCATCTCTACCATGGATTCGACCTGGCCACGTTCGCCGGGCTCATGATGAATCCGGGTGCGAGCACCCCGGCGCCGGGCACTGCGGCGACCTGGCTCGGTGTGATCTTTCTCGTGCTGATGATCCTGCTGACAGGCGGGATTCTCAGGGTCTACAACGAGGATCGCACCTACGCGACCAGTGAGTTCTTCGGCGCGTGCGGCCAATACTTCTGGCGCTTTGTCCGGCTGCTGATTTTTCTGCTTCTCGTCCTGATTGCCCCGGCCCTGGTTTACTCGGGCTCTTACGCCTGGTCGAATCACCTTGCGGACCGCATCGCGTCGCCCACCCCGGGCCTCGTGGTCGGCTTTGGCGGCACTTTGATCGTGCTGTTTCTGCTGATGTCGATTCGTCTCTGGTTCGACATGGCCGAAGTGCATGCCGTGGCCGAGAACGAGTACGCCTCGCGCCGTGCGCTGGCGAGTGCCTTCCGCCTAACGCGGCGTAACTTCGGATCGCTTTTCTGGATGTACTTCCGTGTGAGCTTTCTCGCCTGGGCAGGCACGGTTCTGGGGTTATGGGTTTGGGCGAAATTCGTGCCTCCGGAAGGCCTCAAGAGATCATTCCTGATTACCCAGGCGATCATTTTCCTCTGGATTCTGACGCGGCTGTGGCAGCGCGCCAGCGAGACGCTCTGGTATCAGGCGCATGCGCCGGTTCCCGAGCTCATCCCCGAAGCTTATTCTACATACCAACCGGAACCGGCTGTCACTGAGCCGGGACCGGAGCCGCCTCCCGCGGCGGTTTCACTCTGACCGGGACCTGTGTCGTTGCCAAGACATCCGCACCCCTCGCCGTAAAGTGACCGGCCACCGGATTGACGCTGTGCTACTCTTCTTACGAGGTGCTTGCGGCTGCGAGCCTCCGAGGCGGAGCCGCCGGCGAACCTGGCTCGGGCAGGGAATCGATGGCAAATCAACCGAACACATTTTCGGAATGGCTAAAGTATGTTCGCCGCGTGTCGCAGGCGGTTGACTCAGGCCGAAGCATCGCGCTCGGTCCGTCCCCGAGCCCGCCTGTTCCGCCCTTGATCGCGGAGCGGAAGGCGGAGGGCGCGAAGGTGCTCTACTGCTCGCCCCATCCCGATGACGAGTCGCTCGGGGGCGCGTTCGCGTTGCGTCTGCGCCTGGAGGCGGGAGCGCAGGTGACGAACGTCGCCATCACGCTCGGCTCCGCCGTCGATCAGCGTGACCGCAGACGGCGCGAGTTGACTTCCGCCTGCCAGGTTCTCGGGTTTGAGCTGCTTGTGCCTGCGGAGCCGGGAGCGGCTGCGGCCGACGGGTTCGAGGATGTTACGCTCGAGTCGCGCCGTGCGGATCCGCAAGCCTGGGCGGCCCGCGCGCAGACGCTGTGCGGCATCTTCACGAGCGAGCAGCCCGAGGCGATCTTCGTGCCGCACTCCGACGATTTCAACAGCACTCATATCGGCACGCACTACCTCGTGTTTGACGCGCTGGACGAGTATTTCTCCAGGCGCCCGAAAGCCAGAGTGATTGTGGTTGAAACCGAATTCTGGCATGAGATGGCTGACCCCAATCTGATGGTCGGGATCACGGCTGAACAGGCGGCCATCCAGATGACCGCTGCTACCGAGCACGGCGGCGAAATGGCGCGCATGCCCTATCATCTCCTGCACCCGTGCCGCCTGATGAATAACGTACGGCGAGGCTCCGAGGTGGTGGGCGGGCAGGGAGCGGGCGTGCAGCCCTTCGCCTTCGCAGAGGTGCATCGCGTCCGATTCCGGCATGGACGCGAGCTTGCCGAAACGCCGGCTGCGGGCCACATCCTTCCGCCGTCCGACACCGCCACTCTCGACTGGCTCCGGCGCGAGTTTGGCTTCGAGGTGCCGGCGTGAACTCGATGCAGGCGCCTCCGCGGAGCCCGAACCACCAGAAGCCGCAGCCCGGGCCACCTCGGGTCGCGGAGCGGCTCAGCTACGGCTGGCGGCAGGCGCGGCGCATCTTTCATCTGCTGATCGGCCTTACTTTCTTTTTCTTCGCCGCCGCCGGCGCCACGCTGTCGTATTCGGAGTGGCAGGAATATTCCGCGACGCCTGCCAATGGGATCTGGCGATTCGCGATGCTTTCGAGTTTCACAGTCCTGCTCGTGATCTTCGGCGTGTACTCCATTGCGAAGGTCCGGAGCGTGCGCTGAGCGGTGCGCCCGCGCAGCCTTACGCGACCCGGGGGCCTCGAGCGAATCCAGGGAGGAATGCTGCGTCATGCGGCGCGCGAACTACGTCGAGAGTTTGCTGCAAGACGTCCGATACGGCTTGCGCCAATTGCGCCGCAACCCCGGCTTCGCGGCGGTGGCTGTCGCTACGCTGGCGCTCGGCATCGGAGCTACCACGGCCATCTTCAGCGTGGTTGACGCGGTGCTGCTCCATTCGGCGCCCTACGCGAGTCCTTCCGAGCTTGTGGAGATCACGGAACGCGGCCCCCACACGGCAGCGGGCGAGATTAATGAGATTTCGGCAGGAGATTTTGCTGACTGGCAGGAGCAGTCGCCGGCCTTCCGGGCCCTGGGCGCGTATCAATCCTGGGAATTTCATGCCCTGACCGGCGGAGGCGAGCCGGACGAAGTGTGGGCCTCGCCGGTCACAGCGAATCTTTTTCAAGTGCTGGGCGTCAGAGCCGACCGCGGGCGCATCTTCGCTCCGAACGAAAGCCAGGCCGTGGTTCTAAGCCATGGGTATTGGCAGAGCCACTTTTCGTCCAATCCCAAGATCATCGGGAAGGTGCTGGCGCTTGATGGCAAGCCCTACACCGTGGTCGGCATCGCGCCTGCGGATTTTGAGTTTCCGGCGGCCAATACGCAGATGTGGATTCCTGTGACGTTCGGCGCTCGTGAAAGAGCCGATCATGAGGATCGCAGGCTTAGCGTCATCGCGCGCCTCAAGCCAGGGGTCACGCTCGAGCAGGCGGAAGCGGAAATGGACACGGTAGCCCGCCGCCTGGGAGTGCAGTATCCCAAGACAAACGCGGGATGGAGCGCTCCCGTCAGCCGTTTCAGAGGTACGGAGGTCCGCGGCACGCTCCGGACGGCCATCCTCGCGCTGCTGGGAGCTGTGGTCCTTGTGCTGATGATCGTCTGCTCGAACGCTGCCGGAATGTTGCTTGCTCGCGGCTCTGCCCGGCAAGGAGAGATGGCCATCCGCGCCGCTCTCGGCGCTGGCCGGGTCAGGCTGATCCGGCAGTTGGTGGTCGAAAGCGTGCTGCTGGCCGGCGCAGCCGGAGCGGGCGGCCTCGTGCTGGCGCGGTGGGGTCTCGCCGTGATCGTCAATCTGGTGCCGAAGTACAACCTCGTTGAGACGCAGGCCCTGCACCAAATCTCCATGAATCCCGTCGCGTTCGGTTTCGCCGCTGCGCTCTCCCTGCTGACGGGAATCGTGGTTGGCCTGCTGCCCGCTCTGCGGGTGTCGAGCCTGAACATCGGCGAATCGCTCAAGGAGCACGGACGGACCGCGGCGGCAGGCGCCGGTGGCGTCCGATTGCAGCGCGCGCTGGTTGTTTCCGAGGTTGCGCTCGCCCTGGTGCTGCTGGTCGGCGCGGGCTTGATGATCCAAAGCTTCGAGGGCCTGCAAACGGCTCCGACCGGCTTCAATCCCGATCATCTTCTGACCGTGCGCGTGCCACTCCTCCAGTACAAGTATTCGCCAGGCGCGCAGTCCACGAATTTCTACCGCGCAGCCCTCGACCGCATCAAGGCGATACCCGGCGTCGAATCCGCCGCCATGGCGAACAACCTGCCTTTCACCGGATTTCACGTCTCGCTCGTGATTCCCGGCGCAGCGAATTCACCGGCAGGTCCGGGCAGCACTGTCGGGGTGGCCGGGCGCAGTGTAAGTCCTGGATACTTTCAGGCTATGGGCGTTCGACTGCTCGAAGGGCGTGATTTCACCGAGGCTGAAAATCAGAGTGGCGCTCGCTGCGTGCGGATTGTGAACGAGGCGATGGCGCGCGTTTACTGGCGGGGAGAAGACCCTGTCGGAAAGCAACTACCGGGTGTCTGCCCTAAAAACGCGACTGCGACCATCGTGGGCGTTGTTGCCGACTCGAAGCAGGACTCGGTGGAGGCGCAGGCCGCGCCGGAGCTGTACGAGCCTTACGGCCAGCACCCATTTGCATCATTCCTGGTGACGTTCGCAATCCGCACGGCCTCGGATCCGCGCGACGTCGCCTCAGCCGTTCGAAACGCCGTGTGGCAGGTCGACCGCGATCAGCCTGTGATCCAGATGCGCACGATGGAAGACGTGATTTCGGAATCGATCTGGCGCCAGCACCTTTCCGCGTCGATCCTGGGCCTGTTCGCCGCCATCGCTCTTCTGCTGTCGGCCATAGGCATCTACGGAGTGCTTTCGTATTCGGTCACGCGGCGCACGCACGAGATCGGCATTCGCTCGGCTCTAGGCGCCAGGCGACGCGACATTCTGCGCATGGTGCTGGGAGAAGGCCTATTGCTGATCTCGACGGGCCTCGGCGCAGGGATCGTGACTGCCCTGGCCCTGACGCGCCTCGTGTCGGGCTTGCTGTACGGCGTCCGGCCACGCGATCCCCTGACCTTTGCTGCTCTGGCGTTGTTGCTCGGCGGCGTTGGGTTGCTTGCCACCTGGGTTCCCGCCTGGCGCGCGGCGAAAGTCGATCCCATGGTGGCGTTGAGGTGCGAATAGTCTTCATTTAGGAGTTGAGGCTCGAGCCGGATACCACCATGAGCGATCAAGACGGAAAACCCGTAGCGGCGACAGACGAAGGGAGCCGATTCTTCGGGACCCCCGCGGACCCCGGGGCCTGGCAAGCCGATCGCGACCTGGGCCAGCCGGGCGAATATCCCTTCACTCGCGGCATCTACCCCGACATGTACCGGCGCCGGCCGTGGACGCGCCGGCAGTACGCGGGCTTTGCTTCCGCGGCGGAGTCAAACGCGCGCTACCGCTATCTGCTGGCGCAAGGCACCACGGGTCTTTCCGTGGCCTTCGACCTGCCGACGCAAATCGGCCTCGATTCGGACCACCCTCTCGCGCAGGGCGAGGTGGGACGCGCCGGCGTGGCGATCGATTCGCTCGAAGATATGGAGCAGCTCTTCGAGGCCATTCCGCTCGAACGAGTCTCCACTTCGATGACCATCAACTCCACGGCGCCCATCCTGCTGGCGCTGTATTTTGCGGTGGCCGCGAAGCAGGGCGCGGACCTCGCCAAGCTATCGGGAACCGTGCAGAACGACATCCTGAAGGAATACATCGCGCGTGGGACTTACATCTACCCGCTCGGCCCGGCGCTGCGCCTGGCCACCGACATCTTCGCCTTTTGCCACGAGGCCGCTCCGCAGTGGAATACGATCTCGATCAGCGGTTACCACATTCGCGAGGCCGGGTCCACGGCTACCCAGGAGGTCGCCTTTACGCTGGCCAACGCCACGGCCTACGTGGAAGCGGCGATGGCGCGCGGCCTGGCGGTGGATGAGTTTGCGCCACGTCTCTCCTTTTTCATGAACGCGCACAACGGTCTGCTGCAGGAGGTGGCGAAATTCCGCGCCGCGCGGCGCCTGTGGGCGCGCCTGATGCGCGAGCGCTTCGGCGCCCGCAGTCCCCGCTCCTGGACATTCCGCTTTCACACCCAGACCGGCGGCTCCACGCTCACCGCGCAGCAGCCCGACGTCAACCTGGTGCGCGTGACGCTGCAGGCTCTCTCCGCGGTGCTCGGCGGTACCCAGTCGCTCCACACCAACGCCCGCGACGAGGCGCTGGCCCTGCCGACCGAGGCTTCGGCGCTGCTCGCCGTGCGCACGCAGCAGATCATCGCCGCGGAGAGCGGCGTTACCAACGCGGTCGATCCGCTGGGCGGGTCTTACTACATCGAACGCCTCACGGATGAAATCGAGGAGGGCGCCCGCACGTACCTGGGCAAGATCGAGGCGCTCGGCGGCGTGCTTCATGCCATCGAAAGCGGATACATCCAGCGTGAGATTCAGGAATCGGCGTATCGCTGCCAGCAGGCCATCGAGCACGGCGAGCAGGTGGTGGTGGGCGTGAACCGCTACCACGAAGACGGCGCGAAGCATCTGCCCATTTTGCACATCGACCCCCGCACGGAACAGGCCCAGGTGGAGCGCCTTCGCCGGATGCGGGAGCGCCGCGACAACATCCGGACACGGGCGGCGCTCGGCGTGATTGAATCGTGCGCGCGCTCGGATTCGAACCTGATGCCCGCGATTCTGGAAGCCGTGAAGGCCTACGCCACCGTGGGCGAGATCTCCGATACGCTGCGACGCGTTTTCGGCGAGTATCACGAGTCGGTGGTCATCTAGCGCAAGCCGTTCAACTTTGCGCTCGGAGTCTGACATCCATGGCAACACTCCAATTCCTTGGCGCCGCCGGCTCAGTGACGGGTTCGCGCTACCTGATCGAGGCTGGCGGCGAACGTCTGCTGGTCGACTGCGGACTGTTCCAGGGCGAGAAGGAGCTGCGGCTGCGCAACTGGAGCCCGCTACCCGTCGCTGCCGGAAGCATCCATGCGCTCGTCCTGACGCACGCGCATCTCGACCACACCGGTTACATTCCGCGTTTGATCAAAGAGGGATTTCGGGGCGAAATCTTCTCGACAGCGGCCACAATCGATCTGTGCCGGCTTCTGCTGCCCGACTCGGGCCACTTGCAGGAAGAAGACGCCACGTACCAAAATCAGAAGGGCATCTCGAAGCACAAGCCCGCGTTGCCGCTGTACACCTATGACGAGGCGGTGGCGTCACTCAATTCGTTTCGCGCCGTGGACGAATCGAAGCCGCTGGCGATCTCCGACCATTTCAGCATCCGCTACTTCCCGGACGGACACATTTTGGGCGCACGCAGCATTCTGCTCGAGGTCCGGGAGAATGGCGCGGTGCGCCGCGTGTTCTTCTCGGGCGACGTCGGACGCGAGCAGGAGCTGCTGATCCGCCCTCCCGCCGTGCCCGAGATCGACGGCGACTATGTCATGCTCTGCGAGTCTACCTACGGCGACCGCCTGCACCCGACCGACGATTATCGGGAGCGACTGGCAAAGATCATCGAGGATACAGCGGCGCGCGGCGGCAGCGTGATCATTCCGGCCTTTGCCGTGGGCCGCACGCAGGAGTTGCTGTACGTCCTCCGCGAAATGATCGAGAGCGGACGCCTGCGCAAGATCCCCATCCACGTGGACAGTCCCATGGCGATCGACTGCACCGACCTGTATCGCGCGCACCACGAGGATCACAACCTGGAGATGGATAAGCTCGAGGCGCAGGGCATCAAGCCCTTTACGCCGCCCGGCGTCCACTTCGATCGCGCCGTCGCGGACTCCAAGGCCCTGAACTCAATCCGCGATCCGATGATTATCATCTCGGCCAGCGGCATGGCGACGGGCGGCCGCGTGCTCCATCATCTGAAGCGCTGCCTGCCCGACGCGCGCAATACGGTTCTGTTCGCCGGATTCCAGGCGCCTGGCACGCTCGGGCACACGCTCGTGTCCGCCGCGTCGATGGTGACGATCCACAAGGAGCAGGTTCCCGTGCGGGCTCGGATCGAGTCCATAGACAGCCTGAGCGGACACGCGGACTACGGTGAGATCCTGCGTTGGCTGGCCGGGTTTCCCAAGCCGCCCCAGAAGGTGTGGATGGTGCACGGCGAACCGGCCGGCGCGCAGTCGCTCCGCGACAAGATTGCCGCGCAGGCGAACTGGCAGGCCGAGGTCGCGCAGTATCTCCAGAAGATTACGTTGTAGGCGGAGCCTCGGCGGGCGCCACGGGCTCGAGACCGAGTTGCCCCGCGATGGCGCGCATGGCCTCGATGCAGAACGCGATGTGCTCGTCGAGCGGAACACCGAGCTCTTCGGCGCCGCGCGTGATGTCTTCGCGGCTCACCGAGCGCGCGAATGCCTTGTCCTTCATGCGCTTCTTCACGGACCTCGCTTCGAGCGAGCGGATACGATCCGGACGCACCAGCGAGCAGGCCGTGATGAAGCCCGCCAGCTCGTCACAGGCAAACAGCGACTTCGCCATCCGCGTTTCGCGCGAGACGCCCGTGTAGTCCGCGTGACCGAGGATCGCCACCCGCACGTCTTCGGGCCAGCCCAGCTCTTTCAGGACTTCGCTGCCTTTGAGGGGATGGTCCGGCGCGTCCGGATACTTCTCGTAATCGAAGTCGTGCAACAACGCGGTCACGGCCCAGCGTTCCTCATCCTCGCCAAAATTGCGGGCATACGCGCGCATGCACGCTTCCACGGCCAGCGCGTGTTTGCGCAGGCTGTCGCTCCCGGTCCACTCGGTGAGCAGCGTCCAGGCTGCATTGCGATCCGTCATGTTGTCTCCGCTCGTCGGACTCGGGGGTGAATCCCGAATCATTCAAGGCTCAAAAATTGAAAGCTCGAACGTACTGAACGCCGCGTGCCCGACGGCCGCCGGCCACGATCCGGCCAATCCGCCAGAAGGGCTCGCGCCGTCTGCGCAACAGGCGCGCGGCGGTATCGAGATCGCCCTCGGCGATCACCACCATCATGCCGATCCCCATGTTGAAAGTCCGCAGCATGTCATCCTGCGGCACCTTGCCGAGGCGCGCGATCAACGGGTAGATTGCGGGCACGGGCCAGCTTCCCAGATCGATCTCCATCCTGCAGCCGGCGGGGAGAATTCGCGGAGGGTTCTCGGTGAGCCCGCCACCGGTGATGTGGACGAGCCCCTTGAGAACCCCCGCCGATCCCGCGCCTGTGTGGCCGCGCCCGGTCTGGCGCCCGGCCGCCTTGAGCCGGCGCCCAGCCGCCTTGAGATCGAGCAGCGACTTGATCAGCGGCCAGTAGCAGCGGTGGGGCTTGAGCAGCTCGTCTCCAAGCGCGCGCCCAAGCTCAGGCACCTTCGCCTCGAGCTTGAGGCCGGCTTCTTCGATGAGCACGCGACGCGCCAGTGAATAGCCGTTGGTGTGGAGCCCAGCGGACCCGAGCCCAAGCACGACGTCGCCCGGGCGAATGCCGCGGCCGTCGATGATGCGGCGGCGCCCCACCCAGCCCACGATGCAACCCGCCAGGTCGTACTCGTTGTCCGGATAGAAGCCGGGCATCTCCGCGGTTTCGCCGCCCACGAGGGCGCAGCCGTTCGCGCGGCAGGCCTGCGCCACGCCCGAGACGATCTCGGTCACGACGTCGGGCCGCAGACGGCCGCTCGCCACGTAGTCGAGAAAGAAGAGCGGCGCGGCGCCGTGCACCGCGATGTCGTTGACGCAGTGGTTGACGAGGTCCGCGCCCACGCTGTGGTGGCGGTTCAACGCGAAGGCGATTTTGAGCTTGGTGCCGACGCCATCGACGCTCGAAACCAGCACCGCATCGCGCGGCAGGCCGTCAACGGCGAAAAAACCCCCGAACGCGCCCACGTCGCGCAGAACGCTCGGATTGAAGGTGCGGCGAGCCAGTTGCCGGATGCGCCGTTTGGCGCGATTGGCGGCATCGATGTCAACTCCGGCGTCGGAATAGCGCATGGATGGAGGAAAGTCGATGGCCGATCAGCGGATATTCGAGTGCCGAAAATCGAAATCCGAAATTCGAAACTCGCACGGCCCATCTGGCGCCGGTTTCGCATTTCGATGTTCGAGCTTCGAGTTTCGAAGTCAAAACGCTTTTCCCGTCCGCGCCCAGCGCGTCCTGCTGAGAAAGTTCTTGACGATGGAGGCGTCGAAGCGCAACCGCGCGGTCAGGCTGTCTGCCACCCAGTCGCCCGTGGGAGCGTCGTACGACCAGTAGACAAAGAGCGGTTCGCCCACCACGTTTTGCACGGGCACGAAGCCCCAGAACCGGCTGTCGTCCGAATTATCGCGGTTATCGCCCATGGCGAAGAAGTAGCCTTGGGGCACATGGAGGCCGTCCGGCTGGATGAACATGGGCATCTCGTGAGCCCACTTCGGATCCAGGCCCTCCCAGGCCGGCAGAGTCGGGATCTCGTCCAGGCGCGGCGGGAAGTTGACGATCAGCGGCATGTTGGCGTCGGGAACGAACTGAGCGTAAGGCTCTTTGAGCGGCACGCCGTTGACGTACACCCGCTTGTTGACAATCTTGATCGTGTCGCCGCCCATGGCGATCACGCGCTTGACGAACATCTGCGCCGGATTCACCGGATAGTGGAAGGCCACGATATCGCCCCGATGGATCTGGCGCAGCACCGGCAGTCGCCACGCGGTGTAGGGAATCTCGGGGCCGTAGAGCAATTTGTTCAGGAAAACGTGATCGCCGATCAGGATGGTGCTCTCCATAGAACCGGTCGGAATCACGGTGGCCTCAGCCACGAAAGTGCGGATGGACACTACGGCGATCAGCACCACGAGCAGTGAGCGCAGAGTCTCCCACCAGGTTTCGTTGCGGACCACCGCGGCGGGTGGCGCTGCGGGAGGATTTGCGGAGGCCTCCTCTGCAACCGGCCCGGCATCCTCCGAAACCGCCGAATCAGTAGCCTGGTCCGCAGCCTGCTCCCCTGGCGGAACGGATTCCAATGGCGCAACCGATTCCAAACTCCGGGGAGGCTCGGGGCTCGATGCGGGGCCGGAGGCCGCACTCTCGATTTCGATTTCAGGTGTAAGGTGATTTTCCTGGTCCATGCTTATTCTCGTGGTCGGGGCGCTGCTTGCTGCGCCCCAGTTTGATTCCCCCTGACGCGGGCGCAGCAAGCAGCGCCCCTGCGATAGCCGGTCCGCTAATCTCGATTCCGCAGCGCGATCAGTTGCTCCTGGACGGCCGTGGGGTAATCCGCCGTATAGCACGCCAGGCAATAATGCCCGCGCGTGTCTTCGACCGCCGCCCGCAGCCCCTCGAGCGACAAATAACCCAGGCTGTCGGCGCCGATGAACTCACGGATGCCCTCGACCGAGTGCGTGGCCGCGATCAACTCCGACCGCATCGGCGTGTCGATGCCATAGTAGCAGGGCGAGACGGTGGGCGGGCAACTGATCCGCACGTGCACCTCGCGCGCCCCGGCCTCTTTTACGATGCGCACAATCTTCCTGCTGGTTGTGCCCCGGATGATGGAATCATCCACCAGCACCACCCGTTTACCTTCCATCAGCCGCGCCACCGGATTGAGCTTCAGCCGCACGCCGAAGTCGCGGATCGCCTGGCCCGGCTCAATGAACGTGCGGCCCACATAGTGATTGCGGATGAGGCCGAATTTCAAGGGAATTCCCGACTCCTCCGCGTAGCCGATGGCCGCGGCCACGCCCGAGTCCGGCACCGGCACCACAATGTCGGCGTCGGCCGGATGCTCGCGCGCGAGTTGCCGGCCCAGCATCTCGCGGCTGGCCTGCACACTGCGCCCAAAGACCAGGCTGTCCGGCCGCGAAAAGTAGACGTGCTCGAAGATGCACTGCTTGGGCTGCGGCGGCGCAAAGCGCAGAAACGTGGGACCGCGATTGTCGAGCACCACCATCTCGCCCGGCTCAATGTCGCGCTCGTACTTCGCGCCGATCAGGTCAAACGCGCAGGTCTCGGAGGCAAGCACCCACGCCTGGTTCGGGGGCTCGCCCAGGCGTCCGAGCGCGAGCGGCCGGAAACCGTAGGGATCGCGAACGCCATAAATCACGTCCTTGAAGAGCATCACCAGGGAATAGGCGCCCTTCACACGGTCGAGGGCGTCGGCCACGGCCTCGGAGAGCCCGGACTGCTTGGACCGCGCAAAATGGTGCACGATCACTTCGGTGTCACTGGTGGTCTGGAAGATGTCGCCGCGGCTCTCCAGTTCCCTGCGGGAAGTGGAGGCGTTCACCAGATTCCCGTTGTGGGCAAGCGCCACCTGCCCTTTCTGGCAGCTCACCACCAGCGGCTGGGCGTTCTTGAGGTCCGTGTCGCCAGCCGTGGAGTAGCGCGTGTGCCCGATGGCCAGGCGTCCCGGCAGGCCTTCGAGGGTGGCCTCGGTGAAGACGTCGGCCACGTGGCCCATCGCCTTGTGCCCGATGATCCGCTCGCCGTCGGAGACCGCAATGCCGGCACTCTCCTGGCCGCGATGCTGCAAGGCATAGAGGCCGAGGTAAGTCAACTTCGCCGCCTCAGAGTTGCCGTGCACGGCGAAGATGCCGCAATGGTCGCGGAAGTGGTCGTCAGGGATGGAATGGGCTGGAAAACTACCTGGATTCAAGCAAGCTCCCCACTGCGGTCCGAAGCCTCGCCCGCAGCCGATAAGCTATTGTCGCTCGAACGGGCACCCGAGCGCAACCGGCCTTTCGGCGTCACTTGCATGACCGCAGGGCACAGGACCCAGTCATTCAATCAGCGAAGGCGGGAATCGACTTAGCTTATGGAGCGGGAGGCCCGGCGATTGTCGCGACAATGGGGCATTTTGTTTGCTGGCCTGAATTATCCATGACGTACGCGACCTGCCCTTCGGTCGCGATCTTGACTGTGCTTTTGGGCGTGATCTTCAGCGGGGTCTTGGGATAATGCAGTCCGAAGGCCTGGGGGTTCGAGGACCAGACATTCATCAGAACGTAAGTAAAATCTCCGGATGTGATCCAGTAATACGACCTCTGGACTCGAGATTTGGGCCCGGCCTCAGCCGGCGGGGCCGCCGCCCCGGGAGCTTCGGAAGTAATCTTGACCAGCGTCCCCTGCCGCCACTCGCGGTCCCTGGCGGCGGATACCGATGGACGAGAAAGCGCGATGATGAAGGCGACCGCTACGGCAATAACCGCGCGCTCCCGGATCATTGCTGTTCACCTCGATGCTACGTTCGTGCTGACCGGTGGAATCGGAGAGCGGGACACCACACCCTCCATATACTCCTTGAGGCCTTTCGGTGAGAAAGTTCCAAAAAAGTGATAATCATGTAGGGGTACGGCTTGCCGTACCCTCATGCGTCCCGGCCGAGATGTCTGATGTCGGGCGAGGGGCGGAGCAAGCCCCGCCCCTACATCGATCAGCGGATGCGCGGCGCCGGACCGTCAACCACGGACCCGCGTTGCGCTCCGTGCCTCATTGCCCTGTCGGCCGGTTCACCGGCACGTCGGTTGAGA
>DASZIG010000064.1:0-42603 GCA_035949375.1 Terriglobia bacterium | reverse complement strand
CCGACCGCCGTCATGGCACCCCAGCCCTCGGTCACTACCAGCACGCGGTCACCAACACCGGCGTCCACGGCATCCAACGCCAGAACTTCATCACCGCGATTGCTGCCATCGAGATTGAGGGGCTGGACCACAAGAATCTTGCGGCCCTCGTGGCTGGGAGCCTTCTGAGTGGCGACGATGTTGCCGATGACGCGGCCAATGAGCATGATGAAAAGCAGAAGTCAGAAGTCAGCGTAGCGGATAGCCGTCGATTCGCTTTCTGCCGACTGCCCACCGCAGAGTGCCGACTGCCTGCTGCCGACTATCGTTTGCTGACACTCACGTGGTCCACGATCCCGACGATGGTGGCGTCAGCCGGCACTTCATCAGGGTACCAGGGAAAGCTGGCTTCGCGGCCCCTGCAGTAGTAAACGGTCTCGCCCGCGCCTGCACCGACGCTGTCGAGGGCCAGCAGTTTCTCACCACGATCCTTGCCTGAGGCGTCGACCGGCTGCAGGATGAGAATCTTCTTGCCGGTCAACATGTCGTTCTTGACCGTCGAAACCACGTTGCCGATCACGCGAGCGAGTAACATGGTAAGAACAACTCTGAACGATGCATAATGAACGATGAATCACGGGGGGACAATCGGCGTTCATTATTCATCATTCAGTATTCATCGTTTTGTTCAATCATTCAGCATTCATCGTTCCGTTCATCATTCAACGTTCAGCGCGTAAGGTGCAGCTATTTCCCATCATCCAACCTGACGGTGTCCACGATCCCCACGATCGACGCATCCACCGGACAATCCTTGCACGTCGCCGCCAGGCGGGCTGAACTGCCTTGCACAATGATCACGGTCTCGCGAAAGCCGGCGTCTACGGTATCCACGGCCACAAGGTAGTTTGCCTTGCCGGCAGGCGAACGTGAGGTGGTCGCGCTTGAAGCGCTCTCGACCTCTTCGGGGGTCAGCGGACTCACGATCAGCAGCTTTTTGCCTTCCAGGCGAGTATCCTTGCGGGTGGCGACCACCGTTCCTACAACTTTGGCTAGCTGCATAATGGGACTATCCGTCGTCCGTTCCTAAATCGGCGGTTCGTGGATCGTAGTTCGTTGTTCGTACTCGTGCTCTCAGAGATCAGGCAGGGCGCGGTCGGCGCCACTAGCTGGGAAGGACGATCTACGAACAGCGGACGACTGACAACGGACGGGTCTATTCCCCGGACTTTCCGATGGGTAGCGTGTCCTCAAGGCTCGGATGCGGCCGCGGGATCACGTGCACGGCGATCAACTCGCCGACACGACGGGCGGCGGCCGCGCCCGCGTCGGTGGCCGCTTTCACGGCCGCCACATCGCCCCGAACGAGGGCGGTGACGTAGCCGGAGCCGATCTTCTCCCAGCCCACCAACGTGACTTTGGCGGCCTTCACCATGGCGTCCGAGGCCTCGATCATCGCCACCAAGCCGCGCGTTTCAATCATCCCCAAAGCTTCGCCCATTACAACCTCCGAAAAGCAGTTAACAGCTGACAGTCGACAGTTAAGAGCCGCGATCTCGTTTCGACTTTACCTTTCGACTCCTTCGATTCGCCTACTTCCGCGTCGCTTCCGCCGCCTCCGCGACCATCGCCTCGAGTTCTGCGCGGGACACCCAGAACCGCGATTCATTTCCCGGCTCCGGAGTGGCGGGTGCTGCGCCCGCACCCTCCGTTACCGGACAGCTTACGCTGCGACTGACAGCCGGCGTTCCGGGACCATAGTAGCTGGCCCGCGCGGTCAGCAGTTTATCGACTTCGGCATCGGAGAGCAAGACCTGCCGGCCCAAAAGCTCCGTGACCAACGAGACCTTCGCGAAATGCTCGACCGTTTCCATCTTGAAATAAGCGCGCATGAGATCCGGAGCGTAGGTCACCACGCCGTGATTCGCCATCAGGATCGCGTCATAGGAACCTACCAGCGGCAGCAAGGCGTCGCTAAGCGCGGGCGTGCCCGGCGTGCCATAGGCCGCGAGCGGAATACAGCCAAAACTCAGGACCACCTCGGAGATCAGCGCCTTGTTGAGCGGAATTCCGGCAGCGGCGTACCCTGTGGCCGTAGGCGGATGGCAGTGGACCACGGCGTGCACGTCCGGACGGCGTTTATACACCAGCAGGTGCATGGCGATTTCGCTCGTAACGTTGCGCTGGCCGCTGATCTTTTTGCCGTCGTAGTCGCAGATCACCAGATCATCAACCGCCATCATGCCCTTCGAGATGGTGGTCGGCGTGGAAAGAATGCGTTGGTTGTCAAGCCGGGTCGATATATTGCCGTCGTAACCGGATACGAAGCCGCGCCCGTGAACCCAGCGTCCGATTTCGACGATTTGACGGCGCAGCTCGTCTTCCGTGTGGGTCATGAAGGCAGTAGTCGGTTCACGATTTAGCGCTCAGCTTCCAGACTCGTCAGGCATAAATTCCCCGCAGCTTGAGGGTGAACGACACACGATCGATCGCCAGAATGTAAGCCGCGATCCGGTTGTTCACGTTGTACCGTTCGCCGTATCCCACAACCTGGTCAAAAGAGGCCACCATGATGGCGTGCAGCCGTTCGTTGACGACCTGTTCGGTCCAGAAGTAGCCTTCGCGATCCTGAACCCACTCGAAGTAGGAGACGGTGACGCCTCCGGCATTGGCCAGAATGTCCGGAATCACAAACACCCCGCGGTCAAAAAGGATCGCGTCCGCGGGCGGAGTGGTGGGACTGTTGGCGCCTTCCACCAGAATCCGGGCCTTGATGCGGTCCGCGTTCTTGCTGTTGATCACGCTTTCGGTGGCGGCCGGCAGCAGCACGTCGCAGTCCTGCTCCAGAATCTCGGCGTTGCCGATGGATTCTCCGCCGCTGAAGCCCTGGACGGTGTGGCTTTCCGCCACGTAATCGATCAGCGCGGGAACGTCGAGTCCGTGGGAGTTGAAAACGCCTCCGGCGATGTCGGCCACGCCCAGGATCTTGTAGCCGGATTCGTGCATCAGCCGGGCCGCCTGCGATCCCACATTGCCGAAACCCTGCACGATCACGCGTGTGGACTCACGCTCACGCCCGAAGCGCTTCAGGGCCTCATCGCAGGTCATCATGCAGCCCCGGCCCGTCGCCTCGCGCCTTCCCATGGAACCGCCGAGGTCAATGGGTTTGCCGGTGACCACGGCCGTGGTGGTGTGCCGGACGTGCATCGAATACGTATCCATGATCCAGGCCATGGTCTGCTCGTTGGTGTTCATGTCCGGAGCGGGAACGTCGCGCTCGGGTCCGATGTAATCGAGAATCTCGGCGGTATAGCGTCGCGTGATGCGCTCGAGTTCGCCGTTGCTCAGATGGGCGGGGTCGCAAGCCACGCCTCCCTTGGCGCCGCCGAAGGGGATGTTCACCACAGCGCACTTCCAAGTCATTTCCGCAGCCAGGCCGCGAATCTCGTCCAGGGTGACCAGAGGGCCGTAGCGGACGCCCCCTTTGCAGGGTCCGCGGGCGATGCTGTGCTGCACGCGGAAGCCGTCGAACACCTCCAGACGCCCGTCATCCATGGTCACCGGAATGTGGACGATGATCTCGCGGTTCGGCGTGCGCAGGTATTTTTCCAAGCCTGGATCGAGTTTCAGTTTTTGGACAGCGATGTCAAAACGCGCCCCCATCGACTCGAAAATGCTCATTTCCTTGTCAATACTTTCGATCATTAGACCCCCAAAGAAATCACGTTGTGCCCTCCCGGCCGGCACTCGGCTCGGGCTGGCGCAAGGGCGCGGAAACTCTCATGTAACGCGCTAAACAAAGGCTGGGCCAGTATAGCAAATGGCACACCAGGCATCTACCCGCCCGCCGCTCAAACTGCGTGATTCTCCAGGGCGCCGGCCACCGGTTCCATTGGGATGCGCTCCCAACGCGCAATAACCACGGCCGCCAGGCAATTGCCGATCACGTTGACGGCGGTACGCCCCATGTCCATCAGCGGATCGATTCCCAAGAGCATGAACACGGGCGCCGCAGGCAGGCCGAGAGCAGGCGCCATGCCGAGCAGCACCACGATCGCCCCGCGGGAAACGCCCGCCACCCCCTTACTGGCGAGCATCAGGGCCAGCATGATAAGCATCTGCCGGCCGAGGCCGAGTTCAAGGCCGCCGGCCTGCGCCACGAAGATGGCCGCCAGGGCCAGGTAGAGGGTGGTGCCGGTCAGGTTGAAACTGTACCCGAGGGGGATGATGAACGCTACCACTGAACGCGGGACGCCCAAAGCCTCCGTTTCCTCCATGGCGCGCGGCAAGGCGGCCTCGGAACTGGAGGTCGCAAAGGCGATGGTGGCCGGCTCCGCCATGGCGCGCAGGAACGGGCGCAGAGGAACGCGGGCCAGGAGCGCCACCGGGAGCAACACCAGGAGCAGGAACACCGCCAGGGCCGCGTAGAGGGCGCCCACCAGGGTCAGCAGGTGCCCCAGCATCCCGAGGCCGTTGTGGGCTACCGTGTAGGCCATGGCGCCGGCCACCCCGAAGGGCGCAAAGAGCATCACGATGTTGGTAAATTTGAACATGGTCTCGGCGAGGCTTTCGGCGAACGCCAGCACGGGCCGGCGCTTCTCCATTTTCACGAGGCCAAGCGCCACGCCGAAAATCAGGCTGAAGACCACCACTTGCAACAGCTCGGCGTCGCTCACGGACTTGGCGATATTCTCCGGGAAAATGCGCAAGATGAGCTCGGCGGCCCCGGGGCGCGCCACGGCCGGCGCAACGGAGCCAATCTCTGGAGGCGCCGAGACGCCTTCACCCGCGCGAGTAACGTTGATGGCAGCGAGCCCGATGAACAAGGCCAGCGTCGTGCCGGCCTCGAAGAAAATCAGCGCCTTGATGCCGAGGCGGCCGACCTTCTTCAGGTCGGCGTGACCGGCGATGCCGCTGACGAGGGTCCCGAACAGCAACGGCGCCACGATGGTCTTGATCAGTCGCAGGAAGATCTGGCCGAGGATTTGGAGGCGCAGCGCCGTGGCCGGAGCGTCATGACCAATTTCAGCTCCCGCCAGCAGTCCCAACAGAATCCAGGTCGTCAGCGACCGGCGCGCGACCGCATAACCGACCAAGCCCGTGAGCGCGGCCCAGCGCAACACGAGCAGGACAGAGGGCGAAATGCCGGGCGTCCGCGCATCGCTCAGAAGGGTGGCGATCGCCGCAGCCCCGGCCACCGCCAGCGTGAAAACGAGAAGGTTACGCCTCATGGATCACGAACAAGTCGAGCACTGTTGTGGCGGCGCCGTCAAACATTTTCCGCCCCCGCCAGCTGCATTGATCCTCGCTTGGATTGAAGACGCGACTGGCCTTGACCGCGTTCGGGATCAATCGGCACAGACGCGAGGCGGCTTATACTCGTCTCTAATGCCTCATTGTGTGTTACCGACACCTGTACACGTGGTTGACCCTCCCGGCGATTCCGAATACATTTGGGCCTATCGATTCGCAGCGGCCTCGAATCACGGCAGGTTGGGCAGCGGCTGGTTGCGCGACGGCGCCCCGCGCGCTTGACGGGGTAGGCTGGCCGTCACGGCAGCCGTGGCCACGCCCGCGAATCAGGGGGGGTATCGTATGAAGTACAGCGCGTGGACTCTCGCGGTGCTACTCGTCGTTTCGAGCGCCGCAGCCTGGTCGGCTCCCGGCAACCCAGCGGGCTCGCGCACGGCCGTCCGCCGGATTCTGCGGCCGGTGGACGAAGGCCACCTCGCCACGCTGGCCGGCAATACCCACCCCCTGGCCCGCCCCGAGTTCGATCGCGGGCCGGTCCCGGACGGCCTCCTGCTGGACCACCTGCTGCTTCAGCTCAAGCGTAGCCCGGAGAGCGAGCAGGCCTTGGTGCAGCTTATCGATGAACTCCACAACCCCGCTTCCGCCAGGTTTCATCGGTGGCTCACGGCCGGGGACTTCGGCGAAAGATTCGGTCCCGCCGCCGAGGACATCAATGTGATCTCCACCTGGCTCAAATCAAACGGCTTCCAGGTGAATCTGGTTTACCGGAGCGGCATGGTAATGGACGTAACCGCGACCGCCGGAGAGGTGCGCCGGGTTTTCCACACCGAAATCCACTACTACAACGTGCACGGCGAGCAACACATTGCCAACGCCAGCGATCCCCGGATTCCCGCGGCGCTCGAGCCGGTTGTGGCGGGCTTCGCCGCTCTGCACGACTTCCGGCCGCGCCCCCACATGCGGCGCCATTTCTCCTTTCCCTATGAGGGCTTCGAATTTTACGAAGTCGCACCACTGGATTTCGCCACGATATACAATTTGAATCCACTTTGGAACTCTTCCAGCCCGATCCGCGGCGCCGGACAGACCATCGTTGTTCTCGAAGACTCCGACATCAACCCCGCGGACTGGACAACGTTTCGGTCGGCTTTTGGTCTCGCGTCCTACGCCGGCACCTTCACCGAGATTCATCCCGCTCCCCAAACCGGCGAGGACAACTGCGGCGATCCGGGAACGACCTTCGACGAGAGCGAAGCGGCCCTCGACGCCGAATGGGCCGGAGCCGTGGCGCCTGACGCCGCTATCGAGGTCGCGTCCTGCAGGGACACGCGCACCACCTTTGCCGATCTGATTGCCGGTCACAATCTCTTGAACAGCGCCACGCCGCCGCCCATCATGAGCGACAGCTACGGCGGATGCGAGGCCGCTTACGGCAAGGGCGGTAATGCAGCCTACGAAAAGCTCTGGCAGCAGGCCGTGGCCGAAGGAACGTCCGTCTTCGTGGCCGCGGGCGATGAAGGCGCGGCTGAGTGCGATGCCGGTCTTCACTACGCCACACATGGTGTGGCCGTCGATGGCACGGCCTCCACCCCGTACGACGTGGCCGTGGGCGGCACCGACTTCCAGGACTATGTCGATGGCACCACCGGCAAGTACTGGCTTAACTCCAACGCGGCCGGAGGCCAGTCGGTGCTCTCCTATGTGCCGGAGATGACTTATAACGACTCCTGCGCCAGCGGCATCTTCTCCGCTTTCGAGGGGTATTCGAGCGGCGGCGCTTTCTGCAACAGCCTGGCGGGGAAACCGAATCTGTTCGTGGCCGGGGGCAGCGGCGGCCCGAGCATCGTCTACTCCAAGCCTGCCTGGCAGGCGCGCGTCTACGGAATCCACAACAACGACGGCACTCGCGACCTGCCGGACGTCTCCCTGTTCGCCGGCGACGGACTGTTCACGCACGCTTACGTCTATTGCATGTCTGACTCGAGCCAGGGCGGATCCCCGTGCGATTACTCAGACCCCGCGGACGCCTACAACAACAGCGCCGGCGGCACATCGTTCTCGGCTCCGGCCTTCGCCGGTGTTCAGGCGCTGGTCAATCAGAAAACCGGCTCGCGCCAGGGCAATCCGAATTACGTTCTCTATCCTTTGGCGGCCGCCGAATACGGCACCAATCAATCCCCCAACGCCGCCAATCTCCTGGCTTGCAACACCGCCGACGGCGACACCATCGGCGCCGCCTGCGTCTTCTACGACGTCACTTCAGGAGACAACGACGTTCCCTGCCAGGGCGACAACGACTGCTTCACGCTTGTGGGCGATACTTATGGCGTGCTTTCCACTTCCTCAACGTTCTTGAACGTGGCTTACCCCTCGCAAGGCGGCTGGGATTTTGCGACGGGACTCGGCAGCGTAAACATCACGAACCTGGTCAATAGCTGGTCGAAGTAACCCGCCTGACCCGTGGCGGCTCTGCCGCCCTGCTGTGCGGAAGGGCTAAGCCTTTCCGTGCAGCAGCGCTTTAGAAAAGAAGCTTGTCGGCCTGCCGGAAAGCCGGAGGCTTCCCCACAGCAGGGCGGCAAGCCGCGAATCTCTGATAGTCGGTGGTCGATGTCTTCTTGAAGGAAGGCCGCAGGTTTCTAAGGGTCGGTCAAGGGAACACTTCTGCACAATGCGCTTGATCGCGGCCGCGCTTCTGGGCTATGTTCCTGCCTGCCTCTTGATCGCGTCCTAGAGCATTCGCTTTTCGGAAGATAAGAGCGTTTGAAATACACATCGGATGCTGGCCCCCCGTCCTGCCAAGCTCCGTTCGCAACGCGACATTAACCTGTGGCGGATCCCGCTGCAACTTTCGCTGGGCGCCGTCTTGCTGTTCGGGATCACCCTGATTCCGACGTCCTCGACAAATATGATGTCATCCACATCCCGGCATGGTTGACGATGGGCAGCATCGACGACGCGCGCACGATCCTATCGGCCATGATGGGCGCGGTCGCGACCGTGCTGGCCCTGATTTTCTCGGTCGCATTGCTCGTGCTGTCGATGGTCTCGACGCTGTTTGGCCCTCGCCTGCTCTACCGCTTCCTGCAAGATTGGGTTACCCAGGTCACGATCGGCCCGTTCATGGGCACGTTCGTGTACATCTGTCTCGTTTTCCTCGTCACGCATCAGGATCCGTCGTCGTCGTTTGTCCCGCAGATTCTCGGTGCGGCCGCCGCGTAACTTGTCCGTTTTACTGGCGTCGAATGGCCTGAATCCGGAATGAATAGCCGAAACCGAAGAAGTGGAAGGTTGTAGCCGCCGTTGAACCGATCCCCGCGTGGAAGTCAAGTTGCTGCCGCTGCTTAATCGTAACGACTGTTCCCACGTGCAGCAGATCCCGTGGGCCGTCGCGCTGGGAAAAGTCACCCGCGTACTCAACAAACGCGCTCCAGGGTCCCGTCAATTGCCGGTCGATCACGATGGCGGGCTCGCCGATCAGATTATGCCTGCCGCCCTGGGTGGGCCAGTACAACGACACCATTCCGCCCAGCGTCCACTTCGAAGATAGCGCGCGCGACCACGGCACCTGCAGGCCAGGGTCGTATCCATGGCTGGAAATGACCTGGGTTCCGGTTGGGATGCTGACGAACGCGACCACGGAGACGTCAAATCCGTGCGCGGGGCCAAGTTGCTGCTTCACTCCGATGGACAGGTCGCCCAGGCCCGATCCGGGCGCGGGACCCGCGTTCAGGCCGACGCTCTCGCCGTAATAGTAGTCCGGAACATCGAAACGCAGTTCGGTCTTTGAGTAGAGGCCGAAACGAATGAGGGTCTCGGGGCCGTCCAGTGTGCGCAACCCCTTCATGCTGTTGTCAAGGAAGCCATTTTCCGCCTGGATGCTCCCGACCGGGACCACAATGCTTGAGTCGGTGACCGACGGCCGATCCGTTGCGATCGGCGCCGGGGCGGGAGCACTGGCTGGCTGATCTTGGGCGCCCAGTGGCGGAACCGAGCCCAAAGCGCACGCCAGCAGGCCAACCGAAATCCGAGTGAGCATCGTCCGATAAGGCCCCGTCTGTCCCGTTTGCAGCGAGGATTCTAGCACGCCGCGATGTCGTCGGGCGGCGGGTGTTTCCGAGCGCCGGCACTCCGTCCTTCCAGGCCATCCTCGGGGTGAGAAAACTGGGGCAGCGGCCTTTCCTCCACCCCTCCCCCCCTAAGAAGTGAATGAAGCGAACCCAATTAAGTTCCTTGTAATCAACAAAAAGATGAGAAAACTGGGACGAGGCGAAGCCAACCGAACCGAACTCGATACAGCGCTCGCTTGCGAGGTAATCCCCTCCCCAAAAATCCCTGAGGTGAAGGGCTTGACGAGTTAAATCAACATATGTAGACTTATGCCATGGAGACACCTCGTCTATCTCCCGAGACTCGCCGCGTACTCGAACGATTCCTCGAGCGGCCGACCGACTGGCAATACGGCTACTCTTTGAGCCGTGAAACCGGGCTAAGCTCAGGAACGCTCTATCCGATCCTCATGCGCCTTGAAAAGCACAGGGTGTTGGAAGCTCGCTGGGTAACGACGGAAGAGGGCGTTCCGCCGCGACATACGTATCGGTTGACGCCGGATGGCCTGGAGTTTGCGCGTGCGAAGCTGGCCTTGCCGCGCCCCGATTGGACGGCGCAGCAGGCGACCCCGAACGAGGGGAAAGCATGACGCTCAAAGCGTCTCTTCGTCAAAGCGCCGCCCTGCTCCTCGAATGCGCGATTCGCCTCGCCCCGCAAGACACGCGCGAGTGGGGCCAGGCGATGCGAGGCGAGCTCAACCATGTGGAGAGCCCTTGGACCGCTTTGATGTGGGCCCTCGGCGGTGCGGGTGTTCTGATGAAACACGCTCTCGCCGCGCTGCTCATGCCCGGAGACCGAGGATTGCCGCTCGGCAGAGGACTCTTCGCCAGGAACGTGCGCAAGGTGGCACTCGTCGTCGACAGCGTTTTCTTGCTCGCGACGCTGGTCTTCTTCGCTGCCCCGCCCTTCCGGCAGGGACTGCGAGTCTCTCTCACGGTATGGAACCAGCCGTTCCAGGTGACGCCGTTGCCGCCATCGGCATGGAATCGCCAGGGGGGACTTCGCGCACTCTCGACACGCGCGGAGGCACAGCACGATCCCGAAGGCCTGGTCTTCGCAGCGGCCCGGCTCGTCGATGCCCGCGAGAGCGCACGGCTGGCAGACGAGGCCGTCCGCCTCGACCCGCGCCTGCTTTGGCTCTACGCCATTGTGGCCGTGCGACACCCGGATCTTGCCGAGATCCAGCAGTGGATCCCGAGGCTCGAACAGTGGGATCCGCAGAACGCGCTCCCGTACCTGATCACCGCGGAGTCCATTGACATCGATCGTGGCAATAAAGCTGCCGGCCTGCCGCGAGCGGAATGGCGGAAGGCGGACGCTGACCCCGCGTGGCAGAGCGCCATGGCGGCGGCGTTCGCGGCTCCGAATTTCGACGACTATCTGGATCGCCTGAGAGAACTCGACGGCAAGGTGGTGCGCAGGTACGGCTTCAATGATCCCTACGCCGCGCTCTCCGCGGAGGACGCTGACTTGCCCACCTATTCCGGCTCCGACGCTGAGCAGTTCGCCGCCTCCGTGCTCCAATCGGGGCGGAAACTCGAAGCCCGAGGCGATCGCAAGACTGCCGCAAAAGAGTATTGGAGGGTGGCGCGCTTCGGGCAGGTTCTCGATTCTCGGCGAGGACACCGGCGCGCTACAGGTTTCTAACGACGCGACACAGCTCACTTCAGGTTGGCGGCGAAAAAGCTGAGCGCGAGATCGTCCGTCTTGGCGTGGACGGCATCGCGGTCCACGCCCTGGGCGTCCGTGCAGATCAGAGCCTGCGCCTTGCGGCCCGCATCCGTGCAGGAATCGAGGAAGACGTAGTGGCCCACGCCTCCCGGGAGGATGATGAGCTTCGAGCCCGGGATGTGGGCGGCGAAATACTGGGCGCTCGACGCGATCGGGACAATGTCGTCGCGATCGCCGGCGACGATTTCAACCGGAATCGGGATCGCCTCGAGGCTAGCCGGTGTGAAGGCGGGACCAAGCGCCGGAGCGATGGCAAAAACCGCGCGAATGCGAGGATCGCGATAGGAATCGCTCGCATGGCTCAAAGCAGCCTGGAACTCAGGATCGGTCCGCGTCAGCCGGTCAAGCTGCTCGGACAAGTCGGGAAATTCCGGGGGACTTTTGCAGATGCCGTCGGCGCGGGGCGAACTACAGAAAGCCCGGAGGGCAGCCGGATCGGTCACGCCTCCCGCGATTTCGATCATCGTATAGCCCCCGAGTGAGAATCCGGCCGCGCCGATTCGCCGGGAGTCAATGCGGCTTCCGAACGCGGGTTCCGTGAGCATGTGGTCGATCACCACGCTCAAATCGCGCGCGCGTTCCCACCAGGTGGAGAATCCCTGCGCCGTGTAACCGTCCGCGGCGTTGTTGCCGGGATGATTGACGGCAACCGCGATGTAGCCGTGCGCGGCGAGCACCGTGCCCATCCATGCCATCATCAAAGCCGAGCCTCCGGTGCCGTGCGAGAGCACAATCAGGGGAAACTGAGCCGGCGACGAAGCGAGGCGGGCATCGGACGCTGCGTTTCCAGCCGCAAACAAGGGGTTCGCGGGCGATCCGATCCATTGCGGCCGCTCCACCGCGGCAGCCTCTGCGGGATACCAGATGGTGCTGATAAGGCCGTGGGTTGCCGCACCGCGCCAGTTGTAAGGCTTGTCGACCGTAAAGGTGCGATTCTGCACGCCGACTTTGAAACGATCGCTTGTCTGCGCCACCATGGGCCCCGGAAGGGCCATCAACGCCATACAAGTCGCGATCACCGGCGCCGCCGAAACTCGAACCATGTTCGCTCCTCAGGGGACATTGGCAGGGACGGGTTTGAAATCCGTTCCTACAACTACAAACGACAAATCCGAACCTCAGATCCGCAAAGTCCCTTCGATGACCGGCGTCACGTTGCCGCCGACATCGATGCCGTCAGCCCCGTGGTCCCCTGCAACCTCGACGTGCAGAAGGCTGCGCCGGCCCATCTTCGTTCCCTGCTCGCTGACGAAGCGCGTGCCGGCCGCGCCCGGCACAAGCCCGTGCTGTATCATGAACGCCGCCAGCGGGCCGGTTGCGCTCCCGGTGGCCGGATCTTCGAAGACGCCGTGCTCCGGCGCGAACATGCGGGAGTACGCGCCTTCGGGAGTGGGCGTGAACACGAAGACGCACAGCGATTCCTGGAATCCGGCTTTGAGCGCCGTCAACTCGCGCAAGTCGGGAACGGTGGCGCGATCGACGGCGGCTTTGTCGCGGACTGCGATAAACACATTGGGATTGCCGGCGCTGAAGATCTGCGGCGTGACGTCGAGCAAGTCCTCGGGACCGAGACCGACCACCCGAGCGCATGCGGCGCCGTCGAACGCCGGCCCCGGACGGATCGGCGGCGTGCGCAGCCAGATCATGGGCCGCGCGCCGGCTTCCACTCGAATCGGCACCGGACCGATCTTCTCTTCCAGCGTGAAACGGGTGCTATTCCCCGGCACGATGCCCTCGTCCAGCAGGACGAAGGCGGCGCCGACCGTGGGGTGTCCGGCAAAGGCCATTTCGAATCTGGGTGTGAAGATGCGCACGCGAACGTCACAGTCGAGGCGCGTTGCCGGCAGCACGAACACCGTCTCCGACAGGTTCAGCTCCCGGGCGATGCTCTGCATGGCCGCATCATCGAACGCCGCGCCGTCGGGAAATACGGCCAGAGGGTTGCCTTCGAGCGGCCGGGAAGTGAAAACATCGACCACACGATAGCGGTGACCGCTCATGCCACCTCCGCGATCAACTCGATTTCAACGCAGGCGCCGAGCGGGATCTGGACGGCGCCAAAGGCGCTGCGCGCATGAGTTCCGGGGGTTCCGAAGACCTCGCCGAACAGATCGGAAGCGCCGTTCGCCACCAGATGCTGCTCGGTGAAGGTCGGGGCGCTATTCACCAGCACCATCAGCTTGACGATCCGCCGCACCTGGTTCAGATCGCTCACTGCCGCCTGCAGCGTCCCCATCAGGTCAATGGCAATGGAGCGCGCGGCCCGCTTCCCTTCCTCGGTGGTTATGCCCGCGCCGAGCTGGCCGACCCAGGGCTTGCCGTCCCGCTTGGCGATATGGCCCGAGACGAAGACCAGATTCCCGGCGCGCACAAACGGTACATAGGAGGCGGCGGGCGTTGCAGGCTGCGGCAGCGTGATCTTCAGTTCCTTCAATTTGTCGTAAATGGACATCGCACCTCCCCAAGTTCATGCCGCGCGGCTGAAGTCCACGGCCACCGAGCGCATTGCAAGCGCCTGTCAGGAGGATTATAATTCGTCACTTGGCTAATTGTCGATATGGAACCTGAAGCCATCCTGGGCGCCCTCGCCAATCGCCGCCGCTTGCAGATTCTGGACTGGCTCAAGCACCCGCGAGAGCATTTCCCTCCCCAGGTCGACGGCGACCTGGTGCGCGACGGCGTTTGCGCGGTGCGGATTGCGGAGAAACTGGGCGTGAGCCAGCCTACCGCCAGCGAACATCTGAGAATCCTGTCGCAGGCGGGATTGATCCGCGGCAGGCGAATCAAGAAGTGGACGTTCTACAAGCGTAACGAAGCCGGAATTCGAGCCATCACGAGGACTGTGCTGGCGAAGTTGTGAGCGCCGAAGGATGCGGGGCGGGGATTTTTGGCGGGTACGAAGCGGAAGCCGCCGGCAGCCCGAGGCCCCCCTCCTCGGGCTGCTGGCGGATACGAGCGCCGCAGTCGCTTTGAGGACGCTACTGCACGAGGGCAGCGACGTACACCTCTCGCGATGCCGGATTGCTGGCGGATTCGGCCGCCTCCGAGGCCGCGCGCCGTTCGAGCTTCGACATCGGAAGGTCGCGCTCCGTGTTCCAGGTCCGGACTTCGGACAGGAAGTAGCTCTCTCCATACTGGTTGAACACGAGCTCCGCATCTCCCGATGGCTTTTGGGGCTCGCGGTTCATCACGAGTGCCACCGCACAGTCTCCCGTGCGTTCGTTGTTAATCCCTACGCTGCCTGCGGTCAACCGCCGGATTTCATAGCTTCCGGCGGGAAGAACCTTAGCGCCCACGTTGAATGCGAAGGGAATCGTGGCCTTCACCGATCCCTGATCCTGAGCCCAGGCCGGAGCCAGGCCGGCCAGAGCCAGACAACTGCCGATTACCAAAGCCACAAGCATCTTCCTGATCATGACACCTCCTTGTAGTCTGACTGAGAGTTTGTCTTCCCGGCGGCCACCAGGCTGCCGTCACCCGATCTAGCGGAATTTCCGGTCGCGAGAGGCCAAGGAAAAACAGCCCGGTGTGCGATCTAGTGGTGGACCTCGCAGAACGCTTTTGTTTGTGATATATAACGGAACAATGTCTCGGGGTCGAACGGGGGGAAGATTGCCGTCTTCGGGGGAGATCACCGGGCTGCTCACCAAGCTGAAGGCTGGAGACCGCCAGGCCGAATCCGAGCTGGTCCCGCTCATCTATGGGGAACTGCGCGGCTGGCGCGAGGCTACATGCGGCGGGAAAGGCCCGACCACACCCTGCAAGCCACGGCGCTGGTCCACGAGGTCTACCTGCGGCTGATGGAAGAGCACCCGGTCGATTGGCAGAGCCGGGCCCACTTCTTCGCGGTCGCGGCGCAGTTGATGCGGCGCATTCTGGTGGATCACGCCCGCGCGCACAAGGCCGCAAAGCGCGGCGGAGACGCTCCCAAGGTTTTTCTGGAGGAGAACCTCATCCTTTCCGAGGCGAAATCGGGCGACATGCTGTCTTTGGACGAGGCGCTCGCGAGGCTGGCAAAACTCGACCCTCGACAGGGTCGCATCGTCGAACTTCGCTTCTTTGGCGGTCTCAGCGTCGAAGAGACGGCCGAAGTGCTCGGGATATCGGCGCGCACGGTGAAACGGGAATGGAGCGTGGCGCGGGCCTGGCTGTACCAGGAGGTCCGTGAATCCCAAACCCCCTGAGAGCCCGCGACGGGCAGCCTGGCCCGGCGTAGGCGTGCCGATTGCCCGCACGGGCGGCGGGAAAATACGCAATGGATCCGGAGCGCTGGGAACACGTCAAGGAGATTTTCGATGCGGCGCGCGAGCTCGAGCCGGAAGAGTGCCACTCGTTTCTCGCCGCGGCTTGCGGCAGCGATGACAGCCTGCGTGCCGAAGTGGAGCGCCTGTTGTCGGCGCACCGAAATGCCGGCGGATTCATGAAGAGCGCTCCCCGGCCGGACGACATGACCGACTCCGAGACCTCGCCAACCACATTCGCCGCGGGGCAGGTTATTTCCGAACGCTACGAGATCCTCCGCTTCATCGGACGCGGCGGCATGGGCGAGGTTTATGAGGCCAAGGACGTCGAACTTCGCACGCGTGTCGCGCTCAAAACCATCCGGCAAGAGATCTCCGCGAACCCGGTGACGTTGGCGCGTTTCAGAGATGAACTCAAACTGGCGCGGCGCATCACCCACCGCAGCGTCTGCCGTACGTACCACCTGGAACGTGGGCGGCCCCCGGGCGGCGTGAGCCCGGACATTACATTCATCACCATGGAGCTGCTGGAAGGTGAAACTCTGGCCCGGCGTCTCAATCGAATCGGACGAATGAGTGCCGAAGAAGCCCTGCCGCTCGTCCGGCAGATGGCCGAGGGGTTGGCCGCGGCCCACGAGGCGGGTGTGGTGCACCGCGACTTCAAGCCCGGCAACGTGATGCTGGTAAGCGAAACGCCGGCCGGCGTCGATTCCCAACGGTCGACGCAATCTGTGGATGAGGCCGAGGCCCTTCAGGGAAAGCCGGTCACCGGCGCCGCCGTGCGGGCCGTCATCACAGACTTTGGCCTGGCGCGGGCCGTGCGCCGGAGGGTCACCCGCGAAAGCATTCAGGAGTCCTTAACCGGCAACGGGCGGATTGTTGGAACGCTTCCCTATATGGCGCCGGAGCAATTGGAAGGCTGCACAGCCACGCCGGCCACTGACGTCTACGCCTTGGGCCTGGTGATCTACGAAATGGTTACAGGGCGGCAGCCGTTTTCAGGACCAACGCCCCTTGCCGCCGCGTACAAGCGACTTAAAGAACCTCCGCCGCCGCCCCGCAGCATGGTTCCGGGCCTCGATCCCAACCTCGAATCCATTATTCTGCGATGTCTGGAAACGAAGTCGGACGCGCGATTTCCGAGTGCGACAAAGCTGGTCGAGGCGTTGGGCGGAGGAGTTGGGGAAGGTCCTGTTCGCCGCCCTGGCAGCAAGCTAGCGGTTGCAAGTTGGTCGCTGGTCGCCGTTGTGGCCCTTTTTGCGATCCTTTCACGCATCCCCATCGTGAGGACAATGGCTGGGAAGATCGTCCACTCCAAGGGGGCGCTGCCGGCGACCGACCTGACGACATCCTCGCCGGAGGCTCGGAGGCGCTACCTTCTGGCCCAGAACTTCTATGCAAAGCAAGACTGGAATGGCGCGCTGAACATGGCCCAAAGCGCCTTAAGGTTTGACCCGGACTTCCCCATGCTTCACCTTTTGCTGGCGAAAACCTATCAGCAACTCGGGCACAGTGACAGTGCCGACGAACACGTGCGGCACGCTGTCCAGTATTCGGGCCATGTAACGGAACGGGAACGTTACCTCATTGAAGCCATGGACTACCGCTCTCAGGCCCTCGATGAACGCGCCGCGGAGCGCTATCGTCTGGTCTTAAGCCTGTATCCAAATGACCTTGACGCCTTACGGGGATTGGCGGCCACAGACTACTGGGTAGATAAGAGCGACGAAGCGGTGGGAGCCCAGCGGCGGGCCGCCGGGCTTACTCATAGCCCGCTGGACTATAAGATGCTTATGGACCTCCTCGATCGCACAAACCGCTTCGCTGACGCTCTCGCCGTGGCTGCCGAGGCTCGCTCCAGCAATGCGGACAGCCCAGACCTTCACTTCGCGGCCGGCTTGGCGTACTGGGGAGAGGACGATCTGGGCGCCGCACGGCAGCAGTTCGAAATCCTGAGGCGGGGCGGTACCACCTACGGGCAGAACCTGGCTGAATTGTACACCGCCCATCTTCTCATCTACCAGGGTCGCATACGCGAGGCAGACGCCGAGCTTCGCACCGGGCTGGTTCTGAACAGGCAACAGAAAAGTGAAGACTGGGCTCCTCTATATCCGTTTTTGCTCGCGCACGACCTCGTTTTGCAGGGCCAGTTGGCGGCGGCGAAAGAAGAAGCAGCGAAGTTTGACCTGCTGGTTACGGGCGGTGACAGCCCCGATCCGGTCGATCTGCAGAGAGTGGGTTCACTGGCCCTGGCGCTGGGTGACCTAAAGAGGGCGCGAGAGTTGCTCGCAATACTCGACAAACAGCGCGCGCAAGAGAGTGCTGCTTTCGCCCAACTACATTTTTTCAATCTTCAAGGTAATCTCGAGCTAAACGAGGGCCGCATTGAGGCGGCTATCGAAGACGAGAAACGCGCATCTGTTTTCTACCCCAGCTTCGAACCCTATCTCTCACTGGGCAGAGCGTATACTGCCGAGCGTGATTGGAAGAGCGCCATCGGCGCCTACGAGCGGTATCTGCAGTTCCGAGGCGAAATCTTGCGGGACGATTATGCGGCCGATCTGGTTTTGACCCAATTGTACCTGGGAAGGCTTTATGCCGAGAGTGGTCAGCCCTCGCAGGCGGCCAGCCACTATGACGAGTTTCTTCATTTGTGGGCGGCCGCCGACCCGGACCTGCCAGTGCTTCGAGAGGCGCAGGCGGAGAAGCGTCGGCTGCACCTCAACTGAACGGGGCGATTTGAAGACTTTGTTGACCCAGTAACCCTATCTTTGAAGAGGAGGCTGCAATGAGTGACGCAAACTATTGTCAGTGTGTGGGTCAGCTTTTTGACGGGAGGAAGCTTGGACAGGCAGGAGAATACGGCATTTACGCGTTGGTCGCTAAGGGTGCAGACCCGGGCCCTTGCATTGCGTGCCTCAACCAAGTGAAGGGTGCTCATGCGGGCAATGATTGGGCAGCGTGGCCGGCACACCCGAACTATTATATGAAGTGTCACTATACCATCTGTTTAGAATTACTAGGGAAGCTACCCGCTCTCCTGTGAAGAAAGCGCGGAGTCCGTCGAGATAGGTTCCCCCCTTTCGCTTGAACGACGAGAAGGGCGGACCCACGACCTCGATTGAACAGGGCGCTTGCAGATGTCGTTAACTGGTGATGCGTGGTAATTCTATCTCTGAAGAGGAGGCTTTAATGAAACCCTGTCTGTATCCGTGTGCGGGTCAGCTCTTCTCACGGACCAAGATTGTCGATTTGCCCGGCCAGTTTGGTCTTTACCTGCTTACTGCCACCGATGGGGACAACCGCGACGATTGCATTGCCTGCCTCGACCAACTGAAGGCAGCTCACAGGGGTGATGGTTACTTCGAAATCGCACACCCATACTATATTTCAAAATGTCACTATAGCATCTGTCCGGAATTGCTCAGAAAACTCCGGCCTACGTTCCACCTTTCGAGGCGAACGGCGAAAGGGCGCAGGCCGATTACGTCCAACTGAACACGCCAGCGCTGGCAAACACTGGGGACTGTTCATGTACGGTAACGCTATCTCTCAAGGAGGCTGTGATGGGGGACCAAAATTATTGTCAATGTGTGAGTCAACTTTTCACCCGGACCAAGGTTGCGGTTTTACCCGGACAGTTTGGTCTTTATTTCCTGGTGGCCAAAGGTACCGACCCGAACGCTTGCGTTGCGTGCCTCAATCAACTGCAGGCTGCTCACGCGGGCGATGGGTGGGCGCCCTGCCCGGCATTCCCGAACTATTTTCTGAAGTGCCATTACAGCGTCTGCCCGGGGGTTCTGTCAGACCTACCCAGTCTCCTATGAGAAAGCGCCGGCCGGCGTAGACGTTGTTCCGGCGAGTTGGCTGAGATCTCGACGACTCAAGGATTCAAGCCCTGTTTTCAGCCAGCGACTCGGGCGCGGCGGCGGGGGGCTAGTTTCCCGCGGCAACCATACGGGTACGCTTTAGCCCGAATGCGTCAGCCAAGCCGCTTTTCCACAGGCAAACCCGCTGGAATCATTGAGCAAAGTAAACACTTCTCGCTGGTCTCCGTCGTACCCACGATCCCGCTCAAACGTGCGACCCTCTCGGGGCCAAGTTTCCGGGTCCGGTCGCGAGCTGGCGCAAGTGACACGCAGTCACGAAGGCCGTGCACAGCGGGGCGGGTCGGGCCCGTCGACAAGGGACAGAGTCCTTATCTCGCGGCCCCCCGGGTTGGGGACCCCCACCCCCATCGAAAATACAGGAAGCGAAGCCAAGAAGTTCTTTGTAATCAACAAAATATTCGAAAAGAGGCAAAAAACGAAGCCGACCGAAGCCATCCGAACCCATGCTCGGTCAGAATAAGGTTGGTAAGGAAAAAGTCGGAGAACTTCTTTGGGATGTTGGGGTTACTTCAACATCCGCATCGAGCAGCCGCGGGCGGCGCTTCGAACGTCATTCATACCGCAACGCGACTATGGGGTCCACTCGGCTGGCGCGGCGTGCGGGAAGGTAGCAGGCCGCGAGCGTGACCACGACGAGTACCAGGGAGCAGAACGCGAGCGTCCAGGGATCGACGGCGCTCACGCCGAACAGCATGCCAGAGACCGCGCGTCTCAAGAGGAGGCCACTCAACCATCCCACCGCGAGCCCAGCGAGCGCGACGGTCATGCCCTGCCCCAAAACGAGACGCAGGATGTGGTCGCGATGAGCGCCCAGCGCCATGCGAACTCCGATTTCGCGGGTGCGTCGCGCCACCGTGTGGGCCACCACGCCGTAAAGCCCGAGGGCCGACAAAGCCAGCGCCAGCAGCCCGAAGGCGCTGACCAGGCTCGCCGCCATGCGCTGCTGCCAGAGCGTCAAGGCCAGATGCTCCGGCATCGTCCTGACGCCGTAAACCGGCAGGTGCGCATCCACGGCGCTGATTTCGCGGCGCACCAGGGCCGCAATATCGGCGGGCGCGGAAGCCGTGCGGACGATGATCGTCATCCGGCCGGAGTAGTTCTGGGCCAGCGGAACGTACATCAGCAGCGGCGCGTCCCGGACGAGGGAGAGAAACCTCGAGTCCGCCGCCACTCCCACCACTTCGAGCGGCGGCCGGCCGGGGCCTACGAGCGTAGGCCATGCGATTCGCTTGCCCACGGGATTCTGGCCGGGCCACAGGCGCTCGGCGAGCTTGTGATTCACGATCACCACGCCGGGCGCCTGGTCGATCCGGTTCGTGGCCATCGGTTCATCCAGAAAATTGCCGTCTCCGTCCCGGACAGGCCCGGTTTCGCCGTCATGGGCGGTGAAGTCGCGGCCCTCAAGCAAAGGGACGCCGAGCGACCGGAAGTAACCCGGCGTCACGGTGTCGATGTTCACCCGGAGGCCGAGTTGAAACTCGTGGCCCCTCAAAACGTCCTGAGCGGGCTCCTGTCCGGGGTAAAAAATGGATACCGCCCCGGGCCACTCATCGGGCGGCGCCGAGGTCGAGGCTCCCGCCGCGATCACTCCCGGCGCGCCCTGCAGGCGCTGCAAAACCTGCCGGTAGAACTCGAGCCCGCGCGCCGGCGAATACCCTTCAAGGCCGAGATCGACGGAGGCCAGCAGCACGTTGCGGGTCTCGAAGCCCGGGTCCGCATTCAAGATCTTCCGCATGCTCCGAAACAGCAGCCCGGCTCCCATCAGCAAGACAAAAGAGAGCGCGACCTGTCCCGCAGCGAGCACGCGTTGCAGCGGCGATTGTCTCCAGCCTCCGCCGGATGTTCCCTGCTTGAGCGAGCTCACGAGATCGGGCTTCGTCGAGCGCAGGGCCGGAACCAGGGCGAAAGCGAGCCCGGTGATCACGGATGCCGCCAGGGCGAAGCCGAGGACGCGCGCGTCCGCGCTCACGTCGGCGTCGCGCACGATGGACGTAGTCCCGGTCCATGCGATCGCGAGGCGCACTGCCCAGGGAGCGAGCACCAGCCCCACCCCTCCGCCGGCCAGGGCAAGCAGCAGCCCTTCCACCAGCAATTGCCGCATCACGCGGCCCCGGCTCGCGCCGAGCGCCAGGCGAACGGCGATTTCGCGCTGCCGCCCGCCAGCCCGCACCAGCAGCAATCCCGCCACGTTGGCGCAGGCGATCAGCAGCAGCAGCCCGACACCGGCAAACAAGAGTCCGAGCAAACCGCTGAGACTGGCCCGATCGTCCGGATCGAGGCCGACCCCGCGCAGCACGGCAATCGTCCGGCCGGCGTTCGTGCCCGGATAGGCCAGTTCCAGTTGCCGCGCAATGCCCTTGGTCTCGGTTTCAGCCTGCTCAAAGGAAACGCCCGGCCTGAGCCGTCCGAAAACGCTCAGCCAACCCCAGGCGCGCTCCTCGAGGAAGCGATGACCGGCCGACCGGGGCATGGCCTGGTCCAGCATGCTCATCGGCACCCAGACATCGTAGGGCTGGCCGGCCGTCGTACCGGCGAACCGCTCCGGGGCGATGCCGACGACGGTGAACGGGTAGCCGTTCAGCACCAGTTTGCCGCCCACCGCGGCAGGGTCGGCGCCGAAGTGCCGCTGCCAGACGGCATAGCTCAGCACCGCCACCGGATGCGCGCCCGGCGGAGCGTCGTCTTCGGGGCCGATCAGGCGGCCGCGCGCCGCCGTCACACCCAGCACCGGAAAATAGTTGCCCGTCACCACGTCGCCGATCAGCCGTTCGGGCGCACCGCCACCGAGGCTGAGCGCCGTGGCGGAATGCGCCGCCAGGCCCGAAAAGGACCGGCCGCGATCGCGGTAATCGGCATAGTCCGGATAACCCATCACGTCGTACGGGTCGTTCTTCTGCATCCGGTACAGCGAGACGAGGCGGCCGGGCTCGCGCACGCCCGGAAGCGGCCGCAGCAGCACGGCGTTTACGAGGCTGAAGATGGCGGTATTCGGGCCGATGCCAAGCGCCAGGGCCGCAACGGCGAGCGCCGCGAATCCCGGCGCCTTGCCGAGCATTCGCACGCTGAATCGCAGGTCCTGGAGCAGGCTTTTCATCGGAGCCCTCGAGTCATACAAGAAACCGGGCGAGCAACCGGCTTTCCAAAGCCCGCCGAGCGTCAAGTGCTGCAATTACTGTGCGCACGGGGCCACCGGACTCCAGGCAGTTTGACGGATGTCCGCTTCCGGACGATGTTGTCCGAAGTCGCGGCGCTTGACGCAAGGCGATGTGGACCATAGAATCGAACATTAGAGGCTGGTCACACACTCCCAACATCCCACGAGGTGTCATGCTCGACGGTCCTATCCCTGAGGGGCTTACTTTCGACGACGTGCTTCTGCAGCCGGCGCGCTCTGCCGTGCTGCCGATCGAGGCCGACAGCCGCACGCGCTTCACCCGCAACATCCCCCTCAACATCCCGATCGTGAGCGCGGCCATGGACACGGTCACGGAATCGCGCCTCGCCATCGCGCTCGCGCAACAGGGCGGCATCGGGATCGTGCACCGCACCATGAGCATCGAGCGCCAAGCCACCGAAGTCGACAAGGTGAAGCGCTCCGAGAGCGGCATGATTGTGGACCCGGTCACGGTGCGGCCCGACAGCCTGATCTCCGAGGCCCAGGAGATCATGCGGCACTACAAGATTTCTGGCGTGCCGGTTACTTCCGCCGATGGAAGGCTGGTGGGCATCCTCACCAACCGCGATTTGCGCTTCGTGCCGAGCTCGAACCTGGCGGTTTCGGAGGTGATGACCAAGGAGAATCTTATCACCGTGCCGGTGGGCACCACGCTCGAGGAGGCGGAGCGCATCCTGCACCACCATCGGGTGGAAAAGCTCCTGATCGTGGACGCGAACTTCAATTTGAAGGGGCTGATCACGGTCAAGGACATCCAGAAGAAGATTAACTATCCGGCCGCCGCCAAGGACGAACAGGGACGGCTGCGCGTGGGCGCCTCGGTCGGGGTGACGGGCGATTACTTCGAGCGCGCCCAGGCGCTGGTGCAGTCGCAGGCCGACGTGCTGGTGGTCGACACGGCGCACGGCCACTCCGAGCGCGTGCTCGAGGCGGTGCGACGGCTGCGCCAGGATCTTCCGGGCGTGGAGCTGGTGGCGGGCAACGTGGCCACCTTCGAGGGCGCCCGCGATCTCGCGCAACTTGGCGTGGACGCCATCAAGGTGGGCATCGGGCCGGGCTCCATCTGCACCACGCGGGTGGTAACGGGCGCGGGAGTCCCGCAGATCACGGCCATCGCCGAATGCAGCCGGGCGGTGCGCGAGGCCGGCATTCCGCTGATCGCCGACGGCGGCATCAAATTCTCGGGCGACATCACCAAGGCCATCGCGGCGGGGGCAAGCACGGTGATGATCGGCAGCATCTTCGCGGGCACGGAGGAAAGTCCGGGCGAGACGATCCTGTATCAGGGTCGCAGCTTCAAGTCGTACCGCGGCATGGGATCGATCGGCGCCATGACGGCGGGGTCCGACCGCTACTCGGGCCAGGGCGAAGCGAAGACCGTGGCCGAGGGGATTGAAGGACGCGTTCCCTACAAGGGTTCGCTCGCCGACATGGTGGCGCAACTGGTGGGGGGGCTGCGCTCCGGCATGGGCTACTGCGGATGCGGCGGCATTGAGGAATTACAAAGACGGGGGCGCTTTGTGCGCATCACCAGCGCCGGGCTGCGCGAGAGTCACGTGCACGACGTCATCATCACGAAGGAAGCGCCCAATTATCGTCTCGAATAACCCCGGCGCCCCGCAGAAAACGAGCGGGACCTCCCCTGGCATTGAACTAGGCTACACAAGTAGCCATACTCCATCAACCGCACAACATCCCAGCCGCAATGCGCGCCGCTTCCGCTGGTTCATGACCATAGCCTGGGCGGGCCTGATCTTCTACCTCTCGACCGAAGGCTTCGGCGCTTCCTTCACGAAGTGGCTGCTCTTTGAGATCCTCGATCTTCTGCGGGTCACCGTCTCCGCGCACACTTTCGAAGTGCTGCACCTGTGCCTGCGCAAGCTCGCGCACGTGACGGAGTACGGAATCTTCAGCCTGCTTCTCTACGCGAGCTTCCTCGACGCCGCTGATTTCGAGTGGCGGCCGCGGCTCGCGGTGCGCAGCATCGTGATCGCGGGATTGTACTCGCTCACCGACGAGTATCATCAGTCGTTCGTGGCGGGGCGCACGCCGTCGCTCATCGATTGCGGAATTGACACCGTGGGAGCGTCGCTCTATACGCTGATCGTGCTCGGGTGGGACCGCTGGTGTCAGACCATGAGGAGAAGGAAGGCCGCGGCCGCCGCGAGCGCTCCTCCGGCCGCGAAAGGAGCGGCAGGGCTGTAGGCTCGCCAGAGCCAGCCGGCCAGCAGGCTAGCCGGCAAGGCCGCCGCCGCCGTCACCCAGTTGAAGACGCCGTAGACCGAAGCCCGGGAGCGTTGCGGCGCGAGATCGGCGATCCAGGCCTTCATCACGCCCTCGGTGAGCGCGTAGTAGAAGCCGTAAACCGGAAACGCCACCCACACAACCCAGGCGTGTGTGGCGCGCGCGAAGGCAAAGTAGACGGCGGCGTAAACGAAGTATCCGCCGATCACGAGCCATCGGCGCGGCACGCGGTCCGAGAGCGAGCCGAGTGGCCAGCTCAAGGCCGTGTATACGGTGTTGAAAACGAGGCCGAGCAAGGGCGCGAATCCGGCGCGGACGCCGAGGTTCTGGGCGCGCAGCACCAGGAAAAGGTCCGACGAGTTGCCGAGCGCGAAGACGGCCAGGGCAGCCAGCATCAGGGTCAAACGGCCTCGATGTTCGCCGAAACCGGTGCCCGTCGGCGGTGTCCCGGGCTTCGGGCTGGTCTGCCGCGCCGCAGGCCGAATCTCCTGAATAGCAAACCATGCGAGCAAGATCGTGATCAGGCCCGGTATTCCCGCCAGCCAGAAAACCGTGCGAGCGCCCGCGTGCAGCCCGAGAACCAGGACCGCTGCGCTGAGCGGTCCAACGATCGCGCCGGCCGTGTCCATGGCCTGGTGAAACCCGAAGGCCGCGCCTCGCTGCGCGACGGGAACAGAGTCCGCGATGAGAGCGTCGCGGGCCGGAACGCGAAGGCCCTTCGAGGCGCGATCCGCCAGCCGAATCCAGAATACCTGGCCCCAGCTGGTGGAGATCGCGAGCAGCGGTTTGGCGAGATTGGCCAGCGTGTAGCCGCCCGCAGCCAGCGGTTTGCGCCTGCGCAGACGGTCCGAGAGAAATCCGGAGAATAGCCTCGTGAAACTCGAGGCCGTCTCGGCGGCGCCCTCGATAAGCCCGAAGGCCATCGTGCCCGCGCCGAGAACGCTGACCAGGAACTGCGGCAGCAGCCAATACGCGGCTTCGCTGGCGGCATCGTTCCAGAACGCAACCCATGCCAGCACTCGGACGTTTCGAGGGAAGTTGCGAAAGAGGGATCGCGCTGCCGGAATGTCGCTGGCGGTGGATCGGGAATCGCGCTGGGACGGATCGGACACGGGCAAGACACCGGTGCTGATCGCGGGAAGCGGACAGGCCAGAAATGCAAAGAGCGCCGCAGCTTTGCGGCGCTCCGGAATGTTCCTCGAACGAAAGAGCGGCTACTTCTCCTTGCCGGACTCGCCTTCCTCGGGCTGGCCCGCCTTCTCCTGGCTGGCCTGCGCCTCTTCAACGGCTTTGCGCTTGCGCTCGCTGCGGCGCGCGCGCTCCTCGGCGCGCTTCTGCAGGACCTCGGTGCCGACCAGTTCCAGCACCGCCGTATCCGCGCCGTCGCCCTTTCGCCATCCCACCGGGACGATGCGGGTGTAGCCGCCATTCCTGGTCTGGAAGCGTTTGGCCACGTCGTCAAAGAGCTTCTGCACAGCACCCGCCACGAGAAGGTAACTCGCGGCCTGCCGGCGCGCATGCAGGTCGCCGCGCTTGCCGAGCGTGATCATATGCTCAGCCAGATCGCGAGCCGCCTTGGCCTTGGCCACGGTGGTTTCAATGCGCTCCTCGATGATGAGCGACGTCACCAGATTCCGCAGCAGGGCGCGGCGATGCGAAGTGTTGCGGCTGAGCTTTCGGCCGTAGTTGCGATGGCGCATGGTTTAGTTTCCTGTCTCTGCGGTGGTCGCTTCTTCTGATTCGTCGTCATCGTCATCGCCGTCGTCGTCGATGTCGGGTAGAGACATGCTCGGTGGCGGCACTCCGCCCGCCGGCAGGATTGGGGCTCCGCGCTCGTCGAACTTCATGCCCAGGCTCAACCCCATCGAAGCCAGGATTTCCTTGATTTCGTTCAGGGACTTCCGGCCGAAGTTCTTGGTCTTGAGCATCTCCGGTTCGGTCTTCCGCACCAGTTCGCGAATCGTGGTGATGTTGGCGTTTTTGAGGCAATTATAGGAGCGAACAGAGAGCTCCAACTCTTCCACGGACCTGTCCAGATTCTCGTTCGGGACCATGGGCATGCGCGGAACCGCAGAAGGAGTGGCCGCCGCGGCCACGGACTCCTCGGTTTCCGGCTCCTCTTCAAAGTTGATGAAGATGGTCATGTGGTCTTTGAGGAGCTTGGCGGCCAGTCCGACCGCGTCTGCGGCCGTCACGGCGCCGTTCGTCCAGACCTCGAGGTTCAGCTTGTCATAGTCGGTCATCTGTCCGAGGCGCGCCGCATCCACCGTGTAGTTCACTTTGCGCACCGGGGAGTGGACTGAGTCCACCGGAATGTAGCCGATGGGCAAATCTTCGTCGTAGTTCTTTTCCGCCGAAACATAACCCCGGCCGATCTTGACACGCATCTCCACTTCCAGGCGTCCGCCCTCACTGACGGTTCCGATATAGACGTCCTTGTCGAGAATCTCGATGTCAGCATCCTCCTGAAGCATCCGCGACGTGACCTCGCCGGGCTGGTCAACCTTCAGATGAAGCGTCTTGGGTCCCTCCACGTGCATCTTGAGGGGAATCTGCTTGAGGTTGAGGATGATGTCTGTCGCGTCTTCGACTACGCCGGAGATGAGCGAAAACTCATGAAGAACGCCTTCGATGCGAACCGCTGTAATGGCCGCGCCCTCGATCGACGAGAGCAGCACGCGGCGCAACGCGTTTCCGATGGTGGTGCCGAAACCGCGCTCGAACGGCTGCGCCGTAAAACTTCCGTATTTGTCGGTGAGCGTATCCATATCGCTCACCAGCCGCTTCGGCTTCTGAAATCCCTTCCAAAGCATCCCGGATTACCTCCAATATCTTGGAGCGCTATGCCCTCGGCCACCGCTCGATCTGAGAGAGGCCGGGACGCGCTGCCTTATTTCGAATAGAGTTCTACGATCATCTGTTCCTGAATGGGGAAGTTGACGTCCTCGCGCTTGGGCAACGAGAGCACCTTGCCCTTCATGGCGGCGCGGTCGAATTCGAGCCAACTCGGCACCGAACGGCTGCCGGCAAGATCGAGCGAACGCTCCATGGTGGCCATCTGGCGGCTGCTTTCGCGCACCGCGATTTCCTGTCCGGGCACCACCTGGTAGGAAGGAATCGTCACCTTGTCGCCCGCCACGCGAATGTGCCCATGACGCACCAACTGGCGCGCCGAGGCGCGCGAAGGGGCCAGCCCGAGGCGGTAGATGACGTTATCCAGCCGTCTCTCCAGCATCTGCAGGAGGGTCTCACCCGTGATTCCCTTCCCCGCCGCCGCCGACTCGAAATATCCGCGAAACTGGCCCTCCATGATGCCATACAGTCGGCGCGCCTTCTGCTTTTCACGAAGCTGCAGACCGTAGCCGACGATCTTGGGCTTCCTGGCCTTCCCGTGCTGGCCGGGAGGGAAGTTTCGCTTCTCAATGGCGCACTTGTCCGACAGGCAGCGCTGACCTTTGAGAAAGAGCTTCGTTCCTTCGCGCCGGCACAGCCGGCAGACTGCGTCACAATATCGAGCCAAAACCAACCTCCTGAATCCACGCCTGAATCCAAAGATTAGGCAGACTGCACAGACCAAAACGATTGAAAACCGGAACCTCGGTGCGCTGCGCCTGTTTCACTTCGGCCATCGCCTGCGCAATCTGCGTAGCCGGCAGATCAGACCCGCCGCCGCTTCGGCGGACGGCAGCCATTGTGGGGAATGGGCGTCACGTCCCGAATGAGCCTCACGTCGAGGCCCGCCGTCGCCAGCGCCCGCACGGCCGATTCGCGGCCGGCTCCCGGACCCTTGACCCGGACCTCCACGGTCCGCATCCCGTGGTCGCGTGCACTGTTGGCGGCGCGCGCCGCCGCCTGCTGGGCGGCGAAGGGCGTGCCCTTGCGCGAACCCTTGAAGCCGAGAGAGCCGGCGCTCGACCAGCAGACCATCCGTCCGTCGGGATCCGTGATGGCGACCAGAGTGTTGTTGAAGCTGGCTTGCACGTGAACCACACCGTGCGGAACCATGCGTTTTTCCTTCTTTTTGAAAACCTTCTTCTTGCCGGTCTTGGCAGCCGCCTTCGCCATGTTCCCTCACTCCGCTTTGAGCTTACGTCTTGGCCGTCGCCCGTTTCTTGTTTGCGACCGTACCCTTGCGCGGACCCTTGCGCGTGCGGGCGTTGGTGTGAGTCCGCTGGCCGCGAACCGGTAGATTCCGGCGGTGGCGTGAACCGCGATACGAGCCGATTTCAATCAACCGGCGGATCCCGAGCGCCACTTCCTTGCGAAGGTCGCCTTCCACTCCGCCGTCTTCCTCGATGATCTGCCGGAGCCGGTTCACCTCGTCGTCGCTGAGATCCTTGACAGCCTTGCCCGGATCCACTCCTGCGCGGACCAAAATGGACATCGCACGAGCGCGTCCGATCCCGTAGATGTAGGTCAAACCGATTTCTGCGCGCTTGGTGCGCGGCAGGTCAACTCCCGCTATGCGAGCCATCCTTGCCTCCACAACCTGTCATGCCGGAATCTACCCCTGCCGCTGCTTGTGCTTGGGGTTTTCGCAAATTACCCGCACCACGCCACTGCGACGGATGATCTTGCACTTCGTACAGATCTTGCGAACTGATGAACGTACTTTCATGTCCTCCGCCTTGTCGCAACGCGACCCGAGCGCCATGCGGCCCGCCGCAGCGCCTTTCCCACCCTTCACCCTGCCGCTGCTACTTGAAACGATAGGTGATCCGGCCGCGCGTCAGGTCGTAAGGCGAGAGCTCCACCTGCACACGGTCGCCCGGCAGGATACGGATGAAGTTCTTGCGCATCTGGCCCGAGATATGAGCCAGCACCTGGTGCTTGTTCTCGAGCTCAACCTTGAACATAGCGTTCGGCAGCGGCTCGATGACGGTTGCCATCACTTCGATTGCTTCTTCCTTGGCCATAACCTCTCAAAAAACCGGAAACCCACGCTCCGAAGGTCGTCCCTCCAAAGTCTCACGTTTCTCGCGCTTTGCCGGATGAGCTTGACTACTGAACCATTAGATGGCTGCCGCGCTTCGAACGTTACGGCGGGGGAAAACAGTCCCGAATCCGGCAGCACGCAGCCCCAAGCCCAATGAACAGATTATAAACGACCTTCCCGTCCGGTTGATACCAAATTCGCATCCGTCGCCCGCAACGCCTCTTCGGGCTCCGTGAGCACGTCAGCGCCGTTCGAGGTGATCGCTACCATGTGTTCGAAGTGCGCCGAATACTGGCCGTCAGCGGTGACGGCCGTCCAGTTGTCCTTAAGCACTCTCACGGCTGGGCCGCCGGCGTTCACCATGGGCTCAATGGCGATCACCATGCCTGGCTTCAACAGCGGACCGCGCCCGGCCTGGCCATAATTCGGAACCTGGGGCTCCTCATGCAGGGCCCGGCCGACACCATGGCCCACGAACTCGCGCACCACGGAATACCCGTTCTCTTCGGCATGTCTCTGGACCGCCGAGGAAATGTCGCCCACGCGATTACCGGCCCTGGCCTGATGGATCCCGAGGTCCAGGCATTCCTGGGTCACGCGCAGCAATCGTTGCAGGGGCTCGGAAATCTCGCCCACCGCTGCCGTCAGGGCCGAATCTCCGTAGTACCCGTCCACAATCACGCCCAGGTCCAGGCTGACGATATCGCCGTCCTTCAAGCGGCGGCCCGAGGGGATGCCGTGGATGATTTCCTCATTCACCGACGCGCAAAGGCAACAGGGATAGCCTCGGTAGCCTTTGAAGGCCGGACGGGCGCCGACTTCCTTGAGCCGCTTCACCACAAAGTTCTCGAGGTCGAGGGTGGTCATTCCGGCCAGCGCATGCCGGCGCGTCTCCTCCAGCAACTGGCGCACCAGGCGCCCGCTGCGCCTGAGCTTCTCGATTTCCGAGCTGGACCGGCAGACAATCATGCCCGCGACACCAATTCTGTTATCTCGCGAGCCACTTCCCCGGGAGCGCGGTTACCCTCCACCTCCCAGAGTTGATGACGCACGCGATAGTAGTCGAGCAGCGGCCGGGTGAGGACGTGGTAAGCGTCCAGACGCTGACGGATCGCCGCCTCCCGGTCGTCAGCGCGCACCGTTAGCGCCGCCCCATCCACGTCGCAGACCTCATCTCGCTGCGGCGGATTGAAGTACATATTATAAATCCGTCCGCAAACGGGACAAGTCCGGCGTCCGCTCAAACGCTTCAACAATACACAGGGCTCCACATGAATGTAAACAACCAGCGGCTCGCCGCGGCCTTGCTCCTGGAGCAATTGGTCAAGGAATTCCGCCTGGCCGATAGTACGGGGAAAGCCGTCGAGAATGAAACCCCGCAGGCAGTCCGGCTGCTCGAGGCGTTGGGCGGCGATGCCGCTGACCACCTCATCCGAGACCAGTTCGCCGCTCTCCATGCGCTCTTTGGCGGCGAGGCCGAGGGCAGTTCCCCGCCGTACGGCTTCGCGCAACATTTCACCGGTGGAAATGTGGGGAATATCAAAAACGGCCGCCACGGCCTGGGCCTGTGTTCCTTTGCCCGCCCCCGGTGGTCCGAAGAAAATCAGCGCCTGCGCCTTCAGCAGCCTTTGCACGCCCGAGTCACGATGCCCGGCGCCCGCGCACCCGGCCCTTTTTGAGGAAGCCTTCGTAGTGCCGCATGATCAATTGGGCTTCCACCTGCTGCACCGTATCCATCGCTACGCCCACCACGATCAGCAGCGACGTCCCACCGAAGTAGAAGTTGACATTCAGGCCGTGCAGCAACCATGTGGGCATGTGAGCGTCGAACCAGCTTCCGCCCATCCATACCGGCAGGTGGTTCAGTCTCAGGCCCGCCAGCATGATCTCAGGAATCAGCGCCACGATGGCCAGATAGACGCCGCCCACCCAGGTGATCTTGGTTAGCACGTCGTCCAGGTAGTCCGCTGTCCGTTTTCCGGGACGAATCCCGGGAATGAAGCCGCCCTGCTTGCGCACGTTATCGGCGACATCGTCCGGGTTGTAGATGATGGAAAGGTAGAAGTGTGCGAAGAAGATGATCAGCAGCACATATGAGAGTGTGTAGAGCGGCTCGCCGTAAGCAAACAAAGAAAGAAAAGCGGTCACTCCCCGGGCGATCACGCCGTTCTTCCAGAACAGGCCGATCGTCTGCGGAAAGGTCAGGAGCGATACAGCAAAGATGATCGGCATCACGCCGCCGCTGTTCACCTTAAGCGGCAAGTGGGTGGAGACGCCGCCCACCACGCGCCGTCCCACGATGCGCTTGGCATACTGAATCGGAATGCGCCGCTCGCCGCGCTCAACCAGCACAATGAAAGCCACGATGGCTATCATGAACGCCAGGACCACGATCAGGGCCAGCGGACTCCAGACGTGCGTAACAAACACCTTGTTATAGAGGTCGGCGATGCCGCGCGGCAGACCCACCACAATGCCGGCGAAGATCAGGAGCGACATCCCATTACCGATGCCGCGCGCCGTGATCTGCTCACCCAGCCACATGATGAAGACGGCGCCGGCCGTCAGCGTAAGCACCGTGGTGAAAATGAACAACGGGCCCGGATCTGTCACCAGGGGAATGCCTTGGCTCGTCTGACGCTCGAGCGCCACCGCGATGCCGAACGCCTGGAAGGCGGCCAGGCCCACGGTCATCCAGCGGGTGTATTCGGTGATCTTGCGGCGTCCGAGGTCGCCTTCTTTCTGCAGTTTCTCAAGCGTCGGGGATACAACCGTCAGGAGTTGCAGAATAATCGAGGCCGTAATGTACGGCATGATGCCGAGCGCGAAGACCGTGAGGCGCCGCAGGCTGCCGCCGGAGAACATCGAGAGCAGGCCAAACAGGCTGCCGCCAATCTGATTGAAGAACTGCTCGAAGACGGCGGAGTTGATGCCCGGGGTGGGAATGAAGGCGCCCAGGCGATACACCGCCAGCATCAGGAGGGTAAACGAGATCCTCTTTCTGAGATCCGGAATCTCCGTGATGCTTTTGAGCGATTCCATCATGCCGGGATTACCTCAGCGGTGCCGCCGGCCTTCTGGATTTTCTCCAGGGCCGACTTCGAGAAGAAATGCGCCGTGACGTGAAGGGGCCCTTGAAGCTCGCCCTCACCGAGAATCTTCAGACCGTCCAGCATCTTCTTCACGAGCCCGCGCTCGAGCACCGTGTCTGGCGTCACTTTGTCGCCGGACGCGAATCCCTTCAGATCGCTCAGGTTCAGGATGGCATGGTGCTTCTTGAAGATATTGGTGAAGCCGCGCTTGGGTAAACGCCGATGCAGCGGCATCTGGCCGCCTTCAAATCCCGGACGCGTGCTCGAACCGGCGCGCGATCGCTGACCCTTTTCACCCCGGGTGGAAGTCTTCCCGTGCCCGGAACCCATGCCCGTACCGATTCGCTTGCGCCGATGGCGCGCCCCGCGGGGCGGACGCAATGATCCAACGTGGGTGCTCATAATCTAATCCTTGGCCTCGCCGACGTCGCTCTCTTCAGATGCCGCCTCCGGTTTAGTGGCCCGTGCGCGGCGCTTAGGCTTGGCTTCCGTCGCAGGCTCTGCAGCCGCTCCAGCCTCTTGCGGGGCTTCGGCAGATTCAGCACTCGCTTCCCGGTTGGACGTGGCTTCCGTCGTCAGCGGCGCGGCAGCGGGTGCTCCGGCGACGATCGTGTATTCAGCAGTCAACGTCCATGCCGGCGGCTTGGTGACGCCGACCACCTCAACCAAATGCTGCACTTTGGCGATCAGCCCACGAACCACGGGCGTGTCTTGACGCTCCACCACCTGGTGAAGGCGCCGCAAACCGAGGGCGCGGACGATCACTGCCTGCTTGCGGTTAAAGGCGATGCCGCTCCGAATCCACCGGATCCGTATGATCGCCTGGTTGCCCTTAGCCATTCAAAACCCCTGCCCGGAGGACAGCGTCGGAAACGCGAAATCCACTGCCGGCCCCAATCTGCAATCGGTGAGACTTTTTGTAAATCATTGCCTGTCGATAACATTACGGCTTCGTTCGTTTTTTCCTAGGCGCCGGCTTCAAAGCTCCTCGGGAGTCTTTCCCCGCGTATTCGCCACTTCCGCCGCATCGCGGAGTTGGAGCAGGGCGTCCATGGTCGCCTTCACAACGTTGTGCGGATTCGTGGTGCCGAGCGACTTGGTCAGCACGTTTTGGATCCCCACAGCCTGCACCACAGCACGCACCGCGCCTCCCGCAATCACGCCCGTGCCCTCCGAAGCCGGCTTCAGCAGGACCCGCCCCGCGCCATAACGCCCGAGCGCCGCGTGCGGGATGGAGGTCTGGGTGATATTCACGCGGACCAGGGCCTTCTTGGCGGCTTCGATCCCCTTGCGAATGGCCATGGGGACTTCGCGGGCCTTGCCGGACCCGTACCCGACATGGCCGCTGCCATCACCCACCACGATCAAGGCAGAGAAGCTCAGATTCTTACCGCCCTTCACAACCTTGGTGACGCGGTTGATCGAGACCACCTGATCCTTCAGCGTCAGCGTACTGGCGTCAATGCGACTCAAAATGGCTCCTCCAGCTAGAATTCGAGACCGGCCTCGCGAGCCGTGTCCGCTAGCGCCCTTACCCGTCCATGAAAAGCATACCCGCCGCGATCAAAAACCACGCGCCCGATGCCCGCCTCTTTCGCGCGTGTCGCGAGCGCCTTGCCGACGCTTTTGGCCGCCGCCACGTTGCCGCCCGTCTTCATCACGGCGCGCACGTCCTTGTCGCGCGTCGAGGCCGCCACCAGCGTCCGGCCAGTGGCGTCGTCCACAATCTGGGCGTAGATGTGATTGAGCGAGCGGAACACGTTGAGCCGCGGGCGCGAAGCGCTGCCGCTCACCCGCGCTCGCAGCCGCTCGTGGATGCGCCGGCGCGTGTTGTCCTTGGAATTCAGCTTTAACATGCCCTGACCTCAGCGCTACTGTTTGGCCGCGCCGGCGCCCGCCGCCGCCTTGCCGACCTTCTTCTTCAGGCGTTCGCCCGTGTAACGAATCCCCTTGTTCTTGTAGGGATCGGGCGGCCTCAACCCTCGGATCTTGGCGGCCACCTGCCCTACCTGCTGCTTGTCTGACCCCTTCACGACCAGATGGGTCAACTTCTCCACCGTGACCTCGATGCCCGCCGGCAGGGGAAACTCGATGGGATGTGAGTAGCCCAGGGTGAAAGTCACGGAAGCGCCCTTGCTCTCGGCGCGATACCCGATGCCCACGATGTCCAGATTCCTCTCGAACCCCTGGGTTACGCCCTTGACCGCATTGGCGAGCAGGCTGCGACTGAGACCGTGCAGGGCGGCGTAGCTCTGGTCTTCGCGTCCAAGCAGCACGTGCCCGTCCTTGCGTTCGAAGTGGATCCCTTCCGGGAGCGGCACGCGCAGGGTGCCCTTAGGCCCTTTGACCACGGCGACCGCGCCCTCCATTTCCACTGAGGCGCCGCTCGGCAAATCGATCGGTTTTTTTCCAATCCGTGACATAACTCATTTCCCGCCAGCCGGAGCATGCCGCACCGGCTCATCAGCCAAGATCGCGCCTACCAGACGTTGCAGATCAATTCTCCGCCCACGCCCGCCCGGCGCGCCGCTTTGCCGGTCATCAAGCCTCGCGGAGTAGTCAAAATCGCCACCCCGAGCCCGCCCAGCACCTTAGGCACCCGGTCCTTGCCGATATATACGCGCCGCCCGGGCTTGGAGACGCGGTCCAGGGCCGAAATCACGCTCAGACCCTCCGTGTCGTACCGCAGGCTGATCCTCAACACCTTCTTCTTGCCTTCCTCCGCAACCTTATAGTTGCCGATGTAGCCCTCGTCCTTCAGGATGCGGGCGATCTCCACCTTGAGCTTCGACGACGGCATCTCCACGCGCGTGTGCCGCGCGCGAATTCCATTACGTACGCGCGTCAGCATGTCAGCGACAGGATCGGATACAACTCCCATGAACAGTCCCTCGTTGGTGAGACGGCAAAGGCCGTCACCGATTATTTCACCAGCTCGACTTGATGACCCCGGGGATTTCGCCCTGCAGGGCCAGTTGCCGGAAACAGAGCCGGCAAAGGTCGAACTTCCCGATGTAGCCGCGGGGCCGACCGCACCGACCGCAACGGTTGCGGTGGCGGATCTTGAATTTCGGTTTCTTCCTCAGCTTCGCCATCTGCGAAAGACGCGCCACAGCTTATCCTCCCGCCTTGCTTTCCGCCGCTTCGGCCGCCGCACGGCGGCTTTCAACCCGGAAAGGCATTCCGAAGTGCCGCAACAGCGCCATGGCCTCAGCGTCCGTGCGCGCATCGGTGACGATCGAAATATTCATGCCCTTCACTTTGTCCACTTTCGAATAATCCACTTCCGGAAACACCATCTGGTCCCGCAGGCCCAGGGTGTAGTTGCCGCGGCCGTCGAAGGCCCGTGCCGACAAACCCCGAAAGTCGCGCACGCGCGGCAGAGCCACGTTCATCAAGCGGTCCAGAAACTCGTACATGCGGTCGCCGCGCAGCGTGACCATGGCTCCGATGGGCATGTTCTTGCGCAGCTTGAAATTCGCGATCGACTTGCGCGCCCTCGTGATGACCGCCTTCTGACCCGTGATCAGACCGAGCTCCAGCCCCGCCGAATCGAGCAGCTTGGCGTTCTGAATCGCCTCGCCCAGGCCCATGTTCACCACCACTTTGCGTACCCGCGGCACCGCCATGGGATTGGTGTATTTGAACTCCTTGGTCAGAGCCGGAACAATTTCCTTCTGGTACCGCTCTTTCAGTCGTGGTGTCATAAGCCAGACCCTAATTCTCCAGCACTTTTCCGCACTTCACGCAAACGCGGACCTTGCCACCCTCGGCCTTTTGCCGGTGCTGGACGCGCGTAGGTCCGCAATCCCCGCAAACCAGGGCCACGTTGGAAATGTGTATCGGGCCTTCCTTCTCCAGGATCCCGCCCCGGATCTGCTTGTTGGGGTTCGGGCGCGTGTGCTTTTTGATCATGTTGACGTGCTCGACAAAAAGCCGGCGCGTGCTAGGCTCCACTTCGAGCACCCGGCCGGTCTTGCCCTTGTCGCGGCCGGCCATCACTCTTACTTCGTCGTTCTTGCGAATGTCCAGCTTCAAGGCCATTAAATGACCTCCGGAGCGAGGGAAACGATCTTCAGGAACTTCTTCTCGCGCAGTTCGCGGGCCACGGGACCGAAGACGCGGGTGCCCACCGGCTCGCCGGCGTCATTGATCAGCACGGCTGCGTTCTCATCGAAGCGGATGTAACTGCCGTCGCGCCGCCGTTGCTCTTTGCGCATGCGCACGATTACGCACTTGACCACTTTGCCCTTGGGCACGGCGCTGTCCGGCGCCGCTTCCTTCACGGCCGCGGTCACGACATCGCCCAGGCCCGCCTGCAGCCCGACGTCGTTGCCCAGCGGCAAAATGCAGGAAAGCTTGCGGGCGCCCGAGTTATCCGCCACCCGCAGGATGGTTCGCATGCCGATCATACGGTCACCTCCGGCACCGGGGCCACCTGCACCGCGCGGCTGATCACGTCCACCACCCGCCAGCGCTTGCGCGCGGACAGCGGCCGCGTCTCTTCGATCCGCACCCAGTCCCCTACGCGGCATTTGCCCAACTCGTCGTGGGCCATGAACTTGGCCGAGCGCCGCACTACACGGTGATACAGGGGATGCATCGTCTTCCGCTCCACCGTCACCACGACGGTCTTCTGCATCTTGCTGCTGCTCACCCTGCCGATCTTCTGTTGACGCTTGCTCTCCATTTTTTAATCCGACTCCCCGCGGGCTGCGGTTGCGACCGAGTCGCGCTCAAGCTTTGGCGGTCGTCGCACGCTCCCGCGCAATGGTCTTCACGCGGGCTATGTCCCGGCGCAACTGGCGCATCTTCTCAAGCACGTCGTTCTGGCCGCTCGCAAACTGAAATTTCAGCCGGAAAAGCTGGTCGCGCAACTCGCGTTCCTTGGTGCGCACCTCGTCCGGCGATTCGTCCCGCAGCCTCTCCTTGAATTCCTTCACCTGGGCTCCGCGCCGCTTAGCTCCTGGCATGATTCTCCTCCGCCTCTACGCCGCCCCTGCCCCCGGCCGGGTCACGAACTGCGTGGGTAGCGGCAGTTTATGGCTGGCCAAGCGCATAGCCTGGCGGGCGTCGGCCTCGCTTACGCCTTCCATCTCAAACAGGATTCTTCCCGGCTTGACGACGGCCACCCAGAACTCCGGAGCGCCCTTGCCCTTGCCCATGCGGGTTTCGGCCGGCTTCTTGGTGACCGGTTTGTCCGGAAATATCCGGATCCACAACTTGCCTCCGCGCTTGATGAAGCGCGTAATTGCCACACGGCTGGCCTCGATCTGCCGGGCCGTGATCCATCCCGTCTCGAGCACTTTGAGGCCGTAATCGCCGAAAGAGAGCGCTGAGCCCCGCCAGGCCTTGCCCCGCCGCCGCCCGCGTTGCTGCTTGCGGTACTTCACTTTGCTTGGCATCAACATAATGGTTCCCGATGGTCAGCTTCCGCTGATCGGCTAAGCCACGGCTACGGCCGCAGGCTCTGCGGTAGGTACCCGCCGCTTCCTCTGCTCCAGAATCTCACCGTTGTAGATCCAGCACTTCACACCGATCGCGCCGTAGGTGGTCCGCGCCTCGGCGAGGCCGTAGTCGATATCAGCCCGCAGGGTATGCAGCGGCAGACGCCCCTGCAAGTACCACTCGGTGCGCGCGATTTCGGCGCCGTTCAGGCGCCCTCCACATCTCACCTTAATGCCCTTGCAGCCGAAGCGTTGCGCAGAGTCCACCGCCTTGCGCATGGCGCGCCGGAAGGCCACGCGTTTTTCGAGCTGCATGGCGATCGATTCCGCCACCAGTTGCGCGTTCAACTCCGGGCGGCGCACTTCCTGAATATTGATCGGCAGGACCTCGCGTCCCGTCTGCTTCTGCACCTGCTGGCGCAGCCGGTCGATCTCTGCGCCCTTGCGCCCGATAATGATGCCCGGACGGGCCGTATGGATCGTGATCCGCAGCTTGTTGCCGGGCCGTTCGATTTCAATGGAGGCTACGCCCGCGCTCTTCAGATCCTCCTTGAGCTTCTTCCTGATCATGATGTCTTCGTGCAGCAGGCTCGCGTAGTCCTTTTTGGCAAACCATCGCGACTTCCACGTCTTGGTGTAGCCAAGGCGCAACCCGTAAGGATGAACTTTTTGACCCATGCGATCCCTTCTTGCTGCCTGACGGCTCGAGCAGCGTCAGCCGTCAATCATCAACCCTCAACTTCTGTTCTTCTCTCCCACGACCACCGTGACGTGGCACATGCGGCGCTGGTAGCGATAAGCGCGCCCCATCGGCGCCGGGCGAATGCGCTTGGCGCGCGGTCCGTCGTCCACGTACGCCCTCGCCACGAACAGGCGATCCACGTCCAGGTTCTCATTCTTCTGTTCGGCGTTGGCGATGGCCGAGCGCAGCACTTTTTCGACTTCGTGCGTGGCCCGTTTCTTGGTGAAGCGCAGAATATTCAAGGCCTCGCCGGCATCGTGCCCGCGGATCAGGTCCACCACCAGCCGCACCTTCTGGGGCGACAGGCGCAGGTACTTGGATGATGCCATTGCTTCCATAAGCGACTCTCAGTCCTCTGGCAGTCCTAGGCGCTCGGCGGGGCTGCAGCGGCCGAACGAGCACCGGGCGGCGGCGCCGCTGTCGTGGTCCTCTCAGCGGCGGCCTTCATGCCATGCCCCTTGAATGTGCGGGTGGGCGCAAACTCGCCGAGTTTGTGGCCCACCATGTTCTCGGTAACGTACACCGGTATGAACTTCTTACCGTTATGCACGGCGATGGTGTGCCCCACCATCTCGGGGAAGATCGTCGATCGCCGCGACCACGTCCGAATCACCTTCTTCTCGAAGCGGCGATTCAACAGCTCGACCTTTTTCATCAAGTGGTCGTCAACAAACGGCCCTTTTTTCAGCGAACGGCCCAAGACTTCCTCCCGTTCCTACTTCTTCTCCCGCCGCTTTACGATAAAGCGGTCGGTCTGTTTATTGTTGCGCGTCTTGTAGCCGCGCGTCGGCTGCCCGAAGGGCGTCACCGGATGACGGCCGCCCGAGGTGCGTCCCTCGCCGCCGCCGTGCGGGTGATCGACCGGGTTCTTGGCCACGCCCCGGACCGTCGGGCGCACGCCCATCCAGCGCCGGCGGCCTGCCTTGCCAATGGCAATGTTCTCGTGGTCCACGTTACCGACCTGGCCGATGGAGGCCATGCAATCCACGTGAATCTTGCGGACTTCTCCGGAAGGCAACCGCACCAAGGCGTAGTCGCCTTCCTTCGAAAGCAACTGCGCCGCGCCGCCCGCACTGCGCACCAGTTGACCGCCCTTGCCGAGCCTCAGCTCCAGGTTGTGAACCATGGTCCCGGACGGGATATTGCGAAGCGGGAGGGCATTGCCCACCACGATGTCCGCCTCGGGACCGGAAACCACCCGGTCTCCGACCTTAAGGCCGCTCGGGTAAAGGATGTAGCGCTTGTCCCCGTCAACGTAATGCAGCAGCGAAATGAAGGCCGAACGGTTCGGGTCGTACTCCACCGTGGCCACGCGGGCCGGAATGCCGGCCTTATCGCGCTTGAAATCGATCACCCGATACTGGCGCTTGTGTCCGCCACCGCGCCGCCAGATCGTCAGCTCGCCCTGGTTATTGCGTCCTGAGATCCGCTGCTTCGGCTCCACCAGCGGCTTGTACGGCCGGTCGACAGTGAGCTCGTCAAACGTAAGCCCGGTTTGAAATCGCCGCGTTTCGGTATAGGGCCGATATGTCTTGATTCCCATATTTGAAATTCAGCGATGAGTGACCAAAGCGTTCAGGATCGGCTCACTTGCCGCCCGTCACTCGCCACTGCTCCTAAATCGTCTCGGCGTACTCCGGCATCTTCTCGCCGGCCCGCAGTTTGACGTACGCCTTCTTCCAGTCGGCGCGCTGACCCATCGTGCGGCCGCGCCGCCGCACCTTGCCGTGAAACCTCGAGGTATGAACCGATTCCACCTTCACCTTGAAAACGGTCTCCACCGCGCTCCTGATCTCGACCTTATTGGCGTGGGGATTCACCCGGAAAACCAGAGTCCGGGCGCGCTCCTTGACGTCCAGGCCCTTCTCCGTGATGATCGGCTTTTCGATAATCTCGTACGGACTCTTGATCATCGCAGCGACTCCTGCAAGCGCACCAGCGCCCCTTCTGAGATCACCAGGCCCTCATGACTGAGGATGTGATAGGGGTGGACGACGTGATGCCGCAGCAAATCGCAGCGCGCGATATTCCGCGAGGAAAGCTCCAGATTGCGATTCGCCGCGTCGCTCACCAGCAGGACCGATTTCCCCACGCCGAGCTTCTTCAGCGCCTCGCTGAACGGCTTGGTGCGGGCTTCAGCCGGAGCGAGCGCGTCCACCACCGTGAGTTTCTGTTCCTGGAACTTGGCCGCCAGGGCGGACCGCAGCGCGCCGCGCAGCATTTTCTTCGGAATCTCGTAGGAATAGTCGCGCGGGACAGGACCATGGGCGATGGAGCCGTGCCGCCACAGCGAACTGCGAATGCTTCCTGCGCGGGCCCGGCCGGTTCCCTTCTGGCGCCACGGCTTCTTGCCGCCTCCGCTGACTTCACCGCGACTCTTGGTCTTGTGCGTGCCGCTGCGCTGGCTGGACAGATAGGCCTGCACAGCCTCCCACATCAGGTTTTCCTTGGGAGGCGCCGCAAAAACCGCATCGGCGAGGTCCAACTCTCTCACCGTCGCGCCTTCCAGATTCTTGACATCAATCTTTGCCATATTCAGTTACCGGTAGTCGGTCGCCGGTTCGCCGGCCGCCGCTGTCTGCTACTTCTTTTTCTTGACATCTGCCGGCGCTTGAACCGGAGCCGGTCTCCGTCGTGGAGCTTTCGCCTTGCGCACCATCACGTAACCGCCGTTCGGACCCGGTACGGCGCCCCGCACCACCAGGGCGTTGTCGTCCAGCATGACCTTGACCACCTGGAGATTCCGGACGGTGACGCGTTCCACGCCCATGTGTCCGGCCGCCAGCATGCCTTTCAGCACGCGCGACGGAAACGCCGAAGCGCCGATCGAGCCCGGGGCGCGGTGAAACATCGAACCGTGACTGCCGCCGCCGCCCCCGAAATGATGCCGTTTGTGGACCCCGGCAAAGCCGCGCCCCTTGGACACTCCGATCACGTCCACATACTCGTCCACGGCAAACTGATCGACCAGGACTTTGTCGCCCACGTTCACTTCGCCGGCGTCAGAACCCAGGCGCACCTCGCGCAGCAGGCGGGTGGGATTGGCGCCCGACCCGGTCTTCTTGAAGTGCCCTTCCCTGGCTCCGTTCACTCGCTTCGGCCCGGGAATCTCCACCAGTCCCAACTGCGCCGCCTCGTACCCGTCCTTGGCGGCCGTCTTGCGCTGAATCACGATGCACGGGCCGGCCTTCAAGACCGTGGCCGGAGTAACGTCGCCGTTGGCGTCGAAGACCTGCGTCATGCCGAGTTTCTTGCCCAAAATTGCGCTGACCATGTGTGTCCTACGCCTTCGCGGTGTGCTCCTTGCCGAAGGCCTTGATCTCGATATCTACCCCGGACGGCAGATCGAGCTTCGTGAGCGCCGTGATCGTTTCCGGTGTGGGCTCGAGAATGTCGACCAGCCGCTTGTGCGTCCGGATTTCAAACTGTTCGCGCGACTTCTTGTCGGTGTGCGGCGAGCGTAGCACCGTATACTTGTTCTTTGTGGTCGGCAACGGCACAGGACCCGCGACCTCAGCGCCATTCCGCTTGGCCGTGGAAACGATCTCCGCCGCCGCCTGGTCGAGTACGCGGTGGTCGTAAGCTTTCAGCCGGATTCTGATTTTTTCGTGTAGCATCGCCCCCCGCTTACTGAATCACTTCCGTCACCGTGCCGGCGCCCACCGTGTGGCCGCCTTCCCGGATCGCAAATCGCAGCCCCTTCTCCATCGCGATCGGCGTGATCAACTCGATCTCGAGCGCCACATTGTCCCCCGGCATCACCATC
>DASZIG010000063.1:0-51055 GCA_035949375.1 Terriglobia bacterium | reverse complement strand
AATGTTCGGACGAACCGCCGCATGTCTGAATCAGGATACTGCCGATCCTTCACGACAGTCCGACCACTGCGCCTGTCTCCGGATCCAAATCCACGTCGTAGTATGCCGGACGCGTCGGCAGCCCGGGCATGGTGCTCATGGCGCCTAGCAGCGGGTAGAGGAAGCCCGCGCCTACGCTCGCTCGCACGTCGCGCACCGGCACCACGAAGCCCGAGGGCGCCCCTTTCAGAGTGGGATCGTGGCTGAGGCTCAGATGCGTCTTGGCCATGCACATGGGCAGCTTGTCAAAGCCGCAACGCGTGTAGAGCTCGATCTTCGCTTCGGCTTCCGGCAGATAGGTGACGCCGGCGCCGCCATAGATCTTGCGCACGATCAACTCGATCTTCTCCTTGATGCTCAGCTCGACCGGATAGAGGAACCGGAAGTTGTGGGGCTTCTCGCAGGCCGCGACCACCGCCCGCGCGAGGTCCGCCGCACCGGCGCCGCCCTCGGCCCAATGATTGGACGCCTCGGCGCTCGCGGCGCCCGCGTTCACCGCGATGTTGCGGACGAGTTCGATCTCCGCCTCCGTGTCCGTCTGGAACCGGTTTACGGCCACCACTACCGCAATCCCAAACAAGCCGACGTTCTCGATCATCTTTATCAGGTTGGCGCAGCCTTTCCGGACCAGCTCCAGATTTTCCGAGGTGTAGGACGGATCGAGAGGCTGGCCGGCCGTGACCTTCGGTCCGCCGCCGTGCATCTTGAGGGCGCGCACGGTGGCCACGAGCACGGCGCAGTCCGGCTGCAGGTTGCTAGAGCGGCACTTGATGTCGCAGAACTTCTCGAACCCGATATCGGCGCCGAACCCGGCTTCGGTCACCACGTAGCCTCCGGAGCCGACGAGCTTCAGCGCGATCTGGTCCGCCACGATCGACGAATTGCCGTGGGCGATGTTGGCGAAGGGTCCGGCGTGGATGAAGGCGGGCGTGCCTTCGAGAGTCTGCATCAGGTTCGGCATGATGGCGTCCTTCATCAGCACCGCCAGCGCCCCGCCCACGCCGAGGTCATCGGCCGTGAGCGGCTGGCCGCTCCGGCTCATGCCGATCACCATGCGGCCGAGGCGCGCGCGCATGTCGGCTAGGCCGGTAGTCAGCGCCAGAATCGCCATGATCTCGCTCGCGACCGAGATGTCGAACCCGGTGACGCGCGTCATGCCCTTCTCTTCCGCGCCCTGCCCGATCGTGATTTGGCGCAGCATGCGGTCGTTGGTATCCATCACCCGCCGCCACGTGATGCTTTGCGGATCGATGTCGAGGCGCGCGAAGGCGCTTCGTTCCTCGGGCGTCAGTTCGTTCGGGTCAGTCTTCGTGATCCCGAGGTTGCCGAGACGCCGCAGCATCACCGGGGAGAAACGCCGCGCGCCGTCCGCCTTCGCCGGGCAGAGCCGGTCGAACAGGGCTTCGTCGCTCTGATGGTTCTCGTGCAGCATCCGCGTGTCGATGGCCGCTGCCAGCAGATTATTGGCCGCCGTGATGGCATGAATATCGCCGGTGAGGTGCAGGTTCAGGTCCTCCATCGGGATCACCTGGCTGTATCCGCCCCCTGCCGCACCGCCCTTGATCCCGAACGTCGGGCCCTGGCTCGGCTGGCGCAGGCAGGCGAATACGCGCTTGCCGAGATGCGCTCCGAGCGCCTGGCTGAGGCCGACCGAAGTGGTGGTCTTGCCCTCCCCGAGAGGGGTGGGCGTGATGGCGGTGACCACAACGTACTTGCCGCTGGGCGCGTCCTTCAGACGATCGCGGATGGAAAGGTGAACCTTGGCCTTGATCCGGCCGTACATCTCGAGCTCGCCGGGCAGAATGCCAGCCTCGGTCGCAATCCTGTCAATGCCGATCGGAGTGACCGATTGGGCGATCTCGATGTCGCTCGGCACGCGACGAACCGCGTGATTGATCGTTCTGGACACTTTCAGCCTCCTTTGCGCGCCGTTAGGTGCTCCTGGCGAACGCCGATGTTGCCTTTTCTCCTTCGTCTGGAGGGGCGAAATTACCCCCAAAAAAGGCACAAAATCGACGCGTTTCCGTCACAAAGCCTCGAAAAACGCCTCCCAAATCGACCTTAAACCCTTCTGTATCATATACCTCTTGGCTTTGACGGCGTAAGTGGCTTATTTTTCAGCAACCTAATGGCTTTCAGGAAATATGGAAAACAGAAGTCATTTATTTTCAATAACCTATTGGCTTCGTTCGTAACATTTTTATTTTTCACGGGAAACCGCCCTTTCGAAGGGTCTCAGTCGGCCATTTTGGAGGCCGGGCCGCAGCGGGGAATCGATTTACGTCGAACAAGCGCACGTCGACAGTGTCTCACGGGTCGGGCCCGTTGTGGGGCACGGCAAAGACCGCTGGGAAAGTTTATTTTGTTATTTAGTTTCAATCGGTTTAGCTGTGGAAAACCGCGCCAGCGATCGGCCTGGCGCTATTGAGGGCCAAGTTCGAACACCAGACCATAGCCATCGAGCCCGTCCAGGCCCCCGTCGAACGTGGTGCCATAGAGGTGATCGTTGTACAGCAGCAAGGCCGTCGCTGGATAGGCCCCATCACTCCCCCCACTGAACCCGTGGAGGACTGATTCTGTCCCGGCCGGGTTGAGCTTGAAAACCACACCGTACCCGTGCGAGCCACCGTAATCAGTCGAGCCGTAGAGGTTACCCGCTGGGTCCCGGATCAGGCCTCCCCCGAACAGGCTCCCGTTCGCCTGGCTCTCTGCGAACGCCAGTAGCACCGTCTCGTTTCCGGGCGGATCAATTTTGAAAACGACTCCATTGCTACCGACGCCGCCGTAGCTTGTCGTTCCATAGAGGTTACCGCCGGAGTCCATGGTCAGATCTCCGTTGGGCACTCCCCCATCCGCCTGACCCGTGAAGCTGTACAGTGGTCGCGACTTCCCGAACGTCAGGCCCAGGCTGCGTCAGGCCCAGACTGCCCCAGGCCATCGCCTACGCGCAGCCTCCCGCATGGCGCCGGCGTCAGTGCTGGGCGTCCAGATACGCCTCGATCGCCTTCACGTCGTCGATGGTGAACTGGAAGTGCGGCATGTGACCGGCGTCCATCTTCGCGGTGGGATGATTGAACACGTCGAGCAGCTTGTCAGGAGGGTACTTCTGGCCGATTCCAGCGATCTTCGGCGCGATCGGCGTGCCCGCACCGGCCTCGCCATGGCAGGCGTTGCAGGCGTGCGACGTGAACACCTGCTGGCCCTGCGCGACCAGCGGGTCGGGCGCGGCGGCCGCCGCAGCGCCGGCGTCGCTTGACGCCGGCCCGGGCGCTGATCCTGACGTCTCCGGCTTGAAAGGCTCCTTCATGAAATCGGCGGCCTGCTGATCCTGAAGCGCCAGTTGTTGTGCCGTGGCGGGATCGCGGGCGTCATCGCGGTAACTCTGCGCCTCAAGGAAGACAATCCCAAGGAAGACCAACACGAAGATGCCGACCGAGATCGGACGACGCCAGGGATGGCGGTCGGGCCTCCGGTCAAGGAACGGGATCAGGACGAACAGCACGGCGATCACGGCGGGAATCACGCCGATGCCAATCACCACCCCGCCGCCGTGCCAGTACTTGAGCCACTGGAAAAGCGAGCGGTAATACCACTCGGGACGCGGCAGGAACTGGGTGTCCGCCGGGTTCGCCTGCGGACCAAGCGCCGCCGGATAGAAGTAGGCAAGGCCTCCGAGCACGACGATCAGCGCCAGCGCGAGGCTAAGATCCATGATGAGCTGGCGCGGATAGAACATCTCGGTGGGCTGCTTGGGTTCGTACGGATCTTCATTCATCGGACCCGCCGGACCGGCCTTGCGAAACAGCATCAGGTGCGTGCCGATGAGCAGGATCATCAGGCCCGGAATGAAAAAGACGTGGGCGACGAAAAAGCGCGAGATCGTCAACGTTCCAAGCTGCGCGCCGCCCCGCATCACCAGCTTGACCATGTTGCCGACCACCGGTAGTTCGCCCGGCACATTGGTCCCCACGGCGGTTGCGAAGTAGGCCTTCTGATCCCAGGGCAGCAGGTACCCCGTGAAAGCCATCCCCAGCACCAGCGCAAACAGAATGCTGCCCGAAAGCCACAGCAACTCGCGCCGCCCTTTGAACGATCCGTAGAGAAACGTCTGGAAGATGTGGAGCACGGCGATGATCACCATGGCGCTCGCGCCGTAAACGTGCAGGCTGCGCAGAAACGCGCCGGCCGCAACCTCCTTGGTGATATAGGCTACCGTGGTATGCGCGTGGTCGGCCGAGGGCACGTAGTAGAGAGCGAGAAAAGTGCCGGTGATGACCTGGGAGAGGAAAACGAAAAGCAGACCGGACCCGAAGATGTAGGCGAAGCGCGCCCCCCCGGGAATGGGCTCATCCAGGGCTTCGTGCATCAGGGCGTCAATTCCGGTGCGGTCGTCGATCCACTTCCAAAGTGCCGATCGCGCCGGCGCTCGCGGTTCAACCTGTTCCGGATTCTGCTTGGTCGGTGCGGCCATCCCTTAGAGCCTCCCGAGGTCCCGACAGTTTTTCCGCAACCTGCTAGTCCGAAACTTCCTTGTCAGGCAGAAGCTGGCGGAAGTATTGGTAACGCACTTTCAACTGGCCGTTCTGCACGGTGGTGTCGAGCGAATCCATGCTGCGGGGCGTAGGCCCTGAAATGCGCGTTCCGTCAGGAGCAAAAAAACTCCCGTGGCACGGACAGAAGAAGCCCTGCTTGTCGGCGCTCCACGCCACCTGGCATCCCAGGTGCGGACAGATGGCGGTCAGCACCCGCAGTTGCCCCTGTTTGTCCTTGGTCACGTAAACCGGCCGCTCGGCGACCGTCTCTTGCCAGCCGTCGCGAGAGGCCACCGTGACCAGCTTCTGAACGGGAGTGGAAAGCGATGCGAAGGAATCGGCCGGGCCGACGTCGGACCATGCGGCCTCGCTGGCCTTGGCAAAAACCGGGTAAAGCGCAAACCGCAGCAGCGGAATAGAGGCCAGGGCGCCAAACAGGGTCATGCCCGCGCCGATCATCACGCCAACAAAGGTTCGCCGCTCGGGAACTGCAACCGCCTCGCGCGAAGCCTCGGGCGTCTGCGGTTGCGGGCTGGCCTCGTCACTCATATCGGTCCTCCAAGGCTGACTATCATAACCGAAATCCCGCGCCTTTTTGCGCCTCGCTGCAGCCCATACCTGAGTCTACCCGGGCCGGCCCGCATGTTGTCATTGCTTTGCAAAAGTTTTGTCAAGGCGACGGGCAGAAGCCTCACAGGAAACGCCGCGAGGATAACGAATCGGCGGGCCTCGCCCGCGGCGCCCGGGAATCAGGCGCGCCGCCCAGTTTCTGAGGCTGCTTCAATGGCGCGCTTCGGCCACTTCCGGCAAACCGAGCGTCTCGTCGTCAGCGGATTCGATGCGGTTCTCGCCGCTCGGCGTGCGGCTCAGCCAGCGCTGAAACCGTCCGAGGTAGATGTAGTAAACCGGGGTGATAAAAAGGGTCAGCGCTTGCGACACCAGCAGGCCGCCCACCACCGCCAGGCCCAACGGACGCCGCGATTCCGCGCCCGCGCCGAACCCGAGCGCGATCGGCAGAGTCGCCATCAGCGCCGCCATGGTGGTCATCATGATGGGCCGGAAGCGGATCAGGCAGCCCTGATAGATCGCTTCCTCGGGCGTCTTGCCGCCCTTGCGTTCGGCTTCGAGCGCGAAATCGATCATCATGATGGCGTTCTTTTTCACGATGCCGATCAACATGATCAGGCCGACGAAACCGTAGAGATTGAGCGGATAGGTGAAGAGCATCAGGGTGACGATGGCGCCGAATCCGGCCGAAGGCAGCCCGGAGAGAATCGTCAAGGGGTGAATAAAGCTCTCGTACAGAATGCCAAGCACGATGTAGATCACGATGACGGCCATCAACAGCAGCAGCCCGAGGCCGGTCAGCGAATTCTCAAAGGCCTGCGCTTCACCCTGGAAGCTGCCCGTGATGCTGGCGGGGAGCGTGTTTCGCGCCAGGTTCTCGACTTCCGCCACGGCGTTGCCGAGGGCCACGCCCGGCTTGAGCCCGAAGCTCAGGGTCACGGAGGGAAGCTGGCCCGTGTGGTTGACGGCGAGCGGTCCCAGATTCTGGGTGAGCTTCGATACGGCGTCGAGCGGCACCAGATTGCCGCTCGATGACCGGATATAGAGCATCTTGAGCACCGAAGGGTCGCGCTGGTACTGCGGCTCGAGCTCGGTCATCACCCAATAATCGTCTTCGGGGCGATAGATGGTTGACACCTGGCGGTCGCCGTAGGAGCTCGCGAGCGCGTCCTCCACCTGGAACGCGGTTACGCCCAGGGCCGCCGCCTTGTCGCGGTCGATCTCGACGTTCACCTGCGGATTGGCGATCTGCAGATCGCTGTTCACGCCCACCAGGTCCGGCAATTGCGCCATCTTGGCCTCGAGCACCATCGACTGCGCGTAGAGCTGCTGCGTGTCCGTGCCCTGCAGCGTGAACTGATAGGGGCTGTTGGTCAGGCGTCCGCCGATCTGGATGGGCGGCGGATTCTGCAGAAAGGCCATGATCCCAGGCACGCCGAGGAACAGCTTCGGACCCATCTCGTTCATCACGTCGTCCGTGCTCATGTGCCGCGGCGAGATGCGATTCATCAGATTGTAGAACGCCATGGCGCCGGGCACTTTCATGATCCCTTCGCGCGCCGGCGGAGGCGCAAGCTGGCGCTGGTCGAGCGGCTTGAGGTGGCAGAAGAAGATCCCGGTGTTGGAGGCGAACCCGGCAAATCCCGCGCCGGCCATCGACATGGTGGTGTCCACGTTGGGATCGTGTCCGACGATGGACGTCACGGCGTACTGGTGGGCCCGCATCGAGTCTACCGAGATTCCCTGCTGGGCCTGCGTAAACCCGATGAGAAACCCGGAGTCTTCGCTCGACAGAAACGCCTTCGGGATCAAGTCGAAGACGTAGACAGTGGCCGCGAGCAGCGCCAGCGAGAACACGAACGTGACGAAGCGGTGCCGCAGCACCGCCCGCAGGCTGACCTCGTAGCCGCGCAGGAACCATTGATGGGCGCCCTCGAAAGCCTGGTAAACGCGGCCATGCCGCTGCGCCGACGGGGGACGCAGAAAACGGCTGCAAAGCATAGGCGTGAGCGTCAGGGAGACAAAACCGGAAACCAGCACCGCCGAGGTGATGGTGACGGCGAATTCGTGCATGATGCGCCCAATGATCCCGCCAAGAAACAGCACCGGAATGAAGACCGCCGCGAGCGAGAGGGTCATCGACATGATGGTGAAGCTGATCTCGCGCGAGCCGTTCCGCGCCGCCTCCCACACGCCCTGGCCCATCTCCATGTGCCGCACAATGTTTTCGAGCATCACAATGGCATCATCGACCACGAAGCCCACCGACAGAGTCAAGGCCATCAACGACAGGTTGTCGATCGTGTAGCCGAGCAGGTACATCACTGCGAACGTGCCGATGATCGACATGGGCAGCGCAAGGCTCGGGATGATGGTGGCGGAGAGGTTCTTGAGGAAAAGGAAGATCACCAGCACCACCAGGCCGATGGTGAGGTAAAGCGTAAACTTGACGTCCTGCACCGAGTCGCGGATGGTCTCGGAGCGGTCGTAGAGGATGTTCATCTCGACCGAGGCCGGGATTTCCGACCGGAAGCTCGGCAGCAGCTTCTTGATGTTGTCGACCACCTCGACCGTGTTGGTGCCCGGTTGGCGCCGGATGGCCAGGACCTCGGACTGGATACCGTTGAACCAGTTGATGACCTTGTCGTTCTGCACGCTGTCGATGACGTTGCCGAGTTCCTCGAGCCGCACCGGCGAACCGTTGCGATAAGCCACGATCAGCGGGCGGTAAGCGGCGGCGTCCATAAGCTGGCCCGTGGCCTGCACCGTAAAGGCCTTGTGCGCGCCGGTCAGCAGTCCCGTAGGCAGATTCACGTTGGCTTGCTGCACGGCCGCCGTCACTTCGTCAATGCCCACGTGCCGCGCCGCCATCGCCTTGGGATCGAGCTGGACGCGTACGGCGTACTTCTGCGCTCCGAACACCTGCACCTGGGCCACGCCGCTCACCATCGAAATGCGCTGGGCCATCAGCGTGTTGCCGTAGCGGTCCACCGTGGAGAGCGGCAGGGTGGCGGAGCTGACCGACATGTAAATGATCGGCTGATCGGCGGGGTTCACTTTCTGGTAGGACGGCGGACTGGGCATGCCGGTCGGGAGCTGCCCCCCCACGGCCGCGATCGCCGCCTGGGTGTCCTGGGCGGCGGCGTCGATATTGCGGCTGAGGTCGAACTGCAAGGTCACCGAGGTGTTGCCCTGCGTGTTCACCGAACTCATGGAATCGAGGCCGGCGATGGTGGAGAATTGCCGTTCGAGCGGTGTCGCCACCGCCGAGGCCATGGTGTCGGGGCTCGCACCCGGCAGCGCCGCACTCACCTGGATGGTCGGATAGTCAACGGTCGGCAGATCGCTGACCGGCAGGGCGCGGTACCCGAGGATCCCGAAGAGCAGGATCGCGCCCATAAACAGGGTGGTCATCACCGGACGGCGGATGCAAAGTTCGGGGAGGGTCACGGGAGAGCCTCGGAGTCAGGTTTTCAGTTTCTCAGATCTTCAGTTGGTCAGTTGTTCAGGTTCTCAGTTTCTCAGTTCTTCAGTTCTTCAGTTCGATGTCTTCAACCGTCCGGCATCACGGGGAATCCCCTGTCTACCCCTTCCGGATCATCACGTGACCGCCCGGCATCAGCATCAATTGGCCGTCCGTGACCACCGTGTCGCCGTCGGCGACGCCCTGCTGGATGACGGTGTCTCCCCCGTCCGTCACCCCGGCAACCACGGGACGCAGGTCAACCGAATTGTCAGCCTTCACCACGAACACATACTTCCCGGTCTGGCCGGTCTGGACTGCCTGGCTCGGCACCACCACGGCGTTGGGCAGCGACTGCAGGGTCAGTGTGACGTTCACGAACTGGCCCGGCCACAGCCGCTTGGCTTCGTTCGGAAAGCTCGCCTTCATCATGACCGTACCGGTCGTCGTGTCCACCGTGTTGTTGATGAAGGCAAGCGCGCCGGTCTCGGAATGGGTGGGATCCTGCGGGATGGCGGCAGTGACCTCGAGCGGCCCCGCCGCGGCCCGCTGCTTGATCTCGTCCAGGTACTGCTCCGGGACCGAGAAATCCACGTACAGCGGGCTGATCTGGTTGATGGTCACGAGCGCCGCGTCATTGTTCTTGACCAGGTTGCCGACTTTGATGGAGAGGCTGCCGGTGCGCCCGCTGATCGGAGAGCGGATCACGCAGTAGCCGAGCTCGATTTTGGCGTTCTCGATGGCCGCCTGATCCGCCTTCAACGTGGCTTCGAGCGCGTCCGCGTTGGTGCGGAAAGTTTCCTCCTGATCTTTCGAGATAATGCCCTGCTGGAAGAGCGCCGTGTTGCGCTCCAACTGGTCCTGCGCGTTCTTCAACTGGGCCTGATCACGCGCCAGGTTCGCCTCCGCCTGATGCAGGCTGGCTTCGAAAGGGGCCTGGTCGATGGCGAACAGCTCGTCACCCTGCTTCACATCCTGGCCCTCGCGAAAGCCGGCGCTCTGCAGCAGCCCGTCCACCTGCGCTTTCACGTTCACGGTGGTGTAGGCTTCGCCGTTGCCGATGACCGTGATCCGCACCGGCACCGTTCTCCGGGTCGCCTTGCCGACGGTCACGGGGACCGGCGGCATCTGCATCATCTGCGCCGCCTGAGCCGCGCCGCCCGGCGGAGCGCCTTTCGAGCACGCTCCTAGAAACAGCATCGACAACGCCACGCAGCCGAGCGCCCACAGGCGCACGGTACCGTGCGGCCAGCGACGTCGGGTTTGGGAACTCCCACCCTCAAAAAACTCCATAACGCTTCCTCAGTGATGATACGAGTCACACTCCCGTTTCATAACAACTATATCGCGTTCCGGCCTCTATGGCGCATTCGACGCAACCCACACCTCAGTCGTAATCCCCGGCGGCGGGTCTGTGAAACGACGGACTGTCTGTCAAACCCGGAAAGCCCGCCCGATCGAAGTCGAAGGTGGGTCGCACTTCGCGGTTGTGGATCGCCCTTAAGGGCTCGGGGGTGCTGGCCGACCGAAGTCCGCTTTCGGGCGCGGCAGTCCGCAATTGGACACCTCGAGGGCGATCCCGACCCGGGGTTGCTCCGTTATGCGCTTCTCTGCCAATGACATCGCAGCCAGCCGATGGAATCGAGCGTGCTCTGGAGCGGGATTGAACCGCGTCTCCGGAGGCAGCGATGAAGCAGTTCCTGCACGACCTCAGTTACGCCTGGCGGCAGCTCAGGAAGAGCCCGGGATTTGCCTTCGTCGCGGTGCTCACGCTTGCGCTCGGCATCGGCGCCAACACCGCGATCTTCAGCGTGATGGACGCTGTCGTGTTGCGCTACTTCCCGGTGCCAAACCCGCAGCAGTTGGTCTATCTGCTCGGCGCAAACCGGCCCAGCAATACCTCGCAGACCGGCGATGACGACTACTCCTTCACCGAGTACAGCTTCGAGCAGCTTCGCGGCCAGCGTCGCGCTTTCTCCGACCTGATGGCATTTGTTCCTCTGGGCCTTCCCACGATCGCGGTGCGTTACGGCGACGAGCCGGAGGAGGCCCGGGGCGACATGGTGAGCGGAAACTTCTTCTCCGGCCTGGGCGTGGCCATGGAACGCGGTCGCGGCTTCACGCTCGACGAGGAAGCGCGCCACGCGCAGGTGGCGGTGCTTAGCTACGACTACTGGACGCGCCGCTTTGGCCGCAATCCTGCCATCCTCGGTGACACCCTCTACGTGAAAGGCGTGCCGTTCACCATGGTCGGAATTGCCCGGCCGGGCTTCACCGGCGTGGAGCCAGTTGACCAGAAACGGATGGACTTCTGGATTCCGCTGCAGAATCGGCCGGATATTACAGCCTGGGGCCAGGCCGACCAGCACGATGGCTTTGCTTTGTATGGCACCAAGGCCTGGTGGTGCCTGATGATGATCGGGCGGCTCGAGCCCGGCGTCACGGCAAAACAGGCGCAGGCGCAGCTGAATTCCCTGTTCCGGCAGACAGCCTATTGGGGAGGCGCGAAGCAGGAACCCAAGCGCCCGCTGCCCGAACTCCACTTCAGCGCCGCCCGAGGCAATCAGGGCCTGCGGGAGGGCTACGAGCAGCCTCTGGAACTGCTCATGGCGATGGTGGGCCTCGTTCTGGTCATCGCCTGCAGCAACGTCGCCATGCTGCTGATGGCCCGCAACGCCGCCCGTGAACGCGAGTTCAGCCTGCGCCTGGCGTTAGGCGCCAGCCGCCGGCACCTGTTCCGCCAGTTGCTTACGGAGAGCCTGCTACTGGTCGGGGCGGGCGCGGGCCTCGGCTGGCTGTTCGCCGAGTGGTCCACGAAGGCCCTGGCGTCATGGTCGGAGTTTGACGTCAACATCGGTCCGGATCGAACCGTGCTGCTGTTCACCTTGGGCGTCTCGCTCGTGGCGGCGCTCGTCTTCGGGCTTGCGCCCCTGCGCAGCGCGGCAGGTGTATCGCCCGGACTCGCCCTCAAAACCTCCGCCGCAGCCTCGAGTCAGGACAAGAAGAAGCTGCGCGGCGGGCACGTCGTAGTGGCGCTGCAGGTCTCTTTATGCCTCGTGCTTCTGGTGGGAGCGGGCCTGTTGTTGCGCACCTTGCGCAACCTGGAGACGGCCAATCTGGGGCTCCAGGCCTCGGGCCTGCTGACCTTCGGCATCACCCCTCCGCAAAACCTGCGCTCGGACGCCGAGACCGTTCATTTCTTCCAGGCTCTCACCACCCGCCTGCGCACCCTGCCCGGAGTGGAATCTGTGACCCTGATGCAGAACCGGATCGGCTCGGGATGGAGCAACAACACCTACGCTTATGTCGACGGCGTGCTGCCCATCGGCGAGACTGACGCGGCCATCATGCGCTGGAACACGGTGGGAGCGGACTACTTCCACGTGCTTCGGATTCCGCTCCTGCTCGGGCGCGATATCACCGACGCTGACACGGCGGCGTCTGCCAAGGTTGTAGTGGTCAATCACACTTTCGCGGACCGTTTCCTCGCCGGCCGCAACCCGATCGGTCATCGCGTGGCGTTTGACAACGTGCCGGAGCCCTCAAACCCGGCTGGGCCTACCCAATACACCATCGTGGGCGTGGCCGCTGACAGCAAGTACCGGGCGGTGGATGAGCAACCCCGGGGCATGGCCTACTTTCCCTACGCCCAGGTTCCCGGCGTTGCCACGATGCACTTCGACTTGCGCACGGCCGGCAGTCCCGCCGACCTGCTCCCCCAGGTGCGCACCGCCGTCCACGATTTCGGCCTCGACCTGCCGCTGCTCGATCCCATGACCCAGCAGGAACAGTTCGATGAGTCGTTTACGCAGCAGCGCCTGTTTTCAAGGCTGGCAACGTTCTTCGGCCTGCTGGCGGCGCTGCTCGTGGCCACCGGCCTTTACGGCACGCTCGCCTACAGGGTGAGCCGGCGCACCGCCGAGATCGGCGTGCGGATGGCGCTTGGCGCCCAGCGCAGGCAGGTGTTGTGGATGGTCCTGCGCGAATGCCTGGCGGTCACCGCGGCGGGCGCCGCGATCGGCCTTCCCTTCGCCTTCGCGAGCGCGCGTGTTTTGCGCTCGACGCTGTTCGGCCTCGGCCCAAGCGATCCCCTGACGTTCGCCGCCGCCCTGCTCGGCATGGCGGCGGTCACGCTGGCGTCAAGCCTGATTCCGGCGCGCCGCGCCGCATCGGTCGATCCTATGCAGGCCTTGCGCTCTGAATGAGGAATTGGTTCATTGAGGGATTGACTCAATGGCCTGCCCTATTGGGCCGACGATCGAACCCAATCGCTGAGTCAATGCTTCAGTCGGTGTCTGTTCGGGTCACTGAGCAATTGATTCATTGACGGGTTGACTCGGCCGCACGGTCGACTGAGTCAATGAATCAATGAGTCAATCCGTTAGTAGAGGTGGGCCATTCCCGCCGAGCGATCCATGAAGTGCGGGGCATACCGTGCCGCCGCCATGGTCACCGGCCGCGCGACCCAAGTCGCGAGCAGCCACACGTGGCCCGTCACGGGCGAGATGTGAATGAAGAAGCTGCGGTCCCCGTCCGCAAGATCGTAGAAGTCCTTGCGCCGCGGATCAGCAACAGCGACGGCGCCCTCTCGCAAAACTTTCGCCAGCCGCTCCACAATTTCCTGGGGATAACGGCGGAGGTTGTCGATCACCGGTTTCTGATTAAGCCTGATAAGCATTTGCAGCCTCCCGTCCTCGTTCACTAATTAATACGCCGCTGCCCCCTGTGAAGTTTCCAAAAAAGTGAGCTATTTTTGTTTTGCTCGAAGGCGCTCTCTGTGCGCTTCAGGTAACTTAGACGCCGGCGCCCGCGACCGGTTGGTTTGGGATTGCAGATTTTTTTTTTGATGGCGCCCATCAGCCCACAGCGATGTGGGTCTCGGTACGCTCCACTCCGTCCAGCTTCTGGATCTGGTCGATCACGAGATCATTGAAGGCGCGTTCGTCGGCGGTCTCTACGTAGGCGAAGACGTCCGGAAGCCCCCAACAGGCGTCCGCGTGCTGCACGCCGGTCATCTGGCTGACGGCGTCCACAACCTCCCGGACCTTGCCCGGCCGAACGTTAATCAGCACATAACCTCTCATCGTGATCCTCCCCTCGTTCTCACCCGCCGGCCAGCTCCGTGTTATCGGGGCCGCAGTCGCGCCCAGGCATACGTCATCGGCCAAGCGAACTCATTCAATTCTAGCGCTGGCCCGACCCTCCGCCGCAAGGGACTTCGGGGCGGGCGACGGCAAACCGTTTATCGCTCTTATAGACGCTTTTGATTGGTCTCGAGCATCCCTTGCCCTTATACTCGCTTTCCCGGCAAGTTCTTCGCAGCCTTATATCCGTCACGCCTGTGATCAAAGGAGTTCTGATGCGGAAGACCGCGTTCGGCGCGCTGCTTTGCCTCATCCTGTGGTTTGGCGCTTCGCTCCCGGGACGGTCCCAGACGCCCGCCACCCCCTCGGGGACGCCGCCGCCACAGGCGGCCCCCGCCACCGGAACGGTTCCAGCGCAAGTGGAACGCCATCTGAGCGATCTCGACCAGCAGACCCGCCAGGCCCAGACCAGCGGTGACAACGCCTGGATGCTGACGAGCGCCGCACTGGTGCTGATGATGACCGGGCCCGGCCTGGCGCTGTTCTACGGCGGCCTGGTGCGGCGCAAGAACGTGCTGGGCACCATGATGCAGAGCTTCACGCTCATGGCGCTGATCACCGTGCTGTGGGCCATCGTGGGCTACAGCCTGTGCTTTCACAGCGGCAGTCCGTTTCTCGGCAACCTCGGCTACTTCGGATTGCACAGCGTGGGCGCGGCGCCCGATCCCGATTACGCCGGCACCATTCCCCAGCAGACCTTCATGATGTTTCAGTTGATGTTCGCCATCATCACGCCGGCGCTCATCACCGGCGCCTTCGCCGAGCGCATGAAATTCAGCGCCATGGTGCTGTTCATGATTCTGTGGTCGTTCGTGGTCTATGATCCCATGGCGCACATGGTCTGGGGCAAGGGCGGCCTGCTCAACGCGACCCTGGGCGGACGCATCCCCACCCTCGATTTCGCCGGCGGCACCGTGGTCCACATCACCTCCGGCGTTTCCGCCCTGGTTACAGCTCTTTACCTCGGCAAGCGCGTTGGATTCCCCAAAAGGCCGATGCCGCCCCATAGCGTGGTCTTGAGCTTCGTCGGCGCCTGCCTGCTCTGGGTGGGCTGGTTCGGGTTCAACGCCGGGAGCGCGCTCGCCGCCGGCAGTCTCGCGACCAGCGCGTTCGTGGCCACGCATTTTGCCGCCGCCGCCGCGGCCCTGGGCTGGGCCGGAGCGGAATGGATTCGCAACGGCAAGCCCAGCGTCCTCGGCGCAATCTCAGGATCGGTCGCGGGGCTGGTCGCCATTACCCCGGCCTCCGGATTTGTGTCGCCCATGCCGGCGCTACTGATCGGTCTCACGGCGGGCGTGGTCTGCTACCTGATGGTCGCGCGGGTCAAGGGCAAGCTAGGCTACGACGATTCTCTCGACGCTTTCGGCGTCCACGGCATCGGGGGAACACTCGGCGCGCTTCTCACCGGAGTCTTCGCCACCAGCCTGGTCAACCCGGTCTTCAAAGACGCTCAGGGCAACGCCCTGCCGGTCGGCCTGGTGGACGGCCACGGCGGGCAGGTGGTCAACCAACTCGTGGCGGTCGGCATTTCGTGGGCACTCGCCATTGTTGGAACCCTCGTGATCCTCAAAGTCGTCGACATGGTCGTCGGACTTCGCGTTTCCGAACAGGACGAGATCGAGGGCCTCGACCTTTCCCAGCACGGTGAAGAGGGGTATAACTTTGAAGCATGAGAGAGGCAGTGGTTAGTGAGGGGCAGTGGTTAGTGAGAGGCAGTGGTTAGTGGTTAGTCGTCAACCGCTAGCCGCTAGCCACCAACCACTAGCCACTGCTGTTCCGAGGGATGACATGAAGAAGATCGAAGCGGTCGTTCAACCGTCACGGATGGAGTCGGTCAAGGAGGCGCTGGTCGAAATCGGAATCAGCGGCATGACGATTTCCGAAGTGCGAGGCCACGGGCGGCAGAAGGGTCACACCGAGGTCTACCGCGGCAACGAGTACACGGTCGATTTACTGCCCAAGATCAAGTTCGAGATTGTGCTCCCGGATGCCATGCTCGATTCCGCCATTGACGCCATCCTGCGCTCAGCCAAGACGGGAAAGATCGGCGACGGCAAGATCTTCGTGTCAAATGTGGAAGACGCGATCCGCATCCGCAATCTCGAACGCGGAGAGAAGGCAATCTAACAGCAGTGGCAAGTGGCGAGTGACAAGTGACGAGAGATGGAAAAGGCAGTTTCGGCTCCCTCGAATCAATCTGCCAGGCGCGCAGAATCTAAGAGCAGTGGCGAGTGACCAGTGACAACGGAAGGAAGTGACATCCTCGGATCCCTCGCCTCAATCTACCAGGCGGGTAGTCGTAGAATCCGTGAGCAATTTGAGCGGGACCACCTGGCCGCCCCTGTGCTCCGCGAACGCACCCACGTGGTGGATCGCGTCCTGAGCGGGCTGTACGAACGCTCGATCGCGGGCGGGCCCGGCGAACCCCAGGGGCTGTGCCTCGCCGCGGTCGGCGGCTACGGCCGGCGGGAGCTGCATCCCTGTTCTGACATTGATGTGACCTTCGTCTGCGCCAACGCAAGCGTCGAGGCGTCGCACCGCGAATCGACGGCCGCCCTGCTGAGGTCGCTCTGGGACCTGGGGCTCCGTTCGAGCGGCGGCCTCAGAACACTGGCCGAGTGCCGCACGGTTCTCGCCACCGACCCTGAGTTTGCCGTGGCCCTGCTCGACGTCCGGTACCTCGCCGGCGACCCCCAGCTCTTCGGTGCGCTGCACGACCGCCTTCTGCCCGAGGTAATCGCCCGCGAGCGTCACAGTCTGGTAGCGAACCTGGATAGCCTGACCCGGCAGCGGCACCAGAAGTACGCCGGGACCATCTTCCACCTGGAACCCAACATCAAGGACGCGCCGGGAGGTCTGCGCGACTACCACGTGGCCCGCTGGCTCGCCGGGATCGCCGCCCTGGACGAGCGTGGCGGATGGAGCGCACCGGAGGAACTGTGGCCTCAAGCGTTCAGTCCCGAGGCGCGCGCCGCCTTCAGCTTTCTGACCGCCACGCGTTGCTACCTCCACTACCGGCGCGAGCGGGACGACAACCACCTGACGTACGAGATGCAGGACGAGGCCGCGAGCGAAGGCATCGGCAGCGACGTCGCGCCGTTGACCACCACCGACTGGATGCGCAGCTATTTCCGGCACGCGCGCCGCATTGACGCGCTGGTGGCGCGGCTGCTGGACGAGACCACGCGCGCCCGGCGCTCACTCTCCGCTGTTTTTGAAGACTGGAGGACGCGCCTCTCGAACGCCGACTTTTCTGTGATCGGCGGGCGCATCTTCCCGCGCCAGACCGCTTCGGCGGCCGACGGCGCCGTGCTGATGCGCCTCTTCGAGATGATGGCGCGGCACAATCTCGATCTGAGCGCCGAGGCCGAGCGCTGGGTCGCGGAACTCGTCCCGCGACTCGGGCCGACGCTCCAGGATCTGCCGGACGCGGCCCTGAGCCTGCAAGAGATCCTGACCTCCTCATACGCCGCAGGCGCGCTGCGCGCAATGCATCGCCTTGGCGTGCTTTCGGCGATCGTACCGGAATTCCGCGCCATCGACGCCCTGGTGACACGCGATTTCTACCACCGCTACACCGTGGATGAGCACACCTTCGTCTGCATTCAGGCCCTGCACGATCTCGAAAGGCTTAACGCCGGCAAAGGGTCGGCGGGCGAAGGCCGCGACCCCGACCTCGCGCGCATCGAGGAACGCTTCGCGGCGCTCCTCGCCGAAGTCGATCGGCCGGAACTGCTGTTCCTCGCCCTGCTGCTGCACGATCTCGGCAAAGGGTCGGCCGAAGCCAACCACGTTGTGGGCAGCGTTGAGGCAGCCGAGCGCGTCCTCGCGCGCCTCGGCACCTCGCCGGACGAGGATCGCACGGTTCTTTTCCTGATCGCGCACCATATCGAAATGTCGTCCACACTGCAGCGCCGCGACATTCTGGATCCCGCCACTGTCCGCGAGTTCGCCCACAAGATCGGCTCCGTGGAGCGCCTGAAACTGTTGACGCTCCTGACCTGCGCGGACATCAAGGCGGTCAATCCCGAGGCGCTCACGCCCTGGAAGGCCGACGCCCTCTGGCAGCTTTACGTCTCCACCGCCAACGACCTCGCGCGCAGTCTGGATGACGATCGCGTGAGCGCCGACGATGGCGCCCTCGACATCGAGGGGACCTTGACCACGCGCCGGCCGGTCGATCAGCCTTCGGAGCTTCACGCGTTCCTCGGAGGATTCCCCCAACGCTACCTGGCCGTGCACGCGCTCGGGGAGATTCTGGAGCATCTCGAGATGGCGCGCGCCCTCGATCGCGAGCCAGCGCGCATTCGCCTCGAGCGCGAGCAGGCCTTCTGGAAACTGACCCTCGTCGCGCGCGACCGGCCGCTGCTGTTTGTGACCATCACGGGGGCGCTCGCCTCGTGGGGCATGAGCATCGTCAAGGCCGAGGCCTTCTCGAACACTCAGGGCGTGGTGCTCGACATCTTCGCCTTCCATGACCTGCATCGGACGCTGGAATTAAACCCTTCGGAAGTGGCGCGGTTCGAGGAGAGCCTGCTCGGGGCGCTCGGCGGCAAGCTGCCGCTCGATACGCTGTTGAACGACGCCGCCCAGCGCCGCGCCTCGCTGCGTCCGCCGAAGGTCACCATCACGACCCAGGTCCGGTTTGACGACTCGAGCTCCGCGCACAGCACCCTGCTCGAGCTCATAACCACCGACCGCCCTGGACTCCTGTTCGACGTGAGCCACGCCCTGGCCACGTCCGGCTGCAATATCGAAGTGGCGCTGATTGACACGGAAGGGCAGCGCGCCATTGACGTCTTTTACCTGACCTCGGGCGGCGCCAAGCTCACGAGTGCCCAGCAGGAACAGATTCGCACCGAGCTACACGCTCTGCTTGCGAAACCCGCCGACTCGCCGGTCCCACCGCCGCAAACTCGCCCCGCTGACCCAACGGCGGCCGCAGGGACGTCATAGCCGCTGCTGAGGAGGAGCCGGAGTAGGATCCCGCTGTTCCAGATCTCGCCCCCCAATGGTATGATCATCGCCGCACCACAGCGTTGCGCATGCGCAAAACGACCAATCTCGATGACGTCAGTATGTTCGTTGCCACTGCGGAGGCTGGGACGTTCAGCGCTGCGGCCGCGCATCTCGAACTTCCGCCTTCGACGATAAGCAGGTCTCTCACCCGGCTCGAAAAGCACCTTGACCTGCTGCTCGTGCGCAGGAGTCAGCGAGGGCTTTCGCTTACCGATGCCGGAAAGGAATATCTCCTATCCTGTAAACGTGCGCTGCGGACCCTGCGCGAAGGTCGCGAGTTGCTGGATCAGCATCGCACAAGCCCTTCCGGTCTCTTACGCGTCGCTTGCCCTGTGACCATGGCACGTGACGCGATCGCGCCGTTGTTGAGCGAATTCATAAAGGCTTTCCCTGATCTCAGAATGGAGCTCGAAACGTATTCATCCAGATTCGACCAGGAACCAAGGGAGGACATCGACGTTTTCTTCAAGGTCCGAACACCCAAAGACTCGTCCCGGCGTATCCGGTCTTATCCCGGTGTTGTTCGGGGACTCTTTGCGAGCCCCGGATATGTACAAACCCGCGGTATGCCTGCCGAACCAGAAGACCTGGTCTCGCATCGCTGCATTGGTTCGGGCCGGTGGACACTTTCAAAGGGACGGAGAGTTGTTACGCCCGACCTTACCTTCCATGTTGTAACTGACGATCCACTGATACATCGGCAGATCGTGTTGGATGGAGCCGGCATTGCAATCTTACCGCTGTACATGGCTCTCGAATCTACGATGGCTAAGCGGGTTGCGCGCGTCCTGCAGGACTGGCAACCAAGGCCAGTCGTGCCGTGCGCTCTGTACTCGGCTAGCTCTCGTTTGACGCCTAAGGTCAAGGTGTTTTTGGACTTTATTCAAGGCTATATTGGAACCGACCTGGACCCCAGGTTGGCAGGCGCCAGAGCGCGAGATTGCTTCATAGAGGCAAAGCGAGATGGCACGGCTCTCGCAACTCAGTAGGTTCTTCCCTCGAGAAATCGGTTTGCGTGTCTGCAAACTGATTTTGCCCATTTAAGTCCACCTTCGGCTCAGCTTCGACATCTATACTTCTGTGTTTGATCAAAGCCCCCGCAGACAAGGCGCAGACGATACAGGAGGAATATTATGACGGCTGGTTCCACGCAACATGGCGAACGCCTAACGCGCGACAACGCCCTACTGCTCCTGGTGGATCACCAGGTCGGTTTGTACACGGGCGTGCGTGACATCGACATCCTTCAACTCAAGCACAATGTCGTTGCCCTGACACGGGCGATGCTCGCGCTTAAAGTGCCCGTTGTCGTGACCACGACAACCGAGAAAATGTGGGGACCGCTTATCGCCGAACTCGCCGACGCTCTGCCCGGCGTGCAGAGAATCGAACGTACTACGGTTAACGCGTGGGACGAAAAGCGTGTCGTCGATGCGGTTAAGGCGACAGGGCGCAAGAACCTTGTCATGACGGGCATTTCCACAGACGTTTGCCTCGCCTTCCCGGCCATAGCCGCACTTGCCGATGGGTTCCGGAGTTTTGCAGTCATCGATGCGTCCGGCGGCTTCAGTCAGACTCAGGTCGACATGGGAATCTTGCGCATGCAGCAAGCCGGCGTCGTTCCAGTAGGCTACTCCAATGCCGCTATTGAAATCTTGGCCGACAATGCAGCACCGGAGGCCCAGGCGGTCTACGCAGCGCTCGGCATGCCTTTCAGCGCTTTGGTCTTTGGTCTTCGGGAATATTATTCTCAGACCTGAGTCGTTAACAACGTATGGTCTCTTTCGAAAGGACGCGATAAGCCAGGTCGCCGCTGCTCAGGTCGATGCCGGCATGGAGAATGATGACGGGAATGAGCGAGGCTGACCAGAGCGCGAGCAGCGCCATAACCAATCCGAACGCGCCTGTCTTGAGAATGCCTTTCCAGCCGTAATACGCGTGGAAAATCCCGAACGCGGCGACATTGATGGCCACGGCAGCTATGAGGCCGACCCAACTCGCGCAGAGGGCGAGCAGAAATCCGCGGAACATCACTTCCTCGCAGCAGCCGGCGGTAATGGCCGTGAACGTCCACACCCGGCGCTCCTGTGGCGTGTGCGGCGCCATCGGTTCGATCTCAAGGATCTGGCGACGAGCGGTTTCCGAGATCTCCGGACGCTTGAAGAGGGCCCGTGCCTGCAACGCCGAAAGAACCAGGAACGCCACGCTGAGCGCCAGGCTGGCTCCGAACCCCCAGCGGTTCGGGACTCCCAGCAGCAGCGCGCTCCATGGCCGGCCCGTTGCGATCCACAGCGCTGCGATCGAGGCGGCCATGGTCCACTGATAGATGATCAGATAGAAGTAGGACGGCAAGCGCGAACCGCGTGGCGTCCCGCGCGCGGCGGCCCGGAACAGGACTCCAAAGGCAACCACCTCGATGGCCATGAGAATGATCATGACCAGGAGCAGCGCGAGGTCAATCCGGGACGGAACGTATCTCATGGGCTCTCCCGCACCCCAACGCTATCGCACTCGGAACCGCGCGTCTAGATCGAGCCGCCTTTACTTATCCAAGTCACAGGTAGGCTCCCGGCCTCGGCGTGAGTCAAGTGATTTATTGCCTTAATTTGCGGCTATCGCGCGGGTTCCGCTCGGGACGCGCAGTTCCATCCGCTTCAGGGCAGCGCGCCGCAGGGCAGCATCGGGAATCATCTTCACGCCGGCCTGGCTTTCACGGAGCAAGGGTTCCGCTTCGGAGGGTTTCCCTAAAGCCAACAGGCACTCGCCGAGCGTGCTCCTGGCCTCGGCGATCTGCCAGGGAAGCAGTGCGAAGGGTGGATGCTCCGCCTGATCGACCGCCTGCCGCAAGACGGCCTCGGACTCGGACGCCTTCCCTTCCCTCACCAGCACGTCGCCCAGCCGCACTTCGGCGTCGATAATGTCGGGATTCCCCGGCTGCAGAGTCTTGCGCCGGACGTCCAGGCCTTGCCGCATGAATGCTTCCGCACCCGCAGCATCGCCTTGAAAAACCCGGGCGACCCCGACATCGATCAGCGATGTGGCGACCTCCGGATTCTCATCGCCGCCGAGTTTGCGCCGCATCTCCAGGGCCTGCCGCGCGTAGCGCTCCGCCCCGGCGTAGTCTCCGCGGTCTAATTGCAGGATACCGATATTCGCCAGAATCTGGGCCGCGCCCCAGTTCGAGGCTGCGGGTTTGGGCTGTACCAAAGCCAGCGCCTGCCGGTAAAAGTCTTCAGCTTGCGCGTAGTCACCCTTCGCCTGCAGCACACGCGCCCAATTATCGAGCGGAGCCACCATGCGCGGGCTGTTGGGCGCGAAGTGCCGGCGCACGAGAGCGAGTTGCTCGCCGAGCAGGGATTCCGCCCCGGCCAGGTCGCCCGTTTGAAGCAGGATCCAGCCCAGGTTGTTCAGCGAGTAGGCAAGGTCAGGGTGATCGTTTCCCAGAATCCTGCGGCGCAAATCGAGGTCTTCACGCTCGACCGCCTCCGCCCCCAGCACGTCGCCGGCGCGCAACTCGGCCCCCGCCAGATTGTGCAGGCTGTTGGCAAAATCGGGGCTGTCGGCGCCTTCGGTCCGCCGGTCGATATCCACCGCCTCGCGCAGCAATTGCGCCGCCTGTTCGTAGTCGCCGCGAGCCTGCACCGTGAGCGCCAGGTAATTCCGCGTGGTCGCGGCCGACACGTTGATCGCGCCGCCCTCTAATTCCAATGCCTTCCTGAGCAACTCTTCGGCCTCACCGTATTTGTTCTCGAGGTAGAGACACTCTCCCAGGCTTGCCATGGCGAAGGTGGTGTCGGAATTGCGCAGGCCCAGCAACTTCGTACGCACGGCCAGGGCGCGGCGGAAGAGCGGCTCGGCCTGGTCGAATCGCGCTTCGAGGCGGATCGCCGTGGCAAGATCCCCCAGGGCCGAAGCAGTGTCGGCGTTGTTGTCGCCGAGCACTCGGCGCCGCAGGTCGTAGGCTTGCCGCAGCACGGCTTCCGCCCGGTCATAGACGCCCATATTGAGGTAGGCCTCGCCCAGGTTGTCGAGCATGGTGGCCTGCGCCTCGGGATTGTCGGCGAGCTCGGTGTCGATGCGCTTCACGCCCCGATCGAGCAATTCGAGCGTGTTAACCGGGCGGCCGCGGGCCTCCGCCGGTGTTGAGGCTTGATAAATGCTCGACAGGAACTGCGCCTCGCGCTCTGCCGTTTCGCGTTCGAGCGCTGCGCGATGCGCGAGCACGCCCATTGCAATGCCGAACCCCACAATGGCTACGCAGGCCGCCGCGGTCGCCGCGACGCCGGCTTTATGGCGCTTGACGAACTTACCGGCCCGGTACCGCCAGGCGCCCCCGCCGGCTTCCACCGGATACCCGTCGAGATATCGCCGCACGTCGTCGGAGAACTGCGCCAGCGAGGCGTATCGACGCGCGGGCTCCTTGCTCATCGCCTTGAGCACGATGTTGTCGAGGTCGCCCCGCAGGCTGCGCGCATCGAGGGACGCCGCGGCAGGATTGTGGCGGCTGGCGGCGCTCGGCCGCGCAGGCTCCTGCTCGCAGATCAGCCGCGCCACCTCGAGCGGGCTGGCGGATTTCATCCGGAAGGGCGCCTGCCCGGTCAGAAGCTCATAGAGCAGGACGCCCAGGGCATAAACGTCGGTAAGGGTGGTCACGGGTTCGCCGCGAACCTGCTCCGGGCTCGCATACTCGGGAGTCATCAGGCGCCCGCTGGTCCGGGTCAGCACGAGGGTCAAGTCGGAGGCTTCGGGGTCCAATAGCTTGGCGATTCCAAAGTCCACGAGCTTGGGGACGCCTTCGGGAGTCACCAGGATGTTGCCCGGCTTGATGTCGCGATGCACCACGAGATGCCGGTGGGCGTACTCCACCGCCTCGCACACCGCGCGAAACAGGCGCAGCCGGCCGTCGATCGTAAGCTGAGCCTGGCGGCAGTGGGCATCGATGGCGACGCCGTTGACGTACTCCATCACCAGGTAGGGGGAGCCTTCGGGCGTGATGCCGCCATCGAGCAGGCGCGCGATGTTTGGATGATCGAGGTTGGCCAGGATCTGGCGCTCGGAGCGGAATCGCCGCAACATCTCGGCGTTGCGCCCGAGCCCGGCGTGCATCAGCTTGATGGCGACCTGGCGGCGGTACTGATCGTCCGCCCGCTCGGCGAGGTACACCAGGCCCATGCCGCCCTCGCCAAGCAAGCGGACCAGCCGGTAGGCTCCGATGCGCTGCACGGGCGCTGCACCGTCCCGCACGACCTCGCGGGCCGCGTCTTCCACGGGACGGCGTAGACCGTCGAGCGACTTTCCCGAGGCGCCGAGCAATTTCTCGACTTCCAGCCTCAGCTCGGGATCACCGCCGCAGGAGCGGTCCAGAAACGCGGCCTGGGCGTCCGGATCAAGTTCCAGCGCCCCAAAGAACACCTCTTCCAGGCGGCGCCAGCGGTCGGGATCGGGTTCGGCCCTCATGCCTGGACCCCAGCGCCGGGATTCGCTGCCAGTTCATTGTAAAGCCACGCCTTGGCCATCTTCAGTTCGCGGTGGAGGGTTGCCGGCGAGATGTGCAGCGCCTCTGAGGCTTCGTCGTAGGTCAGCCCGCCGAAGAAAAGAAGCTCAATCACGTCGCTTTTTCGCTGATCGTGGGCCGCGAGCTTGCTTAGCGCCTGATCGAGATCGAGCAGTTGCGCCGGCACCTGCGCTGCCACGTCCATGCCCGCTTCGAGGGAAACCCGCGGCGCGTCCCCGCCCCGCTTTTCGCGGTTCTGCGCCTTGGCATGGTCCACCAGGATCTGCCGCATCACGCGCGCCGCCACGGCGTAGAAGTGCGTGCGATCGTTCCAGTCGACGTCGGCGCCGACCAGCCGCACGTAGGCTTCGTGAACGAGCGCCGTGGTGCGCAGGGTGTGCCCGGCACCTTCAGCCCGGAAAACGCGCGCCGCCAGCCGATGCAGTTGCTGGTAAACGATGGGAATCAGCTCGTCAAAGGCCGCCCGATCTCCGCCTCTTGATTGCCGAAGCAACTGAGTTACGGACGCAGAATCCGCCATGGCACCCCCTTGAAAAGTTTCTTGGCCGGACGTGAGGGAATCCTCCTCGAGATGTCGCTCTAGTGGTTGAAGCGCGAAACTGATTCGCGCGGAGGTCAAGGGCTAACAACTTGGGTCCAGCAGGAACGCTGATTCTATCCTGCCGGATTCCCTAAGACAAGGCAGTTCGGTTCTCCGTAGCGGTCAGCCGTGGCAAGCAGCTTGAGCCAAACGTAAGTTTGGAAAAAAATCGAAAACCAAGGAGATGTCATGAAAACATTCTTTCGCAACCTGAGCATTCCGGCCCTCGTCGCAGCGATGGCCCTGATTCTCACCGGCTCCGCACTCGCCAGCGGCAGCAACGACCAGCCGTTTCTTCCGAACCCCGTGGTGGTCGCTTCCACTGTTCCGTCCAACGGTGACGTGAATCCCTACGGTGTAGCTTTCGTGCCCCAGGGATTCCCGACCGGAGGCACCATCAGCGCTCAGAACCTGCTGATTTCGAACTTCAACAACAACCAGAACCTGCAGGGTACCGGTTCAACCATCATCAAGGTCGCGAACTCCACACCCTCGCTGTTCTTCCAGGGACCTTCGGGTATCGGGCTCTCCACCGCCCTTGAAGTCCTCCAGGAAGGATACGTGCTTGCCGGCAACTTTCCCTCCGTCGACGGCACTTGCGGCACGGCCTCGCCCGGCAACTTTTTGGTGATCAACAAGAACGGATCGCAGATCGGAACCTTGACGAACACCAACATCGACGGACCCTGGGACTCGTACCTCTATGATCAGGGCAGCACGGCGAAGCTGTTCGTCGCCAACGGCCTGAGCGGCACCGTGGTTCGCCTGGACCTCGCCGTCAACGGCGAGGGCGTCCGTATCACGAGCTCGACGGTCATCGCTTCCGGCTACCAGCATCAGTGCGACCCCGTCACGTTCGTTGACGCCCCCACCGGGCTGGTTTACGTCTCCTCAACGGACACCCTGTACGTGGCTTCCAGTCTGGACAACGAAGTGTTCGCGGTATCCGGCGCCGGCAGCACCACCAGCGACGCGGGCACCGGCGTCGTGATCTACGAGGATGCCACCCATCTTCACGGGGCGCTGGCCATGGCGCAGGCCCCGAACGGCGACCTGCTCGTCAGCAACAACGACGTCATCAACGGAAACCCGCAGCAGCCCAGCGAAATCGTGGAATTCACACTCACCGGCACGTTCGTCAAGAACCTGTCGGTCGATCCCAACCAGGGCGGCTCGTTCGGACTCAACGTGCAAGTGCGCGGCGCCAACACCAAGTTCGCAGCCGTGGATGACAACGCGTCCACGGTGTCAATCTGGACTCTGAACACCAACTGAAAATCCCACCCTTCAATCCCCCCTCGGGCGGGAGCCGGCGAAACTGAGCCGGCCCCGCCCTTCTCTTTTTCCAGCTCGCTGTTGTGGCGGCATGAAGCCTCCGCTACCTCGAAACTGACGCACTAATCCGTATTACGCCCGATTGCATTGAGCGTGGGCTCAGTTGTATGTTATGAAGCGGCTCAAATCAAAAACGGAAATTTCGGCTACGGTTGATAACAAAGGAGCGCTGTCATGAAAAAATCTGATGCGGCCACCGACGTCGGGCGCAAACAAGAGGCTCCCCTGATCACGCCCACCGATCTCGATGCGGGGGCGGCCAAGGACATCGCGGGAGCGATGAACGCAATTCTAGCGGACGTGTTCGCACTTTACCTGAAAACCAAGAATTTTCACTGGCATATGAGCGGTCCGCACTTCCGTGACTACCATTTGCTGCTCGATGAGCACGGCGATCAGCTTTTCGCCATGACCGACCCCATCGCCGAGCGCATCCGCAAGATCGGGGGTACTACGATCCGGTCCATCGGCCACATCGCCCGCCTGCAACGTGTATCCGACAACGATGCCGGATATGTCGAGCCGGAGGACATGCTCGCCGAGCTGCGCGAGGACAGCAAGACTCTGGCCGCGCGCCTGCGCGAGGCCCACGGCGTCTGCGAAGAGCACGAAGACATCGCGACTGCCAGCCTTATCGAGGTTTGGATTGATGAGACCGAGCGGCGCACCTGGTTCCTGTTCGAAGCCAGCCGCCATGGGGACTCCACCGGCCACTAATCAACGGCGTAGCTTCGGCCCGCGGGCGGCGTGACAGTCTGCGGAACCGCCCGGTGAGGACTCTGAGGACTCACCTTCCAGGAAACAGATCCGCCCTTACCGGCTCGAACACCGCCGGTCGACGTTACGCCCCGGTCCGCTCGCGGCAGGCTGGAACCCGCGCATGACCCAAACCGAAACGCGCCAGACGAGACTCTCGATCGTCACCTATCTCGTGCTGACGTTCGGGTTCAGCTCGATTTTCTACCGCCTCATCATTCGTCACTCGTCCCACGATCTGATGGCCGGCCTGTACGTTCTCGGACTCATGTGGTGCCCGGGAGTGTCGGGCTTGCTGACGCGGTTGATCTTCCAGGGGGATTTGCGCGGGCACGGCTTCGGGTGGGGCCGGACGAAGTATCAGCTCGCGAGCTACTGGATTCCGCTCGCCTATGCCAGCGTGGTCTACCTGCCGGTGTGGTTCGCCGGATATTTTGATCCGCACAGCCCGACACTCGCCGCGTTGGGCGCGCGAATCCCCCGGCTGCCTCACGCGGCGCTTCTGCCCGCACTCTTCGTGGTGCTCGCCACCCTGGGCGTGGCCGGTTCCTGCATCTCGGCGGTCGGCGAAGAGCTGGGCTGGCGCGGATTTCTGGTCCCGCAACTCGCCAAGGTCATGCCGTTTCCGGGGGTCGCCTTGACGAGCGGCGTCATCTGGGCGCTATGGCATTATCCCATCGTCCTGTTCAGCTCTTATCGCGGCGCAGGACCCTTGTGGTACTCGGTGGTATGTTTCACCGTCCTGGTTGTGGGCATGAGTTTTCTGTTTGCCTGGATGCGGCTCAAGTCCGGCAGCGTCTGGACGGGCATGCTCCTGCACGCCAGCCACAACCTTTTCATCCAAAGCTTTTTCGACCCGCAAACGCGCCACGCCCGAATCACCGATCTCTGGACCACCGAATTCGGCGCAGGCCTGGCGTTGATGGGAATCGTCCTGGCTGTCATCTTCTACCGCAAGCGCGGCGAGCTGCCGGCGCAAACGGCGTGATGCTCGCCGTGTGCCCCCCGGCCGCACCGCGTCGTTTCATCCGAGGACTCGCCGAATCTGCTCGACGTGAGTCAGGTCGTGCCCGGCCATGTGGCACGCCAGATCGCGTACGCTGATCCTCCCGCGCTCGGCGTGCACACCGTAGGCATCCCACTGCTCTGGGCTCAGGCCCTGCAGCAGGCGCAGGTTTGCCTCGCGCAGCAGACGGAACATTTCAAGCGCGTCATCGATGGACCACGCTCCGTATTTCCCCAGTTGCTCCCACAGGTTCTGATCGAACCCGGCCAGTGCGCATCCGGACGCCTCAAGCATCTGCCGGTAGCGCCAACTGGTCACCAACTCGTCCTCCGCGAGATGGGCGACGATCTCAACGACCGACCATTTCCCCGGCTCGGGCCTTCGCTTTAGCCGGTCATCCGCCACGCCGTCGATCAACCGTGCGATGACCTCGGAAGCCTGCCGTTGAGTCGCAAGCGGATCTTCATCCGCGGCCAACAACCGGATGCGATCGAGATAAGCCTTTGCGTCGGGCATAAGACCCCTTCGGAATACTGCATCCCGAGTCCCACTCTTACAGATTCAGCAAATCCCTCAGTTTGCGCGTCTGCGCGCGGCTGACGGGAATCTCCGATTGCTTGCGGTCGTCCATCTTGAGCTGGTAGGAGCTTTTGAACCAGGGGATCACTTCTTTGATGCGGTTGATGTTGATGAGGTAGGAGCGATGCACCCGCCAGAACACCTTGGGGTCGAGCGCGTTCTGCAGCTCTTCGACGGTGCGGAAGTTTGACTGGCCCTCGATCTCGCGCGTGACGATGCTGATCACGCCGTCCTCGATGCTGGCGTACACCACGTCGTCGGAATCGAGGAGGTACAGGCGTCCGCCTGACTTCACCACCAGCTTGTTCTTCTGCGGCGCTGGACGGCGCTCGAGCATCTCCACCACTTTATCGAGCTTCTGGGTGGCTTCCGCAGTCTCAGCGGCGCGGCGCACGCGTCCCAAGGCCTTCTCCAGGCGCGAGCGCGAAATGGGCTTGAGGATGTAATCCGCCGCGTTCACCTCAAAGGCCTGCACGGCGTATTGGTCATACGCGGTCACGAACAGCACTTGCGGCAGGCGGATCTTCTTTTCCAGGAGCTTGCGGATTACGCCGAAGCCGTCGAGACCGGGCATCTGCACGTCAAGAAACACCACGCTGGGGCTGAGCTCCTTGATCAGGCTCACGGCCTCCACGCCGTTCTTGCCCTGCCCCACAAGCTCGACTTCGGGAAACGCCTTGAGCAGGTACGCGAGCTCGTCGCGCGCGGGCTGCTCGTCGTCCACGATCAGTGCCGTCATCTTCATTCGGATTCCTCGCTACCAGTATACGAGAGGCGCGGAGAGATTTGTGATAGAGGCGCCAGTCGTCACCGCAGTTGTTATCCGCGCTGAGTTGTGATATGAGATGCAGCATTGTTCGCGAACGGAGGAGACTTATGCAACCGGGAAGCGAAAGAGCCCCGAGAACAGCAATGAGAGCAATCGTTGTGGCCGGAATCGGCCTCGCCGCCGTCGGCCTGATGTGTCCGCGGGCCAGGGCGCAGGCCAGCCCCTGCCAGGATGAGGAGGCCACGGCCCAAAGCACGGTGCAATCGTTGGCCTCGGCCGTGGACACGGTGAAGAAAGAGACCGAGAGCGACTTCGAGTCCAAGTACCACCAGAAGAGCCTCGGCAACAAGCTGACGTTCGCCGTGAGCGCGGTCGACGGAGCCCTGCAGTGCCTCGACAAAGCCACCGGAGACCCCGCGGCAGCGGGGCGCAAGGACGCCGAGTCGAAGCTGAAAGACAAGCTCTCGACCTATCGTACCGATTTGAAGGCCAAAACAGAGCCGAAGGCCGCCAAGGCGCTAATCGCCACGTTCGATCTGCCCCCGGCGGCGACGCAGTAACCAGGAGGATCCTCGCGTGCCGCGCCTCCGAGTGCTGGACAGCCGCACCCTGTACCATGGGCGCGTGCTGACGCTCAAGGTTGACGAGGTGATCGAGCCGAGCGGCGTCCGCGCCGCGCGCGAAGTGGTGGTCCATCGGGGATCGGTGGTTGTGCTTCCCCGCCTCGCCGATGGGCGTATCGTTCTGGTACGGCAGTATCGCTATGCCGTCCGGCAAAGTCTGTGGGAGCTGGTGGCCGGTGGGCTCGACGCGCGGGAGACGGTTCTCGCCGCCGCCCGCCGCGAGCTGACGGAGGAGACCGGCTACCACTCCCGCAGGATGCGCCACATGCTCAGCTACTACCCGAGTCCGGGATTCCTGAGCGAGCGCATGCACCTCGTCGAAGCGCGCGATCTCACCCTGGCCAAGGCCCAGCCCGAAGAGGACGAACGTATCGAGGTCGGCCGCTTCCGGGAGTCCGAACTCCGGCGCATGATGGCCTCCGGCGAGATCTGCGACGGCAAGACGCTGGTCGGGCTGCTGTGGCTCTTTCAGGGACAGGTCCCGCCGTCCGTTGCCCGCCACTCCGGTTGACATCCACATCTTGACAATCATAATGAGAGGCGCTAGAGTGCGGATTAGGGGCGATTCTCTCCGCTCGCCCCACGGCAGGCAACAGGGCCTGCCCTGCGAGTGAGAGTTATCGATGTGCGAAGCGAACACCAGCAGGCATTCAGGGCGCGCTCCACTTGCTGATTCTTGGCAGCGGCTTGCCGCCGTTTTTCCCAGACACACTTTTCCCCAACCCCGGCAAGTCGCGGACGGCGCCGGGAGTGAAACATGACATACGAACCAAGCTGGAATGTCGTTTGTAATCAAAAGGGTACGCGGATCCACTTTTACCGCCTGAGGATCAACGACGATGTACGAAACGAATACTGACGTCATTCAGGGCACGCTCGATATGCTCATCCTCAAGACGCTGAGCCTCGGGCCGCTGCACGGGTTTGGGATTGCGCGCCGCGTGGAGCAGGTCTCGCGGGGCGTGTTCAAGGTGAACCCGGGGTCGCTCCTCACGGCGTTGCAGCGCCTCGAACGCTCCGGATGGCTCGACGCCGAGTGGCGTCAAACCGAGAATTCACGCCGCGCGAAGTTCTACACGCTCACCCGCGCCGGGAAGTATCAGCTCCATGCTGAGACGGCGGACTGGAAGCGCCGCTCGTCGGCCATCGCGCGGCTCCTGAAAGCGGAGGGCTAACCCATGTCACTCTGGCGCCAGATCACGCGCGGATTGCGCGCGCTCACCCATCGAACGGACGCGGACCGCGACGTGTCCGACGAGGTCCAGCACTACCTCGATCAGGCCGCCGAAGACCTGGTGGCTCAGGGCCTCTCGCCCGAAGCGGCGCGGCGCCGCGCGCGGCTCGAGCTCGGCAACGCCACCGCCGTCCGGGAGCAGGTACGCTCCTACGGCTGGGAGAATATCGTCGAAGGCTTTGCCGCCGATCTGCGCTACGGCGCGCGCCGGCTGCGCACGAGCCCCGGCTTCACGATCGTGGCCGCGCTGACGCTCGCGCTCGGCATCGGGGCCAGCACGGCCATCTTCAGCGCCGTGAATCCCATTCTGTTCGAGCCGCTGCCCTATCCGCACGCGGGCAGAATCATGATGATCTGGGACATCTTCCAGGACGAGCGCTCCGCTGTGACCTTTCACACCTACCGCGAGCTCGAGGCGCGCAGCCATTCGTTTGACGGGCTGGCCGCGTACGAGGGCTGGCAGCCGACCATGACCGGCGCCGCTGAACCCGCGCGATTCGATGGCCAGAGCGTGAGCTGGCAGTATTTCCGCACCCTCGGCGCAACTCCCGCGCTCGGACGCGACTTCATCGAGTCCGACGACGCGTTTCACGGCCCGACTGTTGCCATCCTCAGCGACACGCTTTGGCGCCGGCGCTTTGCCGCCAACCCGGCGATCGTGGGGCGCGCGATCACGCTCGACGGCGACAGTTACACCGTCATCGGTGTGATGCGGCGCGGCTTCGAAGATGTTCCGGCGCCTTCGACCGAAATATGGTCGGCCATGCGGTACGATCCGGGACACATCGCCGACCTCCAGGCGCCGGAGTGGGGCCATCACCTGCGCCTGCTCGGCCGGGTGCGGCCTGGCGTCAACCTCGATGGAGTCCGGCAGGACTTGAACGCCATCGCGCGCGCGCCGGTGGCCGAGTTCCCGCGTGCCCAGTGGGCGGCGCTTCACAACGGCTTCATTGTCGATTCTCTCCAGCAAGACGTCACGCGCGGCGTGAAGCCCGCTTTGCTCGCCGTTCTGGGCGCGGTGCTGCTCGTGCTCGCCATCGCTTGCGTCAACGTGACGAATTTGCTGCTCTCGCGTGGCGCACAGCGGCAAGGTGAATTCGCCATGCGCGCCGCGCTCGGGGCCAGCCGGTCGAGATTGATCCGGCAAACCCTCACGGAAAGCCTGCTGCTCAGTTTCGCGGGCGGCGCGCTCGGAGTTCTGGTGGCGGAGAATGGCGTGCGGGCCCTCGTGGCACTCAGTCCGCCCGGACTGCCGCGCGTGGACGCCATCGCCATCAACGGCCCCGCGTTTATCTTTGCAGTCGGCATCACGACGCTGATCGGCCTCGCGGTCGGAGTGATGCCCGCCCTGCAAGTTTCCCGCGGCGACCTGCGCAGCGGCCTGCAGCGCAACTCCCGGCAGACCGCCGGCAGCCATCAACGGACGCGCCGCATGCTCGTGGTCGCCGAAGTCGCGCTGGCTCTCGTGCTGCTGGTGAGCGCCGGCCTGCTGCAGCACAGTCTGAACCGCCTGTTCCGGGTCGACCCGGGCTTCGATCCGTCGCAGATGCTGACCCTCCAGGTGCAGACGTCTGGTCACAAGTTCGACGATCCCACGAGCACGCCCGGTGTGGGCTCTGCCCTGCGTCGGCGATTCTTCTCCGAGGCGCTTGACGCGGTGCGCCGGGTTCCCGGCGTCCGCGCCGCGGCGCTCACCAGCCTGCTGCCTCTGACGGATCCCGAACTGAGCACTTACGGCACGCTTTTCGAGAAGGAGCAGAACGGATTCGACGTGTTTCGCTACGTCGTCTCGCCGGGCTACTTCGAGGCCATGCGCATCCCGCTCGTGCGCGGGCGGCCGCTCGATGATCACGACACCGGGGAAGCGGCGCCCGTCACTGTGATCAGCGCGTCGCTGGCCCGGCACGAATTCGGCAGCCAGAACCCCATCGGGCAGCACGTCCACATCGGTCCCACGGACCGGCCATGGTTCACCATCGTGGGCGTGGCGGCGGACGTCAAGCAAGTGTCTCTGGCCGACAGCCAGCTTGACGAGGTCTATATCACGCCCGCCCAGTCATGGTTTGCCGACGACGCCATGGGGCTGGTGGTCCGCGCCCGCGGGGACTCCGCCGCTCTCACGCCCGCGATCCGCAACGCCATCTGGTCGGTGGACAGGGACCAGCCGATCGTCGAGGTCTCGACCATGGACAGCCTGATGGCGGCTACGGCCGCCGAGCGCCGCTTTGCGCTGATCCTTTTCGAGGCCTTCGGCCTGGCGGCGCTCGTGCTCGCGGCCATCGGCATTTACGGCGTACTCTCCGGCAGCGTCACCGAGCGCATGCGCGAGATCGGGGTGCGGTCGGCGCTCGGCGCGACCCGCGGGAACATCCTCGCCCTGGTGGTCCGCCAGGGCATGACGCTCACGATGATCGGCATGGCCGGCGGCCTCGTCGCGGCCATGATCGCGAGCCGGGCCCTCGCCACTCTGCTCTTTGGCGTCTCACGGCTCGATCCGGCGACGTATTTCGGAGTGGTTGCGCTGCTCGGGGGCGTGTCGAGCGTCGCATGCTGGGTGCCTGCGTGGCGCGCGGCGGGGGTCGATCCCGCGCGGACGCTGCGGGCGGACTAAACCACACGGCTCCGGATTGGCGGACCCGCGGCGTGACGAAATCGCCTTGGCGAGCCTTCCTGGCGTCAACGCCCGGCGCCGTTTTTGTCCCCATCCACCGCAGGCAAAGAGCCACGCGCCCGGCGTTTATTACGTACGGATGTGATTCACCTCTTGACAACCCCATGCCACTTCGTATATTCATCTTCGCCGGGAGCGAGAGCAAGATTAGTTTCCTGCACAGGATCGTACCCCGTTTACGGGATGCTGGGTCTGAAAAACTCCGTGCCTATTGGGGACTGATTCACACGCAGCGCTGCTAAGGAGGCATGGCAAGTGGCTCGACTTCAAGGTAAGGTCAAGTGGTTCAATAACACGAAGGGCTACGGCTTCATCGGGCAGGACAGCGGCCCCGACGTGTTCGTCCATTACTCAGCCATTTCGATGGATGGCTTCAAGACGCTCAACGAAGGCGATCCGGTGGAGTTTGAGGTGGTTCAGGGGCAAAAAGGGCCTCAGGCCGACCGGGTCACAAAGGCGGCGCAGTAGCCTCGGCCGTTCTCGACAAAACTAACCTGGCCTTAACATCGCTCTTGCGCTGCCGCAACGGGCAGGCGTGGTGGTGTCACAGCCCCACCTCCCGTGGCGGCGGGCGTTGGGCATGAGTAGTGGATCAGTTTGAGGTAGAGGCGCGTTTATCTCCCCGTCGCTCGGGCGGCAAGGAAGCCGCCGCAACCGACCCACTGCCTGAGCATTTGAGCCCTTGATTTTCCGGTGCGGCCGGACGCATAATGTTTGGAGTCTTTGAGGAGGGGTCTGCCGTGCGGAGGCAGCGGGCTCCTTGAGCTGTAGGGTGCGCTGCCGCGAGGCGCGCAGAAAGGTGGGCCCTTCGCATGAGGATCAGGCTCCATTACGCGACGTTGGCTCTGGCTCTGCTGCTCGTGGGAGGTTCCGGGCTTCAGGCCGTCGGGCCGCCCAGCACCGTCCCCACTACTCCGTCCGCGCTAGTGCTCACGGTCCCCGCCGAGACCGAGGCCAGCGTCGTGCTGCTTTCGGGCATCCACACCAAACTCGCGCAGGTCCGGGACCCCGTCGAAGGCCAACTGACCCAACCGATCTACGTCGATGGGCAGCTCGCGCTGCCTACCGGGACGTTGCTCTACGGGCACGTGACGCGCGTGCGCCCGGCAGGGCGGCTGCATCGTCCGGCCGAAATCGGATTCCGCTTCGACGAGGTATCGCTGCCGAGCGGCGAAACCGAACCGGTGCTGGCGCGCCTCTCGGCGCTTGAACATCCGGGGCAGATGCGGCTGGACCGCGAGGGCTATCTGAAAGGCGGCCGCCAGCTTTCCTGGGGGTTGTTGACCGGAACGCTGGTCGGGTCCGGCGGGCTTCTGATCATTCCCAAGGTGGCGGGAGCCACGGTGGCCGCGACCGTAGGATCTGTGGCCACGGCCGGGTTCATGGGAGGCTACGTCCTGATCCCGCACGGTCCGGAAGTCCACCTGCCTCCTTCGACGCGCTGCCGCGTTCGTTTCGATTACGCCTTCACCGTACACGGGCAGTCATAGAATTGACGATTGTCGATTGACGATTGTCGATTGGTTAGTGTCGGTGTCCCAGCCCAGCTTCCGACGGGCAACCGCCACAGCAATCATCACTCGTCAATCGAAAATCAGCAATCATGGACTCCCTGATCCTTCACAACAATCGCATCATCCCCCTCAGCGAGGTCCGGCTCTCACCTGGACAGGCCGGCCTTCTCGCCGGCTGGGGAGTTTTCACCACGCTGCGCGTCTATCGCGGGCAGCCCTTTGAGTTTCACCGCCATTGGGAGCGCATGGCCCGCGACGCCGCGCGGCTTGGTCTCGAGATGATCTGGAGCGAGTCCGACGTCGCAAGCCAGATCGTGGAACTGGCGGGCGCCAACCGGCGTCCGGAAGGCATGGCGCGCGTCTGGTTCGTGCGCAATCAGGGCGGCCTGTGGGCGGACAATGTGCCGCGCCCGGCCACCGATCTGCTGGTCTTCACGCGCGAGCTTGCGCCTTGGCCGGCTGTGCATCGGCTGCTGCTGGTTCCGCACGCCATTTACTCCGTCGGAGTCCTGGCGGGCGCCAAAATGCTCTCCTGGGCGCAGAATACGCTGCTCGCCGAGCGCGCCCGCGCCGAAGGCTGCGACGACGCGCTGCTGCTGAATGAGCGCGATGAGCTTGCCGAGTGCACGTCGGCCAACGTCTTCCTCGTGCGCGACGGCAGGGCGTTGACCCCGCCGCTTTCCTCAGGATGCCTGCCCGGAGTCACCCGCGAGGTCCTGCTCGAGATTGCGCCGGAGGCGGGCATCGAGATCGAGGAGCGGACGCTGCGGCCGGAGGACCTGGAGCGGGCCGACGAGGTTTTTATCAGCTCGACCACGCGTGAGGTTGCGGGAGTTGGATTCGTGGGCTCAGGCCGGGGCGATCCGTTGAAGTGGGCGGCGCCGGGCAAAGTCACCGAGGCGCTGGAGGCAGCCTTCCAGCGATACGTCCACAAAAAGCTCGGACCGCCGGCGGCAGGCTGAGAGCAGGCAGGGGCGCGTCGAATCCAGGTCAATGACGGTGCGCGAGGCAACGACGAAACAACTGGTCGAGCAGCTCAATTGAAAGGTCCATCTCCTCGCGCGTGATCGTGAACGACGGCGCCAGGGTGAACACGTTCTTGTAGTAGCCCCCGACGTCGAGCACCAGGCCGAGCCTGCGGCCCCCGGCTTCGAGGTCGCCCTTCAGCCCTTCAGCGAAGATGTGATCCGTCAGCTCGCGGTCGGGCGTGAATCCATCCTCCCGGCAGACCTCGATGCGTAGCGCGAGGCCAAGACCGTCCACCTGCCCGATCGCCTTCGGATGACGCTTCTGGAGCTCCCGCAGGCCCGCCAGCATGTAAGCGCCCTTCTCGTTCACCAGCCGGCCGTAGTCTTCTTCTTCCATCATCTTCAGGGCCTCGAGAGCGACCGCTGTGCCGAGCGTATTCGAGGAAAACGTCGAGTGCGTTGAGCCGGGCGGAAACAGCTCCGGGGTGATCAAATCTTCGCGCGCCCAGAGCCCGGAGAGTGGATTCAAGCCGTTCGTCAGCGCCTTTCCAAACACAATGATGTCGGGCGTGATGCCGAGATTCTCCACCGCCCAGAACGTGCCGGTGCGGTAGAAGCCCATCTGGATTTCGTCGTCAACGATCAGGATCTTGTGCCGGTCACAGGTTTCGCGCAACCGCGTAAAGTACTCGCGCGGCGGAATCACGTAGCCGCCCGTTCCCTGCACCGCCTCAATGTAGAAGGCGCCATACTCGCACGACTGCGCCTTCGAGTCCCACACGGAGTAGTATTCGCTGTCGAAGAGTCCGGCGAACTGCGACTGGCAATAGATGTCGCACGTCTCGCGCTTCATGCCATACGGGCAGCGGAAGCAATAGGGAAAAGGAATGAATTGCGCGCGATCGCCGAAGTGTCCATAGCGGCGCCGATAGCGATAGCTCGAGGTGATGGCTGAAGCGCCGAGCGTCCGCCCGTGATATCCGCCGGTGAAGGCGAACATCAGGTTCTTGCCGGTGTAGTTTCGGACAATCTTGAGCGAATCGTCGATGGCCTGCGAGCCGCCCACATTGAAATGCACGCGGCCCTTAACGCCGAATCGCTTCTCGCAATACTGCGCGATCTTCGCCGCCACCTCGATCTTCTCCGCATGCAGATACTGGCAGGCGAGCTGCGGCAACTGGTCGATCTGGCGCTTCAAGGCTTCATCCAGGCGTGGATTCTTGTAGCCGAAGCTCGCCGCCGAATACCACATCTGCAGATCGAGATAAGGCGTGCCGTCTTCGTCGTAAAGATACGACCCCTCGCAGCCGGTGAAGACTTTGGGCGGCTCGAGATAATGGACGGTATCGCCGAACGAGCAATACTGGCGCTCGAGTTCGAGCAATTCGGATGTCCGAGTTGTATTCATGGTCGGCAAAATGAGGCTCCTTCGTCAGTTGTCCGCTATTTTTCTTCCCTCATCGACGGCGTAAAGGTAATCCCGACGAGCAATCCTTCCGGCGCCAGAAAACGGCTGACAGTCTGACCCCACGGTTCCTTCTTGTTCTTTACGAGCATTGGATAGCCTTGCCGTTCAAGAGCCGCTGTGGCCTCTTCGACACTGTCAACGTCAAACTCCAGCCAGGCTTGGGGCGCGGGAATCTCGTCAGGCCAGGAATCCTTGCCGAAGCAGGACTGCGCTGCCTGTGAAAGCGGCCACAGAGCGAAGCTCTTTGCTCCCTTCAGGTCCTCCGTATGAAGATAACCGCCACTCTCCTCCTTGAAACCAATACTGAGGAACTGGCGGTAGAGCTTGCAGCTTGCATCCGCCTCACGGACGATCGGACCAAAGCCCGCGATGAACAAAACCTTGACGTTTCCGGTTTCTTGCATGGCATCCAGATCGCGTAACTAATCCAGCCCTGCAAAGTCGCTAGCCACCACGGCCTCAAGGTGCTGCTCGATCTCCGCAAAGGTCTCGAACGCCGTGCACGCCACGTGATGCTCGCGGCAGAAGCCCAGCAGCTTGTCGCGGGCGAAAACGACGTCGGCTTCTTCCACCGCAAACCGGTCGGAGAGCCCGTCGCCGATGAAGATTACCGGCCGGTGCCCGCCGCGCACCCGCCGCATCACTTCCGGCTTGCAGGTGGCGCAGCCGTGCGCGCAGACCTTGGGCCAATGCGGAAAGTCCACCTCCACGGAGCCGCCACGGACGCGCATCGAACTCGAGAACAGGTGCGAGCCGTTCAGGAGTTCACCGTCCACGCCGCAATTCCGCAGCACCCGGCGGATCACATAGTCGAATCCATCGCTGACCACGTAAAAGGGAATGCCGCGCTCGCGGCTGAGGGCATGAAAAGCCGCAAAATGCGGATCGAGCGGGACCGCATCGATCAGAGCGTCCAATTGCTTTGCCGAGGCGTCCACCATTGCCATCTGGCGCTTCAAGCATTCCCGCGACCCGATCCGGCCCTGCACCCACTCCTCTTCCACTTCGCGCCAGGCAGGATCGGCGAACTCGCTGAGAATTACGTCCGTCACGTCGACCTGAGCGATGGTGCCGTCAAAGTCGGAGAAGATTATGGGGACTCGGGACTCGTGGCTCGGGGCTCGGGACTCGCGGTTCGGGATTCGGTGTTCGGTCGTCGCTTTCATTCTTGTCGGATGAACCGTCGCGCGTTCTCAGTACTCTCTGTGGCTCAAAGCTTTCAACACGGAGGTCACAGAGTCTCCGTAAACTCTGTGTTGGGCTCTTTTCGGCACAGAGCTCGCAGAGAGACTCATCGCGAGATTCGACTCCCTATCCCCTAGCCGCTTCTCTCGTCCACGAGACGCCGGGCCTTTCGGGCACGACCAAAGGTACCTGGGGGCTGATAACTGAAGCACAGGTTGTACATGCCGCAAACGTGATTCGCCCATACCTCCGGGTAGCGGCCCTCGAGATTGTGACGGACGCTCTGCTCTACGTGCTCCTGACCAATGCCGTTCGTGAGCTCCAGCCGGAATTCGAGGATGTCCCGCAATCCCTCCTGGCGGACCGCCACCTGCCAGTTGGGCGAGATGCCCTCGACGTCGTGCAGGATGCGCTCGAAGATCCCGGGGTGCATGTTGCCGGCGCCCATCACCACCATTTCGTCCCGCCGGCCGCGAATGGGCTCGATGCGCTTGAGGGTCACGCCGCATGCGCAAGGCCCGGGCGCAAAACGGGTCACGTCGCGCATCCGGTAGCGGATCAGCGGCTCGGTGCGGCGGGTGAGCGTAGTCATCACCAGCTCGCCGTACCCCTGCTCGTCGCGATCCACAATTTCAAAAAGGCAATCGTACTCGTCCAGGTGGTAGCCGTCTTGGCGGACGCATTCCATGCCCACCCCGCCTGCGGCCTCGGTTGATCCATAGCCGAGAATCACCGGCGCCTTCCAGACGTCTTCCACGTAGCGCCGGTAAACGTCGGTCATGCGATCGCCCGCCGCCAGGATCAGCTTGATGGGGAACGTGCCTTCCTCTTCGGCGATCTCCGACAAGCTCACCAGCCACGTAGGATCAGCCGCGATCACGTTGTATTTATAAAGCGGCATCCGATCGTAGATTTCGCGCGGCTGCGGCTTGCCGGTGGCGGAACAGAAAACTCCCATTTGCCGGCAGCCGAGGAACGTGACCCAGCCCGCAATCCAGTAACCGCCGTCGAAGGTGCAGACCACGCGATCCCCGGGCCGCACGCCGTTCTTGTACATCGCCGCTGCCTCGTGACGCGCCGCTTCGTCAAGCTCGCCGTAGGCGAAGTAGACGCGCTTGGGAGCGCCGGAGGTTCCGGTGGTCTCGAAAACCGCTTCCGGCGGGCGGCAAAGGAAATCCTCGGCCGGCAGGTTGAGCAGGTCATCGGGCGTGGTGAAAATGTCGCCCAAATCCTCAGGGCGGCGCACCTGGCGGGCATCGATCCCGGCGGTTTGCAGCTTGCGGGCGAAAAACTTCTGGTGACGGGCGGCGTAGCGGACGACCTCGGTGAAAGCATCCTCCTGCAGACGCCGGATCAATCCCGGCGGCAGCGCCTGGGCCCAGCGCACCAGCGCAGGGATCGAGCCGCCCACCACCAGATGTTCGAACGCCCGCTGAGCGCGCCTCAGCATCACCGACGATCCTTTCTGAGAATTCACTGCCCCCGGCCGCGGCTCGCTTACATCACGAAGGCGGTCTCGCCGGAACGGCGCGGCACAGCAGCGGCTACCAGATCCATGTAGCCCGTCTTCTCCATCAGGGCGCGAGCCACCTGCGCGATGGCGTGTGCCGCATCCGGCCGGGCGAGTTCGCGCTGCCGCTGGACCATGCGCGCGCGCCGCGCCGGACTGGTCAGGAGCTCTGAGGCAAGCTTGGGGATCTCGAAGAGTTCATGGGCGAAGACCGCGGCCCCACGGTCCACGAGGTACTTCACGTGGCGCTCTTCCGGACCCGGGATCGGCTCCGTCAGCAGCAAGGGAACTCCGGCGGCGAGCGCCTCCGCCATGGTCACGCCGCCAGGCTTGGTGACCAGCAGATCGGCCGCGGCCATGAATTCCTGCACGCGCGGCGTCCAGCCGAAGGTATGAAGGTCCAGGGCCACCCGCCCGCGCAGCTTTTCGAGACGCCGGCGCATGGCGCGATTGTGGCCGGCAACGGCGATCACCTGCAGGGGCAGCTCACATTGTTCGAGACTCTGCACGATCGCGTCGAGCGGGGCCGGACCCATGCCGCCGCCCATCACCAGCACCACCGGTTTGCGGGCGACGAGGCCAAGCCCGCGCACCACTTCCTGGCGCTCGAAGCGCAGGGCGAACCCCGGGTCGATCGGTATGCCGGAAACCAGGATGCGATGCGCCGACGCGCCCCAGCCCACAAGCTGCTCGCGCGCTTCCCCGCTGCCCACGCAGTAATAATCGACCTCATGCTGCACCCAGGGAGGCTCGGCATGAAAGTCCGTCTGCACCGCCAGCAGCGGCGCGTCAAACCAACCCTCGCGTTTGGCGAGCGCGGCAATCTCCACAGCGCCGATCTCGTTCGCGATCACCAGTTCCGGCCTGAAGGCGCGGAAGCGCTGCAGCACTTTCGCGCAGCCCCGGCGGAAAACCCAGCGGGGCGCCGTGGCGCGGTGGCCGTTCCTGCTGCGGCGTTCGAACAGGCTCTTCCATGCGCCCGGCGCCCAGCGCAACATCATCCAGTAAGAGCGCACGTACACCCACTGGAACCAGGCGCGGGCGAGATCGAGCGCGTCCACCACCAGAATCTCGAGATCATCGCCGCCATCCCGCAGCGCGCTCTCAATGGCAGCAGACGCCCGCACGTGGCCGGCGCCCACGCTCAACGTCAGAATGACGACGCGTTTCCTCATTCCCCATCATCCGCCCGCGCCGCCGCGCAGATTTCGACCGGCGGGAGGCTATTGAAGCTTGCGCACCAGCAAAACGGCATTCAGTCCCCCGAACGCAAACGAGTTCGAAAGCGCGGCGCGAATCGGAAGCTCCCGCGCCTGGTTCGGAACATAATCGAGGTCGCACTCGGGATCCGGGGTGGTGTAGTTCGCGGTCGGCGGAATCACGCCTTTATCGAGCGCAAGCACGGTGGCGGCCAGTTCCAGCGCGGCGGTGGCGCCCATGGCGTGGCCATGCATCGACTTGGTGGAACTGATCGCGACCTTGCGCGCGTGTTCGCCGAAGACCTTCTTCACAACCTGAGTTTCGGTAACGTCATTGAGACGCGTGCCGGTTCCGTGGGCATTGATGTAATCGACCTCCTCCGGATTCATGCCCGCCTCTTTGAGAGCCATGCGGATGGCCCGCGCCGGGCCGTCCACGGTGGGCTGGGTAATGTGGCCGGCGTCCGAGCTTAGCCCGTAGCCTACGATTTCAGCGTAAATCTTCGCCCCACGGCCGCGCGCGCGTTCCATCTCCTCGAGCACCAGCACCGCCGCTCCCTCTCCGATCACCAGGCCTTCGCGATCGGCAGAGAACGGACGGCAGGCGCGGCTGGGATCGCCGTTGCCCGTGGCCAGCACGCGCACCGACTCCCAGAACCGCATAAGGCCGAAAGTTATGGGTGACTCGCTGCCGCCGGCCAGCATCACATCCGCCAGGTCGAACTTGATGTGGCGGAACGCCTCGCCGATGGCGTGCCCCGCAGAGGCGCAGGCCGTGGAGGTGGCGAGCGACGGTCCCTGCGCGCCATACTCCATGCAGATCTGCGAAGTGGCGGCATTGTGCATGCTCTTGGGGATCGTGAAGGGATGAACGCGTGTCGCGCCCTTGGCGAACAGGCTGCAGTACCCGACCTCGTACGTCTGGGCTCCTCCCATGCCGGAACCCATCATCACGCCAAAGCGCGGCTGGTCTTCCTCGGAAACCTCCAGGCCGCTCGACTCCACGGCTTGCTTGGCGGCGATCAGCCCGAACTCAGTGAAGCGGTCGATCAGGTCAAGGCGCTTGGGCGGGAAATAGTCCGTGCCGCGGTAGTCAGGTACCTCGGCGGCGATTTGCACACTCAGGGCGGACGGATCGAACTGCTCAATCCGGCGGATGCCGGACCGGCCCTCGATCAGGTTGTTGATGAACGACTCGGGTTCCTTGCCCGTCGCGGCGAGAACACCCAGGCCGGTGACGACAACTCTACGCACCATTAGCCTCGGAACATGAAGGTCAGTTAGCAGCGGGTTGCGTTTCGCCCTTGGCCATGGCCACGAGATCGGAGATGTCCTTGCCTTCCAGCACGCGCGTCAGGCTATCGACAACTTGCTGCACGCTCTTCATGTTCTGCGCGACTGCGTCAGGTATGTCGATCTTGAACTCCTCCTCCAGCGCGAAGAGAATGTTCACGCCGTCCAGGGAGTCAATGCCGAGTTGCTCGAACGTCGAGTCGATCGTGATCACGGCCGGGTCCAGGTGTTGTTCCCGGGCGATGATTTCCATAACCTTCTGAGATACATCCATCGTTTTCTCCTATTGGCCAGTTGTCGCGACGCCAGTCACCTTCAAACCTTCATGCCTACTGCCCTTTGTCCCGCCAGATCACCCACCACCGCCAATAACTCCGACAGCTTGAACGGCTTCTCGAGCAACGCCTTAGCGCCCAAGTCAAGCGCCTGGCGTTTTTCCGATCCACTCATAAACGAGGACATCAGGATCAGATCCTGCGTCTGCTTGCAAGTTCGCAGCTCCCGCAGCAGGTCCAGCCCGCTCCCGTTTGGCATCCGCAGGTCCGCGATGACAATTTCGTACCCGCCATCGCGCGACAACTCTTCGCGCGCAGCGGCGCCATCCGCAACCGACGCAACGACATACCCGTTAGCGGCCAGAACTTCGCTAAGAAGCTCCCGGCTACCCTGATCGTCGTCCACCACCAAGATTCTTGTCGTGCCCACTGCACACACCTTCCCCAGAGACGTGTGGAGCAGGCGGGTGGCCATCGGTTGCTGGAGACCAATTAAGCCATCTATTATCAATAACGTACCATGCTGGGCGTGTTCAGCGCTGCCGTTTGCGTTGCTGGCCCAACGTATCGTTATTACACACTTAAATCGCGGCGACCCTTGCTCGGCGTCGAGCGTGTGTAAACATTATACGCCGCGACTGGTGCGACTAGTAAGATTCTTGCGGCGCTCGGCCGATAATGACTGCGGAGCTTCGGATGGCCCTGCTGTCGAGATTTCGCCGCTATGCGCGCCCGGCATTCCTCCTAGGGATCGCCGTGATGCTCATCGGCCCCCGCCGAGCGAGCGCGCAGAACTCAAGCCCGGCACCGTCAGTGGGCCAAGGCCAGGCTTCGTCCACGGCACAGGTACCAGCGAGGCAATCCGAGCCACCGGCGCAGCCGTCGCTTGGGGACCTTGCGCGGACCGAGCGCGCCAATCAGGCCGCCCGCAAGCAGACCAAGGTCTTCACGAACGACAACTTGCCCGCGGCCGCCGGGAACCTCACCGTCCTCGGACCGCCCGAAGGCCAGGGCGCGGCGGAAGCGGCAGCGGGCAAGCATGGCGAACGGCACGCCAAGCATGACGAACAGGACTATCGCGCTCGGGCGCTTCAGTTTCACGAGCGCCTCGACATCGATCGGCGCGAGCTCGAAGTGTTGCAGCAGAGTCTCGGACAAAATCAGGTCCAGTACTATCCCGATCCGAGCCAGGCAATGGAGCAGCAGCACTCCCGGGAGGACATCGACCGCGTGCGGCAAGAGGTTGACCAGAAGCAGCAGCAGATGGAAGCGGACCAGCAGGCTATTTCTGACCTCGAGGATCAGTTGCGACGGGATGGCGGCGATCCAACCTGGCTCGAACCCGGGCCGTCGGGCGGGGCGTCCCGCGCGATTGAGCCCGATCTCTCCGGGGTCGCGCGCGGCAGCGAAGAGTACTGGCGCCGGCGCTTCCAGGCCGCCCGCGAGACCCTGGCGCGAGCCCGTGAGCAGCGCCAACTGGCGGAGGACGAGCTCCGTTTACTGCAGTCGCAACAGGCGCATGACTGGGGCACGCCCGCCGGAGCGACCCTCACGCCGAAGATCGCGGACAAGCAGAGCGAATTAGAATCGAAGCAAGCGGACGAGGCCCAGGCTCAACAGGAACTCGATTCACTGGAGAGCGCCTTTCGGCAAAGCGGCGCGCCCGAGGAGTGGAGCAAGCCTGCGGACGCGGCTCCCGACAGTTTCGGCCCGCAGCAGGGTCCCGATCGTTAGTCCTGCCTTCACTCGCCGGACGCTCCGGCCGCGTTCGAGTCCGCCTTCGTGCCCAAATGTAACGCCGCGATCCCGCCCAGGAAATTCCGATAACCAACGTTGACGAAACCTTGCCCGCGTAGCGCGCGTGCCAGCGCTTCCTGATCCGGGAAGTTCTCGACCGAACTCGGCAGATACTGATAAGGGCCACGCTCGCCCGAGATCAAGGTGCCGATAACCGGCAGGACGTGGCGGAAATAGAAGCGGAATAGCGGACCGAGCACCGGCCATTGCATGCGCGAGAATTCGAGAATGGCGATCACGCCTCCGGGCCGCAGCACGCGGTGTATCTCGCGGAGACCCTCCTCGTAGCTGGCCAGGTTGCGAAACCCAAACGCCGTGGAAGCGAGGTCGAGCGACCCGTCCCGGAACGGGAGGCGAAGGGTATCCGCCTCAACGAAGCGCGTGCGCGCAAAACCGCGGCCTCCCGCGCCGTTCGGCTTCGCTCGGCCTGCATCGGGCAGGCGCGAACGCTTTTGTCCCGCGACCTCAAGCATGGGATGGCAGAAATCAGCCCCCACCACGAGGCCCCGGGAATAGCGTGCGAATGCAAACGTCAGGTCCCCGGTGCCGCAGCACAAGTCCGCTGCCAGCGATTCCGGCTTCTCGAGGACGCGCCGCACCTCGCGCGCGGTGACCCGCCGCCACCAAAGATCGCAGCCCGCCGAGAGCAGGTGATTGGCCAGATCGTAGCGCGGCGCCACCCGCGCAAACATGCCTTGCACCGCGCGTGCGGTTTCCCGCGGTTGACCGGGCGTTCCAAGCGGGCTGCCTTTTTGCTCCATGTGGGCGCTAGGGCCGGCGCGGCATCTCCTGCAGCGCCCGCCAAGCCGACGCGGCTGCGGACAGAGGGACACCCGTGACGATTCTCACCTTCCCGATACACTCCGGGATCACCCAGTGAATCTCGCCGCCCACGGCCTTCTTGTCATGGGGCAGCAGATCGACGATCCTGCGCGCCGCAACGCCCTGAATCGTCGGCAGCGGACCGATACGCCACACCAAGCCGCGGATGCGCTGCGCATCGGCCTTCAAGTAGCCCAGGCGCTCCGCGAGCACGGTAATCGCGAGCAACCCCCAGCCCACGCACTCGCCGTGAAGGAATCGACGGTACCCGGTCGCCGCTTCGAGCGCATGGCCGAAGGTGTGCCCGAGGTTCAGCACCTGCCGCAAGGCGGTCTCGCGCTCGTCACGATTCACCACGCCAATCTTCACCCCGGCCGCGCGGCCGAGCATCCCTTCGAGCGCGGCAGCCTTGCGCGGCTGGAGCGAATCGAGATCACGTTCCAGGCGGTCAAACAGCGGCGGCCCGGCAAGAATCGCGTGCTTGGCCACTTCGTAGAGTCCGGAGCGGAAGGTCCGGGACGGCAGCGTGCCAAGCACACCGGGATCGGCGAGCACCATGCGCGGCGGATAGAAGGTGCCCACCAGATTCTTGCCGGCCGCCAGATTCACGGCGTTCTTGCCGCCGATGGCGCTGTCCACCTGACCCACCAGCGTGGTCGGAACCTGTATGCAATCGATGCCCCGCATGTAAGTGGACGCCACCAGGCCGCCGAGGTCTCCAACCACGCCGCCGCCGAACAACACCAGGAGTGACCCTCGATCGGCGCCGCGATGGGCGAGGCTCGTCGCCACACGCTCCACCTGGGCCAGTGATTTTGATCCCTCACCGCTCGGCACGAAGAGCACCTGGGCCCGGCGGAGTCCGCCTTCGCGCACCAGGCGCCCGCCCCAGCGCCGCCAGATGCCCCTCTCGGTCAGCACGAAGACGGACGAGTAGCCTGCGGCCGCTGTCGAGCGCAGTTCGCGCCAGGCGCCGCGTCCAATGAGGACGGGGTAGTTTCCCGTTTCTGCTGTCACCTGAAAGCGTTGCATCCGTAACCAGCATAACGGAAGCCGCGCCGGTGCGGAAACGGTCTCGCGCCTCTGGCACCGCGCCGGCAATCTCAGTGCGCCAGATCGATTCCGAAGGTTGGCTGGTCGTAGGTTCCCTGGATGCTGATGCCGACCACCGCACCCGCACGCTTTCTCTTGAAGAGTGGATTGAGAGGCTTCAGCAACGCCGACTTAAAGCCGGAGTTGGACTGGGAAAGCGTGGCCTCGGTAGCCAGCGTGCCGTGAAGGTCGATCCGGTAGTTGAGCAGGCTATAGGTACCGGCGACCTTTGCCCGCGCACCCGGAACCTGCAGCGACGTCTTTGAAAAGGTGACAATCCCCCGCCGCAGTTCGAGATGACCGGTCAGGTCGCCTGAAACGTCCTCGACGTCTTTGGGATTTTTCTTGCCTTGGGCCCGGGCGCTTAGTTGGTCGATCTTGCTTTGAGTACCCGGATTCGTAAGCCGGACGTCCCGGATTTCGAAATCCCCCTGGAAGCCAAACCTTGAATAAAAGTCACCCTTGCCCGGCGGCAGTGTGGCCCTGCCATTGAGCCGGATCGCGCCCGTCATGGCCGCCGGCGTGCCACTCGTGAGCATGAGCAACATATCCTGGATGCGGCCCTCGCCGTCCACGCCCAGGGCCGCGGTCTTGCCGTGCGAACCCCGCACGCCCCCGCGAAAGACCAGCGCGGAGCGCTCGAAACGGCCGGTCACCGGCTCGAGAAGGGTGTCTCCGTTGGTGCCGTCCACCACGGCGTGGAAGGTCGTTCGCAGGTGAATGCGGTGCCCGCTGTCTGCGGCCACAAAGTCGGGCACGTCCGCCGCATCGTCCACACTGATGCGATCAAGTTCGCCGCGATACGTTCCTTGCGAGGAGAGCGTGCCCGAAACACCGCTGAACGCGCCGAGCTGCGCGTGGTCGAACCGGTATGAGCCCTCAACGGGAGTTTTCTTAGGGTCGGCCTGGTTCCAAGGACCGATCCGGCCGCTGCTCGTGATCTCACCGGGTGGCTCCGGGTTGGTCAGGCTGACCTGGAAACTGAGCGGTGCGTTCGGATTCGAGGTTGTTACCGACAGGTGATGGATCATGAACCGGAGCGGCTCTGCGCCAGGCTTGGCGGAAGTAAAGTCCACCTCCGCATCGTCCGCAACGAAGCGCCGGACCCTGCTTTTCAACGTTCCTTGCCGGCTTCCGGTTGATGACAACAGATGCGAGCCCGGCGGGACCACGACGTGGAGGCCGGCGGCGCGCGCGTCGGTTCCATCGCCATGAAGCAGCGCCCCCACCGTAGTTTGGATCGTCAGTCGGGTCGCTGTGATCAAGGTCGGCAGGCCGGCGCCGGCTTGGCGCCGCAGTGCGACATCTTCCAGCACACATCCCGGCGGAAAATAGGTCGCCCGAAACTTCCGCACGTCGACCGTGGCCCCCGCCGACTCTGCCACTTGCTTCAAGACAGCGTTCCGGCTGAACGGCCACCAAGCGAACAGCAGAACAATCCCGACCGCGAACAGGGCCGCCACCACAATGAGAGCATTCCGCAGACGCCGCCGCGTCGGCCCCGCGCCTCCCGGTCCTCTCATGCTCTCGATCGGCCTCCTGGCCGTTGCTGCCAAGCCCATGCCCGTAATCCCTCGAAGCGTTAGACTGGCTGCCCGGTCCGGGGGGCTTCGACGAGCTTTGCAGCTTCGGGCGCGGGTTGGAGGGATGGGCTGACTACGGGCGCAGGTGAGGCGAGTTCCCGAGGTCGAAGAGCATGCCGAGCACCACGCGCCCGACAATCTCCAGGCTTTGCGGGCTGCAATGCTCGACGGTGTCCTGAGCGGTGTGCCAGTAGGTGTTCCAGTCCCGGTCGCCGGGCGCAGACCGCGCATTGGGGCCGTAGTTGAAGTCGATGATGTCGACCGCAGGCACACCGGCGGCAAGCCACGGATCGTAGTCATCGCCGCCGACCGCGGCCGATTGGTGCTCGAGGAAATAGCGGCTGTAGCCGAGACGCCGCGCTGCGCCGAACTCCAGTTCGGTAAGCCAGGCTGTGGAGCCGGGATCGACGCGCACGTCAAGCTTGGCGTCGCCGATCATGTCGACCAGGATCAGCGCCTTCACGCGATTGAGACCACCCTCGGCCGAGAGACGCTGCACGAGGTGACGGCTTCCGTAATCGTTGTCGCTGCCCTGCCATTCTTCCCGCACCGCTTCTTCGCCGTCAAACCAGACCAGCCACAGCGTATAAGGCAGTGGCCGCTTCGCCATGGCGCGCGCGAGTTCAAGCACCAGAGCTGCGCTCGAAGCGCCGTCGTTGGCGCCCACAAATTTGAAGCGATCGAAGCGCTTCGTATCGTAGTGGCCACACACAATCACGACGTTGGGAGAGGAGCCTGGGATGCGCACGATCAGGTTCGCCATCTCGAGATTCCCCACGGGCGTCGCCGCCGTGAACTTGTCCTCTTCCGCCTGTAGCCCGGTGTCCCCGAGCTGACCCTCGATCCACTGGCGGGATTGAGCAAGCGCCGCTGAGCCTGCCGGTCGCGGCCCGAAAGCCACCAGGCGCTTCAAATCATCAAAGGCGCGCTGGGCGTCGAAGGGCGGGAGATTCGCCGCGGCCTTGGTCTGAGCCAAAGCTCGTGGGCCAGACTTCGGATACAGCGGCCCTCCGGCGAGAAGAAGCGTCAACGCGCAAAGGATCGCCCAATTCCATGTTTTGCTGATTCTAAATGAGATAGTGGGTTCGTTCCCAGATTCAGGCATATTTTCTTCAACAAGCGTCGGGCTCTTACGTGACCCACGTTTCAGTATCCCAGGCATCGCCAGTCCTTTCACCTCGGTCGAGAGCCGGGGCTTGGGTCCGGCCTTCGACGACCGACCTGCATCGGAAGCCTCACACTGATTCTAAACGACATAGTGGGTTCGTTCCTCGATTCGGGCGTTTTTTTCTACGCGCCGCGGGCCAGCGCCTCCTGCGCCTTGCGTCGCTTGCTCCTCTGCACGAGCCACGACAGGCCGATACTCAGAACATAAAGGCCCACCAGTGGAATCCAGACGATGAAGATTGACGCCATGTCGTTCGTGGGCACGATGGCGGCCGCCACGACCGCCGTGATGAGGACCGCGTACCGCAGTTGCCGCCACAGGAATCGCGGCGTCACGATCCCGAAGATCGAAAGCAGCAGGATCACCACGGGCAGCTCGAACACCAGTCCCACCGCCACGATGATCGACATGGCCAGGTCCCAGTATTCATTGATGGTGACCATGGGCGTGAATTGATTCCCATAGCTCACCAGGAACTTGAGCGCGGCCGGAAACGCCAGCCCCCAGGCGAAATACCCGCCCGCGAGAAACAGCAGCGTTGTAAGCCCGACGAACGGCCACACGTACTTCTTCTCATGCCGGTAGAGCCCGGGTGAGACAAACAGCCAGATCTGGTAGAGGATGTAAGGCGAGGCGAGAAACAAACCGCCGAGCAGCGCCAGCTTGATGTAGAGATTGAAGGGATCAACCGGGTTGGTGTAGACCAGCTTGTCCGACACGCCGAGCTGGTGCAGCGTGAGAGTCAGGGGGCGCGCCATGAAGGCGTAAATCTTCTTGGCGAAATAGAAGCAGACCCCGAACCCGACCAGCAGCGACACCACCGCCCGCAGCAACCGCTGGCGCAGTTCCTCCAAGTGCTCGAGGAACGACATCTGCTTGCCGTGGAGTTGATCTTCGCTAGGATCGGGTGCCGGGTTCGCCGTGGGCACTTTCTCGATGCTCGTGGCCATTGTCGGTGACCGTCTCGGTCAATCCCCCGGGTGAGGCGCCAAGTTCGTGGTCGAGGCTGCGGACCGCGGTGTCGAGCACGTCACGGGCTTCCTGCACATTCTCGCGATGCTCACGCGTATAAGGCGGCGGCGGATTGGACGCCGCGAGGCGGCGTTGCGTTTCCGTATCGCGATCCAGGTTTCGAATCTCGTCCTCGAGCGAGGTCTTCAACTCGTTCGATGCCCGCCGCAGCTCGCCCAATCCCTTGCCCAGCACGCGCGCGATTTCAGGCAACTTCTTCGGCCCAAACAGCAGAAAGGCGATGAACAAAAGGAAGACGAACTCGAAGCCGCCGGTAAACAATCGGGAAACCTCTCCATGGCGATGATAGGAGAGGGGCTCGGGGTTGTCAAGAAACG
>DASZIG010000062.1:0-86230 GCA_035949375.1 Terriglobia bacterium | reverse complement strand
GCGAAGCGGAACAGTGGTTACGCCGGGCGCTGGCCCTGGCAGAGACAAAGGGCAACGCCGCCGCGCTGGCGACCGTCCGGGCCAACTTGCAGTCGCTTGCCGCGGAGCAACAAGCCAAGAATTGAGTTCCGTCCTCGGGCGCCGCGGGGCGGGCCCAGCCCGGAATCCCACCTCGCGGAGATCGTCCTCTGTCCAGGGTCCGCCGTTGAACGAGCTTCGATGTAGCCTATCAATAACTACCTACAGAGCTTGGCGAAGTGCCTAGCCTTGTGCTATGCTGGGCGGGTTCGTTTCGAAGGGTGGCTTTGCCGCCCCAAAGGTTGGCCATGCTTCACGGGTCCGCGCCGCGCGATTCCGGAAACAAAGGGGAAACCAGGGCATCCGAGTCTGCGGCACCTCGCACCCCCCCCACCCCCATTGAAAATGTGGGAAGCGAAGCCAAGAAGTTCTTTGTAATCAATAAAATCATGAGAAAAGGCGAAAAACCGAAGCCGTCCGAAGCCATTCCGAAGCCATCGGAACCCAAGACGAGGCTCGGATAAGTCCTTTAGTTACGCATGTCGGCTGTCAGGCCAGGGAGGAATGGGCAGGCTGCGCCAAGAGGGCTGAAATCGATCGGCCCTCTCACTGTGGAAGACGCCGACCGCGAAGCGGTGGGCCGGACTAGACTGCTGATATCGCTCTGATAACCTTGCGTGTTACGCGCAGCCCGGGACTCAGGATTCCGCCCGGCCTGTGTTATGCTCTCTTAACAGCACTTCATGGAAAAAGAGCGCCTCCAATTGTTGGATCAAACCATATCCCACTACCGCATAATGCAGAAACTCGGCAGCGGCGGCATGGGCGTGGTGTACCGCGCCGAGGACTTGAGCCTTGGCCGGCAAGTGGCCTTGAAGTTTTTGCCGGACGCCGTGGCCGCTGACCCGCAGACCATCGAGCGCTTCCGGCGCGAAGCGCGCACGGCCGCCTCCCTCAATCATCCGAACATCTGCAGCATCTACGAGATCGGTGAACACGAAGGCCGGCTTTTCATCGCCATGGAGTTGCTCGAGGGGCAGACCCTGAAGCAGCGGATCGCCCGGAGGACGGCGGGCATTACGCCCGCCGGAGGGCCGATCCAGGAGTCGTCGCTGCTCGATCTCGCCATCCAGATCACCGACGCGCTCGAGGCTGCGCACCAAAAGGGCATCATCCACCGCGACATCAAACCGGGCAACATCTTCGTCACGAGCCGCGGACAGGCGAAGGTCCTGGACTTCGGCCTGGCGAAGTTAGCCGTGGAAGCAGGGGCCGTGGCCGGCCGCGATGGGGATCACGCAAGCTCTCCCCTCCAAGACTCGCCGACTCAACCCATCAGCCCCGAGGACATCACCAGCCCCGGCGCGAGCATGGGCACTGCCGCCTACATGTCGCCCGAGCAGGCGCGAGGCGAGGAACTCGACTCCCGCACTGACCTGTTCAGTTTCGGCGCCGTGCTCTACGAGATGGCGACCGGGCGGCGCGCGTTTTACGCAAGCACCGCGCCCTTGATCCACGACGCGATCCTGAATCGAGCCCCAACGCCCCCGACCGCTGTGAATCCGCACCTGCCGGCCCCGATCGAACAGATCATCAACAAGGCGCTCGAGAAGGAACGGAATCTGCGGTATCAGCACGCTTCCGACCTGGGCGCCGATCTGCGGCGCGTGCAGCGCGATGCGGATCCAAGGCGGCCGGCGTCCGGCGCCACAGCACGGACGGAGCCTGCCGCTCGCGCGGCGCGCGGCGGAGAGCGGACGCGGGCGCTCATCGTCTCGAGTGTCGTCATCGCCCTGGCCCTCGTTTATTGGTTCACCCGCCCGCTCCCGGCGCCCCGGGTTTTGAGTTACACCCAGCTCACGCACGACGCCCAGGCAAAAGTGAACTCCTCGTTCTCGCCCCCTCGCATGGTGACGGACGGGGCTCGTCTTTACTTCCTGAAGACCGCCGGAGGTCAAACGGCCGTTGCCGAAGTTTCCACCGCGGGCGGCGAAACGGCGCTGGTCCCCACTCCCTTCCCCAACGTCGCCCTTTGGGATATCGCACCCGACCATTCGCAATTGCTGGTCTCAGGCTCAATCAGCGACCTTGGCCTCGAGAACCAGCTTTGGATTTTTCCGCTGCCCGCTGGGGCTCCCCGGCGTCTTGCCGACGTGACGGGTCATGACGCCTCCTGGTCGCCGGACCAGCGGGAGATCGTTTATGCGCGCGGCACGGACCTCTACACGGCCCAGAGTGACGGCACGAATGCAAAGAAGCTCGCCACGGTCTCGGGCGTGCTCTGGTGGCCGCGCTGGTCTCCGGACGGGAAAATCGTGCGCTTCACGGTGGTGGACACAGCCGGGACAAGCTCGCTATGGGAAGTCGGCGCCGATGGAAGCAAGCTTCATCCCTTGCTCGCGGGCTGGAACAACCCGGCCGCGGAGTGTTGCGGCAACTGGACGCCGGACGGGAACACCTACCTGTTCCAGTCAACGCGAAATGGCGCCACGGGAATCTGGGCGCGCAGGGAAAAGACGGGCATCTTCAGGAGAAAGCCGGGAGACCCTGTGGTCTTGACCGCGGGCCCGATCAACTACTTGGCGCCCGTTCCCAGCGTCGACGGGAAGAAGGTTTTCGTCATCGGTGACCAGCCCAAGGGCGAACTGGCCCGGTATGACTCGAGCAGCGGCGAGTTCGTTCCTTACCTCTCAGGCCTTTCGGCTCAGGGCGTCAGCTTCTCAAAGGACGGGCAGTGGGTGACGTATGAAGGTTACCCCGAGCCCACCCTCTGGCGAAGCCGGATGGACGGAAGCGAGCGGCTCCAGCTTACGTTTTCTCCCCTGCAGGCGTTTCAACCGTACTGGTCGCCGGATGGCAAGAGCATTGCGTTCATGGGTCAGGGGCCTGGCAAGCCCTGGCAGGTTTATGTGGTCCCGGCGGATGGCGGCACACCGCGCATGCTATCGCCGGGGGACCGGAATTACGGCGACCCGAGCTGGTCGCCGGACGGATCGTCCCTGGCTTTTGGCAAATTGCCCTTCGCCGAACCGGACAACGCCGGCGGCATCTTCATTCTGGATCTGAAAACCAATCAGACCACAAAATTGCCGGACTCCGAGCGTGTCTTCGCGCCTCGTTGGTCGCCGGACGGGCGATACATTGCCGTGCAGACATCCGACAGCCAGAAGCAGTTGCTTTTCGATTTACAGACGCGGAAGTGGGAGGAACTGACGAGCGGAATTTACGCCGGGTATCCCAACTGGTCGCGCGACGGGAAATACGTTTACTTCGACTCGGAGGTCGGAGACCGGACCGGCTTCTACCGCGTCCGCTTGAGCGACCGGAAGCTTGAACGATTGGTGGATTTCAAGAACATCCGGCGGGCGGTGGGTTCTTTAGGTTCGTGGGGCGGCCTGTCGCCGGATGATTCTCCGCTTCTGTTGCGCGATACGAGCACGCAGGAAATCTACGCGCTCGACGTTGATCGTCGATGATGTCTGCTGCGGGCGCAACTGTTGGCGCAGTCGAGGTCAACGGGCTACACTGGCTGAGGAGGCTACCATGTCCCTTCGACCCGTTAAGCGGCTCGTCATGTCCAAGCCGACCCTGGAAGGCGCGGGCGTTCACCTGCGGCGCGCGTTCGGCTTCGGCAATACGTCAGATTTCGATCCTTTCCTGCTTCTCGATGACTTCCGCAACGAGGTCCCCGAGGATTATCTGGCGGGATTCCCCTGGCATCCGCATCGCGGCATCGAGACCGTTACCTACGTTCTCGCCGGAACCGTCGAGCATGGCGACAGCATGGGCAATCGCGGCAGCATCGCCGCCGGCGACGTGCAGTGGATGACCGCAGGCAGCGGGATTATCCATCAGGAGATGCCGAAAGGCGACCCGGCGGGCCGGATGCACGGCTTCCAACTGTGGGCCAATCTGCCGTCAAGTCTCAAAATGACGCCGCCGCGCTACCAGGAAGTGAAGGCGCCCGACGTTCCCGAGGTTACTGACGATGACGGCACGCACGTTCGCGTCGTCTGCGGAACCTTCTGGGGCAAAAAGGGTCCGGTGGACGGCATCGCCGCCGATCCCATCTACCTCGACGTCTCCGTGCCTCCCGGCCGCCGGAAGACGCTGCCCGTCGAAACCACCCGCCACGCTTTTGCCTACGTTTTTGGCGGGAATGGGAAGTTCTGCAACGCTTCGGGCCCGCTCGCGGTGCCCACCGAATCGGTCGGCTGGCTTGACACGGCGCCTCCGGCCGAGGCCGACAACCGCGCGCTCGTTCTGTTCGATCGCGGCGATGAGCTGATGGTGCAGGCCGGGGACGACGGAATCCGGTTCCTGCTGTGCTCGGGGAAGCCGCTGCAGGAGCCCGTGGCCTGGTACGGCCCCATCGTGATGAACACCCAGGAGCAGCTCCGGGAGGCGTTCAGCGAGCTCGAGCAGGGCACCTTCCTGAAGGCGGAAACTGGAGCCTAGCAGGCAAATTCCATTCTCCGGACTACGTCGATGGCGGGGTCGATGGCCGGGTGAAGATCAGTAGCCGTCATTACTACCGCTCACCTTTTGCACCGGCAGAGCAAGCCGGAAGCTGATAGCCCGGTTGCTCAAGCGAGCTGCGGCTTCCAGCCCGCGCTTTCGGAGTCATTGTTGACCTCGGGTCGAAAAGGCCCTAGTTGTTCTTGAGCGAGAAGGAGATTTAGCAGTATCTGAAACGGAATACGAACTGAATGCGGATAGCGCGTAGGGGACTCTGCAGACGCGTTGCCGTCACGAGCGTGCGGGACGAATTGTGGAGGAAAGAAATTGCTGAGACGAGATTTCCTTGCCCTTACTGGCGTAGGGTTGGGGGCGACCGCCTTCGTTCCGGCATTCCATGGACCGTCATCATTTCTCTTGGAGACAAACATGCAAGACGCAAGCTCAGGCTTCGCCCGGTCAATGGATTAAAACTTTATTACGAGATCCATGGCGAGGGCCAACCGCTCATCATGCTGCACGGCGGCGTTTCAGCCAGTGAGGTGTTCGGTCAGAATCTGACGGATCTGGCGAAGACGAGGAAGGTCATCGCCCTTCATCTGCAAGGGCACGGACGTACGAAAGACATCGATCGTCCACTGCGGTTCGAGTTCATGGCCGATGACGTAGCTGCCTTGATGGCCTTTCTGAAGATCGAGAAAGCAGATGTCCTGGGTTATTCGTTAGGCGGTGGGGTTGCACTGCAAACAGCGATTCGGCATCCTGCGGCCGTCAATCGACTGATCGTCGTCTCGGCTGCCATGCAACGGGACGGATCGTTTCCGGAGGTGATTGCAGCGTTCGATCAGATGACCGCGCACGCCCCGCAGATCGCCCAAAACATTAAAGGTTCGCCGCTTGGCCAGCTCTATCCGGAGGTCAACTGGGAAACTCTTCTCCGCAAGATCGCAGAGATGGAATCTCACGACTTCGACTGGTCGGAGCAGGTGAAAAAGCTTCGGTCTCCCACGATGCTTGTCTTTGCCGACGCTGACTCCATTCGCCCTGAACACATAGTGGCGTTCTACAAAGCACTCGGAGGAGGTCAGTGCGACGCCGGCCTGGACGGTTCGCGGCGTTCAGCAGCCAGGCTTGGCATTGTGCCCGGGGCGACACACTATAACATTCTGTCAACCGAGGCGGTGGCTAACATGGCCTCGCCATTTCTCTCTTAAGCTCGCCGGGTGCAGGCAATTGCCTCTTTGCCTTATCTGGCTATGTTTTTTGTCCCTCGCGTCCGGCTTCTCTCTTTAGGTGGCGGGCTGGACACGCAGGCAATGCGTTTCATGCGTCCTGGATTCTCGCTTGTTGCCAAATCGCCTTGAAGCCGTCCAGCGCTATTTGAAACTGATCGCGGAAAATCGGCAGCACATTTCTAACGGCTGAGTTGCGGCTGCTTGGCGCCAATCTGGCTGCGCAAGCGTTCACCCCGCTCTTTCATCTCGGGAGTCAATTCGGCGCCGAAGTCCTCCGCCTCGAATACCTGCCGGATCTCGACTTCCGACTCGCCCTCACAAAGATTCGGGCAGCGCCTCACCCACTCAACCGCCTCTTCCATCGAACGGACCTGCCAAATCGAATAGCCGGCGATGAGTTCCTTGCTCTCGGTGAACGGGCCGTCGATCACGGTGCGCTTCTCTCCGGAAAATCGAACCCGCTTGCCCTTCGAACTCGGGTGCAGTCCGCCGAAGGCCAGCAAAACCCCCGCCTTCACCAGTTCCTCGTTGAACTTGCCCATCTCCTCCAGTCCCTTTTGTTTCGGCATGACGCCGGCTTCAGAATCTTTCGTGGCCTTGCCGATTACCATGACTCGCATTTGAATTCCCTCCTTTGTGGCTCAGTTTTCTGAGCTTCCACTCTAGCGTCGAACGAGTAAGGCCGAAATGGACAAAGGTTTGTAAGTTTTTTCGGGAGTGGCTTTTGTTTGACGATGGCTCGTTCGGGCTGTTAGCTGGAGAGGGCGTTGTCTATTCATAACGTAAGGCCACCATGGGATCGACTTTCACGGCGCGGCGAGCGGGAATGGCGCTGGCCGCGAGAGCCGAAACCGCGAGCACCACGGCGACCACCGCGAGCGTGGGCGCGTCCCAGGCCGCGGTGCCGAACAGCAGCTTGCGCATCAAAGCGGCTGCAGCCACCGAGCAAGCGAGGCCGGCGCCGATTCCGATGCCGGTCAACCAGGCCGCCTCTTTCAGGACGAGTCCATAGACCGCGCTGCGCTGGGCGCCGAGCGCCATGCGCACGCCGATCTCGCGCGTCCGCTGGCTCACCGAGTACGCGATCACGCCGTAGAGTCCGACCACGCCCAGCAGCAATGCCATAACCGCGAAGCCGCCCACAAGCCACGTCGCGGAACGGTGCAGGTAGGCGGTCTCGGAGTCCGCGGCTCTTTCGTTCATGGTTTCTTCGCCTGCCGTGCCGAGGCCAGGATCAATCTGATGGATGGCGGAGCTGAGCGCCGGGAGCACTGACTGCTCGGACTGCGCCGTCCGGACGACGACGGCGAAATCGGTGTCGGGGCTCTGGTTGAAGGGCTCATATTCGGCCGGCCAGATCTCGGAATCGAGGCCGCCTTCGCGGACATCGTCCACAACGCCGACGATCTCCCGGAGCGACTTCGGCGAGAGCGAGGTGTCGCCGAACTGCTTGCCGATCGGATCTTCGTTCGGGAAGTATTTTCGCTGCAGCGTCTGGTTGATGATCACCACTTTGGCCTTCGATGCGTCGTCCGCGTCGGTAAAGAAACGGCCGCGCAACAACTTCGCCTGCAGCGTGGTGAAGTAATCGGAGCTCACGTCCCGTTCGTTCACTTCGATGTGTTTTCCGTCGTAGGGGCGGCCCACGAACCGGATCCAGTCCGTATTGCCATTGCCGCTCAGGGGCAGCTCGCCCGTGATGCCCACCGATCGGACGCCGGGCAAGCTGCCTAGCCGATTCCGGACCTGGCGGCCCAGCGCCACGACCTGCTCGTCCTTCGCATAGGCGGCATCCGGCGCGGCGACCTGCAGCGTGGCCAGATGATCGGGCTCGAACCCGAGGTCCACATGAAGCAGGCGATAGAAGCTCTTGCCGAGCAGTCCCGCGCCCACCAGCAGCACGGTGGCGATGGCCAACTCCGCCGCCACCAGGTTCGGGCCGAAGCGGCGCCACAAGGTGCCCGACGAGCCTCGGCCGCCTTCGGTCAGGCCCGCGCGCATCTCCGACATCGACAGGCGCAACGTTGGCGTGACGGAGAACAGCAGCGCCGTGAGCAGGACGATCGCGGTCGCGAAGGCGACCACGTGGAGGTTCAACCCGAGTCCGCGCAGGTATGGCGTGTAGGCCAGCATGTCAGCCGGGATCAGCCTGGTGAGTAGTTGCATGGCCCACTCGGCGGAAACCAGGCCAAGCACGCCGCCGCACGCCGCGAGCAGCAACCCTTCGGTGGCGAACTGGCGCACCAGTCTCGAGGCCGACGCGCCCAGCGCGCCGCGCACCGCGATCTCGCGCTTGCGGCTCTCCGAGCGCGCGAGCAGCAGGCTTGTGACATTGACGCAAGCGATCAGCAACAGGAGTCCGGCGCCGCCGAGCAGCACCAGGAAGAGGGGCCGGATGTCCCCGACGATCCATTCGGTAAAAGGCTCGACGGTTGCGCCCTGGCCGCGATTGGAATCGGGATACTGCTTCTCCAGTTGTTGCGCGATCGACGCCATATCCGCCAGCGCCGCCTGCACCGAGACGCCATCCTTGAGCCGGGCGACTCCGTCGAGTGAGTGGCAGCTTCGCCTGATGCTGCACGAGTCCGAAGCGTGAAGAGTGGCCCAGATCTGAGCATCCCCTCGAGGAGCAAATTGAAAATCGCGCGGTAACACCCCAACAATGGCGTACGAAACGCCGCTGAGCATCACCGTCTGGCCGACCACGTCCCGCCTTCCGCCAAACCATTTCTGCCAGGCCGAGTAGCTCAAGATGACGCTCTGGGGCCCGCTCGGCAAATCCTCGCCGGAATAGAAGTCGCGTCCCAGCATCGGAGCGATGCCGAGGGTGCGGAAGAATCCGTCGCTCACGCGAGCGCCCATCACGGGTTGAGTGCCTGCAGGCGTTCTCAGCAGGTATCCCGTTCCGGTCCATACGTCGAACGAGCTGAAAACTTTGTTGAGCCTCTTCCAGTCGAGGTAGTCAGGATACGAAAGGTCGGCGCGGGGGATCAGCGGGACACTCTCGGTCACGCCCACCAGCCGCGCGGGGTTCGGGTACGGCAACGGCTTGATCAGCGCGGCGTCCACAAAAGCGAAAATGGCGACGCTGGCCGAGATGCCAAGCGCGAGCACAAGCACAGCCACGGCCGTGAAGCCGGGATTCTTGCGCAGCATCCGGAGCGTGTACCGGACGTCCTGGAAAAGAGCCTCGACCAGAGGCAGTCCCTGGAGGTCGCGGTTCTCCTCCCGTAATTGGGAAAGCCCTCCTAATCGGAGGCGCGCGGCGCGGCGGGATTCCTCCGGCGTCAGGCCGAGGCGGAGATTCTCGCTAACGAGAAGCGCCAGGTGGGAATCGAGTTCCTGCTGGAAATCCTGATCGATGCGTCGCCGCACCAGCAGTCCACGAATTCGCGAAGCCAACACTCTAACCGAGTCCAACACGGCAGAACCTCCTGAAGATGCGCTCTTGTCGAATGCCCCAGATCACTCAAATCACCCGATCACACAATCACCCGATCGCCCCGCGCTCTCACTCGTATCGGAGCGCCACCATGGGATCGATCCTGGTCGCGCGTCGCGCCGGGATGTAACTCGCAACGAGCGCTACCGTCACGAGAACCGCGGATACGGCGGCGAAGGTTATCGGATCTGTAGGCTTGACTCCGTAAAGCAGGCTCGAGAGATACCGGGTTGCGGCAAACGATCCCCCGATTCCCAGCCCCACGCCGATCAAAGTCAGCTTGAATCCATGTCCCATCACCAGCTTCAGCACGTTGCTGCGCTCGGCGCCCAGCGCCATGCGAACGCCGATTTCATGCGTGCGCTCGGAGACGGCATACGCAATCACGCCGTAGAGCCCGATAGCGCCGAGCAGCAGAGCCAGGATCGCGAAGGAACCGAGCAGCTCGAGTTTGAACCGCGAGGGCGCAACCAGCTTCTCGACCACGTCGTCCATGGTCTCAATTCTTGCCACAGGCTCGTTAGGGTCGACGCTCGCCACCGAGCGCCGCAAGCCATCCCCAAGACTCATCGGGTCGCCCTTCGAGCGAAGCACGAAGTACATGACGAGCGTCGGATCCTGCTCGTAAGGGATGTAGATTTCCGGCCACGGTTCGCGCTCCAGCGTGTAATTCCTTGTGTCGGAAACCACTCCCACCACTTCACGCCAAGGACCCTTGGCGCCGTCCATGCTGATTTCGTGACCCACCGCTTCGCGCCCAGTGAAAATGCGACGCAAGGCCGACTCATTCAGGATCACCACCTTGCGGCCGTTTGCTGCGTCCTGGTTGTTGAAGAAGCGGCCTTCGCGCAGCGGAATGCCCAGGGTGCTGAAAATATCGGGACTGACGTAGGCGGTCGAGATCACTTGACCGGGCTCGGGAGCGGGTCCGCCGGAAACGAGCACGTCCGTGGTCAGGCTGTTGAACACGCTGACCGGGTAATGAGTGGTGGCGGCGGCCTTCTCCACTCCGGGCAGCGCGCGGAGACGATCGAGCGCCTCGTGAAAGAAATTGGCTTGCCGCTGGGGCTGGTCCATCAGGGTGATGGGAAGACTCACTTCACCGAGGAGCAGATGATGGGGATCAAAACCGAGGTCTACCTCGGTGAGCCGGTACACGCTGCGCGCGAGCAGTCCCGCGCCCGTCAGCAGAACGAGCGCCAGCGCCGTTTCGGCAACCACCAGCAGGCCCCGCAGCCGATGGGTCCCGCGTCCCAGCCCGGCGCGCTCGCCGCCTTCCTTTAAAGCCTCGTTAACGTCCACCCTCGACGCCGAGAGCGCGGGGATCAGGCCAAAGAGGATCACGGCGCATGCGGAGACGCCGATCACGAACGCGAGCACTCTCGCGTCGAGGCCGACTTCAGCGGGAAGCTGCGGTGGAATCAGTTGGATCATCGCCCGCACCGCCCACATGCCCACAACAGCTCCAAGCGCTCCTCCCAGTGCCGCGAGCAGCGCGCTCTCCACCAGGAACTGGCGCGCCAGCCGGGCGCGCCCTGCGCCCAGAGCCGCTCGAACCGCGACCTCTTTGCCACGAGCTGCGGCCCTCGCCAGCAGCAGGTTGGCGAGATTCGCACAGGCGATCAAGAGCACGAACGCCACCGCGATCAGCAGGATCACCAGCAGATGCCCAACGTCGCCAGCCAGCAATTGCCGAAGCGGGATCACTTCCACATGCCAGCGCGAGCGGCTTTTCTGTCGCCCCGCCGAAAACTGGGGGTCGAGGCGGTGCGTGAGTACATCGAGGTCCGCACGCGCCTTGGCCAGGCTCACTCCCGATTTCAGGCGCCCGATGACGAATAGCATCCGCCAGTCGGCGCTTTGCGGCAGGGAGTTGGAAGCGTCCAACACTTCCGGCACCCAGAGGTCTCCGGGAGGATAGAGCAGGCCCGCCGGCATCACCCCGACGACCGTGAAAGGCGTTCCATCGAGGTGGATCGTCCTGTTCAGCACGTTGCGGTCGCCGCCAAATTCGCGGCGCCAAACGGCCGCGCTGAGCAGCGCCACCTGGTTGTGACCGGTCTCGGCTTCGGCTTCGCTGAAGCTGCGCCCGAGGATCGGCTGCACGCCCAGCATGCGGAAGAATCCCGGCGTGATGCCGATGACCTCAACGTGCATCGGCTCTCCGCTTCCGGTCAGGTTCGCCCCACGGCTGATGCTGTTAAAGCCCAGACCGAAAGCGCCGACCGATTCGAAGATGCCGCTCTGCTCCTGCCAGGCCTTGAAATCCGGCGAGATCACCATGCCGTTCCCATTCAAGTGCAGGGTTGAGATGTTGACGAGTTGCTCCGGCCGATCGTAAGGCAAAGGACGCAGCAGGGCGGCATCGATCACACTGAAGATCGCCGTATTGGCGCCGACGCCAAGCGCCAGGGTGAGCACGGCGACCGCCGTGAACCCGGGATTCTTCCGGAGCATGCGCAAGGCGTAGCGAAGGTCGTGGATCAACGCCTCGAGCCAAGGCAGGCTGTGAAGATCGCGATGGGTTTCGCGAAGCTGCGTGACGCCCCCCAGACGCACTCGAGCTGCGCGGCGGGCCTCTTCCGGCGTCAGGCCGCGGCGCATGTTCTCCTCGGTCAGCAGCGCCAGGTGGGCGTCGAGTTCCTGCTGGAAGCCTTCGTCGAGACGGCGAATGGCGAACCGTCCGCGAACGCGTGAAGCCAACATTCTCAGCCGAGCCAGGATTCCCGATCTCCCAGACATGCCAGTCTCCCGATCACTAATCGTCCGATCACCCAATGATTTCACTCATAGCGAAGCGCCAGCCGGCACGCCGGGCAACCAAAGTCGATCCCGTGGAGCAGGCCCCAGAGTTCGCGGTGGGTTTCCCGAAGCTGCGTGACGCCGCCCAATCGCAGGCGAGCGGCGCGCTGCGCTTCTTCCGGAGCCATCCCGCGGCGGACGTTTTCCTCAACCAGCAACGCGAGATGAGCCCCAAGCTCCTGCTCGAAGTCCTGATCGATACGTCGCCGTGCCATCAACCCGCGAACTCGTGAAACCTGCACCTTCAGCCAGTCCAACATGGCAAAGCCCAGCCTCCCTTCAACCGCCCGTCATCCAATCACCCGATGCCTCACTCATACCGAAGCGCGACCATGGGATCGACCTTTGTTGCGCGGCGCGCCGGGAGGTACCCAGCGATTAGAGCAACGACCGATAGCACCGCAACCGCCGCGCCCAGGGTCACCGTGTCGCGTGGCCCGAGCCCGAACAGCATCTGCTGGAGCAGGCGCGTGGCCACAAGCGAAATGCCAACTCCCACTATGACGCCGCCTGCGAGAACGGCGATCACGTCGCGCAGCACCAGCCTCAGAATCGAGCCGCGCTGCGCCCCGAGCGCCATTCGGACGCCGAACTCCGTCTGTCTCTGCGTCACGAGATAGCTGACCGTGCCGTAAAGACCGATCATCGCCAGAACCAGCGCCAAAGCGCCGAAGAAACCGGAAAGCAGCGCCAGCAGACGCTCCTGAACCATCGAAGCTTCCACCTGCTCGGCCAGCGTGTGAAAGTCGATCGGAATCTCTTTATTCACGTCCGCGACGGCGGCCTGGGCGGGCAGGACCAGAGCGGACGGCCGCAAAGCGCTGCGCAGCTCAAGGGTTTCTCCCATTACCGTCTGGGGAACCTGCGCCAGTGGGAAGAACGCCGTAGGATGTGTCTCTTCGCGCACCGATCCGTACTTGGAATCCTTGACGAGTCCGACGACCTCGATAGGTGGACCGGGCTGCCCCACGATGCGGAAAGTCTTGCCGATGGGATTCATGTTCGGAAAGAAGCGGTGAGCCAGCGTCTGATTGATGACCGCTACGCCCGGAGCCGTCTTGGTGTCGTGCCGATCGAGGTTGCGGCCTGCCAGCCGCGTCATGCGGAGCGTCTCAAAATATCCTGGCGAAACGTAGTTGAACCATGCATTCGCATTATCATTCGTCAATGCTTTGGACCATTCGGTCTGGATGCTTTGCGTCCACGCGCCGCCCATGATGGGTGTCATGACGGACCGGGCAGTGGAAACAACGCCAGGGAGCGCTCGCAGCCGGTTCTCGATCTCTTCGTAGGTGTTTTCCCGTTGCTCTGCTGGAATCTTGGCGGCCTGGAGAACGGGGAACACCAGCAGGACGTTATTGCGATCAAAGCCCAGGTCAAGCGTGGCGAGCTTGGCGAAGCTACGCAGTAACAGCCCTGCGGCCACGAGCAAGACGAGCGAAAGCGCCACCTGGAAAATCACAATTCCCTGCCGCGCTCGAAAGCGCGGGGGGCGCTCATTCTCAGGCGCCTGGCTGCCCTTCATCGCCGATGTCAAAGATACTCGCGTGGCGCGCAGCGCCGGCAACAGGCCGAACAAAACGCCCGTGAAGACCGCAGTCGCCGCCGTGAATCCAAGCACGCGGCCGTCCAGCGAGAGGTCCAGAAATACCGGATTCCGGGTGCTCGAAATCAAGCCGACCAGCAATGCCGTTCCCCAGCGCGCAAAGAGCACTCCCAGGAGCGCGCCGGCCGACGAGAGTAGCGCGCATTCCGTGAGCAACTGCCGGATCAGTCGCCCGCGGCTGGCACCCAAAGCTTGCCGCACGGCGATCTCCTTACGCCGCGTACGCGAACGGGCCAGCATCAGGCTCGCGATGTCGGCGCAGGCGATAAGCAGCACGAGCCCCACCACCGCCATCAAGACTTCGAGTGGCTTTTCATACTGCCCGCGAAAATTGGAAAACCCCGTCAGTCCAGTGGCCGCCGGGACCGCCACGAGAACCTGCTTGACGAATGCCTGCTGGGATGATGGGGCGTAGTCCTGAGGCACGGAGCCGGCGAAGATTCGAGGCGAAAGGACTCCGAGCCGCGCCTTCAACCGGCCCGGAGCGATCCCGGGATTGGTGCGGCCGGCCACCCTCAGCCACCACCACGCGCGTTGTTCAAGAGGAGATTCCTTTCCGCTGCCAAACAGGGCCGTGGCGCAGATCGGAAGGGCTACGTCAAACTTCTCGCCCACATCCATTCCAAAAAAGCCGGCGGGCGCCACCCCAACAACTTCAAAGGGGCGCCGGTTAAGTGATATCGTGCTGCCGATGGCGCTCGGAGATCCGCCGTAGTGGTCCTGCCAAAACCCGTAACTCAGCACCGCTACGCCTGCGCATCCGCGCTGGTCGTCTGAGGACGAGATCAGGCGTCCCGCAGCGGGCGCAAGCTCCAGACCTCCGAAATAGCTGCCGCTCACCCAGAGACCGTTCGCGAAGCGGACGGCGCCGCCCTGGTTGAGATCGAAGGGCTGACCGCTCCAGGCGAAAACGCCCGAGAAAACGTCCTGCTGATCGCGTAACTGTTCCCAAATCGCATTGGTGAAGATGGGATTGCCTTCGCCACCAGATTGCGGCAGCATGCGCAACTCCCGCAACTCCTCAGGCCTCGGCACCGGGAGCGTTCGCAGCATGACCGTGTCGATAAGGCTAAAAATGGCGGTGTTCGCCCCGATACCCAGACCCAGCGTGAGAACGGCAACCAGCGTGAAGCCTGGATTCTTCCGCAGTATTCGAAACGAGTAGCGAAGGTCACGAAAAAGGTTTTCAAGCCAGGGCAGACCGTTCAGCTCCCGGTGGGTCTCGCGCAACTGGGTGACGCCGCCCAGCCGCAGGCGGGCCGCGCGGCGCGCTTCTTCCGGCGATAGGCCGCGGCGGAGATTCTCCTCGGTCGCGAGCGCGAGGTGGGAATCGAGTTCCTGCTCGAACTCCCGATCGAGGCGCCGGTCGGTCAGCAATCCACGAACTCGCGAAAACAGGGTTCGAATCCAGTCAAACATTGCCCTCACCCCCGAGCCTTACCGGCGCCCCTCGAGCTGCAACACGCGGCCCATCACCCCGGCGATCCTCTCCCAGTTCTCCGCCTCAGCAGTAAGCTGCTTCCGGCCGCTCTTCGTGATGGAGTAGAACCGCGCCTTGCGGTTGTTCTCCGACGCACCCCAAGCCGCGGCGATCCAGCCCTTTTGCAGCAGGCGCACCAGCGACGCGTAAATCGTCCCCTGGTTCACCCGCAGCACTTCCTCGCTGAGCTGCTCGATCCGCCGCGCAATGCCGTAGCCGTGCAGCGGCCCCATGGCCTCAAGGGTCTTGAGCACCATCAGGTCGAGCGTCCCCTGCAAAATCTCCGATCGATCGTTCGTCATCCTCTCCGGCCTCCTGTGGCTTGACCAGAGGAGTATGACGCCGCTCTTGTGGGATGTCAACAGGAAAAAACGGACACGGAACGCCCGGGCCTTCGGAGGGATCATTAGCAGCGCAGGGTTGAGGCCGGATCGACGCGGCCGGCACGCCACGATGGGATACAAGCAGCCGCAAGGGCGGCCGCGGCCACCACGGCCGTCGTGCCCAGGGCCACGAGCCCTGCGTCACTGCTGGGGCCATCGTCCGTTTGAAGCTCGTCGCTGAACTCCTCACAAAAACAAAAAAGGCTGAACAAGACGTCATCGAAAGGGATATCGGTTTGAGGGATGGGCAGTAATGGCGCTCAGACGGTTAGCAACGTTCATTTACGTAGCGGCTTCTACGAACTCATGCCTGACGTCAACTGAGGAAGCGCAGAGGGCCGCCTCTTCATGAAGCGACTTGCAACCCTTTTCTTGATCAGCGTCTTGCCGATCTTCGGCCAGGGCGCCAGCGGCGAATTGCGCCTCAAGGTGACCGACCCCTCCGGTCTTGGCGTGAAGACGACCGTCCAGATCGTCTGCGAGGCGAACCAGTATCGAAATACCTTGGTCACCACCAATCAGGGTGCCCTCGACGTGCAGCGACTGCCTTATGGGATCTATGACCTCGAAATTCATCAGCCTGGCTTTGCCGCCGTGTCCGACTCGATCGAAATTCGCTCCTCGATCCCGATCGAGCACACGATCCGCCTGAACCTGCCCACGGTGAACCAATCCGTGACGGTCAGTGCGCCTGGCACTCTGATCGACCCCGATCAAGCCGGCAACGTCAGCCAGGTAGGTTCAGACCTCATTCAAAATCGGCCCAGCTCAGTGCCGGGCCGTTCCTTGCAGGATTTAGTGAATTCGCAACCGGGCTGGCTCTATGAGGGCAATGCAGTGCTGCATCCGCGCGGCTCGGAGTACCAGACTCAATTTGTGGTCGATGGCGTCCCTCTCACCGATAATCGCTCGCCCAGTTTTGGCGCTGAGATCGAAGCAGATAACATGCAATCGATGACCATCTATACCGCCGGCTTTCCAGCCGAGTACGGACGCAAGATGGGAGGCGTGGTTGAGCTCAACACGCTTCAGGATGCACAGCCCGGCTTACACGGCCAGGTGGTCCTCTCGGGCGGCAGTTTTGACACCGCGGGCACTTTCGCAGAGGCACAATACGGGTGGGGCAAGAACACGTTCGGGGGCAGCGGCAGCGGCGATATGACCAGCCACTATCTCAACCCCGTGGTTCCGGAGAACTACACGAATACCGGCACCGTCGGTGACCTTTCCCTCTATTACGAGCGCGACTTTACACCCAAGGATCGCTTCAGGATTACTGTCCGCCACGAGCTCTCTCGTTATGAGCTTCCGAACGAACAGGTGCAGCAAAACTGGTGCTATGCGCCCGGGCAGATTTCGGGGCCGCCCTGCCAGCTGCAAAATGCCGATAACTTCGAAACGATGGGAACCGTCTCCTACCAGCACATCTTTTCGTCCGACGTCGTGGCTGATTTTCACGGGATGGTGCGCAACGATGCGAACCATTTCTGGTCTAACGTTGATTCGACTCCCATCCTGATTTTCCAGCACAATTGGTTTAACGAGGGCTATTTCAAGGGAGCCGTGACCGTTCACCACGGCCACCATGAATGGAAGACCGGGGTCGAATCAGACAACATGTTCGTGAATGAGCACTTCAGGTACGACATTCCCAATCTTCCGATGGATACGAGCCAGTTTGATCCCAGCACGCCCCTTACCTTCGCCTTCGCAGCGAATCGGCCCGACCTCGAACAGTCTGCATTTGTGCAGGATCTCGTCAGCTTGCCAAACTGGACCATCAGCGCCGGGCTTCGGTGGGACCATTACCAGCTCCTTGTGAACCGTCAGGCAGTGGACCCCCGCTTATCGATTGCGCGCTATTTCCCCTCAGCCGATCTCGTGGTCCATTTTTCATACGACAGGGTCTTTCAGACGCCTTCTTTGGAGAACATCCTGCTTTCCAGCTCGACGGCGGCCACGAACCTGGATGCGATGTCACTCGAGCTGCCAGTGCAGCCGTCCGAAGGAAACTACTACGAAGCGGGCCTGACGAAAGCTGTCTTCAAGAAGGTCAAGTTGACCGCCAATTACTTTCGCCGCGACGTGAACAATTACGCGGACGACAATCAGATCGACAACACAACGATCAGCTTTCCCATCGCCTTCCAAAAGGCGATCATTTACGGCGCGGAGGGGAAGATCGACCTGCCGGAGTGGAAGCGACTTTCCGGTTACGTGAGTTACACGTATACGGTCGGCAATGCATGGTTCCCGGTGACGGGCGGACTCTTTCTCGGCGACGAGGCGGTGATACCGACCTCAGGACATTTCCCGGATTCGCAGGATCAGCGCAACACTCTTCGCGCCCGCTTTCGCTACCAGGTGGCCCGCCATTTCTGGCTTGCGGGAGGCGTTCAATTCGATAGTGGCCTTCCGTTCGATTTCGAAGGCGACTATGATCAGGCGCTCGCGGAATATGGCCAGCAGGTGGTAAACCGCATTGACTTCCCTGCCGGCCGTATCGATCCTTCCTTCCAGGTCAGTGCCTCGGCGGGTGCGGATATTCACCGGTCAGACCGTTTGAATATGCGGTTCCAGGTGGACGGGGAAAACCTGACTAACGTCTTGGATGTAATCGATTTCGGCGGGCTGTTCTCCGGCAATGCCATCGGACCGTCTAGGAGTTTCGCCATGCGCCTTACAAGCAACTTCTAGGGAACCCTGGATGCCAGATTGCGTGACTCGGTGCTGGGGCGACAAGGATGACTGGATGCAGGCTCGGAATGTATCATGCTGTGGAGCAGTTTGAGCCCGCGATAATGCCTTCATCACCCGATTTGACGGCTGCGTTGCGAGGCTCGGTTTCAACCGAGCCCGCCAGCCATCCCCGTCAATTGGAGGAAGAGGTCGTAGGGCTGTTCGACCAATTGCGCAACCGCCTGCTGCGCTATACGCTCTCGCTGGGTTTGCCAGTCCAGGACGGCGAAGAGGTCATTCAGGAAGCTTTTCTGTCGCTTTTCGAACACCTGCGAGGCGGAAAGCCTCGCCACAATCTTCAGGGCTGGGTCTTCCGGGTGGCACACAACCTCGCCTTGAAAAGACGCGTGCGGGAGCACGCATTCGAGGACGGGCGGCGCTTTGAAGACGGCGACCCGGAGCGCCATCCCGATCCGAGCTTGAATCCCGAGGACCAGGCGATCTGGAACCAGCGCTTCCGCCGGCTGCTGGCGGTCGTGGGCGCCCTACCGGAGCGCGATCAACTCTGCCTCAGGCTGCGCGCCGAGGGCCTTCGGTATCGTGAGATCGCCGAAGTCCTCGGCACTTCCGTGGGCGCCGTATCGATATCGCTGACGCGATCTTTGGCGCGGCTGACACGCGCAAGCGAGAGGTGACACAATGCTTCTCAACAATCCTCATTTGTCGGACGAAGAACTCCTGCTGCTGTCGGATGGTGAGCTTCACCGGCGGCGCGCCCGCCGCATGCGACGGCATCTCGCCGCCTGCTGGGAATGCCGCACTCGCATGGCGGAGTTCGAAGACGCCATCGCCGATTTTGTCCACGTTCATCGCGCCAGCTTCGATCCTCAATTGCCGCCGGCCGCCGGACCTCGCGCCTTGCTCAGAGCCCGGCTTGCCGAACCGGGGAAGACTACGACCGGCAGGCAATGGCGGTGGCCGTTCGGCTTGGTAATCTCCGCGCGCAGTCTGGGAGCAATTGTCGCCGCTGTGGTCTTGATCGTTGCCGGGTTTGGAACGTGGATCTATCGGGCAGGGAGCATCGGTGGGCAATCACACGCTCGCTTCCTTACGGCCACGGTGCCAAACCCGCAACTTACGCCCGGCACAATCCGCCCGGTGGAGCTTCAGGATGTCTGCGCCGAGGCCGACGCCGAAGCCGACAAGGATCCGCTGTGGCAGGTCCCCATCGCGATGCAGCAAGCCGCTCTGCGTGAGTACGGGGTCTCCGGTTCACGCGCGAAAGATTATGAATTGGACTTCCTAATCCCACCTTCCCTGGGCGGCACGGACGACATTCACAACCTCTGGCCTGAGCCCGATTCGAAAACCGTCTGGAACGCCAGGGCCAAGGATGCTCTCGAGGACCGGCTTCACGCGCTCGTCTGCGCCGGCGATCTCGACATTTCCGAGGCGCAACGTGAAATCTCGAGCGATTGGATCGCGGCTTACAAGCGATATTTCCACACCGAACGCCCGACGATGTTCGAGGGACAACCCGTCTCGCCCAGGCCGCCCCGTGGGTCGATTTAGGCGCCCGCGCATGTCCAGGCGTGCGAGCAGGCTCAGTGTCCGGCTGGCACGGGCGCCGACCAGTGAGCGTCGCGGAATTGCCAGCGTCCCTTCCGATTTTCAGCCAGTCCTGTAAAGTATCCCGCGTCATCCTCACGATGTCCGGCAGTGTCGATCAGAGTCTCGTGCCACGAGGCCGCCACCACAGCGAGGTCGGCCGTGAGTGGATCAACGCGCAGGTCGTCACCCCACTTCAACTCAATGTGGCTGATCGTCTGGGCGAATTTCCGGGTTCCCTGCTGCGCAGCAGCAGCATTCGGGAAGGCCATCTGGCCGTTGACGGCCATGAAGAACGCGGGGCCCTCATCGAAATACTTGATCCATGCCATGGGGCCGTCTTGCGTAACGTCATGGGCAACGCTTTGCATGAACGCGCGGACGGCCTGATCGACGGCATGGTCCCCCGTCGGAGCCTGTGATTCACTTGCTCCAGCGCCACAAGCAGCGCAGCCTGCGAAGAGGGCCGCTGCCAGCGAAAGAACCATTCGCCACTTCTGCCCAATGAACCGAACAGCGATCGCGCGAGTCGGATACGGCATAGATCCTCCAATTCGATATGACGCAGATTCTACCTTGTTTCTCTTTGCCGTGTGCAGGCTCGGCCGGAGAACGAACTTCAGAGGTCTGGCTCAAGCCCGTCGCTAAATTGCCCCTCCGACCATGGCTTAGCGCACCATAGCCTGTGGGACGGGCCTCGAGAACAATTCGGGGGAATGTCTCGCCGATCGCGGATTTGGCCGCGCAGGATCCACGCAGGCAGGGATTGGAGCCCAGACAAATCGGGCCGGCCGGCGGCGCTCCGGTCCGCCCGCCTTGCGCCGGGGGAGACAGCAAGGTAACATTCCCTGTTGAGTTCGCTGCCCCGCAGTCGCAGAGCACCCAGCGAAGCCGCCCCTTATGAACACTTCCTTGAACTGGGCCCTGGTGGCGCACATCGTGGGTATCGTCTTCTGGCTGGGCGGCCTGCTGGTGGCGGCGCGCGTCCTGGCTGGTCTCGGCGCGGAGGGTTCGCCGGAGGCCCGGAAAACCCTGGCCGCACTCGAACGGAAGCTCCTGAGAGGGATCGTGCATCCCGGCGCCGCGATCACGGTGCTGGCGGGCATCGCCATCGTGATCATTCGCCCGGAGTATCTGCGAGAGACCTGGCTCCACGTGAAACTCACGCTGGTCGTGATTCTGATCGCGGTGGATTTGCTACTGACGGCGCGGTTTCGCGCCTATGAGGGGGGACGCGCCGAGATCCGGCCCGCCGAGGCCAAGCTTGCTCACGGCGCGGTGGCTCTGCTCCTCCTCGCGATCGTTATTCTGGCGGTTTTGAAGCCATTTTCATGATCGATATCGCCCATAAGGAGATTCCGGTGACTAAGATAACCGTTCGCAGTAATGGCCCGGTGCGGATTGAAGGTGATGATTTCACCATCTACGACGCCGAGGGCAACGCCTTTGATCTTGCCGGCCGCACCGCTGTCAGCCTCTGCAGGTGCGGGCATTCGGAGAACAAACCCTTCTGCGACGGCAAGCATAAGGAGTGCGGTTTTGACTCCGAGATCAAGGCCCGGGCCCTTCCGCCGGTAGTCCCGCTCGCGCCACCGGCCGTGACTTCGTAGCCGGTTCTGGATTGTGGTAGAGGCTTCCGAATCCTCCTCCGGACTTGGGAGCAGCCGCGAGCCTCCCGCAATCAAACGTCAGGTCGCTATGAGATTCGCCGTCAATTCGCGTTGCCCCGGTCCACTGCCCCAGAAATCTTTGCCGCGCGTACCATCGTGGGTGTGGAAGCCCTGCCAGGCGGCGCTGGTGTCAATGCTGGTGGCGGCAATCCTTATATGCGGGCAGGCTCGCGGGGCGGGCACCGGAGCGGGCACGGGTTCTCAACCGCTGGGCTCGATTCTCGGCTGGGGCCAGTACGCAGTGGACCGGATGCCGGCCCCTCCGGGCACCCTCGTGTTCCCGGGCGACGTGGTGACGACCGAGGCAGGGTCCGGGGTGGAGATCCAGTTCGCTACCGGGAGCGTCGCCCGCCTGGAGGCAGTCAGCGAGGTCATTGTTGCGGCGCGCGATCTCGAGTTGCGTCAGGGCTCCCTCACTTTGAGAACTGCGGGCAGTGACCCGCCAGGCCTCCGGGTGCTGGGCGCATCGGTAACGATCGAGAGCGGCAGTCCGTCTTCCTTGTGCCGCCTTCAGGTGGCGGGCGGCGCGGCCACGGTTGCGGTGGAACGGGGCGCGGTCACCATCCGGGGCGCGGGAGCGTCGGCCGTCCTCGCCGCCGGTCATGCGGTCCGGATCGGCATGGCGGCGCAGCAGCCCGTTACGTCCCAGCAATCGTCAACACCGGCGCAGGCCCCATCCAAGCCGCAAACTCCTACGGCGCCACCTTCCACGCCGCCGTCTCCTGCGCCACCGACCCCGGCTTCAGGCAGCGCCGTGCCCTCGACCGGCAGCGAAGGGCCGCGAATGGCCGGACGCGTGGTGGCGGTGTATCCCGACGAAGTGGTGCGCCACCCGGGCGATGAGATTCCGACGCCGTTACGGATGGGCGAGATCGTGGACATCGGCGATGTGATGGGAACGCTCGGTGAAGGGCGGACTCGCGTACAACTTCTCGACAACACGCTGGTGGATGTCGGCGTCAACACTACCCTGCACCTGGTGACGCACGATCCCGCGGCGCACACGACCGAATTGAGGCTCCAAACCGGGTACCTGCGCGCCGAGATTCCACCCGTTGATGGAGGGCAGCCGCAATTCGAGGTCTCGAGCGATCTGGTAAACGCGACCGCCGGGGCCACCACGTTCTTCTTCTCGGTCGGTCCCAAGGAAACCGCAGTGTGTAACGCCGCCTCGGGCCCGGTCACGGTGAGGGCCGCGGCCTCCGCCGCCGGAGCCGCAGTGAAGGTCGCGCCCGATGAGTGCTCGGTGACGAAACCCGGCGAGACCCCGGGCGCGTCCCATCCCGACCGGCAGCGCATGGAGCGCGCCATGAGTCTCGCGAGCTTCGAAGGCGCGCCGGGACTTCCGCAGCTCGTGCACAGGGAAGAGGACAAGCAGGTCCATGCGGCCCTTTACTCCGGCGTAGCCGTGCTTGACCTGATCGCCGTGATCGAGCTTCCATCGATCCCCAAGAATCTGGTCCCAATCTCCTATCAGCCCTACGCGACCGCCCTCGGCGATGCCATCATTAATTCCGAGACTGCGACCGAGCTCAACCATGAGCTGTGCCTCGCTTTTCTTGAATTCGGGGTTGAATTGGGCGCGACGATTTCTCCGAGCGTACCGCCACGGGTATGTCCCAACCCGTTCCCTTAGTTGCCGAGCCGGGCGCAGGCCGTGGCATCCGGCTGTCCGAGGCCCGAATCTTTGGTGACGGGGATCGGGGCGGGCTCGGCGCCGTCCGGGCCGATCAGGCCGTAGTAACGCGCCATCCAGTAAGGCAGCAGAAAGAAAGCGCCGTCATCTTCGCTGCCCCCTCCGTCGCCCCCCTCCAACTCGAAAGGATCACCGTTCCACTTCATCACCGGACGTTCGTTAGGGGGCAGGGCGGCGACGGACTGCGTCCGGCCGAACCGGTTCTTGCCGGACCGGAGCGCGATGTCCGCGCGGCCCGAGTTCTCGACCGTCCACTCAATCGTGTCCATCGGTATTCGTTCCAGCGCTTCTCGTGCCGCACAAAGATCCCCCTTGCCGGGCGCGAGCGCGGCGGCGACGATGACCGCCCACAGCGGATTGTGCTCGTCCTCGGTCCGTGCCCAGAACCGTTCCAGGACCGTCCGGTAGCGAGCGGCCACGGCCGCATCGTCCTCAGAGCACGTCGCGCGGCGGCCGGAGCTTGTCCGCGGCAGGGCCGGCAGGGGATCGACAAGCGGCGCAAACGCGAGGTAGGCGAGCTCCTCGTCCGAGTAGTTGACCTCCGGCGGAGTCGAGCCGAGCCGCGACGTGTTATCGAGGTAGCCGAGATCGAGAGCAATGTGATGATACGCCAAGCCAAGCGCCGGCCGGCAAGAGACGCGCGCGGCCACGCGCACGTGAGAGAGAATCTCGAGCGAATCGAGCCCGCCGTCGTCTGCGCCTTCGGGGGTCTTGAAGTACTGCGGTGTATAGTTGCCCCAGCGAGTCATCCGTCCATCAGGTCCAGTCAGACGAAGGCCCTGATCCACAAGGCGCTGCGCAATGCGCTCCGCCTCGCCCGCGGCGCGTTGACCGAGATCATCGTCGGCCGGCAGCAGGCTGTAAGCCACCCAGTCCGCGAAGAAGTGCCCTACCAACTCATCGGAGCTGGTGTCGCCTTTCCAATACGAGCCTTGCTCCGCGGGATGCCATTCCCCGCCGGGATCGCGCAACTCGCCGGGCCGCGCGATGGCGCGCGCCGGGAACCCGGGCGTCGCAGTCACGGATTCAAGTCGCAACATAGCGGCGAGCGATGCGTGGGCGCGTGCCAGCGCCTCATCCGAGCCGACCGCGCCGTAGCGGAAGCACTCGGCGGCCACGTAGATGGCCGTCCACAGCCCGTCGTTGTCGCTCGGCTCCGGCCCGCAGCCGGCAACGTCGCCCGGTGAAGCCATGAAGCAGTCGTCCACGAATCCGTCCCGCAGATGCCGGCGCTCCAGGCGATCTTCAAAATATGCGGCCTTCTGCTCGAGCGTGTACGGTCGAAACTCGATTCGCGATATGCCGTTGCGGGTGCGGATCCAGGCGCCGGATGCGTCTGGCACCAGGCCGAGGACGACGTCGTCCGCCAGATACCGGCGTCCGGCGAAGTAGTACCACTGCTGGCCGGGCGGGGCCGAGGGCCTGAAAAGAATCGCGCCCTGATGCGTGGCAAGCCAGAGATCCTTGAGGGTCGCATCATCCCGGGCGGGTTGCTCTACCGCGATTCCGTCCAGCCTCAGCCGGGGCAAGCCATCGCTTCCCGTCCAGAGCCTGTGCCCGGCCGTGCCGCTTTCGGCCAACCCGCGGGCCGTGGCTTCCCAGACCGCGCCGCCGGCATCGCGTGCCGTCCGGCGGAGGGGTGCCGCCAACGCGCGGCGTACACCGGGCGGAACTCCGGGATCGTCCATGGCGTAGCGCTCTACGAAGATCTGAAGATAGGCGTCATGCGGCGCCTCCCCAAATACACCGCCGCCAGTGAAGGTACCTAGCAGCAGCGAACCCATCACTAACCAGCGACTGCAGACACGGCACTTGCTTCGCACTGATCACCCTCGCTCGCCATCATAACGCCTGTCCGCGCCGTCCATAATGTCAACCAAGTGGTAGTTGACGAGAATTGAAGAACCAGCGTAAGATGTCCGTCCAAATGGGGGAATCCGGATCGGAAGGCCGTAGACTCTCGCACTACCTTGTGCTCGACCGCATTGGCGCTGGTGGCATGGGTGAAGTCTACCGGGCCGAAGACGTTAATCTCGGACGCCTGGTCGCGCTGAAGCTTCTTCCGCAATCTCTGACTGCAGCACCCGGGTCAGGGTCAAACGCGGACCTCGGCCGCGCCGAGGCCCTCGCGCGCTTCCGCCGCGAAGCCCGGTCTGTTGCCGCGCTCAATCACCCCGGAATCTGCACGATCTTCGAAATCGATGAGCACGAAGGCCAGCCGTTCATCGCCATGGAGTTGTTGGACGGGATGACGCTTCGCGAGAGGCTCGCGAAGGTCGCCCCCGAACCCATGCCGGTCAGCCAGGTTCTCGACCTGGGGGTGCAGATTGCGGATGCCCTCGACGCCGCCCATCAGCAGGGGGTTATCCATCGCGACCTTAAGCCTGCGAACCTTTTCGTGACCAGCCGGGACCGGGCCAAGATCCTCGATTTCGGCCTGGCCAAGCGTAAGCCAATTGCGCGTGAAAAGGCGGCGATGGGAAGCCCGGTGGCCGAGGACGAGATCAGCGTCAGCTGGGGCCCTGAGGGCAGCTACACCACCCCGCTCGGAGAATACAATCTCACCAATCCGGGGTCCCTGGTGGGAACCATCGCCTACATGTCGCCCGAGCAGGCGCTGGGCGAGCCGCTCGATGAGCGCACCGACATCTTCAGCCTGGGCGCGGTTCTGTATGAGGTGGCGACGGGCCGACGCGCCTTCCAGGGACCAACCGCTCTGGCGGTCTCGAACGCCATCATCAACCATGACCCGCCGCTTGCGAGTGAGATCAATTCGCAAGTGCCGCCGGGCCTTGCCGACGTGATTCAGAGGTGCCTGGCCAAGAAGCCCGAGGACCGCTACCAGACGGCCATCGCGCTGCGCGCGGACTTGCAGTCTTTGCGGGGAGATCCCTCTTCGGCCAGCATCAGCACCAGTACGCGCAAGCAGACCGTCCTTGATACAGCGCGCACCAGGCGCCGCATCTGGCTGACCACCCCGGGCGTGGTGCTGGCGGCAGTGCTCCTGGCCTTGATCGTCCCGGCGTCTCGTGGCTGGCTCTTCACGCAAGCCGGCAACATCTTGAAGTCCTCCCGCCAGCCGGCACTGCCGAGCCCGATTAGCCTGGTGGTGCTGCCTTTCACCGGAGCCCCGTCCGATGCCGGGCTGACGGCCTTCGGCAACGGTCTTGCCGATGCTTTGACGGCACGCCTTGTCCAATTAACCCCGGGCCGTTCTTTTCAGGTAACCCCGGCCAGCGAACTCCGGGCCAAGGAAATCACGACCCTCGACCAGGCGCGCCGCGACTTCGGCGCCAACCTCGGGCTCGTGATCGGCCTCGAGCGCGCTGAAGGCATCGTGCGGGTCAGCTACACAGTCGTGGACGCCAAGAGCGGCCGGGCCTTGCGAGGAGATTCGATTCCGGTGGCTGAGTCGGACTTGGTGTCCGCGGAGGATCGCCTGGTGGAAAGCGCCGCCCGCTCGCTCGACCTTGGGCTCCGCTCCGAAGAGAAGCGGGGGCAATCCTTCCGGGGCACGCGAAGTTCGGCGGCTTACGAGTACTACCTGCAGGGCACGGGCTACCTGCCGGAGGGCAGCGATCCCGCCAAGCTCGCGAGCGCCCTCGAAACGCTCCAGGAGGCGCTCAAGCTCGACCCGCAATTCGGGTTGGCGGAGGCGGCCCTGGGGGAGGCTTCCTGGAAAAAATACGAGGTCACCCAGGACCGCCCCTTGGTCGAGTCGGCGCGCGCCGCCTGCCGTCATGCCATCGAGCTCGGCAACGCCGGCGCGGAAGGACACCTATGCCTCGGAACGCTGGCAAGCGGCACCGGCGACTACGCGCAGGCCGTGACCCAGTTTCAGCTTGCCGTGCAACTCGACCCCACCAGCGACCGGGCCTACAGCAGTCTGGCGGTAGCTTATAGCAACCTGAACCAGTTCGGGGAAGCTGAAAAGACCTACCAGCGTGAGATCGACCTGCGTCCACAATACTGGCGTGGATACAACATGCTGGGGGTTTTCTACTTTACCCGGCAGGATTACCAGAAGGCTCGCACGATGTTCCAGAAGGTCGTCGAACTTGCTCCCGATAGTTACCGGGGCTACTCGAATCTCGGTGGCGCTGACGTGGCCCTGGATAACATGGAGGGCGCCGTGCAGGAGCTGGAGCATTCGATTGCCATTCAACCTTCCGAGAACGCTTACTCGAACCTGGGTACAGCCTACTTCCTGCTCGGCAATTATCGCGAGGCGGCGCGCAATTTTGTGGAGGCGACCAAGCTGAACCCCATGGAATACGACTACTGGGGGTTCCTCGGTGACGCCCAATACTATGGCGGTCAGCGTCCCCAAGCCATGGACGCCTACCGGACTGCGGTAAAGCTGGGAGAGGATGCATTGAAGGTGAATCCCAACGACGCCGGCATATTGGGGCTCGTCTCAGGCTACCACTCGATGCTTGGCGATAAGCAACAGGCGCTCGCAGAGCTAGACCGCGCGCTCGCCTCAGGCCAGCCCGACAAGGACCTTTTATTTAACGCCACTCTGATCTATAATCAGCTCGGCGAAAAGGCAGTGGCTATAGAGTGGCTTTCCAGGGCCCTTGCGGCAGGCTACTCACCGTACGTGTTGGCCCACTCACCTTCGCTAAACAATCTTCACAATGATCCTCGCTATAAGCAGTTGCTCCGGCAGAAGTGACTGCGAAAGCGCGCCTTGTATTGTGGAGGGAAGGATAAAACCAGATGGACATTGATTGTTGCGGCAGCGACACTTACACACTATCTCCGGGGGACCAGTTTAACTTCGTCAATTACCAGGCCCAGGACGTGCAAGTCATCACTTGCTGTCCTCCCCTGGCCGCATTGTCCTACACAGTTCCGGCCGCGCAGAATGGCACACCGGGCAGCTGCGGGGCCCAGGTCGCGGTCGGGGCTACGGGCACCTACACCATTTCGGTGAGCGGTTGCTCAAATCCTCCGCCGCACGGTCCGGTCATCAAGCTGTCGACGTGATGGCTTACCTGTCAAACGGCTTGGGCAGCGATCAGGATGTGCAGAGCAAGTGGGTTGCACTGCCGTTTCGATAGCGGCCCGCGGCAAAACTCAACCCCATGACGAACAGAAGGGCGGCGTCCTGTCCCGCCCTTCCTACTCCGAAGCCCAGCCGAACGCTCCTGGCAACAGCCGTCAGCAGCTCAAACTCCAGAACGAGACGTTCAGGGTGACCGGCCTCCAAATTTGGGAACTCCCCGCTGCCGGCGAACGTAGTTTGGGGAGAGGGCGTGATGGAACCCTGCCCTCTCGCGAAGGCAGGGTCCGGCCGGAGGCAAGATCAGGAGCGGGAGGCAGGCATGGGATTGTTCAGCGGTCAGATCAGGCAGATTCTGCGCAGGCTGGGGCGCGCGCCGATGTTTACGGCGATCACGCTGATCACGCTGGCCGCGGGTGTCGGGGCCAACACGGCGGTTTTCAGCGTCCTCGAGGGCGTGCTGCTCAAACCGCTGCCTTATCCGCGTCCGGATGAGCTGATCGGCGTCTGGCACAAGGCTCCGGGGCTTGACATCAAGGAACTGACCGCGTCGCCGTCCACCTATTTCATCTACCGCGAGCAAAACCGGACCTTGCAGGACATCGGCCTTTACACCGGCGACGCGGTCAACGTGACGGGCGCCGGGGAACCGGAGCACGTCCAGGCGCTGCTGGTCACCGATGGCACCCTTCCGCTGCTCGGCATTCCGCCTCAGATCGGCCGCTGGTTCAACCACCAGGACGATTCGCCGGGGAGCCCCGATACGGTGATGTTGACCTATGGATACTGGCGGCACAAATTCGGCGGCGATGCTTCCGTCGTCGGGCGAAGCATGACAGTTGACGGGAAGCCACGGGAAGTAATCGGCGTGATGCCCGAGCGGTTCAACTTCATGGACGAAGACGTGCCCCCGCTGATCCTGCCCTTTCAGTTCGACCGGAACAAGATTTTCCTCGGAAACTTCAGCTACCGGGCGCTTGCGCGGCTGAAGCCGGGCGTGACTCTCGAGCAAGCCAGCGCGGACGTAACCCGCATGCTGCCCATCGTCAATCGAAGCTTCCCGGCGCCGGCGGGCTTCAGCTTAAAGCTGTTCGAGCGGGCGAACATCGGGCCCAATCTCCGGCCCCTGAAACAGGATGTGGTGGGCGACGTGGGCGGCACTCTCTGGGTGCTCATGGGAACCATCGGCCTGGTGCTGCTGATCGCCTGCGCGAACGTGGCCAATCTGTTGCTGGTCAGGGCCGAAGGACGCCAGCAGGAGCTGGCCATTCGCGCCGCCCTGGGCGCAGGCTGGCGCCGCATCGCGGCGGAGCTGCTTCTCGAAAGCCTGATCCTGGGGGTCGCGGGCAGCCTGCTTGGCCTGGGACTTGCCTATGGAGCCTTACGCGCGCTGGTGGCGATGGCCCCGGCTGGGCTGCCACGGCTCGGGGAGATCAGCGTTGACACCCACGTACTGCTGTTCACGCTCGCGGCCGCGCTTCTCGCCAGCCTGCTGTTCGGTTCTGTGCCCGTGTTCAAGTATTCGAGAGCGCACCTCGGAACCGGCCTTCGCGACCGTTCGCTCAGCCAGAGCCGGGAGCAGCATCGGGCGCGCAGCGTGCTGGTGATCGTGCAGGTGGCGCTCGCTCTCGTCCTGCTGATCTGCTCGGGATTGATGATTCGCACCTTCCATGCCTTGACGCGGGTGCAGCCCGGCTTCACTGCTCCTGCCGAACTTCAGACCTTCCGCCTCTCCATCCCTGAAGCGGAGGTCAAAGATGACGCGCAAGTGGTCCGCATGCAGGACGCGATTGCGCACAAGGTCGCGGCCATTTCGGGCGTGGCCTCGGTCGGCCTCTCGACAACCCTACCCATGGACGGCAACGGCAGCTTCGATCCCGTATTCGACGAGGACCGCACTTACGCCGAAGGCCAGCTCCCTCCCGTCCGCCGCTTCAAGTTCGTGTCGCCCGAGTTCCGCCAGACCCTGGGGACGCCGCTCGTGGCCGGCCGCGATCTGACGTGGGCTGATGTCTACAACAAAATCCCGGTCGTCCTCGTGTCGGAGAGCATGGCGCGCGCAGAGTGGCACGGTCCGGCGCAGGCGCTCGGCAGGCGAATTCGCGTGGGCAGCAACGAGTCCTGGAAGGAAGTCATTGGTGTGATCGGAGACGTCTACGACGACGGCGTCAACCAGGATGCGCCTGCGTCCGTCTACTGGCCCATAATAACTCCCCACATGTACGACCAGGATACGTTCGTTCGGCGCGACATGGCTTTTGCCGTCCGGAGCCCGCGCGCCGGCGCCGAGAGCTTCATGAGCGAAGTGCGGCAGGCGGTATGGTCGGTGGATCCCAACCTGCCGCTCGCCGACGTCCATACCCAGGATTACTTCTACCGCAAGTCCATGGCCCGAACCTCGTTCACCCTGGTGATGCTGGCGGTGGCTGGAGGCATGGCGCTGCTGCTCGGGATTGTCGGATTGTACGGCGTGATCGCGTACTCGGTGCTGCAGCGCCGGCGCGAGATCGGCATCCGTATGGCGCTCGGCGCTCAACGGCAGGAACTCACGGGGATGTTCGTCCGCCACGGGCTCGTTCTGACTGGCACGGGCGTGGCTTGCGGCCTGGCGGCAGCCCTCGCGCTGATGCGCCTGATGTCGTCGTTGCTCTTCCACGTGAGCCCGCTCGATCCGGTCACCTACGGCGCGGTCTCGCTCGGGCTCGTGGCCACGGCCATGCTGGCCAGCTACGTGCCCTCGCGCCGCGCGTCCAACGTCGATCCGATGGATGCGCTGCGGGCAGAGTAGGAGTGTGAACTTTTTGCCATAACGAGATGCCGCAGGTACCGACGCCTCCCCCGCCCCAGACAGCCGCGGTCGAACGGGCCCGATTCGGCCGTCGCTAAGAACTCGCCGACTTTTCCACAGTGTAAGCTGTTGCAAACAATACACAAAATAAACATTCCCAGTTGTCCTGATGGTGCCCATAACCCCTCCGGGCGGTGAGACACTTCAAAATGTGTCAGGGGCGCGGAGAGCATGAGACCAGGAGGCAGGACATGGGCAAGTTTAACAAGGGCGCACAGGGAATTTCCCTCGGGGAGAGCTCTTTCGTGGGGGCAGGACTCGGGAACAAGTCGAAGCTCTTCGATACGTCGATTCTGAGTGGGCCGCAAGAGACCGTTCATTTCATTTCCAGCATCCTCGAATCCTCCACCGAGTACTCGATCATCGGCAAGGATCGCGAGGGAACCATCCTGCTGTGGAACGAGGGAGCCCGGAGGCTGTACGGGTACGAGCCCGAGGAGGTGGTGGGCAAAGCCAACTCATCCATACTGCACGTCCCGGAGGACGTCCGTGCCGGGAAGCCGCAGCAGATCATGGAGGCGGCGCTGCGCGATGGGAAATGGGAAGGCACGATCGACCGGTTGCGGAAAAACGGCGACCGGTTTACGGCGCGCGTAGTGCTGACTCCGCGCCGCGACACCACCGGCAAACTCGATGGCTTTCTGCTCATCTCCAAGGACATCTCGGACGAGATCCAGATGAGCCAGTATGCCCGCAGCCTGATCGAGGCCTCGCTCGACCCGCTCGTCACCATCAGTCCGGACGGCAAGATCACCGACGTCAACGAAGCTACGGTCAAAGTGACCGGCGTGGCCCGCGATAAGCTCATCGGCGCCGATTTCTCCAACTATTTCACCGAACCCGAGCAGGCGCGGGAGGGCTATCAGCAGGTTTTCGCCAAGGGAATGGTGACGGACTATCCGCTAACCATCCGGCACGTGGGCGGCAGCCTGGCTGACGTGCTGTACAACGCCTCGGTCTACAAAGACGCCCGCGGCAATGTATTGGGAGTTTTCGCCGCCGCCCGCGACGTTACGGCCCAAAAGCAGGCTTCGCAATATGCCCGCAGCCTCATCGAGGCGTCGCTCGACCCGCTGGTTACCATCAGCCCCGATGGCAAGATCACCGACGTCAACGAGGCCACCGTCAAAATCACCGGGGTCGCCCGCGACGAGCTCATCGGAACCGACTTCTCCAACTACTTCACCGAACCGGAAAAGGCGCGGGAAGGCTACCAGCAGGTCTTTGCCAAGGGGATGGTGACGGACTACCCGCTCACCATCCGGCACGTGGACGGCCGTCTGACCGACGTGCTCTACAACGCCTCGGTTTATAAGAATGCCCGCGGCCAGGTGATCGGCGTATTTGCGGCGGCCCGCGACGTCACCGTCCAGAAGCAAACTTCGCAGTATGCGCGCAGCCTGATCGAGGCCTCGCTCGACCCCCTGGTCACCATCAGTCCGGACGGCAAGATCACCGATGTCAACGAGGCCACGGTTAAGGTCACGGGACTGCCCCGCGAGGACCTGGTCGGGACCGACTTCTCCAATTACTTCACCGAACCCGAAAAGGCTCGCGAGGGCTATCGGCAGGTCTTCGCGCAGGGGTCGGTGACGGATTATCCCCTCACGGTCCGGGACCTGGACGGCCGCCTGACCGACGTGCTCTACAACGCCTCGGTTTACAAAGACGCGCGCGGGAACGTGCTCGGAGTTTTCGCCGCCGCCCGCGACGTCACCGACCAGAAGCAGGCCTCGCAGTATGCGCGCAGCCTGATTGAGGCCTCGCTCGACCCGCTCGTCACTATCAGTCCCGACGGCAAGATCACCGACGTGAACGAGGCCACTGTCAAAGTCACCGGTGTACCGCGAGAAGAACTGATCGGGACGGACTTCTCCAACTACTTCACCGAGCCCGAGCAGGCCCGCGCCGGGTACCGCCAGGTTTTTGAGAAGGGCTTCGTCACCGACTATCCGCTGACCATTCGAGACGCCTACGGGAAGCTGACTCATGTGCTCTACAACGCGTCGGTCTATAAGGACGTCGAGGGAAAGGTCTTGGGCGTGTTCGCCGCTGCGCGGGACATCACCGCGCAGAAGCAGGCTTCCCAGTATGCGCGCAGCCTGATCGAGGCCTCGCTCGACCCGCTGGTCACCATCAGTCCCCAAGGCAAGATCACCGACGTCAACGAGGCCACCGTCAAAGTCACCGGTGTGCCGCGGGAAAAGCTGATCGGGACGGACTTCTCCAATTACTTCACCGAGCCCGAGCAGGCGCGGGCGGGCTATCGTGAGGTCTTCGAAAAGGGATCGGTGACGGACTACCCGCTGACCATCCGGCACGAATCGGGGAAACTGACCGACGTCTTGTACAACGCCTCGGTTTACAGGGATGCCGGAGGCAATGTTCTGGGCGTGTTTGCCGCGGCGCGCGACGTTACCGAATCGAAGCGCGTGACGCGCGATTTCGCCGAGACTAAGAACTTCCTCGACAACATCCTGCAGAGCTCCACCAAGTACTCCATCATCGGAAAAGACCTACACCACCACATCCTGTCCTGGAACGAGGGCGCGCGCAGGAACTACGGTTACACGGCGGATGAAATCATCGGCAGAGACTCGAGCATCCTGCACACGCCCGAGGATATCGAGTCGGGCCTCGTGGACCAATTACTTACCAGGGCTCATGAGGAGGGATTGGCGGAAGGTGAATTCCAGCGCGTGCGGAAGAACGGCTCGCGCTTCGCGGCCAGCGTGGTGGTGACCCGGCGCGACGATGCTTCCGGCCGTCCCATCGGCTATCTGCTGATGAGCAACGACATCTCGGAAAAGAAGCAGGCCGAGGAACGGCTGCGCTTCGCCTCGGAGTATGCCCGCAGCCTGATCGAGGCCTCGCTCGACCCGCTGGTCACCATCAGTCCGGACGGCAAAATCACCGACGTCAACGAAGCCACGGTGAAAGTGACCGGCCTGGCGCGCGGCAAGCTTATCGGAACCGATTTCTCCAACTACTTCACCGAACCCGATAAGGCCCGGCAAGGCTATCAACAGGTTTTCGCCAAGGGGATGGTCACGGACTATCCCCTCACCATCCGTCATGTGGACGGTCGTCTGACCGACGTGCTGTACAACGCCTCGGTCTACAAGGATCCGCGGGGAAACGTTCTCGGCGTATTCGCCGCCGCCCGCGATGTGACCGCTCAGAAACGGGCCGAAGCCCAGGTGGCCGACCAGCGCGGCAAGGAACTGGAGCGCCTGGCCGAACTGGAGCGGTTCCAGAAACTGACCGTGGGCCGCGAGCTCAAAATGATTGAGCTCAAGAAAGAAATTGAGGATTTGAAAGGAAGGCCGCCCGAAGCTGGAATCCGGTAGGCGGATAAAAATGGGAACGCCGCTCACACCTCCTCAGAGTGCGGTGGGGACAATAAGAGAGTTCGAAGACGTTCAGCGGGCCACGCTGAACATGCTGGAGGACTTCGACGCCGAAAAGAGAAGATTGGAGCAGGTGCAAAAGGCTGCGCTGAACCTGGTGGAAGACTTCGATGCCGAAAAGAAGGGACAGGAGGACGTACAGAGGGCCACCATCAACATTCTGGACGATCTCACCTCGGAAAAAATGAGCTCCGAGCAGAGCCAGCGCGCGCTGCTGAATATCCTGGAAGACATCGACGTGGAAAAGAGCAACGTGGCCAAGGTCAACGAGCAGCTCGAAGGAGTGAACCGGGAGCTCGAGGGAGAAGTTGTCGCCCGGGCGCGGGCGGAGACAAAATTTCGCGATCTTCTGGAGACCAGCCCCGACGCCATGGTGGTGGTTGACCGGCAGGGGAAGATCGTGTTGGCGAACGCACTGATGGAGAAAGTTTTCGGGCGCCGCCGCGAAGAGTTGCTGGAGCAGCCGGTTGAAATCCTGATACCGGAGCGCCTCCGCGGGAAGCATCCGGGCCATCGCCGGACTTTTTTTGCCGAGCCCAGGGCGCGGCCCATGGGGGCAAATCTCGAACTCTACGGGCTGCGCAAAGACGGGTCTGAGTTTCCGATCGAGGTGAGCCTCAGCCCGCTCGAGACGGACGAAGGCACGCTGGTTTCGAGCGCCATCCGTGACATTACGGACCGCAAGCGCGCGGAGCGGGCGCTGCAGGAAAAGAACCTGGAGCTCGAGAACGCCACCCTGGCCAAGGACCGTTTTCTCGCCAGCATGAGCCACGAGCTGCGCACGCCGATGAACGCCATCCTCGGTTTCACCGGCATGCTGCTGATGAAATTGGCCGGTCCGCTGAACCCCGCCCAGGAAAAGCAGCTCAAGACTATTCAGACCAGCGCCAGGCACCTGCTCTCCCTGATCAATGACTTGCTTGACCTGGCCAAAATCGAATCGGGGAAAGTCGAGCTCCATCTGGAATCCGTAACCTGCCAGAACATCATCGACGAGGTCGCGGCCACACTGACGCCGCTCGCGGAATCGAAGGGGCTTCGGCTGGAGGTCAGGAAGCCCGAAACAGACGTCGTGGTGCGTGCCGACCGGCGCGCCCTCACCCAGATTGTTCTGAACCTCGCCAACAACGCGATAAAGTTCACGGAAAGAGGCTTCGTCCATCTGGAGCTTCGCCGGCAAGACGAAGGGCCGGCGTTCGCAGAGATCAGCGTGGCCGATTCAGGCATCGGCATTCGCCCCGAAGATCAAACGCGGTTGTTCAACGCTTTCGTGCAGGTGGCAGGCCCATCGGCTCGCTGGCAGGAAGGCACCGGCCTCGGGCTGCATTTAAGCCAGAAACTTGCTGGATTGCTCGGCGGCAGGATCAGCTTTGAAAGCGAATACGGCAAAGGCAGCAGATTTGCAGTTTCGATACCGGAGTGAGAATCGAGGAGGTCTTACGGCTCGAATACTGGTTGCTGAAGATAATCCGAACAATCTGGAACTGATCACTTGCCTCCTCAAAGCCTTCGGCCACGAAACCTTCGAGGCTCATGACGGCCGGGAGGCGCTCGAAGTTGCCGCGCGGGAGCGCCCCGACCTGATCCTGATGGATATTCACATGCCTGTGATGGACGGGTACGAGGCGGCATGCCGCCTGCGGAAAGACAGCGCGTTCGAAAGCACTCCGATACTTGCCATCACGGCGCTTGCCATGGTGGGTGACCGGGAAAAGATCCTGCAGGCCGGCTTTGACGGCTACGTTTCCAAACCGATTGACCCCGAAACCTTCGTCCAGCATCTCGATCCGTACCTTCGGCGCGAAGGCGCGCCGCCCCGGCGGGCCACTCCGCAGACAGGGGGAACGGACCCGACGAGTGTAACGTCCGCGCCCCTTCCGCCCACGCTAAAGGGCGCGTCCGTGCTGGTCGTCGATAACGTGCCGACGAACATTCAGGTGCTGCGCAGCCTGCTCGAGCCCTCCGGCTATGAGGTGAATTCCGCCCCCGGCGTGGCCGAAGCACTGGCCAAGCTCGGCGAGCACTTACCGGACCTGATTGTCTCTGACGTACACATGCCGGGGCTTTCGGGTTACGACTTCATCCGGGCCGTCAAGTCAGACTCCAGGCTTCGCCACATCCCCTTCATGTTCATTACTTCGACGGTTCTCACCGGCCATGGCCGCCAGGTGGCGCTCAGGCTTGGGGCGGACAAGTTCGTGGGCCGCCCCATCGACCCCGAGAAATTGCTGGCCGAGATTGAAGACCTGCTGCAGCGACGACGAGACCCCGCGGGTGACGGCGAGAGCTGAAAATAGCCGATGCCGTACCCGGGTACTTTCAGCACGGTGGCGGTTTTGGAGAGTGAAAGCGAATGGCAAAGATTCTAGTGGTCGACGACCGGCCCATCAATCGTGAATTCCTGGTGAGCCTGCTCACTCATTTCGGACACGAGGTTCCGGAGGCGTCAAACGGCGCCGACGCGCTCACTCATGTGGGCCGGGACCGCCCCGACCTGATCATCACGGACATCCAGATGCCCACCATGGACGGCAGGGAATTCCTGGCCCGGCTGCGTGCCGATCCCGGGCTGGCCTCGATTCCGGTGATTCTCTATACCGCCTCCTACAAGGTGCCCGAGGCCCGGGCAATCGGGCGGTCCGCCGGAGCCGCTGCCGTGCTTGGCAAGCCCACGTCGCCCGAGACCGTTCTCGCCGCAGTCGATGCGGCCCTTGGCCTTCCTTCACCAAGCGGGCTTTTCTTCTCACCGGCATCGCCGTACCCCGGCGGCGAGGCCACTGCGGATTCTCATCCGGCGCTATCTCTCCCCGCCCACCGCCTGGCCGCGCTCGTCGAAATGCCCCTCGACCTTCACACCCAGCAGCAGCCCGAAAAGCTTTTCGAGCGTTTCTGCCACATGGGGCAGGACCTGACGAACGCGGAGATTGCCGTCACCCTCGTGGGACAAGGCCAGCAAAGGATGCAGACGTTCAAGGTGGACAGCGCCGGAGAGAGCAGCCCCCTCGCCCGCGATCCACTGCTCGCCGAACACATTCTGCAGGCCGTCCAGGGGAAGCAGCTTCCTTTCCGTTCGCCCCGCGCCGGTCCGCTTTCCGCCCGTGCCATTCTCGGAGCCGAGAGCTTGGTTACATCGTTTCTCGTGGTACCCATTTATACCTTGACCCAGGAATACGGCTGGCTTGAGCTGATCAACAAGGCCGGCGGGGACGAGTTCAGCCTCGAGGACGAACGGCTGGCGGTTACGCTCAGCATGTATGCCGCCGAGGCCCATGAAAACCTCAGCCTCCAAGACCAGCTCCGGCGCCAGGCTGCCGCGCTCGCTAGCGCCGACGCCCGGGAAATTGCCCTTCGGACGCGGGTGGATGAAGCTCGCGCCCACCTGGCTGCCATCGTCGAGTCTTGCGAGGACGCGATTATCGGCAAGCGCCTGGACGGTACGATTGTCAGTTGGAATCGCGGGGCCGAGCGGCTTTACGGCTACCAGGCCCAGGAAGTGATTGGCCGCTCCGTCTCACTGCTCCTGCCTCCGGACCGCCCGGACGAATTGCCCGCGATCCTGGAGCGGATCGGGCTTGGAGAAACCGTGGAGCATTACGAGACGCAGCGAATGAGGAAAGACGGCACGCTAGTCGAGGTGTCACTGGCCATTTCCCCGTTCAAAGACACGGCCGGCGGCATCATCGGGGCCTCATCCATCGCCCGCGACATTACGCACCGCAAACAGGCGGAGGATCAAATCAAGGAACTGAATGCCACCCTGGAACGCCGTGTCGCCGAGCGCACCACCGAACTCGTTGCCGCGAACCGGGAACTCGAAGCCTTCAGCTACTCCGTGGCTCACGATCTGCGGGCGCCCCTGCGGGGCATAGACGGCTTCAGCCTGGCCCTCGTCGAAGACTACGGCCCGAAGCTGGACGCCGAAGCGCAGAAATACCTGGGCCGCATCCGGGCGGCGGCCGTGCGGATGGGACAGCTCATCGACGACCTGCTGGGCCTTTCGCGCATCTCGCGTACGGAGTTGCATCAGGAGAAAGTTGATCTGAGCGCGCTGGCGCAGGTTCTCGCCTCGGACCTTCAGAAGTCCGAGCCGGAACGCCCGGCGGAGTTCGTGATTCCGTCCGGGCTCGAGGCGGAGGGCGACCCGCGCCTGCTGCGGGTGGTTCTCGAGAACCTGCTGGGCAACGCCTGGAAGTTCAGCGCCGGGCAGCAACCCACCCGGATCGAACTGGGACTGTCGGACTCGGATGGCCGCAAGGCCTACTTCGTGCGCGACAACGGCGCCGGATTTGATATGGCCTATGCCGGGAAGCTTTTCGTTCCCTTCCAGCGCCTGCACGGGGGCGCCGAGTTTCCGGGGACCGGCATTGGACTGGCCACGGTGCATCGCATCGTGCGCAAGCACGGGGGCGAGGTGTGGGCCGAGGGGGCGGTGGGACAGGGGGCAACGGTTTATTTTACCTTGGGGGGAAAAGCAGTGGTTGAGAGCAGTTAAAAGTCGAGGGTCAAAAGTCGAAAAGGCTTTCAACTTTCGACTCTCGACTCTTGACTGTTCGACCGGCTGTTCCCGGAGGATTAATGGAAAACGATCAACGACCCATTTTGCTGGTTGAAGACAATGCCGACGACGAAGAATTGACGATGCGCGCTCTCAAGGGAAGCAACATCCTGAATCCGGTGATCGTGGCGCGGGACGGCACGGAAGCGCTGGATTACCTGTTTGGCCGGGGAGCCTACGCCGGCCGCAATCCGTCGGACCAGCCGGCGGTCGTACTCCTGGATCTGAAATTACCCAAGGTGGACGGCCTGGAAGTGCTGAGGCAGATGCGAGCCGCCGAAAGCACGCGACTGCTGCCCGTGGTGATCCTGACTTCCTCCAAAGAAGAGCAGGACCTGGTGAAAAGCTACGCCTTCGGTTGCAACAGTTACATCCGCAAGCCCGTGAACTTTGAGAGGTTCCGCTTCACGGTGGAGCAGTTGGGGCTGTATTGGCTGGTTGTCAATCAGGCTCCTCCGCGGCAGTACGGCGCCTGAGTCGAACTCCAGGAATGAACGTTCCCGAAATCAAGAATCCGTCGCCAACCGGGCAGAAGCTCCGCGTGCTCATCATCGAGGATTCCCTGCCGGATGCCGAACTATCCATCCGGCAACTCAAACGCGAATTCGAAGTGAACGCCGAGGTGGTCGAAACTCGGCAAGCATTCCTCGAAAAGGTCCGGACGGAGCCCTACGATGTGATCCTGGCCGACTACGCGCTTCCTCATTGGACCGGAACTGAGGCCCTCGATTTATTGAAAAAGGAGGGGCGGGAGATTCCCGTCATTCTGGTCACCGGCGCGGTGGGTGACGAGATTGCGGCAGATTGTATCCGGCGCGGCGTTGCGGATTACGTTCTTAAACACCGCTTGGTGCGGCTTCCGCAAGCCGTCCGGGCGGCGCTCGACGAGAAAGCGTTGCGCGCGGAGACGAAGCGGGCTGAAGCCGAGCGCTTCCGCCTCGCGACGGCCATCGAGCAGGCGGCGGAAGCGGTTGTGATCACCGATCTCGAGCCCAGAATTCAATACGTCAATCCTGCCTTCACCCGGATCACGGGCTACAGCCGCGCTGAGGCTCTCGGTCGGAACCCGTCCTTTCTCAAGTCAGGCCGGCAGGATCCCGAATTCTACAAGGAGATGTGGGGCGCCATTCTCTCGGGCGAGACCTGGCGCGGCGAGATCGTCAATCGGCGCAAGGACGGGACCTTCTACACCGAGCAGATGACGATCGCGCCGGTCCGGGACGCTCGCGGCGTGATCGCTGATTTCATCGCGATCAAACAGGACATCACCGAGCGCCAGCGGGCGGAGGAGGAGAGGGCACGCCTTTTTGCGGGCATTGAACAGTGCGCCGAAAGCATCATCATCACCGACCCGAAGGGAACAATCCAGTATGTTAATCCTGCCTTCAGCCAGGTGAGCGGTTACAGCCGCGAGGAAGCGATCGGCCGGAACCCTCGCCTGCTGAAATCCGGCAGGCACGGCCACAGCTTTTTCGAAGATCTTTGGAACACGATTGCCGCCGGCAAGACCTGGCACGGGGAGATCACCAACCGCCGCAAGGACGGCCGCCTTTACACCGATGACGTCCGTGTTTCTCCGGTACGAGACCCCGGCGGCGAGTTGACTCACTTTATAGCGAACCAGTTTGACATCACCGAGCGCAAGCGCGCTGAGGAAGCCTTGAGCGCTTCCGAAACTCGTTATCGGCGGCTGTTTGAAGCGGCGCAGGACGGAATTCTACTTGTCGATTCAGAGACAGGAACGATCACCGATATTAACCCTTACTTGCTGGAAATTCTGGGATATACCCTGGAGGAGGTTCTCGGCAGGAAGCTGTGGGAAATAGGCAGTCTCCCGGACGCTGTCAGATCTCAGGACGCTTTTCGACACTTGCGAGAAGCGGAATTTCTCAGGTACGAAGACTTGCCACTCGAAACCAAATCCGGAGATCGACGGGAGGTGGAGTTTGTCAGCAATGTCTACGAATCTGACGGCCAGAGGGTGATTCAGTGTAATATTCGCGACATTACGCCTCGCAAGCGGGCTGAAGACGAAGTCAAAACCCTGAACGAAAGCCTGGAACGCCGCGTGGCCGAGCGGACGGTTGACCTGGCGGAGACCAACCGCGTCCTGGCTGACGAAATCGCCGACCGGGAAGAGGCTGAGAGAGCCTTGGAGAGGCTCCAGCGCGAGACCGAACTGATCCTGAACTCCGCCGGCGAGGGGATCTTTCGCGTCAACCTGGAGGGCAAGTGCACCTTCTCGAACCCCGCCGCCACCCGAATGCTCGGATACAACCGGGAAGAGTTCCTGGGCCAGGATCTGCACATCCTGCTCCGTCACGCTCTGCCTGATGGCGCTCCCTGCAAGCGCGAGGACTGCAGCATTCACGCCGCCCTGACACAAGGTATGGTTCGTCAAACTGAAAACCAGGTCCTCCACCGCAAGGACGGCGTGGCCATCCCCATTGACGGCGTCACCACGCCCCTTTGGGAAGGCGACCGGATCGCGGGCGCCGTGCTTACCTTCCGCGACGTAAGCGAACGGCGGGCGATGGAGAAGATGAAGGACGAATTCGTTTCCATGGTCAGCCACGAGTTGCGCACGCCGCTGACCCCCATCCGCGGAGTCCTGGGTCTGCTCGCGGCGGACAAGTCCGGAGCCCAGCCGGCGCTCGTCCGACGCAAGCTGGAAATCGCTCTGCGAAATACGGATCGATTAACGCGCCTGATCAACGACATTCTCGACAGCGCGCGCTGGGAATCGGACCAGCCTCCACTCGCGCGTAAAACCTGCGCGGCCTCGGAACTCGTCAAGCAGGCAGCCGAGCTGATGCGCCCCATGGCCGAAGCGGCCGAAGTGGGTCTGGAAACAACCTCGGAGGCGCTCGCCGTCTCGGTGGATGCGGACGCCATTCTGCAGACCCTGGGCAACCTGTTGAGCAACGCCATCAAGTTCTCATCGTCTGGGTCCACGGTGCGCCTGGAGTGCGACGAGCAGGCGGGAAATCCCGTCTTTCGCGTGATCGACCAGGGGCCCGGGATTCCGAAAGACAAGCTGGAGAGCATCTTCGGCCGCTTTCAGCCGGTGGACGCCTCCGACTCCCGCCGGCGGGGCGGCACGGGTCTCGGCCTTTATATCTGCCGCCGGATCGTCGAGCGTCACGGCGGGCGCATTTGGGCGGAGAGCGAATTGGGACGTGGCAGCACGTTCACCTTCACCATCCCGAGCACATAGGCTCCGCGCGCTCGAATCGAGCGACGGCCAACCCACCCTTGCACTAACCGGGAAAAGTGTTCAGGTTTTGGAACCGGTTCCGCAACCAATGCGTGTTAGTGTAGGGACAAATTTTCATGGAGGGACTCGCATGAAGAAGACGCTGCTTCTCGCGGTCACGGCCGCAATCGTCATCCTGCTGGTGGCGGGCGCTGGAGGGACCGCGATCCGACCCGCCTTCACGGAGCCGACCGTCACGACGCGGGCCGCGACCACGCCGGCCGTGAAGCGAATCGACGCGAGCGAGATCACGCCGGCCGAAATCGATGCCACGGTTACGCGACTGATGCGCGCGGCCGAAGTGCCCGGCGTCGCGGTCGCGATGTTCAACGGCGGAAAGGTGGTCTACCTCAAGACGTACGGCGTGCGCGACAAGGAGAAGAATCTTCCTCTCACGGAGGATTCGGTCATGACCGCCGCCTCGTTCAGCAAGGTGGCGTTCGGGTACCTGGTGATGCAGCTCGTCGAGGAGAAGGTGATCGACCTCGACAAGCCGGTCTACCAATATATGCCGACGCCGCTGCCGGAATATCCGCAATACGCGGATCTGGCCGGCGATCCGCGCTACAAGCTCATCACCGCCCGGATGCTGCTGAGCCACACGGCCGGATTTCCCAATTTTCGCTGGATCAATGACGACCACAAGCTGAACATCAACTTCGAGCCCGGCACGCGGTACGCGTATTCCGGCGAGGGCATCGAACTGCTGCAACTCGTGGTTGAGACCGTTACCGGAAAGCCGCTCGAAGAGCTGATGCGCGAGCGCGTCTTCCAGCCGTTCGGGATGACCCGCAGCAGCATGATGTGGCAGGAGCGGTTCGAAACCGATTACGCCAACGGCTACGACGAATACGGCCGGTCGCTCGGCCCCGAGAAGCGTCCAAGGGCCGACGCCGCGGGTTCAATGCAAACCACGCCCGCCGATTTCGCGCGTTTCCTCGAGGCGGTCATGGCAGGCCGGAGCCTGGATCGCGACACCCGCGAGCTGATGCTGAGCCCGCAGATCGGGATCCCGTGGAAGCACGAATTTCCCACGCTCGAGAACGCGACCACGGACGCGAACAAATCCATCCGCCTGAGTTATGGCCTCGGCTGGGGCCTCTACTGGACCCCATATGGCAAGGCGTTTTTCAAGGAGGGTCACGCCGAGGGCTTCCGCAACTACGCGGTCTGCTTCGACGAGACGAAGACGGGTCTGTTGATCATGACCAACAGTTCGAATGGCGAGGGAATCTACAAGGAGCTTCTGGAAACCCTGCTCAAGAATACGTACACGCCGATCGAGTGGGAAGGCTTTACGCCCTACGACCGCTTGCCTCCGCGTCCGCCGCTGAAGGAGCACAAGCAGGTCGCGGTCGATCCGAAGCTGCTCGACCGCTACGCCGGCCGCTACGGCGAACCGCCCAATCTGATCGAAACCATCCGGCGCGAGGGCGATCACCTGTCGCTGCAGGAGAACGACGAGCCGAAAGAAGAGATCTTTCCGGAGAGCGCAAGCGAGTTCTTCTCGAAGACCGCGGACGATGAGCTGACGTTCGTGTCCGACAGCCAGGGCCGGATCACCACCATGGTCTTGCATACGGGCGGAAAAGACATTCCCATAAAGCGGATCGATTGAGAGCTGGTGGGCAGCAGGCAGTAGGCGTCCCGAGTGGGCAGTCGGCAGACCGGCGACTGTCTACCGCCTGCTGTTTACCGTTATGCTGATCGTATGTCTCCCGTTGCGATCAGCCTGCTGCTCGGCACGGCCGCGGGCCTGGCGAATCTGCTGGGCGCGATCATCGTGGCCGCGCGCGCCTGGAGCCGGACCTTTCTCGCCTACTTCATCGCCGTCGGCTCCGGATTCATGCTGGCCACGGCGCTCGCGGAGATCATCCCGGAGGCCATCAAGCGCGATGCCGTTGCGGCGCCGCCGCTGATCCTGGCGGGCTACTTCATCGTGCACTTTTTCGAGCACTCCTGGCCGGCGCACTTTCACTACGGCGAAGAGACGCACCTCGAGCCCTTTCACAACCGGCACGTGGCCTACCTGGCTCTGGGTGGACTCTCCATCCACACGTTCTTCGACGGGGTCGCCATCACGTCCGGCTTTCTGATCTCGCCGTGGCTCGGCACGGTGATTTTCGGCGCCGTCCTGCTGCACAATCTGCCCGAAGGTTTCGCCATCGCCTCCGTGATGGTGGCGGCGCGCCAGAGCCGGCGGGCGGGGATTTGGGCGGCCGTGGCCCTTGGCGCCTCGCGGCTGGCCGGGGTTGTGGCCATGGGATTCGCCCGGCACTGGCTGAATGCGGGCTTGGCGCTCTCGGGCGGCGTCACCCTGTACGTGGCAGCGTCGGACCTGATCCCGGAGGTGAACAAGATGCACGGGGTGCGCACCGTGCTGGCGGTCGCAACCGGCGTCGCCATGGTGGTGCTTCTGCGCCTGGCGTTCGGATCGGGATAAGCCGGGCCGCGGATTCGCGCCGTAGTGGGAACGGCGAATCAAATCATGAGTTATTCCGCGCAAGTGCTCGATCACTTCCGCAACCCGCGACACGCCGGCGAGCTCGCGGGAGCGAGCGTGGTGGCCGAGGCGACCAATCCCGTCTGTGGCGACGTGATCAAGCTCTGGCTCCGCGTGGAGCAGGGCCGCGTGACGGCCGCGAGCTTCAAGGCCGCCGGGTGCGCTCCCGCCATCGCTTGCGGGTCATGGTTGGTCGAGCGCCTCGCAAGCGGCGAAGCCATAGCCGCGCTCGGTACGATCACGGCCGGGGAAATCGAGGCCGGCCTGGGCGGTTTGCCGGCCGCCTCCGGGCACGCCGCGCAGTTGGCCGTGGAGGCGCTGCGCCGGGCTGTGGCGGCGCTCGCCGCCGGCTCGCCGCCATGAGATTTGACACTGTTCGAGCCGACCGCCTATGATGCCGGGAGCAATGCTGAGGAGCGGTCCGGCCGGAGATTGAACGAGTCCCGATGCCTACGTTTGGGGAAAATTTGCGGCGCGAGCGCGAAATGCGCGGGGTGACTCTCGAAGAGATTTCGGAGAGCACCAAGATCAGCACCCGCCTGTTGAAAGCGCTCGAGACCGATCAGTTCTCGGAATTGCCCGGCGGCATCTTCACGCGCAACTTCATTCGCGCTTACGCTCAGTACCTGGGGCTCGATGAAGAGCACGCGCTGGCGGAGTACAAGCGCGTGGCCGGAGCGCCCACTGACAACGACCTTTCGCGTCTGACGCCGAGCCGGCCCCTGAGCCACACGATGGGAGCGCGGGCCCGCCTGCTCCCCTGGGTGGTGATCGCCGTGCTGCTCGGCGCCGGCTACGCCGTTTATCACTACAACCACCGGGCCGTCGAGATCAAGCCGCTGTCCATCGAGTCATCGCCGCCGAATGGCAGTCAGCCGGCGTCTGATGGCTCGACACCGGGCGGCGCGGCAGGCGCCGGCGGCAATCCCGCCAACTCCACCACCACTCCGGCTTCAAACGCGGGCTCAAGTCCGGCAACAAGCGGCACCCCCGCAGCGGGCAAGACGCCTGACAACTCCGTGGCCTCGCAGCCGGCCGCAAGCTCAAATGCGGGCGCCAATCCGGCCTCGGCGGCGCCTGTCCTCGGCGAAGGCGATCTGGTATTGCAAGTATCCACCACTGAAGACGCGTGGCTGGCGGTGGCGGCGGACGGCAAAACGCTGTGGCAGCATCAATTCCCTGCAAACTCCACGCGCACGTTTCGCGCCAAGGATTTCTTCGACGTCACCACCGGCAACGCCCAGGGGACGGCGCTTACGCTGAACGGCCAAGCCCAGAAACCGCTCGGACGCGAAGGCGAGTTCCGCAGAATCCACCTGACGCGCGACAATCTGCAGGCGCAATCACCGGCACACTAAGGCCCGCTCCCGGCGGAAACACGCTGCGCGGGTGTCAACGCGCGGCGAGCGGAGCGAGGTGGGCCACCACTTCATCGAACAGGCTCGCGAGATCGCGCGCACCCTGGCGTCCGGCCTCCAGGACCTCGTGATGGCTGAGCGGCTTCTGCGCGAGTCCAGCCGCGCGATTCGTGATGGAAGCCACGGCCAGAACGCGAACGCCGCGCTGGCGGGCCGCAATCACTTCAGGCACGGTTGACATCCCAACGGCATCCGCCCCCAGGCGCGCGAGAGCGCGAATCTCGGCGGGCGTTTCGAAGCTTGGGCCGAGCAGGCCGGCGTAGACGCCTTCCGAGCACTTCAGGCGCAGCTTGCGCGCGGCGCGGCGGGCAATGCTCCGAAGCTCACGGTCATACGCCTCGCTCATGTCGATGAAGCGCGCGCCCAGGCGCTGATCCTCCGGTCCCGCGAGCGGATTCAGGCCCTGGAAGTTCAAGTGGTCGGAGAGAATCATCAAGCTGCCCGGCGTGCACCGGGCGCCGATGCCGCCAGCCGCGCAGGTCACGAACAGAAACTCGATTCCGGCGAGCGCGAGCGCCCGCGTGGGCAAGACTACCTCAGCCGGCGTGTAGCCTTCGTACAGGTGCATGCGTCCGCAGAGCATGGCGGTAGGCAGGCCGCGCCAGTTGCCGAGCGCGAGCTCGCCCGCATGGCCCACAACGGTGGAACGCGGAAAGTGCGGAATCGATTTGTAAGGCAGACGCCGCGCGCTGTCGAGGCGCGCCACGACTTCGCCGAGGCCCGAACCAAGAATCACGCCCAGTCGAGGGGAAACACCGCCCTGAGCAGTGATGTAGCGCGCCGCGGCCAGAGCGCGGTCGTAGTCGGCTGGCGGTTGGCGGTTGCCGGCTAGCCGTTGCCCCTTCCCGCCTTTCGCCTTTGGTTTTTCTGGCGTCACGTTTCGCCTTTCAACTTTTGGGCTTCGATCACTGGCATTTCAAGTTCGAGTTTCGACTGTGAACTGTCAACTGTCGACTGCCGACTCGGCCTTCAGAGCAGCGCCCCCGAGTCGCCTACGACGAAAGCAGCAGACCGGCGATGGCGGCGGAGAGATAATTGGCCAGCGTGCCCGCCAGCAGCGCGCGGAAGCCGAGCCGCGCCAGATCGCGCTTGCGCGAGGGCGCGAGCGACCCGATGCCGCCGATCTGGATGCCGATCGAGGAGAAATTCGCAAAGCCGCAGAGCGCGTACGTGGCAATGGTGAACGATCGCGGCGTGATCTGATCCTTCAAGGGGCCCAGTTGCGTAAAGGCCACGAATTCGTTCAGCACCATCTTGGTGCCCATCAGATTGCCCACCTTCAGCGCGTCCTGCCAGGGCACGCCCAGCACCCACGCCACCGGCGCGAGCACGTGCCCGAAGATCGATTGCAAAGTGATCTGGGTATGGAGCGCCGTGAAGATGCCGTTGCAAAGATAGATCAGCGCGTAAAAGGCGATCAGCATCGCGCCCACGTTCAGGGCCAGGAACAGGCCGTCGGTGACGCCGTGCGAGGCCGCGTCGAGCAGGTTGATGTCGCGCTTCTCGAGCTCGAGGTCCACCTTGCCCGCCGTCTTCGGAACCGCAACCTCGGGCTGGAAAATTTTCGCGATCATGATCGTGCCGGGCGCCGTCATGAAGACGGCCGTGAGCAGATGGCGCGGCTCGGCCCCGAACAGAATGTACGCGCCGAGCGTGGCCCCGGAGATGTGCGCCATGCCGGCCGTCATGATCGTCATGAGCTCGGACTCGGTGAGGTCGTCGAGATACGGCCGGATGGTGAGCGGCGCTTCGGTCTGGCCGAGCATGATGCTGGCCGCCACCTCGAGCGATTCGGCGCCGCTCGAGCGCATGATCTTCGACATCGCGAGGCCCATCAGGCGCACCAGCAGCGGCAGTACGCGCAGGTAATAGAGGATGGCCGAAAGGCAGGCCACGTAAATGATGATGGGCAGCACCTGGAAGGCGAAGATGAGCCCGAGATTGCCCTTGGGATCGCCGAGCGGTCCGAAGAGAAACTTCGAGCCTTGGAACGAGAAGTCCAGAAGCCAGACCGCGCCCTTCGAAGCCTCATCGAGCAGCCAGTAGCCGACGTTGGTGCGGAGCACGAAGATGGCGATGAGGAACTGCAGGCCCAGTCCCCAGCCTACAATGCGCAGGCTGACGGCGCGCCGGTTGCGCGAAAGCGCGAAGGCGAATCCGAGGATGACCAGGATGCCGAGCAGCGGAACGGCGCGCGTGAGCATATGGAGGCAGGCCTCTCGCCCGCTCACCGGAGCGGCCAGCCATCTTATCAGGGTTCGGCCTTCAGGCGGGAATGCTCTCGAGAATCATCGGCGGCGCCGGCACGGGCTCGGGCGAAATGCGGATGGCGGCGCGAAGCCGCGCGCGGACCTCGGCCAGGCGCGAGCGATCGTTGCCGTAGACGGCGCACAGGCGCTCGCCCGCCTCGACCGCATCGCCCACCTTCTTTTCGAACACGAGGCCCGCCGCCGGATCGATGACGGAGTCGAGGCGCTCCCGGCCGGCGCCCAGGCGCATGGAGGCTACACCAATAGCCTCTGCTTCCAGGGCCGCCACGTACCCGTCCTCCCGGGCCACGATCGATTCCTCCTGCCCGGCGCGCCCGAGAAGGGCGTAGTCTTCGATCACGCCCGCGTTACCGCCCTGCCCTCGGATGATTTCGGCGAACTTGCGGAGCCCCGCGCCACTCTCGAGCGCCTGGTCGAAGCGCGCGCGACCCGCCGCGAGCCCGGGGTCGAGGCCGCCGAGCACGAACATGCGCGCCGTGAGCTCGCGCGAGACCTCCATCAGGTCCGCCGGCCCGCGGCCCTTCAGCGCCTCCAGAACTTCGATCACTTCGAGCGCGTTGCCCACGGCGCGGCCGAGCGGCTGGTTCATGGCCGTGAGCAGCGCCTGCACGCGCTTGCCGCAGGCCGTGCCGATCTCCACCATGCGCCGGGCCAGTTCGCGCGCCCGTTCCGGCGTCTTCATGAAGGCGCCTGACCCGACCTTGACGTCGAGCACCAGGGCATCGATGCCCTCGGCGAGTTTCTTGCTCATGATCGAGGCGCTGATCAGCGGGATGGATTCCACGGTGGCGGTGACGTCGCGCAAGGCGTAAAGCTTGCGGTCTGCCGGGGCGAGTTCGTCGGTCTGGCCGATCAGCCCGGCGCCCGTGCGTCGCACTGCCTCGCGGAATTCTTCGAGTGTCAGGCGCGTGCGAAATCCCGGGATGGACTCCAGTTTGTCGAGCGTGCCGCCGGTGTGTCCGAGGCCGCGCCCTGAGATCATGGGCACGGCCAGGCCGCCGGCCGCCGCCACCGGCGCGATGATCAGCGAGGTCTTGTCGCCCACGCCGCCGGTCGAGTGCTTGTCAACCTTGGGACGGGGGATGCCGGAGAAGTCCACCACCTGCCCGGAGTGAAGAATGGCGTTGGTCAGATCGGCGGTCTCGGCGGGATCGAGTCCCTGGAAGAAGATCGCCATGGCCAGCGCCGCCGCCTGATAATCGGGGATCTCGCCGCGCGTGTATCGGGTGACGAAGCCGGCGATCTCCGCCGGCTCCAGGCGGAGTCCGTCCCGTTTCTTGCGGATTATGCCGACTGCGTCCATACGGCGATATCGGAACTGACGACCACTACAATTCGAGACGGCTCAAGGTTTGACGGTCCTCTTCAAGGTCCGACGAGGTGTAATGGAGCGGAACTCCATGCTCCTTGAGGAATGCATGGACTTGGGTCCTCGTTTCGTAACCGAGCACACGGCGCACTTCCTCCTCGCTCAGAGCTCCCGAGCGGTAACCTTCTGCCGCAATCGCTTCCAAGGCATGACGGGGAAGATCCCGCCACTGCGCTTGGAGCTGCTCCGCAATATCTTCCATAAGCGAGTCTCCCTTTTGCTGACTCCATTCCAGCCCGAACTTTGGCCTCTCAGGAGGCATTTTGCGTCCCGATCACCCTGTTTTTGACCCCTGAGTTTCCCTCTAAAACCTTTGGTATCACATACCTCTTGGCTTTAAACGTCTAAAGGCTTTATTTTCAATAACCTCTTGGCTTTCAGTGAATATGGAAAACAGAAGTCATTTGTTTTCGACCCGAGAAACAGCGGCTTTGCCGCCCCATTTCCAGTCATTTTTCGCTCAACGCCCACTTTTTTGCCCCTCTTATTTCACTTAACAGCGTTCAAAATCATACACCTAACGGCTTTATCCGGATAACTTGCTTGTTTTCAGCAGCCTAACGGCTTTCAACAAATATGGAAAACAGAAGTGATCTATTTTCAACAAGCTAACGGCTTCGTTCGTAACATTTTTGTTTTTCACTGCAAGCCCTGCCACCGAGCGCTGCAAATCGGACCGACGACCGGTCATCCACTGCTCAGTGTGCCACACCCGCGGGGGACGGTGGGTAAAAGTGAGAATCCGCAAGAATTTATTTTGAGCCGTTGCCACGGGGGTCGCCGCGTGCCGAAGGGATGTGGTGGCCGTGACGAATAACTTGGAGTCAAAATCAATGATTCGATTTTCAAAGTCTACTTTTGGCATAATAACCAGTCTCAGCGGAAAGGAGTCTATGTTCATGGGAAGGATGGGATCAATTGTAAAGAGACATCGGGCGGGCTGCGGGCTAGCCGGCGTGGTCTTGTGCGCGTCATGTCTGCTGGCGGCGATGCCCCTGTCAGCGCAAACCTTCACCACACTCCAAAGCTTCAACGCCTCCGACGGCGCCTTCCCTTATGCTCCCCTGGTGCAAGGGACGGACGGCAATTTGTACGGAACTACGTCATCGGGCGGCGCGCAGAATTCCGGCACCGTATTTAAGATCAGCCAGAGCGGTACATTTACCGAGCTTTATAGCTTCTGCTTGCAGAGCGCCTGTGCTGACGGCGAGAACCCTGAGGGCGGCCTGATTCAGGGGTCAGACGGCAATTACTACGGAACGGCGTTCGGCGGCGGTGCTTACGGATGGGGCACGGCATTCAAAATCAGCCCCACTGGAACGCTGACCACGCTTTACAGTTTCTGCCTCAAGGCCCAGTGCACTGACGGCGCGAACCCGGTTCCGGGACTCGTCCAGGCCACGAACGGAGCCTTCTATGGCACCACAAGCGGCGGCGGGACATTTGACGGCGGGGCGGTGTTCAAAATCACCACGACCGGCGCTTTGACTACCCTGTACAGTTTTTGCTCCCTTGACAATTGCGCGGATGGAGCCAATCCCGAGGGCGCCCTGATTCAAGGCACTAACGGTAATCTGTACGGGACAACCGTCAGTGGCGGCGCAAATGGATCGGGGACCGTTTATGAGATAACTCCCGCCGGCGCGTTTACGACCCTATACAGTTTCTGCACGCAAAGCGGGTGTGCCGACGGCCAGGATCCATACTCGGCGCTGGTGCAGGACACGAAGGGCAACTTTTATGGCACCACCCGATTGGGCGGCGCCAATGGTGTGGGAACTGTGTTCAAGTTGGCCCCGGGCGGCGTCCTCACGACGCTTTATACTTTCTGCCCGCAGAGCGGTTGTGCGGACGGCAGCGAGCCCTTCTTCGCCGGCCTGACGGCGGGCACTGACGGAAACTATTACGGCACCACGGATCTCGGCGGGGTTGGTTTTGGCACCCTGTTCAAGATCAGTCCGCGGGGAGCCTTCACCGCTCTTTATAGCCTGGGCTCGCAGAGTGGGGACGGACTAAACCCCTATGCCGCCCTCATCCAGGCGACCAACGGCAGTTTCTACGGGACCACCCACAGTGGGTCCGCTGGCGTTGGTTCAGTCTTCAGCCTTTCTGTCGGCCTGAGCGCCTTTGTGGAGGTCAAGCCGAGTTCCGGCAAAGTCGGGGCGGCCGTCAAGATTCTCGGAACAAATCTGACCGGAGCCACCAGCGTGACCTTCAACGGTACGACGGCCGTTTTCAAGGTGACCACGAAAACCTTGATCTCGACTACTGTTCCATCCGGCGCCACGTCGGGTCCGGTGCGGGTGGTAACCTCGCACGGCACTCTAACCAGCAACGTGAATTTTCAAGTGCTGCCGTAAGACCGGGCGTGCAATCAGGGCAGTATGTCCGGGGAGCGGGTCACCTGCGGTGTGTGGTCAGTAATGCTTACACCGTCGTAGCGGTTACGCTGGATGGAAAAACGAAACCACCTCATCGGGCGGCACGCAGAATTTCGGCACCGTATTTAACTGACTATAAGGAATGGCCTCTTATGAAAGCGTGGTCGCGCGTCGGCGTCGTGCTCGTCCTGCCCGTTCTTTGCGGCGGACTCGTGGCAGGGCCGAGTCCGCGCGATAATCGAGACCCGCTCGAAGGCGCCTCTCGTCCGGGCGAACTTCCCTACACACTCGCGAATGCCCCGCTGAACGAGAAAGAGCGCGCGGCAATCTACAAGCTGATCGACAGCAACACCGTCCACGATTCGTTCACGGATCAGCAGCAGGACGAGGAGCGGCAAGCGGTGCTGGGCTCCGCCGCGGGTTGGATCACGCTCGCCGATAAGGGAAGTAAACAGCTTCTCGTCCGGGGACCAATCTCGTTCTGCGGCGCCAGCGGGAACTGCTCGTGGTGGGTCTTCGTTCGCGATCATGGAGGCTTGCGGCTGGTGCTTCGGGCAAACGGTGACTTTCTCGTGCGGCAGACGTCAAGCCAGGGATTCCGCGACGTCATGACGTCGTGGCATATGAGCGCCGCGCAAGCGAACCTGACCTTCTACACTTGGAATGGCACAAAATACATAGAAACCGGCAAGGGCAGTGCTCCCTGATCGCGTGGAGGACCTTGCCCACACGCGTACATGCCTTCGGGCAGACGGCTTTATCATCCCGCATTCTTTCCCGCCGCCTGCGCTCGGGCTCCGCGGCCCGCGTGCGATTCAACGCACCGGCGGCGTGAGACTCGCGATCTTCTTCCACTCGGCAGCCTTCGCCGGCTTACCCCAGGCCTGGTAAAGTTGGACAATCCATTCACGGGCGCGGTCCAGGTGATACCAGTTTGGCACGTCCATCTGGTCTTTCCGCGCAAGCATTCCCTGATAGCCCTCGAGCAGCAGCGGTTCCGCTTCGGCGTATTTCTTTTCTCCGGCGAGACTGGCTCCCAGCAGGCTTTCAGCGCGGAATCGTGGCCAGTCATCGGGCTGCTTCTTACGATTGAACTCCAGGGCCTCGCGGGCAAGGGGCTCACTCTCGGTGAACTTGCCCTGCGACACATAAGCCAGCGCCAGGTCGGCCGCCGATTGCATGGTGTCCGGGTGCTCAGAGCCCAGGGCGTGCCGCCGCCCTGCCAAGCCCTGCGCGGCATAAGTTTCTGCCGAGGAATATTCGCCCTCCCTCTGGTACACGAGTGCAAGACTCCAAATGATGAAGAGAGTGCTGGGATGCTCGGGACCCAACAGGCGGCGCCTGAGATCGAGCGTCTGGCTGTAGAGAGCCTCGGCCTGCGCGTACTTTCCTTGCACGAAGTAATCGGAGGCCAGAGCGTTCATGGAAATGAGCGTGCTGGGATGTTCGGGACCGAGCACCCGGCGCTTGATCTCCAGGGCCTGGCCGTCGAGCGCCTCGGCCTGCGCGTACTTTCCTTGCACCAGGAAAGCGCCGGCCAGATTGTTCATGGAAGACAGAGTCTCGGGATGCTCGGGACCCAAGACGCGACGCCGGATCCCCAAGATCCGGCTGTCGAGCGCCTCGGCCTGCGTGTACTTGCCCTCCTCTACATAGAGATTGGCCAGACTGGTCATGGAACGTAACGTATCGGGATGCTCGGCGCCTAGCACACGGCGTTGGATCTGAAGCGCCTGGCTGTGAAGCGCCTCGGCCTGCGGGTATTTGGCCTCATCGTCGTAGAAGTTGGCCAACGTGTTCATCGACGTGAGCGTATCGGGGTGCTCGGCGCCTAGCACACGGCGCCGAATCTCCAGCGTCTGGCTCTCGAGCGCCTCGGCCTGGGCGTATTTGCCCTGGCGCCAGTAGCTGACGGCCAAATTGTTCATGGAATATAGCGTGTCGGGAAACTCGGGACCCAACACGCGGCGCTGGATCGCCAGGACCTGGCTGTGGAGCGCCTCGGCCCGCGGATATTCGCCCTGAAGATCGGCGACGCTCCCGAGGCGGCCCATGGTCTTAAGGGTCTGCGGATTCTCTGCCCCGAGCACGCGGCGCCGCAAATCGAGCGCCCGCTCCAATTGCTTCCGAGCCTCCGGGTAGAGCCCAAGGTCCATGTAGGTCTGCCCCATGGTGTCCCGAATGGCAGCCTCCACCTCCGGCTGCCGGTCGAATTTTCCCGCGATTCGGGCGGCCGCGCGGTCCAGGGCCGTTCGTACCTCGAGGTGCGGATCGGGCTTGGCGCTTGGGCTCGATTGGGTGGCGGCGCTGGCCTGTGCCAGCAGATCATTTTGCAGGAAGTCGTTCACGGCCTCGGCTACTGCCGCTTCCCTGTTCGCGCGTATGCTCTGCCGGATGCTGACCATCGCTGCGGCGATGAGCGCCAGGGCGACAGCGCAAGCCGTGACCAGAGCCACGCGGTGGCGGCGCGCGAATTTGCCGGCCCGATAGAGCACCGTCTGCTGGCGCGCCTGGATCGGCAAACCGGTGAGATAACGCCGCAGATCCTGCCCGAGGTCCGCCACCGAGGCATAACGTTGATCGATCTCCTCACGGGTGGCTTTGCCGATGATGGTGTTCAGGTCAGGGGGAAGCTCCGGTCCGGCCGGCAGAATGGCGGCAAGTGTCTTACCGAGGGAATAGACGTCGGTCGCCGTGGTCATCGCGTCACCGCGCGCCTGTTCGGGGCTGGCGAAATCCGGAGTCAGAGCCCGGGGAGCCGTGGGTCCGCTAAGGGTGTTTTCTCCAGGGTCGGCGCTGAGCAACCGGGCGATGCCGAAGTCCAGCAGTTTCGGTGTGCCATCCGCGGTCACCAGGACGTTGCTGGGCTTCAGGTCGCGATGAATAACGAGGCTGCGGTGCGCATACGCCACCGCCTCGCAAACTTTCGAGATCAGTTGGCAACGTTGCTCGATGGACAGTCCGTGCTCGCGGGCATAGATGTCGAGCGGCTTGCCGTCGACATATTCCATCACGAAATAAGGCCGGCCGTCGGGTGCCGTACCGCCGTCGATGAGCCCGGCGATGTAAGGGTGCTCCAGAGCTGCCAGGATGCGGCGCTCGTACCAGAAGCGCTTCAGGACGGCATCGGTATCGATGCCGCGCTTCACCAGCTTGATGGCTACCTGCTTGTCGAAGGCCTCATCCGCGCGGACCGCAAGGTAAACCGCACCCATGCCGCCCCGTCCGAGCTCGCGGCGGACGCGGTAATTGCCGAGCTCCATTCCGGCCATGGTGTCCGGCGGGGGATCGTCGCTAAATAGGCCGGCGGCGGCGTTCTCGATGATGCTGGAGATGGTGCGGCTCTCGTCCGAATAGCTGTCTAACAGGCGTTCGACCTCGCGGCGCAGGTCTTCATCGTCTCCGCAGGCTTGCCGCAAGTAATCGCCGCGGCCGGCGCCCTCCGTTTCGAGCGCGCCTCGCAGCACTTCCTCCACCTGATGCCAACGCGACGGTGTCATGCGGTCGCGCCGCCCTTCAATTCGCTGGAAAGCCACGTCTGGGCGATCCGGGTTTCCCGTTCTACCGTGGCCGTCGAAATCGAGAGGCTGCGCGCAACTTCCTCGACGGTCATCCCGCCGAAGTACCGCAGCTCGATGATCCTGGCCTTTCTCGGGTCTATGTTATTCAGGCCGGTCAGGGCATCGTCGAGAGCGATCATCGCCTCGGGCCGATGGGCGGAGGCCTCGGCCACGTCTTCGAGCGGTAAGCGGCGCGGTGCCGAGCCGCGCTTGCCGGCCCGCGCCTTGCGTGCCCAGTCCACCAGAATGAGGCGCATCAGGTGCGCAGCTACGCCATAGAAGTGCGACCGGCTTTCCCAGTTTTGATGGTCTTGATCCACCAGCCGCAAGTAGGCTTCGTGAACCAGGGCGGTGGGCTGTAGCGTGTGGTCCGGCCGCTCGCGGCTCAGATAACGGCCGGCCAACTTTCGCAGTTCCTCATACACCAAGGGGGTCAATTGCTCGAGCGCCAGTTCGTTCCCTGCGCTCCATTCAATGAGCAGGCGAGTGATTGGTTGTGTGGTCATTCCCGGACCCCGGGGTGTTCCACTATATCCCATTTTCACAATGGGTAGCGGATGGATTCTCCCGCGCATTTCAAGGCTCAATTGATCGCTCGCGAGTTGCCCATTGGGGCCGAGCTCGGTGTGCCGTCCTGACCAGGACTGCTTGGGCTGGCGCAGTCTGCAAAAAAAAGACGGCCTTTGTGATGGGTTTCACCCGAAACCTGCGCTTGTGTGATCGAGGGCGGATGAAAGATCAGGCCGCCCGGGCGTCCGGCATTGCTGGCCTTGGTTGCACATGCAAGTTGTCACCCACCAGCCGGCGCCACAGGGTTTCGAAACATTCTTAAAGGCCACAGGCCATCTGGGCGGGACCATGCGTGTGCTTCCACCCGCCCAGGCGGCCAGAGGACTGGTTCGGGCATTCACTGCGGAAGCACGAGAAAACAAAACAAAAAAGGAGAAAGAAGATGAACGTCAAAGAAAAAGTATACACAGCGGCCGCGGGCTTGATGATTGCATGCATGGCAGCGGCCAGTGCGCACGCGCAGGGCCTTTATCCCGGTGGCAACATGGCAGTTGCGCCGCAAGCCGGCCTGAACCAAACGGATCTGTTCACGTTCGATATCAACGGTACGTTGAATGTGTTTTGGGCCGGCACGGGTGGCTGGCAGGGACCGGAAAAGGTCGGCCCCGACACTTTCTTGGCTGGGGGCAACATCGCGGCGTCCCAGCAATTCGGCCTCAACCAGACCGATGTTTTCGGAATTGATGAAAACGGCCAATTGAACGTTTTCTGGGTCGCCGGCGGTGGCGCCTGGCAGGGCCCGGAAAAGATCGGCCCCTCCGGGCTTTTCATGCCTGGAGCCTACATCGCCGTGTCCGAGCAATTCGGCCTCAATCAGACCGATGTTTTCGCGGTTGATAAGAACGGCCAGTTGGACGTTTTCTGGGCCGCCGGTGGTGGCGCCTGGCAAGGGCCGCAAAAGATCGGCGCACCTGTGTTTGAGTCGGGTTCATATGGCTACATCACAGCGGGCCGGCAAGTCGGCCTTTACCAGACCGATGTGTTCGTGGTTGACGCCAGCAGCCAGTTGAAGGAATTTTGGGCCGTCGGCGGGGGCGCATGGCAAGGACCGAAGTCGATCGGCGCTCCCGGGCTTGCCTCGGAACAGTTTACCCCCCTCGCGGTGTCCCAGCAAATCGGCCTCAATCAGACTGACCTGTTCCTGGTTGATAACAACAATCAGTTGGACGTTTTCTGGGCAGACGGGGCGGGTGCATGGGGGGGGCCGGGAAAGATCGGCGTCTCCGGGCTTATCCCGCGCTTAAGCCGCATCGTAGCGTCCCAGCAATTCGGCCTCAACCAGACCGATGTTTTCGCAGTTGATGCCAACGACCAGTTGGACGTTTTTTGGGTCGACGGCGGGGGCGCATGGGGAGGCCCGCAGAAGATCGGCCCTGCCGGCCTTGCTGTGGAGCCTGGAACCCCGCTCGCGGTCGGCCAGCAAGTCGGCCTCAACCAAACCGATGTGTTCATGACTGATCAATGGGGAAACCTGGACCTCTTCTGGGTCGATGGCGGGGGTGCATGGAACGGTCCGTCAGTTATCTACCAATCTCCTTATTAACCATAGCAGGCTGCAGCAAGCACCAAACTTGATCAGACTTGGCGAGACGCGGGTGGCGACGGCATTGCTTTTCATGTCGGCGCCACCCGCGCAAACATGTGTAGCGCAATCGCGATACGCCCGCCTCACCATAAGGGATCCGCACAGCAGGCGCAGCAGTACGCGTCTCCCAGCCACGCGACGTATGGACCCTCAATCCAGAACTGGAGGCGGCTGGCCCTTACTCGTGCCGCAATGCGATCATCGGATCGATTCGAGAGGCGTTTCGGGCAGGCAGGTAGCCAGCCAGAATCGCCGCAGCCACCAGGGTCACCGCTGACCCAATCAAAGCGAGCGGATCGTTCGGTCTCATCCCGAACAGAAACGATTCCACCAGCTTGGACGCCGCAAAGGCTATCGGCACACTGATCGCGAGCCCGGCCGCCGCGAGTAGAGCCACCTCGCGGAGGACCATCCAGACCACCCGGCTGCGTTGCGCACCGAGCGCCATCCGGATGCCGATTTCACTCGTCCGGCGGGCGACCGTGTAGGACATGGCTCCGTAGAGGCCCACGCAGGCAATCCCGAGCGCGAGAAGCGCAAACGCGGTGGACAGGCGGGCAAATGTGACCTCCTGATTGATGGTCTGGTCGATCCACGCGCTTTGGCTTTTCACCTCGGACAACGGCAGGCGCTGGTCCGCCCGCTGAACCAGATCGCGCACGGCTTGGACATAGCCGAGCGGGTTGCCTGCGGTCCGCAACTCGTACACCATCTCTTGCACGAGCCCCCAGCCGCCCTGCGCGAATGGCAGATAGACTGTCGGCTGCACGGTTCCCTTGAGGTCGCCATAGAGCGCATTGGCGGACACGCCCACGATCTCGATGTCGCATTTTGGACATTCGTTCCCGAGACGCAGGTGCTGGCCCAGAGGAGTCCGACCGCCGAAACCTCTTCCGGCAAACGCCTCGTTCACGACCGCGACCATGGGGGAGCCAGGCCGGTCGCGCTCGTCGATTTCGCGACCCATCAGCAGGGGAATCTGCATGGTGGTGAAGAAGTCGGGCCCGACGGTCAGAATGCGGGTGTCCTCGGGTTCGGTGCCGGAAATGCTGACCCCCGTTTCGCTGGTGCCCTCTCCGATCAGTGTCTGGTTCGACGCGGTGGCGGCGCGGACGCCCGGGATGGCGCTGAACTGCGTCCGAAGATTGTTGTAGAAGGCGACGATCTCGGGGTCTTTGTGTCCGGCCTGGCGAGCATCCAGCTGGAACGTCAACACGTTTTCCGGATTGAATCCGAGTGGAATGGATGACAGATTCGAGAGGGTTCGCACGAACAGGCCGGCCGCGACCAGGATCAAAAAAGTGACGGTGATTTGCGAGACCAGCAGGATGCGGCCGAGGCCGAGGTGGCGAAACCCGCGCCCACGCGGTTCACCGGTCCGCGATTCCTTGAGCGCCGGCATTGAGTCCATCCGCGTCGACTGGAGCGCTGGAGCAAGTCCGAAGAGCATCCCAGTCAACAAGGAGAGCCCGGCTGCCACGACCAGCACGTGCCAGTTCAATTCCGCGCGCAAGGTGAAGTTTTGTTGTCCATTGGCCAGCAGCAAGGTCAAAAAGCGAATTCCCCAGACGGCGAACGCGACACCGAGGGCGCCGCCCAGCAGCGCGAGCAGGACGCTCTCGGTGAGGAGCTGGCGGATGATCCGAAACCGTCCCGCCCCCAGGCTCATCCGGAGTGCGATCTCACGCCTCCGAGCTGCGGCGCGCGCCAGGAGGAGGTTGGCGATATTCGCGCAGGCGATGCCGAGAATGAGACCCACCAGCGTCAGCAGGATATATAGCGGCTTCGAATAGGTCCGCCGCAGGCTGTCGAGGCCGCCCGAACCTTCCCTGACAACCAGAGTGGGAATGTCCACCGCCTGGCGCTTCGGGTCCGCGGCGCGCGCCCATTCGAAGAACTCGCCGGCCAGTGCGGCTTGCGCCTGCTTCGCGCTGACGCCGGAACGCAAACGCGCCATGGGCACGACCCAATCGTACATCGGGTCGAAGTACGTGGCTGCGGAGTGCTTCCGGTCCTCCAGAAGCAGATTGGCGTGCATCGGAACATAGACATCCGGGGGGCTGTCGGGATCGACGCCAAAGAACTCGCGTGGAGCGACTCCGATCACGGAGAAGGGCTGATTTTTGATCTGAATCGATTGCCCAGGCGCCTTTTCAGGTCCACCAAACCATGTTTGACTCAAGGCGAAGCTGATGACGGCGACAGCCGGGGCGCCCGCGCGATCGTCATCCGGGGCGATCAGTCGCCCGGCGGCCGGCGGGATCCCGAGCCCCCCGAAATAGTCGGCGGACACGTATTCTGTGCTTGCGAGCTCGGCGTGGCCCCGGCATGTCAGGTTGAGATCGCCGGCGCCTTGATATCCGAAGACGATCGAGAAAACCGAGTCGTTCCTGCGGAAGAGCTCGAACGCCGGGTAGGAGAAAAACCCGCCGACGAATCCTCCGCTCGGGTCGTTGAAGCTATCGTCATGCCGGTTGGTGCCGTGCATGTCGCGGTGCGGGGTATGCCAGCTCAGCATCACGAGGGACTGAGGATCGGGCACCGGCAGCGAACGCAGCAGGATCGAATCCATGAAGCTGAAGATGGCTGTGTTGGCGCCGATTCCCAGGGCGAGCGACAGGATCGCCATCGCGCTGAACGTCTTGTTGGCGGCCAAAATGCGCAGGCCGTAGCGCAAGTCCTGCAAAAGTTGTTCCCCGAATGTCCAGGTCCACGTGGCGCGTGTGTCCTCCTGTATGAGAGCGACGTTTCCCAATTCCCGGCGGGCGGCGCATCGCGCTTCTTCGCCCGCCAGACCTTGCGCCCGGCGCTCGCCGGCTTCCTCATCCAGGTGGAACTGGAGCTCCTCCCCAAGCTCGGCTTCCTTCCGCCGGCGCCGGAGCAACCACCTCAATTTGCGAAAGAACGATGTCATTGCCCCTCCTGATCGACCGGGTTCAAGATCAAACCCATGGCGCGGGAGAACGCCTGCCATTTGGATTGCTCCCTGGCCAGTTGTTTGCGCCCAAGAGCCGTGAGGCGATAGTACCTGGCACGCTTGCCCTTATCGGACAGATTCCAGGAGGCCCCGATCCAGCCCTTCGCCTCCAGCCGGTGAAGGGCCGGGTAGAGAGAGCCGGTCTCGACCTGCAGGAGATCTTCCGAAGTCCGCTGAATGTGTTTGGCGATTGCGTGGCCGTGGCTGGGCCCTGCCATCAAGGTTCGTAGGATGAGCACGTCAAGCGTGCCCTGCAGGAGCTCTACACGCGACGGTGCGTTGTTCTTCATTGTGTAGCCATTCTACGCTGTATTGTGTAGGATGTCTACCAGCTAATTGGCCGGATTACCAAAGACGAAACCGCGGGGTGGGCCGGTGGCATTGAAAACCCTCCTTGACGCCTTCCGGGAGCGTTGCTATTCAGTCAGTTGCCCCCCACCCACGTCGTCGCCGATTCTGCGCTTGCCAGACCGGCCCGCTTGATTCAGACTGTGCTGGTCGATGCGCGACAAGATCTATCTCGCCAGCTTTCTTGTGGGCGCGGGCGTGCTGCTCTACGCCGGCCGCGGGCTGCTGGCCCAATCGGCGATGGTCACCTGGGGCCTGACCTTCGCGGGCACCACCGCGGTGGGCGTGCTCGGCATGGCGCTCTACCAGGTGCAGGATCAGCTTCGGGCCAGCCGCCGCGAGCTCGCCCGCAAAGAAGCCGAGCTCAATTTCGCGCGCGAAGTCCAGCGCGCCCTGTTTCCGCGCCAGTTTCCGCTCGATTCGGGCCTCGAGTTCTCGGCCGTTTGCGTCCCGGCGGCCGGAATCAGCGGCGATTACTACGACGTGCTGGAGATGAGCGACGGCCGGCTGATTTTCGCCATTGCCGACGTGAGCGGCAAGGGTCTGTCGGCAGCGCTCCTGATGTCAAACGTCCACGCCGGGCTGCGCATCCTGGTGGAGGGCGGCCATTCGCCCGCCGAACTCTGCTCCCAGCTCAATCGGCACCTTTGCCGCTTCACCGAAGCTCAGATGTTCGCCACCCTCTTCTACGGCGAGTGGGACCGCGCCGGGCGCCGCCTGACCTACGTCAATGCCGGGCACACCACGCCGATCCTTGCCGGCCGCGCGCACGGCTGCCGGCGATTGGACTGCGGCGGGGTACCTATCGGGTTGTTCGCGGACTCGTCCTTTTGCGCCGGGGTCGTAACGCTCGATCCGGGCGACCTGGTGGTGCTGTACTCGGACGGAATCACCGAGGCCGGCATTATGGAGGCGGAGCCTTTCGGCGAATCGCGCCTGGAAGCGTTGATCGCCGCACAGCGCGAGAAGCCCCTGGCCGACATCCAGCAGGCCGTCCTCACCGCCGTGCACGACTGGTCCGGGCGGGAGCCGGAGGACGACATGACACTCCTGCTCGTCAGGGCCTCCGGCGCGGCGCAGGAGGGATTATGAGAATCGATGGGCACGGTCCCGGCGACTACCTGCGCCTGCTCGCGCCGCTGTTTGCGCTGATGGCGGCTGTCTGGGCTCTGCGCATCGTCGTATACGCGGCCGGCGCTGCACCGATGGTCCTTCACATCATCAGCGTGACCCTGGCCGGCAGGATTGCGATCCTGCTGGCCGTCATCATGATTTACCGCCGGCGCTTCGGCAGCTACACCAGCGTGATTGTATCGGTCTTTCTGCTGATCTGCTGGGAGCAATTGATCATCGCCGCCGCCATCGTCTTTACTCTCGCCACCGGCATCCTCAACGTCTACAGCGCCCCACGGTTCACGCTTGGGGAAAGCCCCGCCACGCACCTCGCCGGACACCTGACGGTCGGCATCGGATCGGGGACCCTGCTCGGGGCGGCCATGGGATGTCTGCTGTTCTGGATGCTGCGCAGGCTGGCATCCTCAGCCGCAAGGAGCGCCCGCTAGATCAGACTCATGGTCTCGGATTATGCAGTGAAGCGAAGGTGAGTCATCATCCAAAAGCTGGATCTTCAGTTTGACAAAGCCGGGCACGGAGTCAGAACGCCGGCGTGCCGCTCTCAGCGTGTTCGGCCAGGAGTTCTTTACCAATTTTCTCGACGAGTTCGTCACGCACGCGCCGGAACACTGCGAGGCGCTCATCGTGTGTTCCCTGCGCCGCCGCCGGGTCATCAAAACCCCAGTGAAGGAACTTGAAAGTACGCGGAAAGATAGGACACTTCTCCCGTGCGTTGTGGCACACGGTGACGACGTAGGGAATGTTTTCCCCGAGAAAGACCGCTACGTCTTTGGATTTCTGATGAGAGATATCGATGCCGATCTCGGCCATGGCTTCCACCGCCAACGGATTTAGACCTCGGGGCTCAATGCCGGCGCTGAGCGCTTCGAACCGATCACCCGCAACGTGCCGGAGGTAACCCTCGGCCATCTGGCTGCGGGCTGAATTTCCGGTGCAAAGAAACAAGACTTTTGGCTTTGATGTCGTCATGCTTATCTCCGGGGATTTCGTTCTTTTCTTGTACACGAACGCCTCAACTTAGATCCGCGCCGGTGTGCGCGACGAGCACGGCAGGCGAACTGCGCGGCAGCGAGGGAATGAGCCATCGGAAGAGCCAAGTGGCCGCCCCCGCACCTGCGAGTTGGGCGACGATGAAACCTGGAACGTCCACGAGGCGGATGCCGGCAAACGTATCGCTGGCAGAGCGTGCCAGCGTGACCGCCGGGTTGGCGAATGAAGTTGAAGCTGTGAACCAGTAGGCCGCCATTATATAAGCGCCCACAGCGAAGGGTACCGCAGTAGCCCGAAGCCTCACGCACCCCCAAATCACCGAGAGCAAACCAAACGTGGCTACAAACTCACTGAAGATCTGGGCTCCCCCGGCACGAGCGTGGTGGGAGGCAAAGAACAGCGGCTCGCCAAACATGGCATTGGCAGCAGCGACTCCGGCAAAAGCTCCGAAGATCTGAGCTGTGATGTAGCCCGGCACTTCCCTCCATGGAAGGCCGCCCTGGGAGGCATCAGCCAGCGTGACAGCCGGATTGAAGTGAGCTCCGGAGATCGGGCCGAACGTCAGGATCAACGCAGTGAGAGCAGCTCCGGTGGACAGGGTGTTCGCCAGGAGTGCTATCGCGACGCTCCCGCCGGCCAACTTCTGCCCCATAATGCCGGAACCCACGACGGCGGCTAGCAGCAACGCCGTCCCCACCGCTTCAGAGACAATCTTCCGTGAGAAGCTCACGGTCAATGGCTCCTGCTTTCCCCGCAACAGCTCGGGCCGGAACAGGACGAGCCTGGTTTCCTGGCTCGCACGAAAGCGCTCATGAACTTGCCCTCTACCAGGGGCGCGATGGCTTCAGTGTCGATTCCTTTCCCCGTCAGGAATTGCCGGGCGTCCTCAGGTTTGTACACGCGAGTGGGTTCAATGTCGATTGCCTCGAAGCCCGCCGCAGCGAGCTTGATCCGATACTCGGATTCTTCAAGCGCACCCGCGACGCAGCCGATCCAGAGTTCAACACTTCGCCGAATCGGAGCCGGGACTTCACCGCGAACGACGACGTCGGAGACGGCAAGCCGGCCGCCAGGCTTGAGCACGCGAAAGGCTTCGCGCAACACGCGATCCTTATCCGCGGAGAGGTTGATGACGCAATTTGAAATGATCACGTCCACCGAATTGTCAGGCAGCGGAATATCCTCGATCTCGCCCTTCAGGAATTCGACGTTGGGAAGGCCGGCCTTGCGCTGGTTTTCGCGCGCCAGGGCGAGCATTTCGTCCGTCATGTCCAGGCCATACGCCTTGCCTGTTGGCCCAACGCGCTTCGCCGATAAGAGGACGTCAATGCCTCCGCCCGACCCCAAATCGAGCACGGTCTCGCCAGGATTAAGCTGTGCGAGCGCCGATGGATTACCGCACCCAAAGGATGCGCGCACCGCTTCCTCGGGAATCTGGCTGGTTTCGCCGGAACCGTAGAGGTTCGAGGTAATGGGGTCGGGACAGCAGTCCGAAGCTGAATCGGTCCCGCAACACGAACTCCGACCACCGGCCGCTCGCAGCGCGGCTTGGCCGTATTTCTCCTTGACGACTTCTTTGATGTTTTCGGTGTTCATTTATCCTTCCTTTCGTGAGTTTTGCTCGATGCCTGTCCGATCGAGACCAGCTCGCCCGGTTCAATGGCCCGGTTGCGTGTGCAACACTCGGCGTAGAGGAAATTCATGATCTCCTGAAGAGAGTCTGTGTTGGCCGTGTACCAGAGAAATGTGCCTTCCCGCCGCACTCGCACCAGATCCTCGTTCTTAAGCTTGTCGAGGTGATGTGAAAGCGTGGAAGGCGGTATCGCCAGTTCTTCCTGGATATCGCCCACTACCAGCCCCTGGGGATGGGCTGTCAGCAAGAGCTGCATGATCCGCAAGCGAGGTTCTGCACCCATTGCGGCGAACATGTCCGCATAGCGGATGACCTGTTGGGCGTCCCTACGGCTGCTCATGATTCGATAATACTGGAATCAACGAATCATTGCAAGCGATTTCGTCAGGAGGCGATGTGTAGGCGCTCGTGATGGGAACGCACGACACCTAATGGCAGAGAAAGCTTGCGGCGCGCGTAGGCCTTAAGACAAACTGATTGCTTCATTGGGTCCTGAATCCTGACTCGAAGGGGTGTGAATGATGTCGAGCTTTCGCCGTACTTTCCGATGGCTGATGTTGACTGGATTTTTGTCCGGTGGTCCCCTGGCCGCGCAGACCCCGCCGGCTTCCGCCACCCCGCCGCCGCCGGTCGCGCCGGTCATTCCGCACACCGAGACCCGATATGGGACCGCCGTTGTGGACAACTACTACTGGCTGCGCGAGAAGTCGAACCCAGAGGTCGCCAAATACCTCGAAGCCGAGAACGCCTACACCGCGGCCATGACGGCGAGCCAGAAGCCCTTCGAGGACGCTCTCTACAACGAGCTGCTGTCGCACATCAAGCAGACGGACCTGAGTGTCCCCGTCCGCCGCGGCGATTACTACTACTACTCGCGCACCGAGGAAGGCAAGCAGTATCCGATTCAATGCCGCAAGAAGGGCATGGACGGCCCAGAGGAGGTCCTGCTCAACCTGAACGAGCTGGGGAAGGGCAGGAAGTTTGCCGGCCTCGGCGCATTTGAGGTCAGCGACGATCAGAACCTGCTGGCCTACACGATCGATTACGTCGGCTACCGCCAGTACACGCTTCGGGTGAAGGACCTGCGCACCGGCGCCACGCTTCCCGACAGCATCGAGCGCGTGGACAGCGTGGCTTGGGCCGCGGACAATCGCACCGTGTTTGTGACCACCGAGGATGCGGTCACCAAGCGCGCCAACCAAGCCTGGCGTCACACGCTCGGTGAAGCGGCGTCCGCGCCGCTCTACGAGGAGAAGGACGAAACTTTCTCGCTCTCGGTGACGAAGACGCGGGACAAGAAGTACCTGCTGCTCGGGAGCGAGAGCACCGACACCACCGAAGTCCGGTACCTGCGCGCCGATCAGCCCGCGTCCGGCTTCACGCTCTTCCGGCCTCGCGAGAAGAGCCATCGCTACTACGTGGATCATCGCGAGGGATTGTTCTACATCCGCAGCGACAAGGGGGCGAGGAATTTTCAGGTCTTCACCGCGCCCGATAGCGATCCCGATGCGAAGAACTGGAAGATCTTCATCGCGCAAGACCCGCAGGCGCTCATCCAGGACGTCGACCTCTTCCGCGATTTTGCCGTGGCGGTCGAGAAGACGCAGGCGGTCAATCGCATGCGCATTTTCGATTTCAAGTCCGGCCAATGGACCGCGATCCCGTTTCCTGAGCCGGTGTCCTCAGCGTTTCCGGGCGAGACCCCGGAATTCACCTCCACGACCTATCGCTACAACTACCAGAGCCTGGTCACCCCGCCGAGCGTGTTCGACTACGACACGGAGACCGGCAAGCCGATCCTGCGCAAACGGCAGGAGGTGCCGGGCGGCTACGATCCGGCGCAATACGTGTCGGAGCGCCAGTGGGTGACGGCGCGCGACGGCGTCAAGGTCCCGCTATCGATCGTCTACAAGAAGGGCTTTGCGCGTGACGGCACGCAGCCGGTGCTGCTCTACGGGTACGGCGCTTACGGACTCGGCATGCCGGCGTCGTTCGCGAGTTCGCGGCTGGTACTGCTCGATCGCGGCGTGGCCTACGTGATTGCGCACATCCGCGGCGGCGACGATATGGGCCAGCAGTGGCGCGACGACGGCAAGCTGATGAGCAAGCGGAACAGCTTCAACGATTTCATCGACTGCGCCCAGTACCTCATCCAGGAGAAATGGACCTCGCCGGAGCATCTGCTGATCGAGGGCGGCAGCGCCGGCGGACTGCTGATGGGCGCCGTGGTCAACATGCGTCCGGATCTCTTCAAGGCGGTGCACCTGGCGGTCCCCTTCGTGGACGTCATGAACGATATGATGGACCCCTCGCTGCCCCTCACCACCACCGACTATCCTGAATGGGGCAATCCGGCGGCCGACAAGGCCACGTACGACTACATCCTGTCCTACAGCCCTTACGACAACGTGCACGCGGCGGCGTATCCGGCCATGCTGCTGACCGAGAGCCTCAATGACAGCCAGGTAGCCTATTGGGAGTCGGCGAAGTTCGTCGCCAAGGCGCGCACCCTGGCGACCGGGGGCAATCCCATCCTGCTGAAGATGAAAATGGACCCCGCAGGCCACGGAGGCGCGTCCGGCCGCTACGACCAACTGCACGATCGCGCCTTCGAATGCGCCTGGCTGCTGACACAAGTGGGGATCACCAAGTAACGCATCGTCCGGCAGCTCTGACCAGGGAGGGTAGTGTGATGAGCAAGGGTCGAACCTTCAACCACATTTCACGCAGCCACCTTTCACGGATTCTGGCTTCGCTGCAGCTGGTGGCGGTTCTTGCCTTGAGCGCCTTGAGCGTCCTGAGCCGGTTGGCGGCCGCACAGGACAAGGCCGGCGGAATCGAGCGTGAAATCCGAAGTGTCGAGGCGCTCCGCTTCGAAGCTCTTGCCGCGAGCGACGTGCCGGCGCTTGATCGGCTGATCTCGAGCGACCTCGTTTACACGCACGCCACCGGATGGCGTCAGAACAAAGCGGAGTTTCTCAGCTCCATCCGGTCCGGCGAGTTGAAGTACCACTCCTTCACGGCGGACAACGAGAAGATGTCTGTCTATGGGAACACCGTTGTGGTCACCGGGCACGCCAGCGCGAAAGTGAACGTGAAAGGACAGGAATTGGACGTCGGCCTGCTGTTCCTGGAGGTCTACGTCAAGCAGGACGGACGCTGGCAACTGGCGGGATGGCAATCCACGCGTCCGCCGGCGCCTTAAAACCGCGTGTCGCGTGCCGGCACTCCCGGGCGCACCAACTTCCAGGCCGCTTCGACTTCGCGGCGCGATGTTTACGGGACGAAGTAGGCTACATATGGGGCCTCCATTCGCTTCTTGATGCGGTCCGGTTAACGAGCTGGTCTTTACCCCTTCCGCGGAAAAGGACTCGGAGTTTGACATGCCTCTGCCGCCATTCATCGAGGATTGATCTTGCACGGTCCGTTGAAGGTTCCTAAAGGCCGGTCATGGGCGGCATACGGTTACGGTTTTGGGGCGGCTGTGAGTGAAATATAGTATACGGACTAAGCTGGAATGTGCCATGAGATCAATAACATGCACGGAATTGAATTTTCAGCGCCATCGCGGGCCTTTTTTGGCGGGCAAAGGGCCTGCCTTTAAGGCTTGCGCCACGAAACTGGGTGCCACGACGCGGGGTGCCGCGAAGCTGACTTCAGGGCTTACACTGCTCGCGCTCGCGGCGATCCTGATCTTGAGCCGGCCGGCGGCCGGGCAGTGGCAGGCCGTGGGCGCGGCCACGCCCGGCGCGCCTGAAGCCAGCCAGATGACGTTTCGCGGTCCGCACCTGCTCGCGACCGTCACCGTGCTCGCGCCTGACGTGGTCCGCGTGCGCATGACGTCCGGCGCGCAATTCGGCGCGGACAATTCCTGGGCCGTGATCAAGCCGGCGAGCGACTGGCCGAAGACTGCGGTCGAGATCCGGTCGGACGGAGCCGGCGGGAACGACCGCATCATCCGCACCGCCGCGCTCGAAGTGCGCGTGAAGTCCAATCCCTTCCGCGTGCAGTTCTACGATCGCGACGGCGGCCTCATCTCCAAGGACGATGATGCGCGCGGCACCGCCTGGGAAGGGGCGCGCGTCCGCGAGTGGAAGTGGATGCCGCCCGACGAACACTATTTCGGCCTGGGCGAAAAGGCGGGTCCGCTCGACCGGCGCGGGCACGCCTACAGCATGTGGAACACGGACCAATACGGCTGGGGCGCGAACACCGATCCGCTCTACGAGGACGTTCCGTTCTTCATGGGGATGCGCGCCGGGCGCACTTACGGCGTCTTCTTTGACAATACTTATCGCTCGAGCTTTGACTTCGGCGTGACCTCGCCGGACCGCTACTCCTTCGGCGCCGAGGGCGGCGAGATGAACTACTACTTCTTCTGGGGTCCGGACCCGAAGAAGGTGCTGAATCGCTACACGGAGCTGGTAGGACGCACGCCGCTGCCGCCTCTGTGGGCCATCGGCTATCATCAGTGCCGCTATAGCTACTACCCCGACAAGATGGTGCGCTTCATTGCGGACAACTTCCGCGAGCGCCACATTCCTTGCGACGCTCTCTTCCTCGACATTCACTACATGGACGACTATCGCGTCTTCACCTGGGACAAATCGCGCTTCCCAGACCCCGCCGCGCTCCTGCACGACCTGCACCAGCAGGGCTTTCACGTGGTCACCATCGTCGATCCGGGGGTGAAGGTGGACCCACGCTACGCCGTCTATCAACAGGGCCTGGCCGGGAATGATTTCGCCATGCTGCCGGACGGCGAGCCCTTCGTGGGCAAGGTGTGGCCGGGTGAGAGCGCTTTCCCGGACTTCACCTGGGGCCGCGTGCGCGACTGGTGGGGATCGCTTGTAAAAGGGTGGATCGCAAGCGGCGTGGACGGCGTCTGGAACGACATGAACGAACCCTCCGTCTTCGACGTGCCGAGCAAGACCATGCCCGACGACGTGGTGTTCTATGACAATAGCCTCAAGAGCCCCGAAACGAAGATTCACAACGTCTACGGCATGCAGATGTCGCGAGCCACGCACGACGGCATCTTGATGGCGAAGCCGAACGAGCGTCCCCTCGTGATCACGCGGGCTACGTACGCCGGCGGCCAGCGCTACTCCGCCGTCTGGACGGGCGACAATTCGAGCACCTGGGATCACCTCGGCATGAGCGTGCCGGAGATCATGGGCATGGGCCTGTCCGGGGTGGCGCTGGCCGGGGCGGACATCGGCGGCTTCGCCGGCGGCGCCAGTCCTGAACTCTACACGCGCTGGCTCGAAACCGGCGTCTTCTATCCGTACTGCCGCACGCACGTGGAATTCGGCGCTCCCAGCCAGGAACCGTGGTCGTACGGCAACCGCCGGGAAGCGATCAACCGCCGGTCCATCGAACTGCGCTACCGGCTGTTGCCGTATCTCTACAACGCCTTCCGCGAAACCAGCGAGACCGGGCTGCCCGTGATGCGCGCCTTGCTGCTCGACTACCCGGACGACGAGGAGGCCGTGGGTCAGAGCTACGAATTCCTGTTCGGCGACGACCTGCTGGTGTCGCCGGTGCTGAAGGATGGCGAAACCCGCTCGAGCGCGTACCTGCCCAAGGGCGTGTGGTACGACTACTGGACGGACCGGCGTTACACGGGGCCGGCGGACGTCGAAGTGGCGGCGCCGCTCGATCACATCCCGGTGTTCGTGCGCGCGGGCGCCATTATCCCCACGCGTCCGGTAGTGCAGTACATGGGCGAAGCTCCGATTAATCCCTTGACCTTCGAAGTCTATCCAAATGGGCCAAATGGGCCAAATGGGCCAAATGGGCCTGATGGGCCGGGCGCGGCGGGCGCCTCGTCGTCGCGTGACTATTACGAGGATGACGGCATCAGTTTCGACTACGAGCGCGGCGCAGCGTTGCGGCAGTCGATCACGGTCTCGCCTGTGCGCGACGGGATCGACCTTAGCGTGACGGCGCGTCAGGGCTCATACACACCGCCCTCGCGCGCGCTGGTCTTCAAAATCCACGCCGAACGTGCGACGCCAGCAGGGGTAACGACCGGCGGACAGCAACTAAACGAGGCTGCGTCCGCGAGCGCCCTCGACACGGCAGCGTCCGGCTGGACGTACGACTCGGACACGAACCTGATGCTGGTGAAGGTCCCGGACTCAGGTCAGCGGATCGGCATTCACATCGCGATTCATTGATGCGCGCCTGAATTGTAGCGCCGATGCCTTGCGGGTTTCACCGGTACACCCCAGGAAGGCTGACGAGGACGAGGGAGAATCAACTAGAATCAGTGAGGGCTACCGAATATGGTGACATCCTCAGGGCATGAGTGAGCGGCGGCTGAAAATCCTGACGGTTCTTCCCTACCTGCCCGAGCCGCCGGACAACGGCGGCAAGACGCGCTCGTTGAACCTGATCAAACACCTCAGCCGCACCGATGACATCGATCTGGTCAGTTTCGTGCGCGACGACGATGAAGCGCGTCATGCCGCCGCCCTCCGGCCTTTTTGCCGTGAGGTCCACGTTGTTCAGCGTAATCCTGCGCGCTCGCCCCGCATCATTCTGCGGCACCTGTTTTCGAAGCGCACCTTCTACGAAGAGGTCTATTGGCGGCGCTCCACGGCGGAGCTTCTCCAAAGCCTGATCGCCGCCCATAACTACGATGTGATTCACCTGGAGTGCTCCTATCTGGCAGCGTATCTGGGCCATCTGCCGCGCGGAAGAAGGTTTCTGCTCGATCCCAACATCGAGTACCGGATCTTCGAGCGCTACCGCGGGGCAGCGACGAATCCACTCTTTCGCTTTCTGCTCGGGCTCGAAGCGCGGCGGGTCCGGCGATCGGAGCAGAGGGCCTGGCTCGAGGCGGATGTCTGCGGCACGGTGTCTGAGGTTGACCGAGACGAAATTCTGCGCGTCGCGCCCGGAAAGACGGTCTGGGTAATCCCCAACGGCGTGGATTGTCCGGTTGAATCCGCTGACCCTGCGGGCGCGGAGCCACACCAACTGCTGCTCACGGGGAATTTCACCTACTTCGCCAATCTGGATGCCGCTTCCTACCTGGCCCGCGAGATCCTGCCCCGCATCCGGACCGAGGTTCCGGATGCCGAGCTTCACTTCGTGGGGCGGGGAGCCGCCGCCAAGTTGGCGGAATTGACGGGGCAAGCCGGCCTGAAAGTCACGGACTGGGTGCCGGACTTCGCTCCTTATTTCGAGAGAGCCGCCGTCTATGCCTGCCCTCTGCGCATCGGCAGCGGCACCAAGCTCAAGATGCTGGAAGCCATGGCGGGATCGAAGGCGATCGTCGCCACAAGCGTGGCCGCCGAGGGCCTCGCGGTGCGAAACGGCGAGCACGCGTTGATCGCGGACACGGCGCAGGGGTTCGCAGATGCGGTCTGCCGGCTGCTGAACGACGCCGGCCTGCGACGAAAGCTCGGCAGCGCGGCCTACGCGCTTGCCAGGTCCGAGTACGCATGGGACAGCATCGCGGCAAAGTTGCGTCGCGCTTATCTCTCAATGGTGGGAGTGTCGGCAAAAGGCGACAGCGAAGGGCGCGCTGCAAAAGAAGAGAACGACCCCGGACAACTTGAGCCGCGGGCGTGAATCGCGGATCGAGGCCGCGCAGAGGACTGGGGAAGTCGATTCTACAAACTCAAGCGGCCGGATGAGGGATCTTCATGCGTTCGACCAGCAACTTAAACCTCGAATCCGGCCGAAGGTCATCGAACATGGGATGAACGTTCAGGAAGATCATCCAGATGGAGCGTTCCTCAAAGGCCCTCTCCATCCACTCGAAAGCGTCATCCTTCCGGGCGAGTCCGGCGTACACCATGGCGATGTTATACGGCGGAACATAGCTTTGCGTGGCTCGGTCTTTCAACTCTTGCGCGATATCGCTGGCATCCTCGGTACGGCCTGACCTGGCAAGGGCGTACCCCAAAGCCGCCAGCATATGCGGGTTGCCCTCGGAAAGCTTTACCGCCTCTCGCAGCGCCTCCACGGCCTCCTCGAACATACCCTTCACTTCGTAACAGGCGCCCAGCACAAAGTGCGTCTGGTAAAAGCCGGTGGGATTCATCTCCAGGGTCTTCAGACACTGTTCGACCGCCTCGTCGTGATTCCCCGCCAGACTGAAGACCAGCGCAGCACTGGCGCCGATGGCCAGCGAAAAAGGGTCCAGTCGCAATGCCCTCCGCGCCTCATCAACGGCTTCAAGATGGCGGCCCATGGCGGAAAGCTGGAAGGCATACCAGGGCCGCGCCACCCCGTAGCTGGGGTTGAGCTCGATGGCGTGTTGAAATCCGCGCTCAGCCGCCTGCCAGTCCCAATCATGAAACAAACGGCAAAATGCCAGGGAAGTATGCGCCTCGGCCAGCCGTTCGTCGAGTTGGAGGGCCTTCTCGGCCGCCGCCCTGGCCTTCGGCAATGAGGCGCCGGGTGGAAGCATGGTGTTCCACGCCAGCATGGCGTAGCAATCGGCCAGTCCGGCATAAGCTTGCGCATAGCCCGGTTGTTCGTTGATGGCACGGTTGAAGTACTCGATGGCCTTCTTGAGATCGCCTTCCTTTCGTTTATTCCAGAAGAACCGCCCCCGGAGGTAGCAATCGTAAGCCGCGGAATTGGGCTCGACGGCGGGGCGGCGCCGTTCGGGAAGCAGTTCCACGGCCAGCGAGTCCGCAATTTTGGTGGCCACCTCCGGCTGGACAGCAAGCGGGTCGGTAAGCAAGCGGTCATAAGGCTTGGCCCAGAGGGGAGTCTGATCGCTCACCTGGACCAGGGATGCGCTGATACGAACCCGGTCGCCAACCCGTTGCACGCTGCCTTCAAGAACATACCCCACCCCTAATTCGCTGCCAATTTCCGCGATGGTTTTGTCGGTATTGCGGTACTTTCTCATGGTAGAGCGGGCGATAACTCCCAACTCTTGCGGGGCCAGCGTGCCCAAGATGTTGATCATCTCCCCCCAAATGCCATCGCTCAAGTATTCTTCCGGGCCGCCGCCCAAATTCTCAAAGGGAAGGACCGCCAGCATCTTCCTCTGGGCGGTCGGCGGGGCCAGGCGCATCTTGAAGCGATAACCCTTCCGCGGGATGGTTTCGATATACGTGGGGTTGTCGGCAGAATCACTGAGTGCGATACGGATTTTCCTGATCGCTGTGTTCAGACCGTCCTCGAAGCCCCCAAACGTGTCATCAGGCCAAAGCCCGTTTTTCAACTCGGGGCGCGTCACCAGCTCACCGGCCCGCTGCACGAGCAAAACCAGGAGCCTGAAGGGTAGGTCCTGAAGCTCGTCCACCTTCTCCCCCTTCCTTAGCAACTCGCCCGAGGACAAGTCGATCACGTAATGCGGCGGGAAGCGCAGTAGAGTCGGCCCGGAACTGAGTTCGGTACTCAACACTTTACCCTATGTTTCGAGGGAGTCTATCACTGAACAGAACCACCGCGCAACTGACTTCATCAGCCGGTAGTGTCCTAGTTATTAGGGCACTATCGGTCAGCCGGTAGGTCGATTTCGAACTGACCCACTACCCCTCAGTCCGTGAGCAGGCCAGTTTGAAGTAGAGGCGGTTTACCTCCCCATTTCTGCGGCGGCATGAAGCCGCCGCTACCTAAAACTGATCGGTATCCGTCATCCCACCCTGATCCCTCGAAAGCAGATTGTGGCCCCTCCCCGTGAGAGCGCCTATTTATCCGCGGTTCAGGCGCCTGAACTGCGCTTGCGCCATCCCGGCATCCGGAATAAGTCTCTACCCGTCAATCACATAGCGCTCCAAGTCATTTCAGCGCCAATTCAGGCTCCGTCCATTGACGCCCCTTCCCTCCTGGCGGAAAGTGGGCCCGTAAGCTGATCGCAGCAATTCCAGACCGTACGTTTCGAGGGGGATTCGACATGGCTATAGTCATCGTCATTGCAGCCTGGGCGCTTGGCTCTTTCCTCTTGGCTTTGCTTCTGGGACGCGTTTTCAGGCTCTCCGCCAGGCGCGGACGCCTTGAAGAACGGCTCATCAGTTCTGCTGAAACAGCCATCAGCCGGCGAATTGCTTCTTGGAGCGAGCATTCTAACCGCACCTAAAGCAGCGGCCGGCGGGCCGAGGCCCGTCATCGATCCCATGCCTTGGGTACTCGGCGGTGATGCTTTCAGGGCACTAACTACCGGTTATTAAGACGAACGAGCCCTGGATTTGTGATCCGTTTTCGTAACGTTGCTTTCGAAAGAGGTGTAATGCCATGAGCACCAGCACTCTCGACATCGGCAAGCACAGCGCGATCTTCCCCGGCAACTCTATCCCGGCGCGACAGATTGATCCAATCGTTCGCCAGGCGGCAGGGTTTATGAACCGAAATCTTCACCGCAAGTTGCTCCTGGACGAATTGGCGCGAGAGACAAGCCTCTCGTCACCGTACTTCTCCCATCTGTTCAAGAGCCAGGCCGGCGTCTCCCCAGGGCGCTACCTGAAGTCGATCAGGCTCCAAAGGGCCAAGAATCTTCTCGAAGGCACCACGCTCAGTGTCAAAGAAGTGGCCGCCCGTGTGGGGCTCGACCCGAGCGGGCTGATCAGGTGTTTCAAGGAAGCCTACGGGCTGACGCCGCGGCGGTATCGGCTGCAACACCGGTTCAGCGGTCTCGAGTCCGGCTTGGTTTCGGGCGAAAATAGCCCAGAAGCCACCTGGACCCAGCCAGCCGGGGTGAGCACTGAAGCCCCCGCTACCCAAAACTGACCGGTATCCCTCTGATTCCTCGAAAAGCACGCTGACGGGCCCTCTTTAGTGTGGAGCGTCTGTTCATCTCCAGTTCAGGCGTCTGAACTGTGCCTTGCCTCCGTCTGGCGCCCGGCATAAGTGTAAGCTCCTCAGACAGATGCGGGCGGCACTCCATTTCAGCGCAAGTTCAGACGCCGTCCATTGACGCGCTTTGCGCCATTGGCGGAAAGTGGACCCGTAAGCTGAATCGCAGCAATTTGGACCGTGTGTTCAAGAGGGATTCGGACATGGCTATATTCACCGTCATTACAGTCTGGGCGCTTGGCTCTTTCCTCCTGGCTTTGCTTCTCGGACGGGTTTTCAGGCTCTCGGCCAACCGCGGGCACCTTGAAGGCCTGGAGCCGCGTCTGCACGGGCCGAGGCCCGTGATCGATCCCATGCCTCGATTGCTCGGCGGTGATGCTTCCAAAGCACTGATTTCAAGTTATTGAGACGAACAAGCTCTCACTTTGAAAACACAACGCCGTTTTGGAAAGAAGCGTGATGCTATGAGCACCGGCACCCTGATCATCGTGAAGGAAAGCGCGGCCTTCCTCGGGAACCCTACCCTGGCGCGGCAGATTCATCCAACCGTTCGCAAGGCAGCAGGATTTATGCACAGCAATCTTCAGCGCAAGTTGCGCCTGGACGAATTGGCGCGGGAGACAAAGCTTTCGTCATCGCGCTTCTCCCATCTGTTCAAGAACCGGGCCGGCGTCTCCCCGGCACAGTACTTGAAGTCGATCAGGCTCCAACGGGCCAAGGACCTTCTGGAAGGCTCCGCGCTCAGCATCAAAGAAGTGGCTAGCCGCGTAGGGCTCAACCCAAGCCGGCTGATCAGGGGGTTCAAGGAAGCCTACGGGTTGACGCCGCTACAACATCGGTTGCAACATCGGTTCGGCGGTTTCGAATCCGACTTGCTTTCGGCCGAAAATGGCGCGGGAACCGGCTGGACGTAGCCGCCCGGGCCGAAGGGACGGGCGGTTGCATGTCCGCCCGTCCGTGGCCTTCAGTCCTACTTGCTCAGCTAGTTGTTCGATCCCAGACGCTTGGCATCGCCGGTAACCTGGGCTTCAGAGCTGTTGGTGCCGATGAACATCACCTCGCTCCCGTCCGCCTTGATGACGAGATTCTGAGTGACCCCCGTGCTGAGGCTCGCAGAGCCCGTGCAGTTTGCGTTGATGGTGTAGGTAGCCGTGAAAGTGACCGTGGAAACCGAGCCGTTGTAGCTTACGGTCCCAGTGCCAGTGAAAGTTCCGTTGCCTGCCGCGCTGACGAGATCAAGCTCAGCAAAAGGAAGCCCGGCGATGCTTCCGGTGATGGTGGCTCCGTAGCTGCCGACGAGCGTGTGGTTCGAACACGCGCTTGCGGCCTTCGCGCCCGGCGCCGCGGCCAACACCAGAATGGCGAGGGCACTTGCCGCGATGATTGAGTTGGTGACACGTTTCATGTACTTCCTCCTGATCACTAGTTGAATTTGGCGCAGGCCTGAGTGGACCAGCCCGGAGTGGCAAGCGCGGGACTGCTCTTCTGGCTTGAGGTTGGTTCTGGTCAGCGAGGAGTACGTCTCCCAACTGCCAGGCGCACCCCAGGCCGGGCGGATTTCCGCGACCGTGGCTCCGGCTACAGGCTGGCTCTCAGACCTTCGCCATAGGCTTGGTTTACCATGAGGCTGGCGCTTGGCAAGTCGAATTTATAGGCAAATCCTGCTATTTGTAGTCAACTCTTGCTATGGTCTGCGATAAATACGCTCGATTCGGCCTGAATTGGGAGGACTTCCACATCACGGCTCTTCACCTCGAAGAGACCCAAACGGGTGCCCGCGACCGCCGATTATTTCGCGTAGCAGGATTTGTATATAAATAGCAGGATTCGCGCACACATTTAACTTGCAGGATGAGAACATCGTGATACACCTTCCCTAGGCTGCCTGGCCGCCGTCTCTCGGTAGGGATAGCTCATTCAGTAGGCGCAGAGGGGGGACTCATGGGAAGGAGCGGCACTATACGAGCAGTTGGGCTTTTCACTCTACTATTCACGGGACCTGCCCACGGGCAGACACCGGCCGCGTCCGTTTCAGGCGTGGTGACGGACCAGCAACAGCAGGTGATGTCCGGGGTCGAGATTCGGCTCACCAACCTTACGACGAGTGAGGTTCGATTGGACACGACCGATAACGAAGGCAGGTACAGCGTGCTCGATCTTAAGCCCGCCAACTATGAGCTGCGCGCCGCCAAGCCAGGCTTCAAAACCGTGGTGCAAAGCTCGCTAGAACTGGCGGTGGCCGAGACGGCGGCTATCGATCTGGAACTCACCGTCGGCGACGTCAATCAGCAGATCACGGTGACCTCGGACCCGCCGCTAATCGAGCCAACCGGGACGGGGATAAGTCGCGTGGTCGGACTTCAGCAAATCCAATCCTTGCCGGACCTGGGACGCAACTTCGTGGATTTTGTGAAGCTCGACACGGGCGTTCACCTGGGGCGCGAGAACGTTGGGGGAGGCGCCTTCAAGGAACCCGACTCGGGCGTCGGCATTTCAGCCGTGCCTCGGCTAAGCTTTGGCGGGCAGTCTGAGCTCAGCACCATGATTCAGGTGGACGGTGTGGACAACGTTCAGACCTTTACCGGCCTGCCCAGGGCGACACCGTCGCAGGAGGCGGTACAGGAGTTCCGCGTGCTGAACAGCACGTACCTGGCCGAGTACGGCCCCAGCCTCTCAGGGTCCGTCAATATCGTCACCAGGTCCGGAGGGAACGAGACGCATGGATCGCTTTACTACTACGGGATCAACAACGCGCTCGATGCCGTCCCGCTTCTGGCGCAGCCTGACAGCTATGTTCTGCGGCAGAACCAGTTCGGCGCCACTCTGGGCGGTCCGCTGAAGAAGCAGAAAGCCTTCTTCTTCGTCAATTACGAAGGGCAACGCCACCGGGAGTCCAACAATTTCGCCCAATTCCTCACTCCGGCGGTCGTTACGGCTGTGAACCGTGTTCTCAGCCAATTCCCGGGGTTGGTGCCGGAGACGGTGAACCAGGTCCGGACGGCAAATTACGATCAGGGCCTCGCCAAGCTCGATTACTCTCCGAGGAGCGGCCATAACATCTCACTCCGGTATAACGACACGGGCTCCGCTACGCTAAATTTCCCCGGCGGCGGCGGGCGGGACTCGGTGATGTCGTCGGCGGCCCGCAATTCGACGGTGGCCGATCAGGCGCTCGTGGCGGATGACACGGCCGGCATTTCAGGCCAAACACTGAACGACCTCCGCGTGCAGTGGGCCCGCCGGAACTTCGGCTACGCGCCCGTCAGCGACGAGCCCGCGCTCGAGGTTTCCAACCTGCTTCTGATCGGCAAGACATACAGCGACTTTGACTCCTATAGAGAGGATCGGGTCCAGCTTTCAGACAGCCTCTCGCACCAGGCGGGCAGCCACATGATTAAGGCGGGTGTCGATTTCAACCGCCTGATCGACAACTGCACGTGGGATCTGTTCTTCCCGGCGCGGATCATCTTTCCGAGCGTGAGCGCGCTGCTGCAGTTCGGTCCAACTTCGAACAGCCTCGAAAACGGCCCGGTGGTTTTCTGGTGGCCTTTTCTTGTTGGCGCCACTTCTCAGCCGGCCTACAGCACGTCGTGGAACTCAGCCGTTCCGGCGGCGTGGCAAAATGCGACCCGCTTCCACTTTCCGTACAACGCGTACGGCTTCTTCGCTCAGGATCAGTGGAAGGTCGCGCCAAAGTTTTCTCTGACCTATGGATTGCGCTCGGATTTCGAGACTTATCCCCGCCCGTTTGCCACCCAGAACGATCTCGGGAATTTTCAGCCGCGGATTGGCTTGGCGTATTCACCCAAGGCAAACACGGCAGTGCGGGCAGGTTTCGGAATCTTCACAGACCGCGTGGCTGGCAGCGTGGGCCAGGTATTTAACGTCGCTCAGGATATCAGCCGGGGTAACGAACCCGGGGCCAGCACTCTATTTCCGGGTGTCGCTCCCGTCGCCGGTCTATTCGATCAGGCCACGGTAACCCCTGCTCAAGGAGGACTGGGCGCCCCTTCGGCCGCTGCCATTAATTTGCTCGAGACGGGAGCCGTTCCGCAGCCGTCGTGCCTCACTGAGGTTCCACCGACGTGTACGTCGAACCTGTCCGTGAACAAGGCCGGCGCGATGGAAAATCCTTTCAGCTACCAGGCCAGCTTGCAGATCTCGCAACAGTTTTCGACGAACGTGGTTCTGAAGGTGGGGTACCTCTTTGTGCGGGCGCCGAATCTGCTGGCCGTAACGACGAACCTCAATGCTCCGTTTTCCGGGCAGACGGAACCTGACGGCACGCCGATGTACTCGACCCAGTTGCTCTATCCGGCGCTCGGAGACTTCTTCGTGATCCATAACGGGGGTTTTTCCAACTACAACGGCGGCACGCTGGAAGTGGAGAAGCGTTTTGCGCGCAATTTAGGCCTGGATGGGAGCTATACCTACTCGAAGACGATATCCGACGTGGACTCGTTCAGTAATCTCGGGGATTTTCCCCAGACGAGCCTGGGGCTGGAGAAAGCGCTCTCGCGTCAGGATCTTAGGAACCGGTTTGTGCTGAGCTTCATGGGCGCCGCTCCATCGAGCGTGCGCGTTCTGCGCGGGACCACGTTCGACGCGGTGGTTACGATTCAGAGTGGGACGCCTTATACCATCTACGCCGGAGACGACCTCAATATGGACGGTAACCCGCTGAACGACCGCCCGGGGTATCCGGCGGGCTCGCCCGGATGCCCGGCCGGCTGCCCGCTCTCGAGAAACAGCTATATAGGCCCGGGGTTTGGCGATGTCGATTTCAGACTGGGGCGGGTGGTCAAGCTCAGAGAACGTCTAAACCTGGAATTGACCCTGGACGCATTCAACGCCTTCAACCGGGTCAACATCAAGGACCTCAACACGACGTGCGGCAGCGGCGACATTCTGGCATGTCCGAACGCCGCGCCTCAACCCCTGGCCGGATTCACCCTTCCCACGCTCCTGTTCAGTCCCAGGGACGTGTTCAATGCGCGAGAGATTCAATACGCAGCAAAGTTGCAATTTTAGCCCGAAGGAGAACACCCATGACGCAAACCTCGACCAAGTACCCTCTTACGACCCACCTCGCTTTTCGCTGGCTGGACCGCCAGGCTCGGCTCTACGAGACCTTCACGCGGCAGGCTCTGCACGAAGCCGGCCTCGAGCCTGGGATGCGTGTGCTGGACGTCGGCACGGGAACCGGGGCGGTGGCCTTCCTGGCGGCTGAAATTGTCGGACCCGGAGGCACGGTTATCGGAGTGGACCGGATGCCGGAGGTACTGGAAATCGCAAGGAAACGCGGAGCGCAGTATTCGAACGTGTCCTTTCGGGAAGGCGATCCCACTGAAATGGATTTTGAGCAGCCTTTCGACGCTGTGGTCGGACGATTCATCCTGGTGTACTATCCGGATCCTGCCAGTACCCTGCGCAGGCTCACGAGCAATCTGCGTCCTGGCGGCCTCCTGATGTTTCAAGAACCTGATTGCACGGGCGTGCGCGCTCTCCACGACCTGCCGATATTCACACGCAATGACCGCTGGATCGTCGAGACCGTCGAAGCTGCCGGTGGCGACACATCGATAGGACTGCGGCTGTATGAATACTTCGTCGCCGCCGGATTGCCGGCGCCCCACTTGCGCCTCGATGCGAGGATCGGCGGTGGGCCCGATTTCGAGGGTTACGGAGTGGCGGCTGGTTTCACGGCCGCCTTGCTGGACTCCATGGGCGAACGAGGACAGGCGCTCGCGACCGAGATGGAGCTTGACACCCTGGAGCAGCGAATACGCGCCGAAGTTGTTGACAGCGGCGGCGTGGTGGTGTTTCCCTCACTGATCGCAGCCTGGACGCAGATACCAAGATGAACCACAAGGTGAACAAGAGGACAAGAGCAAGAAACCAGGAGGTCAATTCAGGAACATCGCGGCAAGGAGCCTATCGAACTTCTCGAGCAGATTTTTCAGCCCCACCCTTCCGTCCAGCTGTCACTACGGTATGAAATCCTGAGCAATTGAGGGGATTGGCTCCTCGGCCCGGATTCGAACCAGGAACCCTTCGGTTAACCAGGCAACACAAATTAGGGCAAGCGTCGCTACCCAGATCGGGATGAGGCGGTCCTGGCCGAAAGGGAGGCCGAACTGGGGATGGCCAGTGATATCGAGACAGAATCGGCCGTTGCGCCGAGAGTGAAGAAGCTGCGTTCCGGGCGGCCGCCGGAGCTCCATGGACCCCTCAAACTGATTATCGTCGCGGCGGCTAACTATCGGCCGTCGCGAAGGATTGAAATCTTGAAATCCGCCGAAGAGCAGCAGCGCCATGGATTTCGCTGGTTCTTGGACGGTAGTTGACCGGCATGGCGCGTATACTCAAAGCGCAGCATCATCTCGCGATGGTCAAGGAGTGGGCCCACAATGGCGGCGAAATCCATCACCCCGGTGCCGATGGGCACGTACTCGCGCATTCGGGCGCCGATATCGCGCAGGTGAAGGTTCATCAGGTGCCGGTCGAGCTTATGGATGGCGATCGGCGGATGCTCGCGGTGATTCATGGCCCAGCCGCGGTCAAGATTGCGGCCGAGCATCGGATCGTGGATTCTGTCCCAGAGGCGCAGAAGAAGCTGTCGGTCGCCGGCATCATGGTGTGCGTGTGATTTTCGATGGAGAACCTCAGGCCATGCGCCTTGGCGCGGCCCGTGCAGTCCTTCATGGCGGTTGTGAATTGAAAACGGTTCTTGACACCTGAGGGCAGTTCGATTAGCGTTGGCCGAGCTTCAGTTCTGGTGACGAATGACGATGCGGAGTGAACCGCGAGAATCGCCGGCGTCAGCCTCAGGTAAGACTTCCATCGCCCGCCCGGCTTCTCTTACCCGGGGTGTTCCCGAATGATTCCTGCTTTGGGAGTATGGCTCGAATCGGGCGCGCGGATCATGAATCCGCACCCCATCGATTTCGCGGTCATCATCGTGTATTTCGCGATGGTGCTCGGCATCGGTTTCTACCTGAAGCGCTACACGAAAAGGGGCGAAGACTTCTTCCTGGCCGGCCGCGAAATGACCGCCTGGGTGGCGGGCCTGAGCTTCGTCTCCGCCAACCTGGGCGCCCTGGAACTGATGGGCTGGGCGGGCTCCGCCTACCAATACGGCATCCTGGCGGCGCACTGGTACTGGGTGGGCGCCATTCCGGCCATGCTCTTTCTCGGCATCGTGATGATGCCGTTCTACTACATCTCAAAGACCCACTCCGTCCCCGGGTATCTGCAGCTCCGGTTTGGCGAGGGTGCGAGCGGCCTGAGCGCCTTTTGCTTTGCGATCATGACCCTGCTGAGCGCGGGCGTGGACATGTTCGCCATGGCGCTCGTGATGCGGGTGCTGCTCGGGTGGAATCTCAATTTCAGCATCTGGGTGGCCTCGCTTACGGTCGCGATTTACGTGTCGCTGGGCGGGCTGTTTTCCGCCATTTTCAACGAGGTCGTGCAATTTTTCCTGATCTGGTTCGGCGCTCTGCTGATCCCCATCCTGGGGCTGATCGACGCGGGCGGCTGGTCGGGACTGGTGGCGCGCATCCAGCACAACTTCCCCGGGCAGGATTACACGCACATGTGGCGGGTGCTCGGCCACTTCAAAGATAATCCCATGGGCATTCAGTGGACCGGGATTGTGTTCGGGCTGGGCATGACGCTCGCCATGGGTTACTGGACCACGGACTTTCTGGTGGTCCAACGCGTGCTCGCCGCCAAGGACGTGCGCGCCGCCAAGATGGCCCCGGTGCTCGGTTCGTTTTTCAAGATGGCCGTTCCTTTCATCGTGATCCTCCCCGGCCTGCTCGGGCTCGCCGTTCTGCCTTTTCACCTCGTCCCGCAGAGCGCCGCCTCGGCCGATCCCAGCCTGCACAGTTACAACGAGGTTCTGCCGCTGATGCTGGCGCGCTACTGCGGTCCGGGGTTGCTCGGCCTCGGAATCACGGCCCTGATCGCCGGCTTCATGTCGGGCATGGCGGGCAACATCAGCGCCTTTTCCACGGTCTGGACCTATGACCTCTACCGGGCTTTCATCCGCAAAGACGCGCCCGACAAGCACTACGTCACCATGGGGCGTATCTGCACGATCGTGGGGATCGTGCTCGCCATCGGCGCGGCCTACATCGTGATGCAGTTCGCAAGCATCATGGACTACATTCAGGCGCTCTTCAGCTTCTACATCGCGCCCCTGTTCGGAACCGTGCTGCTCGGCATGCTCTGGAAGCGCATCAGCGCCGCCGGAGCCTTCTGGGGACTGCTGGCCGGAATCGTGTCGTCCGTCGGCATGTTTATTTGGGTGAAGCTGAACCCGAATATGCTGGCTGTCTTCGCGCTCTCGAGCGACGCCAAGCCCATGGCGGAAAACATGTATCGCGCTCTCTGGTCATATTTGATTTGCGTCACCATTACGATCGTGGTGAGCTTCCTGACCAAGCCCCGCCCGGCCGAGGCGCTCAAGGGCCTGGTCTATGGTGAGACCGAACTGCCGAGTGAAGGCGACCTGCCCCTGCTCAAGCGCCCGATCTTCTGGGCGGGCGTGGCTCTGGTGATCTTCCTCGTCTTGCAGTACATTTTCTGGTAGGGCTTAAATGAAGACCAATCCCAAACTGTCGCGTCCCGGTGGCGACCCGCCCCGCCGCATCGGAGTTGCGGTGATGGATAACCCTTCCGAGAAGCATCGCATGCTCCCGGTATGGTTCTTCATCGGGATCATTTTGATCCTTTACGGCGTGATGATCTTCTTCGAGGGCGTTTACGACCTGTCACATCCTCCCGGAACGGTCCTCGAAGACCTGCATTCGGCCATCTGGTGGGGCGTCATCATGGCGGTGGTGGGGGTGATTTTTACCGCCAACAACCGCCATCCGGTCTAGGCTAGCCCTGCTTGTCTCCACCGCCGCGCCGGGCTCACAGATCGCGCCGGCCGAACCGTCTCACCGCGAAGGCCAGCACCAACACCATATAGACGGCGGCATAGCCGATCATGGCCGTGCTCGGCACCGAGGCGTTGCTGAACGGCGAGATGTTGAGCGCGCCCACGATGGGCGACTGCATCTCGAATGCGGCGCGGCGCCACAGCGATTCGCTCGGCATGATCACGCTCGACACAATGCCGAGGGTCACGGTGCGCGGCGAGTGCAGAACGGCGCCGGCTTGTTCGATCCAGCCTCCGAGAAATGCGATGCCGTGCAGGCCGAGCACCAGCACGCCGTTGGTGAGGGTGGAGAATGCGGTGCCGAAGAACAAGGTCAGATTCAGGATCAGCACACACTCGATCCAGATGAGAGCCGCGCCGAGCATCAGATTGCGGGGCACGATGCCGCTCAACCAGTGCCCCATCCCAAGGATGCCGCCGACCATGAGCGCTACATAGATCGTCAGCATGGCCACGAATCCCAGCCACTTTCCGATCAGAATCTGGCGACGGCTGATCGGTTTCGTGGCCACGGCTTGAATCGTGCCCGAGCTGATCTCGCCGGAGAGCGTGTCGACCGAGGTGAGCGCCGTGAGCACCACCGCTATGATATCCACCGCGTACAGGCCCATCATGATGAAGGCCCGTTCCGCTTCCTGCGTGACCAAACGCGGCACGTGTTGGCTGCGGAGGTCCCTGACCTGAAAGTGCAAGCCGGTGCTGAACAGGGCGATGAAAGCCACGCCCGCGAGGAGCGCCATCAGCAGGAGCTTCTTGCGCGCCGCTTCGCGAAACGTCACTCCCGCCATCACCCAGGCGCCCACTACAGGCCTCCTTCGCTGCCCACGATCTCCAGAAACAGGTCCTCAAGAGATTTTTTCTCCGGGGTGAGCTCGTAAAGATCCACACTGTGCGCAACCAGGTAACGCGTGACCTCGGGCAGCACGTCGGCGGATGGGACGGTCAGGGTGAAGCGATGGCCGTTCGGAGTCACGGCCGAGGCCCAGCGCGCGAGGCCGCTCAAGACCTCATCGTTGAGATTTCCGGCCCGCAGACGCACGCGTGTCTCGCCGGCCGCGAGCGCATCCATGCGGCGCGATTCCAGCACGCGCCCGTGCTTGATGAAGGCCACGCGGTCGCAAGTCACCTCCACCTCGCCGAGCAGGTGCGAGTTCAGCAGCACGGCCGCGCCTCGTTCGCGCTGCGCCTTGATGATGTCGCGCACCAGGCGCCGTCCGCCGGGGTCAAGCCCGGAAGTGGGCTCGTCAAGAATCACGAGATCAGGCTCGTTGAGCAGGGCCTGCGCGAGGCCGATCCGCTGCAGCATGCCCTTGGAGAATTCCCGCACGCGCTGGCGCCGGTGCTCACTGAGTCCCACGAGGTCGAGCAGCGCCGGAATCCGCTCGCGGCGCTGCGCCTCCGTCATGCCGTAAAGGCGCCCGTGAACGTTGAGCAATTCTGCGGCGGTGAGCCAGTCGTAAAAGCGGAAGTGTTCGGGCAGGAAGCCGATGCGGCGCCGGATCTTGACATCCCCGACCGGGCAGCCGAGCACCGTCGCTTGTCCTGCCGTCGGCGCCGTCAGGCCGAGTAGCATTTTCACCGACGTGCTCTTGCCGGCGCCGTTCGGGCCGAGAAACCCAAA
>DASZIG010000061.1:0-51552 GCA_035949375.1 Terriglobia bacterium | reverse complement strand
GGTCGGCGCGAAGGCTGTGTACACCTACGATTTTGGCGATAGTTGGGAGCACGCAATCATCGTCGAGAAAGTCCTGCCGCCCGAGCGGGGCGTTGCTTATCCGGTCTGTGTCGGCGGCAAACTTCACTGCCCGCCCGAAGATTGTGGAGGCATCCCAGGCTACTACAATCTCCTGGAGGCTATCCGCGATCCCGGCCATCCTGAACATAAGGACCTGCTGGATTGGGTGGGTGCCGAATTCGACTCCGAGGCATTCTCACTGGATGGGGTCAACCGCCGACTCACTCCGATCCAGCGCTGGTGGGCAAAAACCCTGAAGTAGGGGGCCTCGCCATCTGGAGATTGGGCCAGTTACGCACCCCCACCGAAAGCTCACCATTGTGCAGATCTCCACTCACCCAGTTCCCGGTTTCCAGCATCGTTGTGCGCAAGATCGAAATGTCGATCACGTCGCCTCTTGTGTCGGCGATCTGGACCCTGTCTCCCACGGTGTACAGCCTTGAAAAGCCGATCGCGCACCAGCCGGCAAAACTCGCGATCACGTCCTGCAAAGCAAGAACCACGCCGGCGCCGGCCACACCCAAGGCGAGGCTAACCCGCCCCAGTCTGTCTTCAAAGAGGATGACCAGAAATAAAATTCCAACGATATATCCGGCGAAAACGACGAACTTCCGAGCCCGGTATCGCGCATCGGCCCGCGCAAAATGACGAGGCAGCGTTGTCTCGAGGAGGCGAAACGCCGCGTGAATCACAAGAATTCCGAGCACTGCAAACGCGAGCTTGGCGCTGAGCGAAAAAGTGGCAACCCGTTCTAACAGTTCTTTCATGATGCCGCCACAAAGCTGAACCCGAGGGAATCCGGAAAACGTCCGGTTGCTGATTGGCGTATGCCAGATCAGCTGCCTTCAGGCCTACGCCAGCGGTTTCCTTTCCGTGAGCAAATCCGGGGTGGCCTCTAAGCGAGTACTGAAGCCCTTGTGCTGAACGAGAAAAGTCACGATGGCAAAGAGAGCGCTTACGGAAAGTCCGCACATGAGCACGCCGGTGACACTCTCTACCGGCCCCAGGACCCTCCACGTCCGCGGGAGAACCACATCTCCGTAACCGACCGTCGAATAACTTGCCGCCGAGAAGTAAAATGCGGATTCCCACGATTGAAAACAATTCCAGCGATAGAAGCCGGTCCACAGCAGAATCTGACAGATATCCAAGAGAATAACCACATTTGTACATTGCATCAGAAGTACGGCGGAGGTCCACGGACCAGGCTTGTTCGTGGGTCGCTCAAAGCGACCTCTTAGCCGAACGATGAGCGTAGCCATCCCCCCACTCTGCAATGCGAGTGTGAGCGTTACCAGAGCTGCTGCTGCGCTTGCCTCGCGGACAAAGCCCATCGGCCAGGTCCCCCTTTTGCCCTTATCGCGTTCACAAATGCCCCGTCCGGCTACCGGGCCACGCCCGCGTGGGCGTCGCCGATCGATTGCCGAGACTCGCGCGAGGTTCGAGGCTGCTGGTGGTGGAAACAGGAATTGACGCCAGAAGCTTGTCGATGGCGCCATCCATCGCGTGACTCATTTCAGCCACAACACCAGGTACGGTTCGCTTAGCGACGGCGGCCGTCTCGGACGCGTCGTTGGCCCAGACGGTTTTGCCGGACCGAAGGTCGGTCATCTGAGCGGAGAGCGCCACCTCTGCGTTGACGCCGTCTTGGTAGTCGATCTCGTCAAGCTTTTCCAAGCGTCCGGTGAGGATGAAATCAGCGTTTGCGCGACCGTCATAGACCGTCACCGCGCTGAACTTGCCGCTCGCGCGCAGACGATCGACCACGGCACGGGTGACGAACTCACGAGGATTCACCGCCCAGCGCTGATAGTTGTAAAACCCGACCTGTTCCGGCGAGGGCCGGTAAACGATGGCGCCTTGCCGGAGATAATCCGGTAATCGGAATTCGCGCACTGCGATCGTAGGTGCCCCGGCTTGAACCGGCGGGTCGGGGGGCGACGGCAGATCGAGCGTGTAATAGGCTGGGTACTTCACTTTGCCCAGGCACCCAATCGTCAAGGTCGATGAAGCAATCGTGATCAGAACTGCGGCCAGGCGTGTCTTCATGTGGCGTACTCCTATTGCGGAACCCTGCGCTCCTGCGGTTGACTCTTGCGGATCAGGGTCCACGGACGCTGCTTCAGGTTGTCGGTCAACTGGTCCAGATTGTCAGTGGCGACCCGCAGGTTTTCCATCGTGTCGTTCATGTTGTCACCGTTGGCGCGCACAATCACCTGCATGCTCGTCAGCAAACTGCGGGCCTGGGTCAGGGTATTCTGAAGTTCCGTCAGGTCTGTGCGCATCGGGTCGCGCAGATCGGTCACCGTGGCATTCACGTTCTGAATGCTGCTGTCGGCATGATCGATCACGGGGCCGGTCTTGCCGATCATCGCGTCGGCGTGCTGGGTGAGCGCGAGCAATCGATCGGTCATGTGGTCGATCTTCGGACGCTCGCTTGTTACGAGGCCGTTCGCCTGCTGCAACAGGGCCTGGATCTGCTGCTGGTTGGTAGGACCGGTGATCGAGTTCAGGTTGGCAAGCAGGTTGTCCGCGCCCGTACTGATGACGCCAAGTTCCCCCTTCACCTGCACGATCAGAGCGTTTGCATTATCCGCGGTGGTGGCGAGCTTGGCCGTCATATCATCCAGGCTGAGCGCCTCGGCGGAGGGAATGGTTTCGCCGGGCGTCAGTCGCGCGGCGGCATTGCTGCCGGTACTGATCGCGAGAGCGGGGTCGCTCATAATGCTCAGGGAGCCGAGCTTCGCGACGGATTTTTCGTTGATGGGCGTCCCTGCCTTGAGCTCCAGCAGAACCTCGATCTTGGTAGGATCCTCTCGCGACGGTCCCACGCTCGTGATTTTGCCGGACCGGATGCCTCCGAACAGAACGTCGGCCCCCGGCTCGAGCCCGCCGGCGTAGCGCAGATAAGTTCGGTACGGTACCCCGCCCCCGTGAAACTGGGCGTTGAACAAATAGACCAGCGTGAATACAAGGATCGCGACACACGCGAGGACAAACGCCCCGACTTTGGCTTCCGTTGTCACCGGCTTACCTCCTCGGACCGCAGATATTTCTCCACGTGGGCTTGCACGTAGCGTGCGTGCTCCCGCTCGTCCGGCACGCGGTCCAGGAACTGCCGGATGCGGGGATGCTGGCTCGACCGGATCTCATCCTTGCTTCCCACGGCGAGAAACGATCCTTGATAGAGCATGGCGATGCGGTCGGCGATGCGGAAGGCGCTCGCCAGCTCATGAGTCACCACGATGACCGTCATCTGAAACGCCCGCTTCAGGACCAAAATCACTTCGTCCAATTCCGCAGCCACGATGGGATCGAGGCCCGCGGACGGCTCATCGAAAACGAGGATTTCGGGATCGAGGGCCGTGGCGCGCGCTACGGCCGCGCGCTTCCGCATGCCCCCGGACAGCTCCGGTGGGTACAGCTTCGCAAATTCGGCCATGCCCACGGCGGCCAGCTTGATCCACACCACGAGCTTGATGATCGACGGGGCGAGCGCGGTGTGCTCGCGCAACGGCAGCGCGACGTTGTCTTCAACGGTCAGCGAATTGAATAGAGCGGCGCTCTGAAACGCGACTCCAATCGAGCGCCGAACGCCGTTCAGTTCCGCCGGGGAGCAGCGCACGATATCGGTCCCTTTGACAGACACGCTGCCCGACCGCGGACGCTCGAGCCCGATGATGTGGCGCAGCAGCGTGCTCTTGCCCGAGCCGCTGCCGCCGAGCAGCACCATCGTCTCGCCGTGCTCGATGTCGAGATTGAGGCCGTTCAGAATACGGCGTCCGCCGTACTCCACCACGAGGTCGCGTATGGAGATGATCGGCATTAGTGCAACCCGGTGAAGTAGAAGATGGTGGTGAAGACCACATCAGCGACGATCACGAGAAATGTGGACCTAACGACTGCGGCGGTGGTGGAACGCCCTACGGCATCGGGGCCGCCGCGGACCCGGAATCCTTCCAGGCAGCCGACCTGGACGATGATGGTGGCGAAGGCCAGACTCTTAATGAGACCGGTGATCACGTCTCTTGTCTGGATGGTGTTCATCACGTCTCTGAGATAGAGCCCCAGCGTCAGGTGGGTGCTGAAGAACATGAAGATTCCGCCCGCAAGAATGCCGCAAGCGTTGGCGAGGATGCTCAAGCAAGGCACGGTGACGAGCGCTGCGAGATACTTCGGCGCCAGCACGAATTCGACCGGCTCAAAGGCCATCGTTCGGATCGCGTCGATCTCTTCGGTCACCACCATGGTCCCGATCTCGGCGGAGAATGCGGACCCCGACCGGCCGCTGACCGCGATGGCCGTGAGCAAGGGCCCCAGTTCGCGGGTGAAGCCGACCGAGACCAGTTCGATGACGTAGTGCAAGGCTCCGAAGCGGCGCAATTCCGAGGCGCCTTGCATGGCGAGAATGAATCCGGCCGCTAGCGCCATGAGACCCACCATCGGCCCCGCATCAACGCCGATCTGGAGCATTTGCCGCACGGATGATTTCCAGCGGTAGGGATTGCCGATGAAGGGCAGTGACGCGCGCAAAGCGCGAATCGCAGCCCACCACTGGATGCTGAGACCTCCGACGTAGTCAAGATCCCTGAGGGTCCTCCGGCCCGCGCTTTCGATGAGAGTCGGCATCAGGAAGCCTTTGAAAGGGAGGAATCGCCGTCGCGGCCGCCCGTTTGGAAAAGATAGAGGAGTCCGGTCACCTCAAGAAAATAGCGGGGGCCATCGCTTAGGCCCGTGAAGAGCAGGGCGGTGTTGCGCTCGCGCGCGATCTTGAGGGACTCGACCAGCGTCGCGAGCCCGGAGCAGTCCATATAGCTCAACTCCGCCATATCAATGGTGACGGCCGAGATCAGCTTCTGGCCGAGGATCCCGAGCAGACGGTCGCGAACCTCGGGCGAGGTGTCAATGGAGAGCCGGCCGCTTAAGAAAACGCGAGCGTCGGCGTCGCTGTCAATTACCTTTATGCTTAAGTCGCTGCTGGGGTTTGGCTTGGTGGTCGGCATGGGATCCTCCTCAGATTCAGGCGTCTGAAACCTCAACCACGCCCTGGACGGCTCAGATGTTCACGGGCGAAGTCCCGGCGGTGTCATCGCAGGTGGCTTGCGCCGGGCGCAGAAGACCGACAAATACGTCGGCTGGCTACTCCGGGGCTTGCCGCTCCGTGAGAGTCGACATCATGCGAGCATCGACAAGCCATGGCGCGGTCGTTTCTCCAAGCTGGGCGGTGGCGGACGATCCAAGCCCAGCCGTGAGGTTCTGATGTCATGCGCTTCTTCGATCAGCTCCTCGCGGTAGCGTTGAGGCATTTCTCAATCCAAACCGCTCGGCAGCGTCATGTGCCTGCAGAAGCTAAGGCTAGCGGGCAGCGTAAGCTGATTCAGCGCCCGGCTTGGTGCCAGCCGGCTGGCAACTGCAAAAGGTCTGGCATCCGCTGACATGGCCGAGCCGGAACCGGAGCCTACGCTGGGCCTCAACACCAAGGCTCAAAGTCCCGAAGAAAACAAGGCCAGAACCGACAAGACCACGAGGTAGCGTTGTAGGGGTTCTAGACCTGCCCTGTTAGGGAGTCGTGAACGACAGCCGTCGCAGGTCGCGGCAACAGCAGTGAGCCGCGCTAACTTCTCCTGACCACAACTGTTGGTGTCTACGTGCCTTTGGTGATGCCCCCCCTCGGCTGCCCCCGGGGTACGTGAGCAATTCGGTGACGGACGGCGCGGGGTCTTGGCCAAGCCATCGATCAGCGTAAACCGGCGGATGTATACTTGGGCATGTCAGCTTCGAAACTGGAAGCCTCATCTTCGGAGGTCGTTGTGGGCAGACCAGATGCGGTCGAAGCTGTTCCGCCATCAAGCGCAGCAGAAGATCGCCTGCGGCTCCTGATTGACGCGGTTCCTACCCTCATCTGGACGGCGTTGCCCGACGGAGCCGTCGATTTCATCAATCGACGGGGCCTCGAATACCATGGGCTCTCACTCGAGAACGCCCAGGGTTGGGGCTGGACGGCAGCGGTTCACCCCGACGACCTCACTGACTTTCTGGACGCGTGGCGCGCAGCCGTGGCGAAGGGTACCGCGTTTCAGGCTGAAGCGCGGTTGAGGAAGTCTGACGGCGTATACCGCTGGTTCTTGAGCCGCGGCATGCCGTTGCGCGACGAACTGGCAAACGCCGTCAGATGGTATGGAACAACTACCGACATTGAGGACCTGAAACGTGCTGAGGAAGCTCTGCAACGGAGCGAAGAACTCCTGCGACTCGTCATTGATACGACTCCCGCTCTGATTCACACGGGCCGTCCTGACGGCTCGTTGGATTTCTTCAATCAACGTTGGCTGACTTACTTAGGGGTGCCGCTGGAGGGTGTGTGCGGTTGGAGTTGGACGAACTCAATCCACCCTGAAGATGTAGATGACCTGGTGCACAAGTGGCAAGTTGCTACTGCAACCGGCGGAAGTCTTGAGGCTGAGGCACGGGTGCGGCGGGCTGACGGGAAATATCGGTGGTTTCTTCATCGCAAAGTCCCGCTGCGCGACGTCGAAGGCCGTATCGTTAAGTGGTACGGGACGTCCGTCGATATCGAGGACCGGAAAAAGGCCGAAGAGGCGTTGCGGCGGAGCGAGTTCTATCTCGCTGAAGGGCAACGCATCAGTCACGCGGGCGGCTGGGCCTTCAACGATAATGGGTTCGATTACTGGTCTTCCGAGTTGTTCCAGGTTCATGGACTGGACCCAAGCGGCAAGCCGCCAACAATGGAAGAATACTTGCACCTCGTACACCCGGAAGATCGGGGATTCATGGAACGAGCGATTCACAAGGTGTTGGCCGACCATCGCGGATTCGACTTCACGAAGCGGATTGTGCGGCCCGATGGAAAGATTCGTCACGTCCGCTGCGTGGGTGTTCCAGTAACCGAGGGGGCGACCTTTCAGGGGTTCGTTGGCACCGCCATGGACGTGACCGAGCACGAGGAGATGACGCAGGAACTGAAGCGTCGCGAAGCTTACCTGGCCGAGGCTCAAAGGCTCAGTCACACGGGCAGCTTCGGGTGGAAACCTGATACCGGAGAGATTGTCTGGTCAGATGAAACCTACAGGATTTTCGAATACAACGCTGCCGAGAAACCGACCCTAAACATGGTGTTTCAGCGCATACATCCGCAGGACAGGGCGCTAGCACAACAGGTCATCGAGGACGCATCCAAATGCGGCACAGACTTCGAACAGGAGTATCGGCTGGTTATGCCAAGCGGGGCAATCAAGAACGTCCACGTGCGAGCCCACGCTCTTCACGGTTCATCCGGCAACATCGAGTTCGTTGGAGCGGTGACCGACATCACCGAGCGCAAGACAGCCGAGGAGGACCTCCGAAGCAGTGAAGCGTACTTGGCGGAAGCGCAGAGACTGAGCCACACAGGCAGTTGGGCTTGGAGCCCAGATCAGGATACCAGGTACTGGTCGGAGGAATGCTACCGCGTTCTGGGCTTTGATCCACGGGGTGGTGTGCCTCGAACGGAGGAATTCATCCAGCGAATTCATCCCGACGATCAACAGGCGTTCCGGGAATCCGCCCAGAAGGCCACGCATACAAAGCTAGACGAAGAAGTGGATTATCGCATCGTGCATCCGGACGGCGCTGTCAGGGACATTCACAGCATTGGTCATCCTGTTTTCAGCCCGTCCGGCGATCTCATTGAGTACACCGGTACGGTAATTGACATCACTGAGCGCAAGAAGGCCGAGGAAAAGATCCGGCAGCAGGAGATGGAGCTCCGTCAAATGCTGGACCTCGCGCCCCAACAGGTCGCGGTATTTGGGAGCGGTGGTGAACGTCTTTATGCTAACCGCATTGGGCTCGACTACATCGGCCTTAGTCTTGAACAGTGGCGGCAAACACCCGGAAGTCTTCTTCATTCCAGCCGGTTCATTCATCCTGATGACCGGGAACGGGCGGCATGCGCTTATTCCGATAGTACTCGTTCCAGTGGCTCTGCTTACGAGTTGGAGTTGCGGGTGCGGGGAGCGGATGGGAATTATCGCTGGTTCCTCGCTCGTTACAATCCGCTGCACGACGACAAGGGGCAGGTCAAGCGTTGGTATGTTGCATTGACGGATATCGAAGACCGCAAAAGAGCTGAAGAGAGACTGCAGCACGAAAACGTTGCCCTCCGTGAAGAAGTCGATAAGGCATCGATGTTCGAGGAAATCGTCGGTGCCTCTCCCGCCCTGCGAGCGGTGCTCTCTGGCGTCGCCAAGGTTGGCCCGACGGACTCCACCGTCCTCATCACCGGTGAAACGGGCACCGGCAAGGAGCTCATTGCGCGCGCCATCCACAAGCAGTCGCCGAGGTCATCGCGGGCCTTTGTTAGCGTAAATTGCGCCGCGATCCCCCAGAACTTGATCGCGTCGGAACTGTTCGGTCACGAGAAGGGAGCGTTTACCGGGGCCCTGCAGCGGCGCGCCGGGCGCTTTGAGATGGCCGAACGAGGGACGATCTTCCTGGACGAAGTAGGAGACCTTCCGGCGGAAACCCAGATTGCGCTCCTGCGGGTTCTGCAAGAGCGTGAGTTTGAGCGCGTGGGAGGAAATCAGACCATTCGAGCTGACGTGCGAGTGATTGCAGCTACGAATCGTGACTTGCAGGCTGCTGTTGAGGGAGGGCGCTTCCGGAATGATCTGTTCTATCGGCTTAACGTGTTTCCAATTCACATCCCCCCTCTGCGGGAGCGCAAAGAGGACATCCCCATTCTTGTGGAATACTTCATCGGCCGCTATGCCGCCAAGTCAGGAAAAAAGATTCGAAGCGTCAAGAAGAAAACCCTGGACTTGATGCAGTCGTACCCCTGGCCTGGCAACATTCGCGAGCTCCAGAATGTCATCGAGAGATCGGTGATTGTGTGCGAAGCGGAAACCCTCTTAGTGGATGAAAGTTGGCTCTCGCATGGGACCGCCTCGGCTCAAGACAAGGGATTATCAAGCGGCGCTTCGGCGAGCCTGCCACTCTCGAAGCGGTCAATGGTTGAGGAAAAGCGAATCATCGAGACTGCCCTGGCTGAAGCCCGAGGCAGGGTATCAGGATCGTCGGGCGCGGCAACCAGGCTGGGCGTTCCGGCCTCCACTCTTGAATCGAAGATCCGGGCGCTGAAGATCAACAAGCATCGGTTCCGAACCCCATGACCTAGAAACATCTTCCCTCTGCTCAACCCTCCGGTGTTTTCGCGCAACTCACGAATTCACGAAGTTCGCGAACAAAACGATTCACGAACCCATGTTGTTTCAGCATCTTGCGATTGGCATCTCCCCTGCTTGACCAACAGGCGTATTGAGACGGAATTTATGCTGAGGATCCAAAAGTCGAACGAGCAAAACAGAGTTATTTTTTCGCTGAGTGGCCGAATCGAGGCGGAAGATGTGCCGGAGTTGCAGAGACTTTGCCGATCCGAAACAGGCGATCACAATCTCGTTCTCGACCTCGGAGACGTGAGGCTGGTGAACCGCGACGCAATAGAGTTCCTGGCCGACTGCGAAGCGAACGGAACCAGGCTGAGGAACTGTCCGCCCTACGTCCGCGAGTGGATCTCGAGAGAACGGGTAGGAAATAACCTGCGACAGGATTAAAGCTTCGGTTGCTCGTACGCACACCGCGCGGAATCGGTGCAGGCGCACGGAGCCGCAGGTGACGTGTACGGTTTCGCTGGCTACGGGGATGTTAAGACCGTTTGATATTCGAAGAAAGAGGAGACCAAACAACATGGGCGCAACAGCAACTTCTCCCGCTGTGGAGTGGATGCTCAGTAAGTCTGGCGGTACGTCTAAAGAAGTCACTCCTGCAACGCCGGCGAGAACGGATGCCGAACTTCTTTCGGAGGAAGGGCCGCGCCGCGGACTGAACTTCGAAGGAATTGTGGGTGAGAGCCAGGCTCTTCGACAGGCACTGAAATTGGTCGAAATGGTGGCCCCTGCTGACTCGACCGTACTTCTCGCAGGCGAGACCGGCACCGGCAAGGAGCTCATCGCACGGGCCATTCACCAGCGCAGTCGGCGCAGGGATCGCGCGATGGTTAAGCTGAACTGCGCCGCCATTCCCAGCGGTCTGCTGGAGAGTGAATTGTTTGGGCACGAGCGAGGCGCCTTCACGGGCGCGATCGCCCAGAAGGTCGGCCGCCTGGAGCTGGCCGACCGCGGTACGCTGTTCCTGGATGAGATCGGGGATATCCCTTTAGAACTTCAACCAAAGCTCCTGAGGGTCCTGCAGGAGCGCGAGTTTGAACGCCTGGGCAGCACCCGGACGACGCAGGCTGATGTCCGGCTGGTGGCGGCAACTCATCGCGATCTCAAAGGGATGGCAGCTGACGGACAGTTTCGCAGCGACCTCTATTATCGCCTGAACGTCTTTCCCATCGAAGTACCCCCTCTGCGCGAGCGCGCCGAGGATGTTCCGCTGCTGGTGATGCACTTCGCTCGTCATTACGCCCGCAGTATGGGTAAGGTGATAGAGGCGATCCCCTCGCAAACGATGGAGGCCCTCGTCGAATACGCCTGGCCGGGGAATATCCGGGAACTGCAAAACCTGGTCGAGCGCGCCGTTGTTCTCTCGCGGGATTCGGTATTACAGGTCCCGTTGCAACAGCTTCGAAACCCGGCGGCGCGCCCGTCCGACAGAGGCGGAAGCCGAACCTTGGCCGACGCCGAGCGTGAACACATCCTCGCCACCCTCAGGGAGACCGAGTGGGTTCTGTCCGGGCCGAACGGGGCGGCCACGCGGCTGGGCATCAATCGCTCTACGCTCCAATTCCGAATGCGAAAGCTGGGCCTCGTCCGCCCGGGCGCGATGTGGGTTGAAGCTTGATGAGACCGGAATAATGTAGGATTGACCCCCTCTCTACGGATTCGAGGGGCGGAAAATGCGCTAAATCCGTAGATCGCTCGTACTCTTTCATCGGCCCTCGATCTTTCGCGAGGGCTTCGTCGCCGTCTCACTTTCGCTTTTCATTGTGATGTTGACTATCCCTGCCCGTTCGGTCCGTGCCACGGGCCTGGGTCCACCACAAAGCAAATATATCCGCACCCGATTTACCACTGACCAAGGCTTGCCCTCCGATATCGTGGACGATGTCGTTCAGACTCAAGATGGCTTCTTGTGGTTGAGGGAAAATGGGCTCGAACTAGTCCGTTTTGACGGCCAGCACTTCGCGACGACAACCAAGACGGAAGCTCTCACGTCGCTGGCCGTTGCTCCGAATGGAGATCTCTGGATTGCGGCGCGTAACGCTCTGGAGTTTATACGGGCAAGCAATCTAAATCAGCTTTACCAATGGCAAGTCATGTCTTATTCCCTCGCCCCTGGACTAAGCATCGAAGTTCTTCATTTCACGCGCCACGGTGTTCTCTGGGTGGGCACGAACCGCGGGCTCTACCGGTTCGAGCATGGAGTTTTCTCGCCGGTGATATTTGGACGCTACATCACGCATGTCGAGGAATCCGGAAACGGGCATCTCTGGATTACCACACCGGATGGGCCAGAGGAATGGGATGGGTCGAGCGCGGTGCCGCACCCGGAGTTGGCAGCTCAGTTGGGTGTAAAGGCAACGGACATATTTGACGTTCTGGAAGACAGCAAGGACGTAACCTGAATCTGCACCAAGGACGGCGTGGCGCGCCGCGTGGCGGGAACCCTTGAGAGACTGGCGCCTTATGGTCCACGGGAGCACGCAACATTCGCAATCTATGAGGATCGAAGGGGAAGCATATGGTTCGCCAGAAGTGAAGGGCTGTTTCAACTGACCACCGTCGGCCTGCGATGGGACTACATCACGCCCTGGGCGGGGGAGCACCACCAGACCACTACTTTCGTCTGCGGAGTCAACTCGAAAGACATTCCCGGGCGATCCCTTGCCGGACGCTTCCACGATTCCGAACGCCATCACCCCGATCCGCTCGACAATTTCTGCCCACGCTTGGGCCTTCCCTGTTCTCCCGGCTGGTCCGATGGATTGCTGGCTAAGCTGACGGGCGGGCCAGGCAAGACGAGCATCCTTCTCGGCGGTGGCCACGATACATTCAGGGCGGCACGTTGAGCGGGAACTGCTGGACCCGTGAGGGCTCCGACGAAGTGTGGTCGACGGAACTCGTGCTCCCTTTTCCAACTCGATCGGCTTCGACTTGACACCTTTTCGGTCGTAATCGAATAATCATTCGAGTATGGCTGAAACTGTTGGCGACCACTCAACATGCCGGAAGACTCTCCTCAGCCGCCCTGCCGAAGTCGCGCCAGGCCGCATCCATCTTCGCAGCGGGCAGCGCCAGATAGGCAAGACCACTCCGCTACTTGACATCGCCGAACGGTTTGGCGAGAACGCCGTCTACGCGGCGGGGGACGAACGGGATGCCGCGTTGCCTGGCTTCTGCGATCGTCGCTCGGCCGAAGCACGAGGCGCGAAGGGTGCTGCCAAAGCGGTTCGTCGCTGGTCTATGCTGCTGCTCGTCGGCCTTGTCGTTTCGGGGTTTCCTGCCCGCCCGGGCGAGCCTTCGCAAGATACCCAATCGGCGCTAAATCTCATCGACTTCCAAAGGGAAATCCAGCCCATCTTCGAAAAGAACTGCTACCTGTGCCACGGACCTAACAATCAGGCCAGCGGATTCCGTCTCGACGTGAAAGAATCCGCCCTGAAAGGCGGCAACAACGGCAAAGCGATCGTTCCTGGTAGGGCGATGGAAAGCCCGCTCTATGCTCGCGTCGCCGGACTCGGTGGAGTGAGCCGGATGCCGATGGGCGGCCAGCCTCTCGACCGCGCCCTCGTGGACAAGATTCGACGCTGGATTGACGCGGGCGCCGACTGGCCCGACTCCGCTACGGGGAAGACGACCGGGGTGAAGAAACACTGGGCCTTTGTCAGACCTACGCTTCCGCCCGTGCCTAAGGTGAGGAACCCGGCTTGGCCCAAGAATCCCATCGACAACTTTGTGCTCAGCAAGCTGGAGAGCAAAAATCTCGCGCCCTCCGCCCCTGCGGACCGGGTCACTCTTCTGCGCCGCCTGAGCCTCGACCTGATCGGCCTTCCGCCCACCCCCGAAGAGGTGGATGCCTTCCTGGCCGACAAGAGCAGCCGTGCTTACGAAAAGCAGGTGGACCGGCTGCTGAACTCTCCGCACTACGGCGAGCGCTGGGGACGCGAGTGGCTCGACGCCGCGCGTTACGCGGACTCTGACGGCTTTGAGAAGGACAAGCAGCGCCGCGTGTGGTTCTATCGCGACTGGGTGATCAACGCGCTGAATCGCGACCTGCCCTACAACCAGTTCATCATCGACCAGATCGCCGGCGACCTGCTTCCGCGCCCCACGCAAGACCAGATTGTGGCCACCGGCTTCCTGCGCAACTCCATGATCAACGAGGAAGGCGGGATCGATCCCGAGCAGTTCCGCATGGAAGCCATGTTCGACCGCATGGATGCGATCGGCAAAGCCATGCTTGGTCTCACGATTAACTGCGCCCAGTGCCACAATCACAAATTCGATCCGCTGCTGCAGGAAGAGTATTACCGCATGTTTGCCTTCCTCAACGATTCGAACGAGGCGAACATGACGGTCTATACTCCGGCCGAACAGATGAAACGGACCGAGATTCTGCGGCGGACGCGTGAGATCGAGGGCGATCTGCAGCGGCGCGATCCGCAGTGGCGGGATCAGATGACCCGATGGGAGGAATCCGTCAGCGGCGGCCAGACTGAATGGACCGTGATCCGACCTGCGGTGGACGACATTTCGACGGGCGGGCAGAGATATTTTCCTCAGGACGACGGCTCCCTCCTTGCTCAAGGCTACGCGCCCACCAAGCACAAAGTGAAGCTGACGGTGAAGACGGACGTGCAGAACATCACCGCCTTCCGCCTTGAACTGATGAACGATGCCAACCTGCCCCGGAACGGCCCGGGAAGATCGGTCGACGGTGGCTGCGCGCTGACCGAGTTTGAAGTGGAGGCTGCGCCTGCGGGCACGCCCGACAAAGTCACCAAGGTGAAGTTTGCGAAAGCCACGGCGGACGTCGATCAGCCGGAGAAAGAGCTGGCTCCGATGTTCGCCGACAAGAGCGGCAAGCGCCGGGTGACAGGACCGGTGGATTACGCCATTGACGGCAAGGACGAAACCGCGTGGGGCATCGACGCGGGCCCAGGACTGAGAAATCGGCCGCGTAAGGCGGTGTTTCAGGCATCAACGCCCATTTCCAACGCAGGCGGCACCGTCCTCACCATTTATCTGACGGAAGATCACGGCGGCTGGAACAGCGACGACAATCAGAACAATAACCTCGGACGCTTCCGGCTTTCCATCACAACGGCCCCGGGCGCGACGGCCGATCCGGTGCCCGAACGCGTGCGGGAGATCCTGGCGATTCCACGCGATAAACGCACTCCGGAACAGGTTCAGACCGTTTTCGGTTACTGGCACACGACGGTGCCGGAGTGGCGGGAGCAGAACCAGCAAATTGCCCAAGTCTGGCAGGGGTACCCCGAGGGGACAACTCAACTGGTGCTGAAAGAACGCGATCGTCCGCGCGAGACTCACGTGCTGACGCGCGGCGACTTCTTAAAGCCTGCGGCGCTGGTTACGCCCGGCGTGCCGGCCTTCCTGCACCCGCTGCCTCACGATGGTTCGTGGAAAAACGGGCAGCCCACGCGCCTCACTTTTGCTGAGTGGCTGGCGAGTCCCGAGTCGCCCACCACCGCGCGCTCGATTGTGAATCGAGTGTGGCAGTCGTACTTCGGGATCGGCATCGTCGCCTCCAGCGAGAATTTCGGCATGCAGGCTGAGCCGCCCTCGCACCCTGAGCTTCTGGACTGGCTGGCCGTGACTTTCATGGATCAGGGCTGGAGCTTGAAGAAGCTTCACCGGCTGATCGTGACGTCGGCCACCTACCAGCAGTCGTCGAGGGTGACGCCGGAGCTTTACGAGCGCGATCCATACAATCGCCTGCTCGCGAGGGGTCCGCGCTTCCGGGTGGACGCTGAACTCGTCCGCGATATCGAGCTTTCTGCGAGCGGCCTGCTGAATCCGAAAGTGGGCGGGGCCAGCGTGTTTCCGCCCGCGCCGAGTTTCCTGTTCCTGCCGCCTGCGAGCTACGGTCCGAAGCCCTGGACGGAATCAATCGGTGATGACCGCTACCGGCGCGCTCTCTACACGTTCCGCTACCGCTCGGTGCCTTACCCCATGCTGCAGGTGTTTGATTCGCCTAATGGAGACACGTCGTGCGTGCGCCGCTCGCGCGCGAATACGCCTCTGCAGGCCTTGACGATGCTCAACGAGCCTATGGCGCTCGAGTCTGCGCGAGCGCTGGCCGAACGCGCGCTGCTGCAGGGCGGCCACACCGACCGCGAGCGACTGGATTATGCGTTTCGCCGATGCCTGGCTCGCAACCCCGATCCCAAAGAGACGGCGGAATTGTTGACGTTCCTGCACAAAGAGACAGGCCGCTTCTCAGACGGTGAGTTGAACTCGTGGGACATGCTCGGCGGCAATCCCGCGCTCGCGGCCCTTGTGCCCGCAGGCATGACTCCCGCTCAGTTGGCGGGTTGGACGGCGCTGTCGCGAGTGTTGTTGAATCTGGACGAGACGATCACGAAGGAATAGTGGCATAGCCACTCTTGGCTGTGCGTGCTGTATGCTGATCCCCACCCCGGTGCGCGGGTCAAACCGAAGTCGAACCACGAGCACAGGCTGAAAGCCCGTGCCACAGGCCAGGAGTAAGCCATGAGTTGCCAGGACCATCTTTATCGCGGCATGAAGCCCAAGGAAGTCGCACGACGCTGGTTCCTGGAGAAGTGCGGCGTGGGACTCGGAGCGGTCGCCCTCTCCAGCTTGTTCGCCGAAGCGGGCTACGCCGCTCCCGACAATGCGCCTGCCGATCCGCTGGCGCCCAAGAAGCCGCAATTTGCCCCCAAGGCCAAGCGCGTAATCTTTCTGTTCATGGCCGGCGCGCCCAGCCACCTGGAGCTTTTCGACTACAAGCCGCAACTCGCCAAGTTTGACGGCACGCTGCCGCCCGCCGATCTGCTGAAAGGCTACCGCGCGGCTTTTATTAATCCGAATTCGAAGCTGCTCGGCCCCAAATTTAAGTTCGCTAAGTACGGGCAGAGCGGCACCGAGCTTTCCGAGTTGCTCCCGCACCTCTCGAAGGTGGTGGATGATGTCGCGGTGGTGAAGTCCATGGTCACTGACGCCTTCAACCACGCGCCCGGCCAGCTTCTGATGAACACCGGCACCATGCAGTTCGGGCGGCCCAGCATGGGCGCCTGGGTCACCTACGGTTTAGGCTCGGAGTCGAAGGACCTGCCCGCTTTCGTGGTATTCAGCTCCGGCAAGAAAGGGCCAAGCGGAGGGAACTCGTGCTGGGGCAGCGGCTTTCTGCCCACCGTCTATCAAGGCGTCGAGTTTCGCAGCAGCGGCGACCCTGTGCTCTACCTCTCCGACCCTCCGGGCGTCGATGACGCTCTGCAGCGTGACACGCTCGATTCCATCGACAAGCTCGACAAGATGCGCCTGACCGCTACCGGCGATCCTGAAATCGCCACGCGCATTAACTCCTACGAAATGGCGTTCCGGATGCAATCGAGCGCGCCCGAGTTGATGGATGTTTCAAAGGAGAAGCCGGAGACGCTGGCGATGTACGGCGTCGAGCCCGGCAAGCCGTCGTTCGCCAACAACTGCCTGCTGGCGCGGCGGCTGGTGGAACGCGGAGTGCGCTTTGTGCAGCTTTATCACGAAGCCTGGGACCAGCACGACCATTTGGTGGAGGACATCTCCGAGAACTGCCGTGACACGGACCAGGCCTGTGCGGCGCTGATCACCGATCTGAAGCAGCGCGGGATGCTGCAGGACACGCTCGTGATCTGGGGCGGCGAGTTCGGGCGCACGCCCATGGTGCAGGGCGGCAGCAACGGGCGCGATCATCATCCGAACGCGTTCACGATGTGGCTGGCGGGCGGAGGTGTGAAGCCCGGCCTCACTCTTGGCGAAAGCGACGAACTCGGTTTCAACGTCACCAAGGATCAGGTCCACGTCCACGATTTGCATGCCACTCTGCTTCAGTTGCTTGGATTCGACCACACCAAGCTCACCTATAGGTTTCAGGGCCGGAATTTCAGGCTCACCGACGTGCACGGCAACGTGGTCCAGCCGCTGCTCGCGTGATGAGAGAGGGCTCTACTAACTTAAAAGGGAGTTGTAATGGCGGGTTTGGACGTGTTGGGCCGTAGAGAATTCCTGGCAACGGGCGGAGCCGCGCTCGCCGGCGTGGCCCTGGCTCCGCATGCTCTTGCTGCCCAGTCTGCCACTCATGGCGTGCGGTTTGGAGTTCGCAGTCCCCTGCCTGACGCCAGCCTGCGGGAGCGGGCCCAGCTCGTAAAACGCATCGGCTACGATGGCATCGAACTGGGCAACGAATGGTCTGACCACACCCTGGAAGCGCTCCGCGAGCAACTGGCCGGCATCGATATCGCGGTCAGCGCCATGGTGGGATCCATCAAGCTGTTGGATACCGATCCCAAAGAGCGCGCCGAGGCCGTGGAGACAGACCGCAAGCGCCTGGAAGTGGCGCAAGCACTCGGCGCCAGCGGCCTGATCGAAGTTCCCACTTTTGGACCTAACAAATTCCCAGACATCTCGCCAATCATGACCGCGCGAGAGATCGAGGATCGCCTGCTCGTGGCCGGGCTCAAGCAACTGATCCCCGATGTGCAGCGCACCGGCGTCAATATCCTCATCGAACCCTGCAACCACAAGGAGACGCACTACATTTATCAGCAGGCTCAAGCCGCTGAAATCATCGACCAGGTGGGCTCGCCGGGATTCAAGTTGCTAAGCGACTTCTATCACATGCAAATTGAGGAGAAGGACATCGGCGAGACCCTGTCGCGCTATGGCAAGTACACGGCCTATGTTCATCTCGCCGACGGCACCGCCCGAACGGAACCGGGGTCGCTGCCCTTCGACTACCGGCCGGGCTTTCATGCGCTCAAGAAGTGGGGATATGCGGGCTGGCTGACGGTGGAGTCGAAGGCGACGGACAATCCCGAGGCCGCGTTGAGCCGGGCGCTCGAGTATCTGAAGAAACAGTGGGAAGAGGCTTGACGATTCGTAGCGCGGCCATCCTGACCGTGCTGTGAAGGAGGCGTCACGAGGCCGCGGCCGCACGGGCTGAAGGCCCGTGCCAGGTGAGGGCACCGCTCAGTTGGCGTCAGCGCTTGCGGACGCAGGTTCGGGCGGCGGAAAGCCGGGTGACTGGTATTGCCGAACGGGCCCCGCGTTCTCCATTATGATCAGCGCCGCAACTCCCGGAGTTTCATTAATCAGTCGCAGACCTCGTTCATGGCCGAGCACGCAAACCGCCGTGGCATAGCAGTCGGCAGTGATGTCTTTCGAGGCCGTTACCGTGACGCTGCGGCGACCGGTCAAAGCCATTCCGGTTTTTGGGTCGACGATGTGCGAGTAACGCACGCCCGCGATCTCGACATGCTGCTCGGAATCGCCCGAGGTTGAGACGCCGCCGTTGTGGAGACCGATGACCTTGGAAGGCGGGCTCGTGGGGGACTCGAAGGCTTCGATGCCGATTCGCCAATCCCGCCGGTCCGCTGGCGGATCGCCCATCGCGATGTCACCGGCGGCGGCGACCAGTGCCCGCGTGATCCGGTGGCGGTTGAGCACCGCGAGAGCCTGATCCGCGGCGTCGCCCTTGGCAATGCCTCCGAGGTCGAGCTGCGTGCCGGGCTTGAGAAGCTGAACCGTGCGCCGGGCCGGATCGAGGCGGATGTTCTCATAGCCGACCAGAGTGCGAGCCGATGCCAGACGCTCCGAATCGGGAAGTTCGTGACGGCGTCGCGCACGTCGCCACAATTGAACGACTGGCCCGACCGTGACGTCGAACGCCCCGTCAGACTGGGCTGACAGTTTCTGGGCAGCCGCGATCACGCGGTACAGATCCTCGCTGGCCTCGACCGCGGGTCCGCCTGCGGCGCGACAAAGCTGCATCAACTCACTGCTGTCGTCGTAGTCGCTCATGATATGATCCAACGCGGCGATGCGAGCGAAAGCTGCGCGGCTGGCGGTTGCGGCGGAGTTCTCGTCCGGGGCATAGAGCACGATCCTGAACATCGTGCCCATGTGAGGCTCGCTGAATTCGAATCGATGCGAGAACTCCGCTGCGTGGGCGTCCGTCGCCGATCCGAGGGCGAGCGCCCCGGCTGAGAGTAGAAAACGTCGTCGCGTAAGCCGCATTGCGGAGCTCCAGTGTCTTACGAATCCTAGCAGAGGTTGTCGCAACCTAGCGCTCGTCGCATCAACGTCGGCCTCATGAGGCGCCTCTTGAAAAACCAGTTCGCGTTACTCGTGGCCGGAGCGGCCTTTCTGTTGATCTGGAGTAGCACTTCTCACCGGTCCGCCAGCGCGCAGTCGTCAGGCGCTAAGAGTGCGACCACAGCACGAGCCTCAAAGTCAGCGTCCGCAGCCGATATGAAGGCCTACACGGAGATGATCCCGGGAACCAACGTAACCTTCCAGATGGTGCCGATTCCCGGCGGCACCTTCACCATGGGCAGCCCATCGACTGAGGCCGGACGCTCGGACGACGAAGGACCGCAGCACCAGGTGCAGATCAATCCTTTCTGGATGGAGGTCTACGAGACCACCTGGGACGAGTACGATATCTTTGCCTTCAGCAGCGACCTGCTTAAGCGTGCCACCACAGATCAAAAGTCGGAAGGCGAGAAGCTGGCCGATGCAGTCACGAGGCCCACACCACCCTATACCGACGAAACCTTCGGATTCGGGCGCGATCGTCATCCTGCCATCGACATGACTCACCACGCTGCCATGGAATATACTCGCTGGCTGTCCGCCAAGACCGGCAAGGAATACCGCCTGCCAACTGAAGCCGAGTGGGAGTACGCCTGCCGGGCGGGATCGGGCGGTCCCTATTTCTTCGGCAACGATGCGAAGCAGTTGGGCGACTACGCTTGGGACATGGACAACTCCGGCGCCAAGCCACACGAGGTTGGAAAGAAGAAGGCTAATCCGTGGGGACTTTACGATATTCTTGGGAACGTCGCGGAATGGACGCTGGACGAATACGTCAAGGATTCTTACAGGACCGCCAAGCCGGACGCGTTGCTGGTGGAGCCCGCAGTACTGCCGACGGCCAAGAGGTATCCGGACGTAGCGCGCGGAGGCTCGTGGGACGATGATCCCAAGCGGGTACGATGCGCGGCGCGGCAAGCGTCGAGTCCGGAGTGGAGCCAGCAAGATCCGCAGCGTCCGCAGAGCATCTGGTGGCACACGGACGCGACATTTGTAGGATTCCGCGTGGTGCGGCCGCTCCAGGACGACGAGAAGCTGAAAGGCGTGAAGTCGCTGGTGAAGAAATACGATTAGAACTCTTCCGGGGCTAAACCCCGGTATCGAAGGGGAGGAGACTGAGATGAAAAACTCGGAGGACTCGAAATCGAGCTCATCCCGCAGGAACTTTCTTAAGACCTCGGGCGCAGCCTTGGTGGGCGGCGCGATCACCTCGCGATTCGGCAATCTGCCCGCTGTTCATGCCGCTGGTAGCGACGAGATCAGGATCGGACTGATCGGTTGCGGGTCGCGAGGCACGGGCGCGGTGGAGAACGCGCTCGGATCTGCGCAAGGCGTAAAGCTGGTGGCCACAGCGGACGCTTTCCAAGACCACCTGGAGGACTGTTTGAAATACCTTTCGCAGTTCAAAGAGAAGATCGACGTGCCGGCCGAACGCCGGTTCGTGGGCCTCGGCGCCTTCGACAAGCTGCTGGCGCTCGATGACGTGAATTACGTGATCCTGGCGACGCCGCCAGGGTTCCGTCCGTGGTTCATTCGGGCCACAGTCGCGGCCGGCAAGGACTTCTTCGCTGAGAAGCCGGTAGGGGTCGACGGACCGGGGATCCGCACCGTGCTCAAAGCTGTCGATGACGCACAGGCAAAAGGTCTGCACGTGGGCGTTGGGACGCAGCGCCGCCACCAGACCGGTTATCTGGAGACCCTGAAGCGAGTGCATGACGGCGCCATCGGCGAGATCACCGAGGCGCGCGCCTATTGGAATCAGGGGCCCATCTGGGTGCACCCGAAGGAACAAGGCTGGAGCGACGTCGAGTGGCAGCTCCGGAACTGGTACTACTTCACCTGGTTGTGCGGCGATCATATCGTCGAGCAGCACGTTCACAATCTCGATGTGGTGAACTGGGCGACGAACGCTCATCCGGTGAGCGCGGTGGGGCTCGGCGGCCGTCAGGTGCGCACCGGCCCGGATTACGGCAACATCTACGATCATTTTGCCATTGACTACGAGTATCCCGGCGGCGTCCACGTGGCCAGCTATTGCCGCCAGATGGCGCACTGCGAGAACAACGTGTCCGAAGCGCTGATCGGAACCAAGGGTTTCTGTCAGGCCAACAAGTACACCATCACCGGCGAAAAGAGTTGGCGCCTGGAAGGGAAGGATAACCTGCCCTACGTTCAGGAACACACGGACCTGATCGCAGCCATCCGGGGAGGCAAACCGTACAACGAACTGAAGCCGGTCGCCGAGAGCACCCTGACCGCGATTCTGGGCCGCATGGCCGCCTACACCGGCCAGAAGGTCACCTGGGATCAGGCGGTGAATTCGGCGGAGGATCTCATGCCCGCCAAGCTTGAATGGGGTGATTTGGCCGTGGCTCCGGTTGCCGTCCCTGGCGAGACTCAGCTCGCTTCATGACCCCTCTGGAGGTAGGTTCCGGAATCAACCTGCTATGGTGCGGGATTGACGCTCTCGCTCCTTTTGGCGCTCATGCTGCTCGGCTACCCCAGCCGTTGCACAGACCGCGATCCATGGGACTGCGCCGTCCGCCAGAACGCGCGCTCGAAATAGCACCCGCTGCTCGCATGGAACCTACGGAGCAAGTCGGAGCTTCACGGTGGTGATTTCGTAGGGTCCCACGCGCAGCACATCCAAGGGCCGCCCCGAGTGACTTTCCTCCAAGAGGTTGACTGGCCAAAACGGCCGATTTTGCCCGAGAAACCGCACTGGACTTTCTGTCGTGCCGCCATCGATCTCGAAGGCTCGCAGCACGATCGCTCCGTCCGCATCGGCCTTCTTCAATGCCGAGACGACAAGGTTATCTGCGTCAATCGAACAGAATGAACGCTCGGGTGGGAGTGGTTTCCGCGACAGTTCATTCGCCGATGTCACCGGAATTAATGGAGTACTCAGCCCCATGCCGTCACGCCAGGATTTCGCCGCAGTCCAGTCGCCCTCGCTGGATGTAAACGAGTAATGGAAAACGTAAGTACCTTCGGGCGGCGATAGGATTTGAAACGGCCGGCCACCCCTCACGACATTGACGGGGCTGAAGCGCGTGCCGCGAACCATGCCGGCACGGATCGAGTTGTCGCCTAAGGTCAGGAACTGATGGTCGGCGCTGACGGTAAACCCCCATTCCTTGGTTCCGGCGAACACCCAGTCCTGAATTTGACGCCAATGCTTCCAGGCGTCCCTGGGTACCTCGTCTCCATTTCGCGGTCCCGCATTCGGCATCATATCCGCGGCGGTCACCGACCCGAACGGACTGCCGGTCCGAACTTCGGCGTTTGGCTGCGAGATTGGAAAGCTCTGTTCGATGTTCATTGACCGGCCCGGTTTCCAGGTGACGCGGTCCTCGATGTCGACCCTTTTTAGGCCGTGGTATAGCGTGATCCGCTGCACGACGGGAACACCGGCGAGCTCCCCGGTGATGCGCATGATCGTCTGCACCGGACCGCTCTCCTCGAGCTCCACGCCACTGATCGCGTTGACGATGGTGCGCCCGGTGGGCGGAATAATGCTGAGGTCGTCTCCACCTCGCTCTTCAGAGGCCGCGATCTCAATGTCGTTGGCAACGGAGCGATTCATTTCCTTGTCCCAGATACCGATCCCGCCGGTTGCGCGGTCCATGCTCACCCGGTAGTAGTCGTTCTCGAGCACATCGGATCCCATGACCCGGGTTGAGCGGTTCAAATCGCTGTCGCTTTCGAGCTTGGTCTGGCTGGCGTCCGGAAATACGTCGGGCTTCTCGGCGGGCATCAGGTAATAAGTCTTGTAGCCAATCGAAGGAACGCCGCGGGCGATGAAAACCAGGTCGATGGCGCGCGAAAACCATTCACTGTATTCTTCCACCTGAAAGGGAATGGACGTGCCTTTCTCGTCCAGCAGGCGCATGCCCTTCCTGTAATCATTGATGTCGTTGGACTCGATATCGCCGAAGAGCGTCACGTGTGTTTTGACGACATCGTCTCGCGTCCAACTAAGCGGATTGAAGACTACGATGGGCGTACTTCGCGGAAACGGGTGCTGTACGCGCTCGGCGATGTTCCGCAGCGAGTCGCGCAGGACCTGGCCGGCGCGCAAAGACACCACTTGTGCGTAGCCCAGTTTGCGTTCGTCTCCGGCTTCGCCTCCCTGGCCATCGTTGTTGTGGTCCATCGACTTCAGCGCGTCCTTCCACATCGAGTCGAATTCCGCTCCCGGATACGGCGCATATCCTAGCGCGTAATTGATGGCGGCGAATTTTTCAGCACTCAACAGGGTATCGGTGGCGGAGATCACCGGTGGCCACAGAGGGCTCAGCGTGGTGGTCAGATTAGCCCAGGAAGAGGGAACCTCGCCGGAAAGCTGCGGAATCTCTTTCGTATTCTCCGCCGCGTGAAAAAACTCATCGGGCGTTGAGAAGCGAAAGTGCCTTGCCGTCAGCCGTTGGTTTAGGACGGCCACGTTCGCAACGAGCTTCTGGCTTGGCGCCCAAAGGTCCGTACCCCAGCCCATGTACACGGGAGAGGGCGTGGTTGCCAGCACGCTGTCCAAATCGGCCGCTATCGATGCCAGTCGTCGATCATCCAGGTCGTGGTGCAGGCCGAGCCCCGCGCCCCAACCATACCCCTTGACGGTATTCCAGACCAGAACGGCCGATCCATCCGGCGCCTTCCAGTGGAACAACGATTCGTCGGGCGGCCCCATGCGGGTCATCACCATGTAAGGCGTGTCGGCCTTGCGGAGAATCTGAGGATATTGCCGGGTGAACCCGGGGATGTCCCCCAGATGCGCTGTTTGCGGATCAACTCCGAAGACATCCCGCGCGTATTTCTTGCCCAATACCACGTTCCGCACCAGGGCCTCACCACGAGGCAAATTCTGATAGATCGCTGCCCACTTGGGCGCAATCTCAATGTGCCCATCTTTCACCAGCCGCCTGAACGCCTCAAGTTCGGGGGTGCCGCGATGGGCGTCCACAAAATCCGCGACGAAGTCGTCATCTTCCAGGAGAAAGCGAAAGTCGGGGTAACGCTCAGCCAACTCAGTTGCCTTGGTGATAATGCGATTGCCTCGGCTCAGGCATTCCTCCTGGGTTCCGGCCCAGTAGAGGTCAAGATGGGAAAACGGCACGATGTAGACTTCGCGCCCCGCCGTGGAAGCCTGTTGGGCTATCAGAACAATGGGGTAAAGAAGCAGGCACAATAAGCAAACAACGATGACCCTATGTCGCATCGCGCTCCCTTCTCGCTACACGGCAGCTACTCCGCCACTGAGTCGGCCGAATTCCCTGCCACAGACTCCAAACTGATGACACTAAAACTCGGGTTCGGGAGCTTTTCAGGGATGCCGGTGGGAGGAATCGAACAAGTCATTGGACTTCAGATAGCTCGTCTTGCCAGGGAAGTCCAGCGCAATAATGATTTTCGAATTTCCGCGCCACCCACAATACGAGTCGTTACAACTGATGGAACTTCTCCGCCGTTCAGAATATGTAACGTCTTGTTCCTTCCTGAACGTTGACGGAAACGGTATTGCATCGCAAAACCGGCAATTGTTGACGAGCTTCCAGCACCTCCGACGCAAGCAGAGCCAGAAAACAGCTATCAGGAGCCCGGCTTCAAGATAGGTCGGGTGTAAGACATGTGCGCCGGCACTGAAGCTACTCACCGCGGTATGGCCTCCTCTCGACCTCGCTCCAGATCGTCAGCGCTGGTAGATCGATCCTGATCATGGCCCAGCCCGAAGCCCAACATTCGGGAAGTCTTGAGACCGGCCTCCCGGACCTCTTCCTCGATCCGTCCGAGTTTTGCTTCCATCCGCGTGGCTGGGCCCGAGACGCTGATGGCCGCTACCGCACGGCCACGCTGATCGAAGATAGGCGCTGCGACGCAAGTCACACCCTCCACATTTTCAGCGAGATCGAAAGCGACGCCGCGTTCCCGAACCGCCGCCAGATGCTCACTGAAGTGCGCCCGTTGCGTAATCGTCTTCGGAGTCATTTTGATCAAGGGACGCTGGTCGATGATCGCCGCCGCCTCTTCCTCGCCCAGAAAAGCCACAATCGCCTTGCCCAGGGCTGTGCTGTGAACAGGGTTGCGTTGCCCCGGGAAAGCCGCAACCCTCAAGGCGCTAGGGCTCTGCAGGACGCTGAGGTACGCAACCTGGCTGCTGTCCAACACGCCCAGGTTTACGTTCTCCGAGAATCGCACCAGGAGTTCTGTCATCACCGAAGTGGCCACGGACTGGAGACGCCGGAAGTGAACTGCCGGCTCCGTCAGCTCGAAGAACTTCGGGCCAAGACGATAGCGCGTCCGGGCGGAATCGCGCTCCAGGTAACCGAGCTTCTGGAGCGAGTAGAGAATGCGATGCACGGTGGTTTTGGCGAAAGGCACCGAAGCCGCGACGGTTTGAAACGAGAGCGCCTCCTGCCGCGCTCCTTCCTTGATGAAATGTTCAAGTACGACAAAGATTTTCTCCATCACTCGAATGTAATTCTTGTCGAGCTGTCCCGTTTTCCGCTTGCCCTTCGTCGAAGCTTTTGCCATCGATCTTTACCTGGCTTCGCCCAACCTCCCGGGATGGCGCGGTCGCCGACTGGCGGTTTGCGTTTTTGCCGGCCGCACTCACGTGCGCGCTGCCATCCTCCGACGACCTGAACCCCACGTCAACGTGGCAGGTTCGTCGGGAGTGCAACTGGCGGGCCCAATGGACCTGAGCTGGCTACCTATGAGCGCAATTTACCTCGAATGCTGCTAGAAGCCTGGTCGCACACGGTTCGGCCTCATCGAATACGGATCTCGCCAAATTGCTGATACGCCTCTCGCAAGCCGTCGAGCAGCAGGAAATGATCGTTGGCGCATGTGATCATTCGCGCCCCACGGTCCAGCGCTTGCTGGGCCGAGGCTGGTGAACCTGTTACGGTTCCCCACCAGATGCCGGCCTTCTGCGTCGCCTCTGCAACTCGGTCAAAAGCTGCTTGCAAAGTAGGGTGATCGAATTGAAGGGGCACGCCGAGGCTTATACTCAGGTCGGCCGGCCCCACGAAAAGCAGATCAACGCCCGGTACTGCTGCAATTTCCTCCACACGCTCTACGGCATCGCGGTCCTCGATCTGCAGGGCAACGAAGGTCTCACCGTTCGCCTGCTGCAGATACCGGGCGGAATCGGAGAGCCCGAAGTCGGCGTCGGCTCCCACGCTGTCAAATCCCCTTTGCCCGACAGGGGGATAGCGGCACCACCGCACCCACTGCCGTGCCTCTTCGGCGCTGCGGCAATGCGGCACCATGATGCCGTTCGCGCCGCCCTCGAGGGCGCGCATGGGGTTGCCGTATTCGGCCTTCGGAATGCGCACCATCAAGTCCATTCCGGTCGCGCGGCAGGCTAAAGAGATTGAATCGATCACTTCGTAGCTGTGGGCGCGATGTTCCAGGTCGAGCCAGATCAAATCAAAGCCGATCTTCCCGGCGACTTCGGCCAGCCACGGAGCCATTACGCGATTCACCCCTACCACTCGGACAAATCCGCCTGCCCGCAGTTGCCGCAGTACCCGGCTTGTGACCACTGGTCTCCTCGCTACTTCGCTTTTAGAAATGCTCTGCGAGATCACGCTGCGCGTCCCGGCCGCGAGCACCTTGCTCGCCGGACAGGTTTTCGGCAAGACGCATCCGCCACTGAACCCGCTCATTCATATCGCACGACAACCGATCCTGTCAAGAAAACGGTACTGATTCCGTAATCCGGTTGACCCCGGCCGAGCACCCATATAAGATACGGCTCGCCCTACGGGGCGGGCATCGAACATACACTGGCGCGGTACAGAGGCTGGCCCGTGACTTCTCCGGCCTCCGCGAGAGGAAGCCCACCTTGCTAAATCTCATCGATATCGCTGTCATCTTACTTAGCCTCGCGATCGTTGTCACCGCCGCGCTTCGCGCTGCGGGCAGAAGACCGTCGGGCGCCGAGTATTTTCTGGCCGGCCGGGATCTGGCATGGCCGTTCATCGGAATGTCGCTGTTTGCCTCAAATATCTCCGCGGAACACGTGATTGGAATGGCGGGAGACGGGTACCGTATTGGGCTCGTGGCTGGCGGCTTCGAATGGACGGGCGCCTGGGATCTCATCATTCTTGCGACCCTGTTCGTGCCTTTGTATCTCAAGAGCCGCATCTTCACGATCCCGGAGTTCCTCGAACGCCGCTTCGGGTGGAGCATGCGCGCGCTGCTTTCCGCCAATCTTCTCCTGATCAACGTATTCACGAAGAATGCCATCGATCTGTGGGCGGGATCGCTTTTGTTCGTCGTCTTGCTGGGATGGAATCAGACTTGGGTCATGATTGCGATGTCAACATTCACCGCGCTCTACACGATGAAGGGGGGATTGCGCGCGGTGGTTTATGCGGACATGGCCCAAGGAACCTGGCTGATTATCAGCAGCGCCCTCCTCACCGTCCTCGGATTGATCAAGGTCGGGGGTTGGCACGGGCTCGTTTCGCACGTTGCTGCAGCGAAGCTCTCGATGGCTCGTCCGCTGGACAGCCAGTTTCCCATCACAGGCTTTCTTACGGCCAACGTTCTGGCAGGGATGTTCTATTGGTGCATGGACCAGACCAACGTCCAGAGGGTATTGGGCGCCCGCACGATCGCCGATGGCCAGCGCGGAGCCATCTTCGCGGGCTGTCTGAAGTTGGTGGTCCCCTTTATTCTGGTGCTTCCGGGAGTGATCGCGGGCGCGCTTTTCCCCCATCTCCCGACGTATGACAGCGCCTATCCGCATTTGGTCGCGACACTGCTTCCGGCCGGTCTCAGGGGACTGGTGCTCGCCGGCCTTATCGCGATTTTGATGTCGTCCATGAGCGCCTGCTACAACTCGAGCGCCACCCTGGTCGTGAGAGACTTCGCCCTGCGATTCCGGCCCGAACTCAGCGAGGCACGGCAGGTGGTGATCGGACGTTGGGCGACGGTAGGCATGGCCTTGCTGGGGATCCTGGCCGCCCCGATCGTCGGCGTTTCCGTCACCATCTGGTATTACCTCCAGAATATTTCCGCTTACCTATCCGTTCCCATGGCGGCCGCGATCTTTACGGGCTTGGTTTGGAAGCGCGGCACCACAAAAGGGGCCGTGGCGGCAGTCGCAGCCGGGTTCGCGGCAGGACTTGTCTGCTTCCTCGATCAGGCGCTCCACTGGTCGTTGCCGATTCTTTCTCATCGTTACCTGAATTCGTTCCTGCATCGATCTTTATTGGTCTGGATTCTGTCCGCAACGGTAATGGTCGGTGTGAGCCTGGCCACCCGCCAGCCTCACGCCGTGCTCGCGGAAAACAGCGTATTTCAGAAAGTCGGGCAGCCGTGGACCGGGTTCCGCGATTATCGCACCTGGGCCGTCTTGCTGTTTTTGTGCACCGTGGCGCTCTGGTGGCTGTTCCGATGATTCGTGCTTGGCCCAGGTGAGTGGGTCGGTTCACGGAGAGCGGCGTCCGCGCTCATCGACACATCTGCCGCTCCCAACCGAGCGAGAACATGTTGAGCTTGGCGTCCGGATCCTCCGGGTGCGCCGCGATCACCGCCTCGTCGATCTCAACTCCCCAGCCAGGCCCTGTGGGTACTTGATAGAACCCGTCCTTGACGCGGGGAGCGCCCGGCGTCAGTTGGTTTCTCCATGCCACGTCGTAATCTTCGAAGGTTTCGAGGATCATGAAGTTGGGTATGTTGGCACACAGATGCACGCCGATCATCGTCTTGAGCGGGCCATCGCAATTGTGCGGAGCCACGCTCACGTAGTGGGCCTCAGCAAGCGCGGCAATCTTCTTGGTCTCAAGAAAACCGCCGCAATAAACAATGTCGGGCTGGATCACGTGCGCGGCCTTCCGCTGCAAAAGGTCAAGAAAACCGAACCGGGAATAAATGTGCTCTCCCGTGGCAACGCGGAGCGGGGCCGCCGCGACCACCTGCGCCATGGCTTCGTTGTTATGCGCCGGAACCGGCTCTTCGCACCAGGTTGGGCCATAGGGCGTCATGGCGCGCATCGCCTCAAGAGCCATGATCGGGCTGAAGCGTCCGTGGAATTCCAGAAGAATGTCGGCTTGGTCTCCGATGGCACGCCGAACGGCCTCCACTTGCTTGGCGGCCCGCTGAAGCTCCTCGCGTGCGATCTCACGGCCGCCCGGGCCAAAGGGATCGAACTTCAAGGCGCTGTATCCCCGTGCCATCACCTGCTGGGCGCGATCCGCCAGTTCGCGTTCGTCTCCGCCGTGGCGGTACCACCCGTTGGCGTAAACCCTGATCTTGTGCCTGACCTTCCCGCCCACCAGGTTGTAGACGGGTTGCCTGCACTGTTTTCCCACCAGGTCCCACATCGCCATTTCGAGGCCGGCCATGGCCGCATACATCACGGGCCCGGAATTGTGTTCGATCTGGTAGAGTTTGAACCACAGGTCCTCGATATCGAACGGACTCATCCCCACCAGGTAACGGCGGCCGTAGTCGAGGATAAGCTCTCGGACCGCAGTCTCCTTCCACCCAAGCGTAGCCTCGCCCCAGCCCACCAAACCGGAATCCGTCTCGAGCTTGACGAGCGTGAAATTGCGCCAAGCGGCCGCGAGCAAGAAGACATCGACCTTGGTAACTTTCATCGTGGAAATCTACCTCCTCGCGAACGCGAGCCCGCAGCAGAAGTACGCATGCGATCGCCAACCGTCGCGAAGTCTCTACCCTACTGGGCCGTATATCCGCCGTCCATCACCCAGTTCGCCCCGGTAACGAAGGCGGCAGCCGAGCTGCACAAGTAGCTGACGAGTTCCGCGACCTCCTCGCAACTTGCGAAACGCTTGATCAAATATCGGGAAACGAGCAGGGATGGTTCGATCTGGCCGGCCGCTACCAGCGATCGAGTTACGAATGTATCCACCGCGCCCGGGCTGATCGAATTAACACGGACGCCGAAGGGGGCCATCTCCACAGCCATGGCGCGCGTCATGGCTGTCAGGGCGCCCTTCGTGCCGGCATACGGTACGAGCTCGGCGTTACCCGCAAGGGCGTTCACTGAAGCCAGGTTGATGATGCAGGGATCCGGCGGGCTCAAGGTCGAACGCGAGATGTGCCGGAGGAATTCCTGCGCCAGAAAGAACGGGGCTCTCTGATTGACCGCAACCACGCGGTCAAATTCCGCCGAAGTCACGTCCAACATGGATTTGTGAAAACTCCACCCCGCGTTGTTGATCAGCGTGTCGACTTGACCGCAGGCCTTGACAGCCTCGCTGAAAACGGCTCGGCCAGCATCTTCGTCCGCCAGATCTTTGACCAGCGCGCACGCTGCTTCGGGCGGAAGATCGGCGCTTCCAATGCGCTCCAGCACAACCGGATCGCGGTCCACCAGGAAGACCCGGGCACCGCCACGAGCGAGCCGGCGGGCGATGGCAAGTCCCAGACCATTTCCAGCGCCAGTCACAATGGCACTGCGATTTTCCAAGTGCAGTGATGGTGTCTCAGCTCCCATTTCTCGATGATTCTAACCCGGCGGCTCGCCACAAGCTGAGCAGCCCCCTGACGCAGGTCTCGGAAGCGGCCGGCGATTCCTCAAAGGAGCTTCATCTCCCCGGGATCCCATTCGACTATACTCCGCCGTTCGAAACTCACGTTCGCAAGCAAGGCGGCGCCCGCCGCGCGAAAGCCGAAGACGGGGTCCTCGACAACGGGATTTCTGCTCCGAACTGCGGCGAAGAAGGTCTTCAGATGGTCGTAGCTGTCATTGTAACCGGGAGGCGCCTGGTAGGTCTCCTGCGCAAGGCTCGGTGGGCCTCCGGGGTGAACGCCAGAATACTTCCTTCGGAAATCGGTCAGAAATTTCTCCTGCGTCGAGTCGGCCCACGAGTCAATGTTGTAGTCCGGAACAGGCTGGCGAGGAGCGCGGCTCACGATGACCCTGTCGCCGTCAATCTGCAGGGTACCCTCAGAACCAGTGAAAATGAATCCTGAATTCTCAGGTCCGCCGTTCACAAAGTTCACCCGCAGGTGGAGATTGAATCCTTCCGGATAATCGAAGAGTCCCAGCAGCACATCGGGTTCATCCCGGCCATCGTTCCAATATCGGATCCCTCCCATGGCGACCGCGCGCGTGGGACCTTGTGAGCCTGTAATGAAGTGCGTGCCGCTGAAGAGGTGAACGAAAAGATCGCCCGCTACGCCGCTGCCGTAGACTTTCCATTTTCGCCATTGAAAAAAGTGCTCCGCATTGAAAGGTTCCGGCGGGGCGCTGCCCAGAAAACGGTCCCAATCGATGGTCTCGGTCGAGGCGTCAGGAGGGATGGACGCGTCGAAGGCGAGGACGGGGGAGTTTGGAGTGCGGTCCCACCACGCATTAATCACGTTGATCTTGCCGATGGCTCCGGCCTGCAGCAATTGCCGGGCTTTCTCATAAATCATGGAGCTGACCCGCTGGCTCCCGATCTGGAGAATACGGTTGGTCTTGCGGGCGCAGGCAATGATTTCCGGCCCGTCGCTGTAGACGTGAATCATCGGCTTCTCGAGATAGACATCCTTCCCCGCCTGCATGGCGTCGACGGCGGCCTGTTTGTGCCAGTGGTCCGGGGTCGCGATCAAGACCGCATCAACGTCGGAGCGGGCAAGAATCTCCCGGTAGTCGCGCGTGGTCAGAACGCCCGCGCCCCACACTTCCTGGCAATGCGCCCGTCGTCCGGCATAGCAGTCCGCAGCAGCCACCAGCTTGACCCCGGGAACCTGCACCGCGACATGCGTGTCCGCTTGGCCCTGACTGCCGGCACCGATGAGCGCCAGCTGGATCTGGTCGTTCAAAGAATAGGGACGGGCACGCTCTTCGCCATCCGTCATCTCGCGAAGCAACCCGCTTGTTGCAGGCCACCCGCTCGTCAACAGTGCACCCTGTGCAACGCCTGTTTGCAGGAAGTGCCTGCGGCTAAGGCCCCTTGTCATGTGATCTCTCCCATTGCTCCCCGATCTGCGATCGAAGCCTCGAGCAAACAGTCCGGCTTACGGAACTAAACCCGTCAGAGGCGGACACTCTACTCCATCTCCTTGCGGCTGTAAAGGAGCGCAGCCCGATCCGACAGATGCCTCATGGCCGCCTGGCACCCCTCCGGGAAGGTTTCGAAAACCTCGTGAAACCGTAGTGACGTTACGGATGACGGTTACCCGCAATACGGTACTGAGGCCGTATCGCGGAAAGCCTCTTGACAGGAACTGAGGCCTGGTGTAAAAGATGCGTGTCGCCGGGAACCCACGGAAACGGCGGCACGAAGGGCCGGACGTTGATGTCTCTCGCTCGAAGAAGATTTCTGGGGTGTGCTGGCTTGGGGCTTGGCGCCCTGGCTCTCTTGAGGCATTTCAATGCCCAGGCGGACCCTTATGCAATCCCGATCGGACTGCAGCTCTACACGGTGCGAGACCACATTGAGAAAGACATGGAGGGCACGCTTCAGAGCGTCGCCCAGATCGGTTACAAGGTGGTCGAGCTGGGAGGAACCTTCGATTTTTACGGCAAAAAGCCGTCGGACCTTAAGGGCATGCTGAATAGGGCGGGGCTCCAGCCGCTCAGCACTCATTTTACCGAGAAGCAGCTCAAGTCGAATCTGCAAAAATGCATCGCCGATTCCCGGGAATGCGGCATAACGTACGTCGGCCTGGCCAGCCTCGACGATCAGGACCGCAAGTCGCTCGACGCGATCAAACGGGATGCGGACTGGTTCAATCAGGTGGGCGGAGCCGCAAACAAGGCGGGCTGCCATTTCTTTTACCACGGGCATAACTTTGATTTCGCCACCGTCGACGGCGTGGTTGAGTACGACGAACTGATCCGGCGCACCGATCCGAAGCTGGTCAATTTTGAGCTTGACTGCTTCTGGTGCATCCGTGCCGGCAAAGATCCAGTGGACTACTTCAATCGCTTTCCCGGACGCTTCCCGCAGCTTCATATCAAGGACCTGAAGCCGGGATTTGCGCCGACAACCGGGAGCGACGAGCACCCTGCGTTCACGGAAGTCGGACAGGGCGTGATCGAGTGGCCCAAGATTTTCAAAGCCGCTCGCAAGGGCGGGCTGAAGCACTACTACGTCGAGCAGGACCAATGCGATCGGGACTCGCTCGAGAGCGCGCGAATCAGCTACGAGTATCTGCATAAACTCGTGGTTTGAAGCGCTTGGAGTAACCGCGAGAAGCCGGGGAGGAATGGGGGAATTGTTTATGAGAAACAGATTGGCGGCCGCTGTTGTTCTGCTGATCCTCGCCGCGGGAATTGGTTGGGCTAGTGTCACGGCTAGCATTTCGGGTACGGTAACCGATTCCTCGGGGGCGGTCGTGCCCCGAGCTTCGGTGATTGCCCGCAATACGGACACGGGTATTGCCACCACGACGCATACCGATACCCAGGGGTTCTATTCGCTTCCCGTCTTGGCGACCGGCAAATATGAGCTGACCATCAAGGCCACAGGATTTGAGGAATACCAGCAGACGGGTGTGGTATTGGACATTAACACCGCCTTGCGGATCGATGCCGTGATGAAGGTGGGCGCTGTGACTCAGGAAGTCAAAGTCTCCGCCACCGCCGTGCATGTTGATACCACCAGCACTCAGATGGGCGAAGTGATCGCCGAGGCCAAAATAACCGCCGTTCCCTTGAACGGCCGCAGCTACACAGACCTTCTCGCCTTGCAACCCGGCGTGGCGCCGGCCTCCAGTGGGGCATCCAGCGTCGACTCGGTATCAGGGAATCTGAACCCGGGGAATATTTCGATCAGCGGTCAGCGCGAATCTGCCAACGGATTCATGATCAACGGCGCCAACGCGGAGGAGAACTTCTACATGGCGGCCGGCATCATCCCCAACCTCGATTCCATTGCCGAGTTTCGCATTCTGACCAACAATGCCGACGCCGAATACGGGAACTACTCGGGGGGGTTGGTGAATGTTATCACCAAGTCCGGCACGAACAAGTTTCACGGCAGTGCCTTTGAGTTTGTGCGCACCACTGACTTCGATGCCAGGAACTTCTATGCTTACAACCAGACCAATCCCTTGACGGGAGCCGCCATTCCCGGATCGGCGATCGGGGCGCTTCATCAGAACCAGTTTGGCGGCACAGGTGGCGGACCGATCCTGCATGACAAGGTCTTTTTCTTCGCCGACTACCAGGGGACGCGTCAGGTGCAGGGCGTGGATAGCGGCCTGCTTGCGGTTCCGTCCGCTCAAGATCGAACGGGGAACCTTTCGGACGTCGCCAGCAGGCTGACGGGAACGGTAAACGGTACCGCTTGGGCCAGCTCGCTTTCGAACGAACTGGGTTACCCGGTCGCCGTAGGTGAGCCCTACTACAAGCCGGGATGCACCTCGGCGACCTGCGTCTTTCCCGGGGCGATCATTCCGCAGTCGATCTTTCCGACGCCCGCCAATGCGCTGATGAAGTATATTCCCCTTCCCAACGTGGGATCGGACTTTTCGACTTCCGCGTTTAAGGGAACCCTCGGAGACAATAAAGCGAGTGGACGCCTTGACGCCAACACTCGCCTGGGCATGATAACCGGCTATTATTATATCGACGATTATGTGCAGGTAAATCCTTATGGGGGAGCGAGTTTACCCGGATTTTCCACTACCAACAATGGCCGGAACCAGATGATCAACTTTAGCATCACCAAGTCAATCGGCTCGGATTCCGTCAACGACCTGCGCCTCAACTACATGCGCGATGTCATTTTCCAGGGTTATCCGCAGGGCGGGTTGGGGGTTTCTACGGCCTCGCAAGGGTTCACGGGCATTTTCCTGCAGCAACCCAACATCCAGGGTGTCGAAAGCATAGGCTTTAATAGCTTCAGTTTGGGGTCTTCCAACGCCTGGAGCCAACTCTTTGACAACACCTATCAAGTCCTCGACAACTACTCGAAGGTGATCGGCACCCACACCATTAAACTGGGCGGGAACGTTCATTACGATCAGGTCGCGTACCTTTTCAACATTTACCCGAACGGAGGCTTTGGCTTTAACGGGAGCGAGACGGGAGTTGACTTCGCCGATTTCCTGATTGGAGCGCCGTCCCAGTATCAGCAGGGTGATGATTTGCCGATCTATTCCCGCGCTCGTTATTTCGCTCTCTATGGCCAGGATAGCTGGCGAGCGACCCCGCACCTCACGCTGAATTATGGGCTGCGTTGGGAAGTCTCCACTCCGTGGTGGGAAACCCACAACGAGTTGGAGACGTTAGTGCCGGGCTTGCAGTCGAAGAGCTTTCCAGGCGCACCGGCGGGCTGGGATTTCCCGGGCGATCCGGGGATTCCCTCCACGTTGTCCCCAACTCGCTACGACAATTTTTCCCCACGCATCGGACTTGCTTACTCTCCTCATTCCGACGGAGGGTTTTGGAGCAAGGTGATCGGCGCGCCCGGACAGACCAGCGTCCGGGCGGCGTGGGGCAGGTACTCTACTTCGTTTGAAAATATCGTCAACAAGCAAGAACAAGGGGACGCTCCCTTCGGGTACTTTTGGTCCAGTCCGTCTCCGCCCCAGTTCACGACACCCTTCATCAATCGGGAAACTGACTTTAATGAGGGCCAGCGGTTCCCTGTTCCTGTACCTCCCCTCAATGTCAGCCCCTCTAACCCGGACACCGCCTTGACGGCAGCCGACTGGGCGAAGGAGTTTGAGCCCATTGCGAGTTCGCCCGGAATCTACATTGGGAACCACGTTCCTTATGGAGAAGATTATAATATTTCCCTCCAAAGGGAATTCGGGTCTGCTACGATGATCAGCGTAAGTTATGTGGGATCGGAAGGCCACAAGCTCCTCTCAACCATCGAAGCGAATCCCAGCAATCCCGCCCTGTGCATGAGCTTGAGCCAGCCGAGCGAAGTGATGCCTGGCACTGCCACCTGTGGTCCGTATTCGGAAACCGGGTTGTTCTACCCGGTTGCGCTCAATGGCACCGGCATTCCCGTCCGGCAGCGATTCGGTGCGGCTTTTGGCGGCGACGGTTGGTTCTCAACCATCGGAAATTCGAACTACAACTCCCTGCAGGTTTCTCTGCGCCACGCGGTAGGTCACCTCGAGTTCCTAGCGGGTTACACCTATAGCAAGACGATGGATAACGCTTCGGGCGACGGATTGGGTCAGGGCGACAACCTGAACCCGGAAAACCCTGCGATTACGCGCGCCTTATCTGCCTTTGACGTGGCGCATAACTTTGTGGTGAGTTATAACTACCGGATTCCTTTTGAAAAGCTCTGGCGGCCCAACCGCTTGACCAGCGGGTGGCAGGTCTCAGGGATCACCCGCTTCGCCACCGGCTTCCCGGTTTACATCCAGGAACCGGACGACCATTCGCTCCTCGGGACCTTCCAGTCCGGACAAGGAAATCCCATCGACGAACCGAATTTTACGCCTGGCAACCTGGACTTTAAGAACCCACGGACGGCTGTTCTTCCCGGCGCCACTCCCGGGTGCCCGAACGGCTGTAATTCCTACTTCAATACTTCCTTGTTTAGCGAGGATCCTGTCGGACAGCTTGGCGATGCCAGCCGCCGGTTCTTCACAGGACCGGGTTGGAATAACTGGGACATGGCGCTGGTGAAAGATCTCCGGCTGACGGAAACGGTGTCTCTGCAATTCCGGGGAGAGTTCTTCAATACTTTTAACCATGCCCAATTTGGCGGGGTTACGGGCAATTACCTCAGCTCGACCTTTGGTTTCGTGACAAGCGCAAACGCTCCACGGATCGGTCAAATCGCCGCGCGCTTAACTTTCTAGAGGCCACCGGCGGCTCCGGGGTGGGAACGCTGCGTCGGCTGCTTTCGTCGAAGCAAATCGAGTACAAGCAACTGGTGAGGAAAACCGCCTACAACGGAGGGACGTGTTTATGTCCATCGCTGCCCCCACGGGCCGCACTACGCGGGCTGCCTGTTTGGTGCCTTTGGTGTGCCCGAGTCGTTTGCTGCTCGCTGGTGGCGGGAGTCGTACTCCTGCCGCTGATGGCGGCGACAGCGGGTCAAGCGCAGACTTACCACGTGCTTCACAACTTTGCTGGCGACTCGGATGGGGCGGGCGGGTCCCGTTGGCAATCTAATCAGGGACCGCGCGGGCGGGCAACTTATATGGCGAGACGCTTAGAGATTCAAGAAAGAAATCCTGGTTAAGGTGGAAAGATATGACTAGTAGACGCGGAAATCCGACACGGCCTGGATATGGCAATAAGAATGCCATGATTGCGGCGGGGTTGTTACTGGCGGCCGCAGTCGTGCTGCGACCGATGGCGCGGACTAGGGCGGCACAGGGCGGCCCTCAGACATCGACTTACACTGTCCTTTTTAACTTTGCGGGAATGGACGGGTCGCTGCCGAATGCAGGCGTTATCGCCGACGGAGCGGGCAATCTCTACGGCACGACCTTTCAAGGTGGCGCCTACGGATATGGAACGGTCTATGAGCTACCTGCAACCGGGGGTGAGACGGTGCTTTACAGCTTCACCGGGGCATCGGACGGAGCGCTGCCCTATGCCCCCGTGTTACGGGACGCTGCCGGAAACCTTTACGGCGCCGCCGGCCAGGGCGGCACTTTCAACAGTACGTGCCCTCACGGGTGTGGGGTGATTTTTAAGGTGACGCCACAGGGGAAGGAGAGGGTTTTGTACAGTTTCACCGGGGGGGCGGACGGATACCAGCCCATCTCCAACTTGGTCCGCGACGCCGAGGGAAATCTCTACGGCGACACGATCGCCGGCGGCATTACCAGCTCATGTGTGGTGGGTGGCTATGTCGGATGCGGCGTAGTCTTCAAGCTGAGCAAGGCGGGAGCGGAGACTGTGCTCTACAGTTTCACGGGAGAATCGGATGGATGGGGTCCAGGCTTCGGGTTGGCCCGTGACGTTGCTGGCAACTTGTACGGTGTGACTCAAGCTGGCGGCGACCTGAGTTCGTGTTCGGGTGGCGGGTGTGGAGTGGTCTTCAAGCTTGACCTCGCCGGAAACGAGACAGTGCTTTACAGTTTCACCGGAGGGTTGGACGGATGGGCGCCCGAAGCGGGCTTAACTATGGACGCGGAGGGTAACCTTTATGGCACAGCGCCCATGGGAGGGGACTTCTCCTGTGGCGTTGGCTATGGGTGCGGTGTGGTGTTCGAGGTGGACTCGACTGGAAATGAAACAACCCTGTACACCTTCACTGGGCCGGGTGGTGAAGCTCCAGTCGGGGGATTGGTCCGGGACGCACTGGGGAGTCTTTACGGGACGGCTGCCCAGGGCGGCACCAGCAACGACGGAGTTATTTTCGAGCTTGCCGCGTCCGGGAAGGAATACGTGCTTCACAGCTTCAGCGGCGCGGACGGCGCGCTTCCCGTGGCAAGCTTGTTGGCGTACAAGGGCACCCTGTACGGGACGACCTACGAAGGCGGTTCGGGCGGCGAAGGCGACGGCGTGCTATTCAAGATCACCCCTTAAGAGGGATCGACGCGCCGCAGTCGCAAGGAGCGTAGCCGGCCTAACCGCTGTTAGTAAGTAATTTGAAGGAGGGGGCAAATGCGCATAATGCGGCGCGTCGCTGGTGTGTGTTTGACACTGTGCCTTTCAGCGTCGGGGGCAGTGGGGCAGAGCACTGGGGTTGCCATCAGCGGCCCGAGTCCTTGGATCGATGTAACCGCGCCTCCCTACAGCGCCGCGTGCAACGGCGCTACCGACGATACGCTGGCAATTCAGAAAGCCCTCAACGCCGTCCCGGGGAGTCCGCCCGCCGGGGGCGCGCTGTACATCCCGCCTACCGCAGCGGGCTGCGAGATCATGGGCGCAGAATTTTCCATCAATGGTATTTTCTCAACTCTCCTTTCGACTGGATATTATACTGTAACGGTGACGAGCGGCTCTGGCTCACCACCGCCCGACGGCAACTTCCCCACGGAGCTATCCCTCAGTAACTCCAACGTTCCCCTGATTAACATACACAACGTGCCAGACGGGGCCAACAAGACCATTTTCGACGGCACCTATGCCATAACCTCCGTCGGGACAATGAATGCGCTTGGCACCGTGTGCTCGCCATCGGGTGGTCATAACTTTTGCTTTACGTATACGGTGCCGGGCACCGCGCTCGAGGCCCCGACGACTCCAAGCCACGCTGCGGCCGAAATCGGCCTCTATTACAACGGCAACAACCTGAGGGTTACAGGTGGCGCTGCGGGGTCAGGGACTCCAAGTCCTTCAGGATCAATGCTTTTCACTAACCAACCGATTACGATCTTGACGACGACGAGCAACTCAACGACGGCGAGCACTACCAACCCGCAAACGGGTCCGGATATCCAGAACTTAACGTTCGTGGACTCGGGTCCGGGAGACGCGTACGCCGGGTTAAACATAGGCACGACCAACGGCTTCAACGTTTCCGAGAACACCTTTTCTGGCTTTTCTGGAGCCAACAGTCCGGTTTCCTTCGATGTGCAGGGTGGTGCCGCCATCGTTACCAACGGGGGGCAGCAGGAATGTAGCACTTGCATTCTCAACCCATGGGTGCAGTTCGGAAAGATTGAGAACAACCATATCCACGCCAAGATTGGCTTCACATCTAAATTCAAAATTAGCTCCGTGACCTTCGACAGCAACGACGTGACGTGCCCCAACCCCGGTACTCCCATGCAAGGTCAAATCGGGATCGACATCGGCGGCCTCTGGTATCTGAACTTGCTGGGTGGCCTCGGCTATCTCTCCGGAGGCGAGAGCCGGATCATAAACCAACAAACACAGTCGTGCATGATTGGTGTGCTTTTGGGCGGACAGAATAACGACCGTGTGGAAAACAAGTTGGAAAATGGGGGTTCCTCAGCGTGCAACGGCACTTCGATCTACTGCTCCATCGGAATTGCTGTGCTGGACACGCAGGCTTCGGTGCTTTTTTCGCAGTCGAAATCCGCCTCGACCGGAATATATATCGACCCGAACTCAACCAACAACAAGGTCTACGAAAGCGCCTACACCTGCGCGGTGAGCGTCGCTGTCCTGTGTGACAGTACAAACTCAAGAGTCCGTCGCAAACTCATTCCTGTTGATTCGAGACTTGGAACTCCAGACAGGCACTATCGGAGCTGGGGAACCGAATTGTCGGATGGCCGTCGACAGCCAATTTGAACACTTGCTTTCGCAGCAAGTGTTCACCGGTCCGGCCAGTCTCTTACTTACAACATCAACGATTAAAATGAAGCTCACCAGCGGTGTTGACATGAGTCCCCCGCCGGACCTATTCATGCTGATAATGCATTCATTCTCTGGGGGATAGTGAGACAATCGTGAAACTTGCTGCGCATTTTCACTTTTATTCCCATCCGCCTGGTCGGTCAACGAGCGGCGCGATTTACCTGCCTTAAGTTATTGAAAACAGGGTGGTTTTGGTACGCCCGGGGTGATTCGAACACCCGACCCCTTGCTTCGTAGGCGTGGGCGAGCCCGATTCTCAGGTGAAAGCAACGTCTTGCTGAGGTGTGGCGAGGCGTTGCGATGACGTGCGCCGGAGTCGCTGTTTACGCGGCTCAGGCTCGCGTCGCGGGTTGCCGGGGAGTGGTGAGGGAGTTGCGAGGCGCGGCTACCCAAGGCGAGGCGAATCTAAACAGGTGTGCACCAAATTGTGCACCAAATTTTTGCCCGCCTGTGCCGCTGCTTCACCCGCGCAATGATGAATCCCTCGGCCTCGGGCCGGTCGGCGCATCGTGGGGCGATTCTGACGCGCTGGCGGCCTTTTTACGCGAGAGCCCGACTCCTCGGCGATTGTCCGGGCCGGAATTGTCCAAGGGGGTGCGGGGGGGGTTGCCGAAATGCGCTCTTGGCCGTGCAGACCTATTCAGAAAAATTCAGCAAAATCACTTTCGATCCCATGTCACTTGGCATAACTCCGGCCTTCCGCTAAACTCAGCCCGATGAACACACCGAGCCGGTTGAAACCCGCAATCTTGCGACTTTTCGGGCAGCGCGGCTCGGTTTCGGCTGTGGCTCTCGAACTCGGCTGCTCGCTCGGAACGGTCAGCTATTTCGTGCGACAGGCGGGGTGGCAGCGGGCTTGGGTTCGCCCCAATCGGCGCACCTGGGAAGACGTGCTAGCGGCTGTGCCGCAAGGTCCGAAGCGGCGGGGTCAGCCGAATTTGACCCAGCCGAGCTAGGGCGCGGGGGTTCCTGGGGCTCGGCTCTTGTGAGAACGCCAAAAATGCCGGATTTCTCTTACGACGAAACGGACAAACTGAGGCCATGCGCCGACTGCGGCTCCCGGCGCTGCTGGTTTGACGGCGAGGCTTGGCAATGCTGGAACTGCAACCCGCCGCCGTCAGGGGACCAAATTCGAGTTGACCTCGATCCGAGTCTCGCGGTGGCCCGCGCCGCCTTTTTGCTGCTATTATCGGGCTTCGCCAAAAATGCCCGAAATTCTTGAGCCACGCGGCAAGGACATCCTCCGAGCATATGTTCGCGACGTCAAAGCTGCGAACAACGAATCGGCAAAGCGTGCCCGGTTCGCCGCCGTGATCGCCGAACTTTTCCCCGGCACCAACGCTGTTTCCCAATACACGCAAGGCGTCGAGAAGCTGATCCGAATCGAGCAGCCCACGGGTACAAAGAAGGGACATGCGGACGCCTACTACGGCAACGCGATCATCGAATTCGAAAGGAATCTGTCCGCCACGCTGACAGAGGCGCAGGAGCAGCTTCGGGAATACGTTGCGGGTGTATGGCAGCAGGAGAAGGAACCCCGACGTCCGCTCTTGGCTATTGCCTCGGATGGCATCAACTGGAGAATTTACCGCCCGGTTCTGCCCGCCGGTGCCGAGCCGACCAAAGACACAGTGACCCTGGACGAGCTGCGTGACTTCAAGGTCGCCGAAGATACGCTTGGCGCATTCTGGTTGTGGCTGACAAGCCTTCTCTTCCGTCCGCAGCAGATCGAACCAACCGCAGACCGCTTCCAGTTAGACTTCGGCGCATGGAGTCCCCTGTACCGTCAAGGCATGGCTGCGCTCAAGATCGCATGGGCGAAAGTCAGCGGAGAGCCGGAAGCACAGCTTGCCTTTGAGACGTGGCAGAATTACTTGACGGTCACGTATGGACGACTCACGGAGAGCGCGACCGTTCAGAAAGACCTCGAAACGGCTCAGGAAATCTCCGAACTTGAAGACCTGTTTCTCCGACATACCTATCTGTCCAGCATCGCCCGGTTGTTGATCTGGGCTGCGCTCTCACAAGGCAAGGGCGATGGTACCTTCAGGCAGGTTGCAAAGGATGTCCTGTCCGGGCGTTACTTCGAATCGAAGCGTCTTGCCAATCTCGTGGATGACGATTTCTTCCATTGGCTTCGTCATCCGGCAGCCGAAGAGATTCTCGCGTCCACGTGGGAACGCATCTTGTCGCACCTGACCGAGTACGATCTGTCCCGCATCCGTCAGGACGTGCTCAAAGGCGTCTACCAACAACTCATCGATCCCAAGGATCGTCACGACCTTGGCGAGTACTACACGCCGGATTGGTTGTGCGAACGGATGGTCACCGAGCTTTTGCCCAAGCAGGGATTCAAGGCGGTGCTCGATCCAAGCTGCGGCTCCGGCAGTTTCCTGCGGGCGAACATTACGCACTTCCTGGAGCACAATCCCGAAGGCACCGACAACGAACGGCTGAAAGCGATCCTTGCTCACGTCAGCGGAATCGACATTCATCCGGTTGCGGTGACGATTTCGCGTGCGACCTACGTCCTTGCGCTGGGGAAACTCGTGAATTCCGCCCGCAAGCCGATCAACATTCCCGTGTATCTGGCTGATTCGCTCTTCTTGCCTCACGAAGTCGAGGCTAGCCTGATCGAAAAACTGAGCGGTGTGGAAATCACTTATGGAAGCAAGAAGGATCAGCGACAGTTCGTGATGCCCGACATGCTGATCCAATCGCCAGAGTTATTCGACGACGCCATCGCTGCCTGCACGGTGGTCGCCGAGGATTATGCAAAAACGAAAAAAGAGTCCCGCACGACGATGGCGAACCATTTGACCCGTGCGGTTCCCGATCTTTTCAAACTGCTGGGATACGAACAGATTCTCGACGCGCTTTGGGAATTCACGGAGGGGCTGGCTGGGTTAATCCGAGACAAGAAGAATTCCATTTGGTCGTTCATCATCCGCAACAGTTATCGCCCAGCCATGCTGAAAGGACGGTTCGACTTCGTGATCGGCAACCCGCCGTGGCTCTCGTACCGTTACATCTCCGACCCTGAATACCAGAGCGAGATCAAGAGGCGCGCCCTTGACCGTTATCGCATTGCCCCGAAGTCGCAGAAGTTGTTCACGCAGATGGAGCTTGCCACCGTATTCCTGGCGCATTCCATGGCGACCTTCGCGAATCCGACCGCACGCCTCGGTTTCGTGATGCCCAGGGGCGTCCTGAGTTCGGATCAGCACCAAAACCTGATTCGCCGGAAGTATTCCTCCGTGGCACGGTTCAGGCTCACGGGGTATTGGGATCTGTGGGATGTGCTCCCACTGTTTAACGTGCCTGCCTGCGTGCTGTTCGCAAAGTGGGACATCTCGACCGGAAGCCCCAAAGACAAGCTCCCTGTTCTGGAATGGAATGGGAACTTACCGGGGCGGGACATCGCGTGGGACGCAGCTAAGGCACACCTCAATTGGGAGAGCAAAGAGGGGTCTGTGATCTATTTGGGTACCCGTGCGGCTCTTTCCACCGCGCTAGGTTCGAGCGTTGAGACGAAGCCGAGCAAGTACCAAAAAATCTTCAAACAAGGCGCGACGATCGTCCCACGGAGCTTTTACTTCGTTCGGATTGCCGATCTCCCACTAGAAGTCGATCCGGGCAGCACGTATTGGGCAGAGACCGACCCGGAACAAGCTGCGCTTGCCAAAGCGCCATACGGCGATGTGGAGCTTAGCGGATCGGTGGAAGGGAAGTTTATCTACAGCACGGTGATTGGACGCCACATACTCCCATTCGCTATGGGCACGCCCGCGACCGTGATTCTTCCCGTTGAACAGAAGAACGGGAGTCTTCGAGTTCTCAAGGCCGCAAAACTCACAGCGGACGGCTATCGCGAGATTGGCAAGTGGATGGAGGACGCGGAGAAAATCTGGAAGGAAAAGCGCAAAGACAAAGCCAAGAACCAGAACCTGTACGAGTGGTTGGACTATCAGGGAAAGTTGACCGCTCAGAATTTCGATCAAGGTTACCTCGTGCTTTACAACGCCGAAGGGACAAACGTAGCTGCCACTTTCTTCGACCGGGGGTCCATAAAGTCATCGTTGGTCGTTGAGCATACTGTCTATTGGGGAGCATTTGCCGACAAAGATGAGGCTCACTACATGTCCGCCGTTTTGAACTCGGAGACCGTGAACCTCGCGATAAAACCCTTTCAGGCGACCGGACTGCTCGGCGAGCGCCACATACAAAAGAAGTTGCTGGAATTGCCGATTCCGACTTATGACCACGAGGATGCAAAGCACACCGACATCGCACACCTCGGGTTGGAGGCATGGGGGAAGGCTCAAGCTGCTTTGAAATCCGGAGAATTCCCCAAAGCAACAAGCCTTGCCCGTCAACGTGCTTTCATTCGGACTCACCTAAAGGCGGAACTCATGAAAATCGACAAGTTGGTCGCCAATCTGCTCAAGTAGTCGGTTCATCTCGGAAACGTTACGCTCTGACGATCACCAGCACGCCCAAACGCCAAACATCAAAGAAGCTCGGGTGCCCAAGGCGCTCAGTTAACCGGGGAGTGCGCGCCTTCGGCTAAGAGGCTGGCGCAATTGACTTTCTTTCAATCATTTGCCCGAAGGTGCTCAATCTTGCGGGGAGTGAGCGCCTTCGGCGGTCTCGGGAGCACCTTCGGTTTGCGGGAGGGCCAATTCCCAGCCCCCGTCGAAACCCCGCTTCCTTGGCTTGACCCCTAGCTGGGTCCGAGCCCGCCGCAGAGTCGCCTCGGTGATGCCAGCGGCCTTTGCCTCGTGCTCCGCCTCGGTGACGGGAAGCGGCCCGTCAGCGAGAATCTGCTTCAGCCACTCCACCGCTTCCGCCCGTGCGCCCCGTTCGTCGGGGGATTCGGTGGCGAGGATTTCATCGGCGCTCAGGTTGACCGTACCGCTCTCCCAATTCACCTTGACCGAGGGTGCTTGCTCGCCACTGTTCAGCGTTATGCTGGCGCTCTCAAGCCGGTAGGCCAAACCGCCGTTATTAGCGGCCAGATTGTTCTTGACCGGAAGCATTAGTCGGCGCTCGGGCGCCCCGGCCTGCTTTGCAAAGAGCCACGCGGCGCGGGCGGCACCGATGAAGCCAATAGACCCGATTGCACGGTAAATCGCTTTGCCGGGCGATTTGGCGAGGTGGGTGATTGCGATGATGCTCGTGCTTCGCCTTGCGGCCAAGTCTGCCAAGGGCGAGAGCAACGTCCGAATCTCCGCGTTGTTATGGGAGTCAGTGCCGCTCAGGTAGGCCGATATGGGGTCAACGATGACTAAGCTCGCGTCACTGACCCGCGTCAGTGCGTCTTCGATTGTCGCAAGGTCCGCGAGTGTCACAGCTCGCTTGCACAGTTTACCGCCAGCAGAGACGCCTCGGGCGGCTTCAAGAAAGTGGACACGCTGCAAGTCCGCACCGGCTGCGATGAGGCGCGGCACCAACGTATCGGCGGGGTCATCCTCGGCGGACATAATGATCACGCTTCCCTTCTCCGCGTGTCCGCCGTCCGGCCAATCGCTCCCTGCCGTGATGCGCGCCGCGAGGTCTACCGCGACGAGGGTCTTGCCCTCGCCCGGATCGCCGACGAAGAGGGTCAGTTTTCCAAGGGCGATGCGATTCGGCCAGAGCCAGCGCAGCGCCTGGGGTTCGATTTCGCTGGCGCGGCGCATGATGGCGGCGCTTCCACCGGATACGCTTTCAAACGCTCGCGGGTTTGTCAGCAACCCGATCATGGCACCATCACCGGAGACAGCGATCAAGTCGTCCGGGCCGTTTACGCCTTCGGTGTCGGGGATGTCCAAAATGAAGACCTTGGCTTTCCGGTTCGCCAACTCCTTGGCGAAGGCGCTTTGTGCGAGCTGTACCTTCGGGTTTGTTTGTGTGTTCGAGTCGAACGCGATAAGGGTTTGGCGTCCGTGCAACTGAATCCGCGCAAGGTCGGGCAGCGGCCCTCGTACCTCTTGACGGTCACCGTTTGGACCCGGCTCGATTCCGGTTTTCCCTCGCCAGCCCCAGCAGCCGCCCGTGCCCACCGCCAGCAGCGGCCAGCCCCGACGGATGGCGAGAGCGGTGAGGGCCAGCGCGGACTTCTCAGCTTCGACGAAGACGACGGGCACGGTCGGGTCGCTGAGCAAGTCGCGTGCACCTGGGACAAAGTACAGATGCCGGTTGTCACCCAAAGGGCAGATGTACTTGTTTTCCGGCTTCCCGTCCGAGCCTTCCGGGTAGTCGCGTCTCAATCGTGCGGTCGCACGGTGCCCCGTGAGCGGGTCAAGATACGGGAAAACGACTCCGCGCATATCGCCGTTCGTGGTGATTCCGTACTCCCGGCGGGCCTCTGCATCCGTGACGCGCCGGACCTGGGCGGAAGCCAGCAACTCAGAGCCAACACCGATCCGGCGGAATAGCTCAAGGTCACCGGCGGTAAGAGTCGGGTCGCCGGTCATTGTGACCTCGGCGGCTTGGCCGGATGCAGTCCCTCGGCGACGAGGCGCTCAACCTCGGTCGCTGGAATTCGGACCAATCTTCCGATCTTGGTGAAAGTGACACGTCGCTCCAGAATCCACCTTCGGCAGCAAGCGACCGTGACACCGAGAGCTTCCGCGAACTCGCCCACTGAGAGCAATTTCTTCATTTTCTCGGTTCCTCCGTAGCGATTTAGGCGGACCGTCTCAGCGGCCCACAGGTCGCACGTTCTCACACCGAGTCTTGACGTGTATCGCGTAGTGACAGGAATCGGTAAGTATTTCGAGGGGTCTCATTGCGGAGCGGCTCCAGATACGGCTTAAACACACGTGGATTAGTGGCAATGGAGAGTGAGTGGAGAGTGGAGAGTGCGAACCGGGTCAGCGCTTGGCCAGCAATCCCAACTCGCGCAAGTCTGCCCGAACTTTGCTGATGGTAATCTCGATTCTATGTCTGCGACTCTTGTCCATGTACGCTTCATGAAAGCTGCGGTCTCCCGCGCCTTTCTTTAGGTCGGCGGGCAGTTCGACAGCCCCATCCGCGTCCAGGCCTCGGCAGATTTCAAGGTCGCTTGCGTCAGGATGCTGGATTAGCTGCATTAGAATGCCGCGCTTTAGCTCGGAGCGGTATTTCGATAGAAGGGGTCGGGCCGTGGCCTCGACGTGAATTGGCGGCGATGAGGCAGGCGAGCTTTGTCCAGCCATACCGCGAGAGGAAACGCCAACGCTCTCGGCGGGTCCCGTGGCTTGGCGGCGAGCAATCTCCAGCCTGAAAATTGGAATTAACATCTCGCACAGCTCGAACTCCTGCTCATAAGGCCGCCACGGCTCACCCGATATCAGAGTTTCAAGCTCAGGATGCACTGCCAGGAGGCGCGCCCGGTCGGATTCGTAGTAAGCAAGCCCTTCTTGAAGCAGTTCCAATGGGACGTTACTGACCCCATCAGAAAGCAACTCCTCAATCTCGTCCCGGGATTCGCTGAACGGCTGCTCCGGGCGATCTCTGCGCCACGTTGCCAAGTCAATGCGGAAGCGTTCAGCAATCGGTTGTGATGCGGTACTGAGTTCTCTTGCTACGTCGGCTTTGTCGGCTCGGGTCCTGATCGTTTCTTGGGTATGGCACCTAACGCAGTAGTCCGCCGACGCTTCACAGAGCTTTTCAATTCTCCCGCCCGTGGCGTGGATTACCGTGCCGCCCTCCACGTAGTCGTACGTTATGCCCACGCGAAAGTTAGGGCTCTCGTCCTTGAGAAGATCGAGCCAGAAAAAAAGCGCCGTCGGGACATCCGTGTGTTGAAGCCGGACGGCAGCCCTTTCGGCGAGCCATTGGAACTGTTTCCGCTCCTGGCGAGTGTTCCCGCCTAGGCACCACTTGTCGCCATCGGGATTCCACCGGGTAGATATCCAGTCGGCGCGAAGGTTCCAGCCCCCTTGCGAGTGCAAGGTGCGGAATCGCTTTTCCAGGTCGTCCCAGAAATCGGGTTCGCCCGTCGCTCCCTCTGCGACTCCTTGAGAGGATTGGCGGCCAGCACTCGCCCATTCTAACTGAAGTTCGTGGGCCTCGATTTCGATTTTTCTCACCCACTCGCTCTTGAGCTGGTCCGCCTTACGCGTCATGCTCGCGAGCAAAGCCGCCAAACTACCCTCCGAGTGTGTTGTTCTGAATGTCGTGCTGATCCGGGCCTTTGCGGTCTGAATACGCCCATCAATCGCAGGTACGAGAGCCTTCTTAAGCACGACCCTGACGAAGTCCGCCGTCTTCGTTTTCCCTTGTTTTTCCCATACCTCCGTGTAGATGGCATACACCTTCTCAACCCACGTGTTCGTGCGCTCAAGATGAATGTCGCCCCACCTTACAAACTGGCCCCAGCGGTTCCCTTCGGGGTCATCTGGCCGGCGATCCGTGTACGTTGCGCGAAACTCAGCGTTAGCTTGTTGTATCTTCAGGTCAACGAGCTGGCGGTTAATCTGAGCCCAAATGAGGTCTTCCGGTGTGTGAGCCATCGCTCCCTCGGCGATCCCCTCAAGTGGACAAAGCCGCCAACCGGGCAGGGTCCCCCGGCTTTTCGCCCCGTCGAGCTAGGCGGCAACCCGAAGATTAGCACCGAGTGCTACTTCTCGGCCAAGAGAAATTCAGACCGAGTCAATACCTTAAGAAATGCTAAGATGGCGTGGAATGGAGGCGGCTCCCCGGATTGGACACGCCGATTTGTTACGTTAGATTTACGGCGATATGGATGCGGGGGAATCTTGCAGAATCATGAGTGAAAGCAAGGGCGGCACTCATCCCAACAGTTTGGCTAACCTGCGCCCACCTTGGCACCTTGGCGAGTGTCCCAATCCTGCCGGGCGGCCTCGCAAAATCCCGCTGGCGAAGGCATACCGGACGCTCCTCAAATCGTTACAGCGTGGGGAGCGGGCCGGGCGGCTCTACGCCCGAAGGCTCGCCAGCGTGCTAGATGCCGGTAACACCGAGCCGTGAACGGCCTAGGTTTCTAGCCTGATAACAGGCTTATGGCAGGCAAAACCCCTCGCGTTGCCCCACCGGAAAACACCGAGCGAAAAACCCCGACCTTGGCCCTCGTTCAGAACAACGAGAAACAACGGCACGCCGGGCGGTCGTTGGAGTGGGAAACACGGACGGGGAGAATCGACTCCGGTCAATCACTGCGAACAGAGAATAAAACAAAGAATGACCCGATGCCTGCACACGGAGATAACACCGAGCGAAATCCCGCGTCTGAGCATAACCAGATAAACGGCTAAGAAATGGCTTGAGCCGTCCCACAAGTAGCGCACAAAACACCGAAGGGTCGAGGACCGACCCACAAAGCCAGGATTCCGTATTTTTCCGAACTCGGCTCCGGTATTTTCCGGTATTCGCCCGTCGCCTTTTTTGCTTGACATAATACTTGACGCTAAGTATTATTAGGGCATGGCAAACAAGAACAAGCCGATGACGGTAGCCGAAGCCGGACAGCGGGGCGGCAAGGCACGGGCGAAGAGGTATTCCCGCGAGCAACTCAGGGAGTGGGCACGTAAGGGCGGCTGGCCCAAGGGCCGACCGCGTAAGACCGAAGAAACGAAACCAGAGGGAGCGAGGTGAGCATGGTTTATCAGCGAGGCAAGCAAGGTTTTTGGTGGTATCGATTCCGGTTCGGCGGGCGCATCGTTCACGAGTCGGCCAAGACCACGAGCAAAACCATCGCACGCGACGCGGAGCGCCAGAGGAGGCGCGAACTGGAGGAGTCGTGGAACCACGTCGGCGGGCGGCGGGAACTTCCCCCAACGTTCGAGCGGGCGAGCAAGCAATATCAGGAGTCGCGGTCGGGCCGGGTCTCGGCTCACACTGCGGACATCGCCAAATACTCGCTGAAGCACCTAAGCCCGGTGTTCGGGGCAAAGCTGCTTTGCGACATCACGGCGGAAGACATCGCACAGTACCAGAAAAGGCGGCAACAAGACGGAGCGGAGGGCCGAACAGTCAATATGGAAGTAGGGGTCTTGCGCGGAGTCCTGACGGCTCACCGCATGTGGGAGCGAATCGCACCTGATGTGCACATGCTCCCGGAGCGCAAAGACATTGGGCGAGCGTTGACCGGCGAAGAGGAGCGGCGGTTACTTGAGGCGACCAAACAGCGGGACTCAGCGTGTCACACCGCAACTGTGTTGGCGTTGAATACAAGCATGGGCCGGAAAGAAATCCGCACGCTCACCTGGGGACAGATTGATTTCGCGGGTCGGACTGTGAAGGTCGGCAAGTCAAAGAATGAGTTTCGAACGGGCCGGGTGATCCCGCTCAACCCTGCCGCGTTTGAGGCTCTCGTCAAGTGGGCCGGACGTTACACCGGGGTCGAGCCGACCCACTACGTTTTCCCTTGGCAAGACAACGGGCAGGTCGATCCGGCTCGCCCCACAAACGGATGGCGCACGGCATGGGAAAAAGCCCGAAGGCAGGCAGGGGTCAACGTTCGGTTCCATGACTTGCGCGTGACGTGCATAACCAAATTGGCGGAAGGGCAGGCATCCGACCAGACGATCAAGGCTATAGCCGGTCACGTCTCACAACGGATGCTCGAACACTATAGCCGCATTCGGATGGACGCTAAACGGCGCGCTCTGGACGCAATCTCACAACCGCTAGAACCGGGCGTTTTTGGGGTAGGTGTGCACCAAAATGGTAACCAAGTCACGGAAGCTGAGAACGGGCAAGCGTCTAACTTACTGAATTGATTGGTACGCCCGGGGTGATTCGAACACCCGACCCCTTGCTTCGTAGGCAAGTGCTCTATCCAGCTGAGCTACGGGCGCATCCAGGATGCGCTGAAGACCTGACCCGTCGCGGCAGCGCAGGCCGCGTCACGCTTTAACAGTTCTCATTCTCGCCCGTGACGGCGCTTGTGTCAATGTCGGCGGTGCTATCATGAAACGCTTGACCGTCGTGCAAGCCGCGCGGAGAGGTCGGATGGAACGATTCGCCATTATGGAACGCTTCGCCATTCAAGTC
>DASZIG010000060.1:0-121147 GCA_035949375.1 Terriglobia bacterium | reverse complement strand
CGCGCGCCTAGCCGCTTTTTCCAGCAGCTCGTGGATCAGGGTCTGGTAGGGCTTCGACTGTTTCGCCGCCAGGCGGCGAAGCTGGGCCAGCAAGCGCGGCGAGATGCGAATGGCGATCAGTTGCTTGGCGTTGCCGGTCTTCGGACGGCCCACGCGCCGCGCGCGTTTCAGTTCACGATCCGTCGATTCCGGGATATCGGAAAAGTCGATCCGGCTATCCGGCATAGGCTTGGCGCTCCCGGCGGCTCGCCTCGCGCGCGCTGATGATGCGAATGACTTCGATCCCATTTTCCAACCTCCTTAAGGTGTAGACACCAGGAGCGCTCGACCCTGCCTCGACAGGCCAAGCGGCTTCCAGCGACGCTCCGTCGCCGCGTTCTCCAGGTCCTCCCAATCGAAAGCCTCGGGATCGCTGAAAATCGTCGAAGCTTCCTCGAACGGAACACCGTGCTTGCGATGGTTCTTCAGGGCCTTCCGGGTATCCTAGGAGAACACGTTTGTGTATATACGCTAATTCCGCCGGAGGGTCAAGACTAGGTGCTAGGTGTTAGGTGCCAGGTGTCAGGCGGGCCTGCTGCGAGTGCATATCCGATGTGAGACAACCGGGACTGTGTAGCCTCGAAGCTAGCCCTGCACTCGCCCGTTTTACGTCAAAAAATAAAGAATCAAAAATTTTGCAAAACGAAGCCACTAAGCCCAATAGAATCAGTAAAACAGTGTGAAAAATAGGTCAAAACGAAGCCAAACGAAGCGAAACTCGCAAAGACCCCCGGCGGGCCGTTAAACCCTTTACGATGAGCATCTTGGGGTTCAAATTCTGGATTCCTGGTTTTAGCTCACATTTACGGAGTTCGGGCCCCGGCGAGGGCGGTCCGCCCTACTCCACGGTGACGCTTTTGGCGAGGTTGCGGGGTTTGTCCACGTCGCAGCCGCGCAGCACGGCGCAGTAGTAGGCGAACAACTGCAACGGGACCACGCTCAGCAGCGGCGTTAGGATTTCGTGGCTCGCGGGCACTTCCACCACGTCGTCGACGAGCGGGGCGAGGCGCGAATTGCCGGCGGTGGTCACCGCGATCACCGGACCCTCGCGCGCGCGAATCTCCTGAATGTTCCCGACCACCTTCTCGTAGGACCCGTCTTCGGGCGCGAGAGCGATGGTCGGGAAGGAAGGGCTGATCAAAGCGATGGGCCCGTGCTTCATCTCGCCGGCGGCGTAACCCTCGGCGTGGATGTAGGCCACTTCTTTGAGTTTCAACGCCCCCTCGAGCGCGATGGGGTAATGGTATTTGCGGCCGACGTAGAGAAAGTGAGCGGCCTCGCAGTATTTCTCCGCGAGGCCGCGAATGCGCGCCGCGTCTGCGAGGACCTCGCGGATCTGGTCGGGCAGGAGTTCGAGCGCGCGCAGCACCCGCTCGCCCTGCTCGTAGGAGAGGTCGCGGCTGCGTCCGAGCAGCACGGCCATCAGGACCAGGATCGTGAGCTGGGACGTGAATGACTTGGTGCTGGCCACGCCGATCTCGAGTCCGGCGTGCGAGTAGACGCCGGCGTGCGTCTCGCGCGCGATCGTGCTGCCCACCACGTTGACGAGGCCGAGCACCAGCGCGCCTTTGCGCTTGGCCTCGCGCAGAGCGGCCAGCGTGTCTGCAGTCTCGCCGCTCTGGCTGATGGCGAGCACGGCGGTATTCTGCCGGATGTTCAGCTTGCGGTAGCGGAATTCCGATGCGAGCTCGGTTTCCACCGTCAAGTCGGTGAGCGCCTCGAAGACGTATCGGCCAAAGAGGCCGGCGTAGTAGCTGGTGCCGCAGCTCACAATGATCAGGTGGCGCGCCTCGAGCAGGCGATCGAAGACTGACTCGAGGCCTCCGAGCTTGGCCACGCCTTCCGAGTGGTTCAGCCGGCCGCGCAGCGCGTTCTCCACGGCTTCAGGCTGCTCGAAGATCTCCTTGAGCATGTAGTGCGGGAAGCCGCCGCGATCGGCGGACTCCATTCCCGGCTCGAGCAGCGTGGGCTCGCGGTCCACGGCGCGGTTGTCGAGAGTCTTGATGTGGAATTCTCCCGGCCTCAGACGCGCGATCTCGTTGTCCTCGAGGTAGACCGCCTGATCGGTATGCTGCGCGAGCGCCGCCACGTCCGATGCCGCCAGCGACTCGTCGCGGCCGATGCCGAGCACGATGGGGCTGCCGCGCCGCGCCACCACGATCTCCGCCGGAGTGCCGGCGTGCATGACGGCCAGCCCGAAGGTTCCCTGCACCTGCCGCAGGGCCTTCTGCACAGCCGCTTCGAGATCTCCCGAGTAGGCGGCCTCGACCAGGTGCACCAGCACCTCGGTGTCAGTCTCGCTGCGGAAGGTGTGACCCTGAGCCTCAAGCGTCTTCTTCAGGGATTGGTAGTTCTCGATGATGCCGTTGTGGACCAGCAGAATGCGTCCCGTGCAGTCCGCGTGCGGATGCGCGTTGGCCTCAGTGGGCTTGCCGTGCGTCGCCCAGCGCGTGTGGGCAATACCCGTGGAACCGGGCGGGGCGTCCCGGCGCAGCCTCTCCTGGAGAGTCGCGACCTTGCCCACCGTGCGCGCGAGATAAGGCGCGCCTCCGTTCAAAATGGCGGCGCCGCTCGAGTCATACCCGCGATACTCCAGCCGTCTCAAACCCTCGATCAGCACATCAGCGGCGTTCTGCCTGCCGGTGTACGCCACAATGCCGCACATCAGGCCGCCCCTCTGTTCCTACAGGTAACCGAGCTCGGCGCCGAGTTTCCGCAGTTGCGCCAAGTCGATGAAAAGCTCGGCCTGCGTGGGATCGTAGCCGCGTTCGAGCGTCCGCCGCAGACAAAGCGCGGCGATCTCGGCGAGTTGCTGGTCCGCCAGATACTTCCCTTCCCGCTGCCGTAGCTCGGTCAGGGCAGGACACGAGATTGAGACCGTCACGCGCTGGCCATTCACCCGAAACCAGCAATCGATCGTGTCGCTGTGGCGGGTGGCAATCGCTGGAAACAGATGCACAAACCGGCAATGAGCCGGAGCCGGCAGGGCTTTGGCGCTGACTTCAAAGGGTGTCACGATGTAGCTCATTCAAGACTCCAAATGGCCGGAGGCCGGTACGCCCGCGGCGGCGTCCACGAGGTTCGATGCAGCCGCCTTATTATACCGGATGCGGATACTGGAAACCGGCACGCCTGGCTCGTTTTCCTCGTCCAGACGCCCCAAGAATACGCCTTTACCGTGGGTTGGCCGAAAAAAATTTGACCGATTCAAAAAAAAGACTTGCATCGAATTGGGCGATGGTGTATTCAAGATATCAAACCAACACTTATGACTACCTGGGGAAGTGGATAGCGCCTAGGGCAACCAAGTTATCCACTTCCTCCTTCCTGGTCTTACCAAAGTCCTCATCACCTCCTTTCGGGAGATGTTTGGGCTGGCGCGTGCCTAGCGCTCGAATTCGCGCGGCGACCCGAAAGGGTTGCTGGTAAGTGAGTCTCTCGGCGGCGCATCAGCGCGGCGCGGCGTGGCACTCACAGGCGGCCGTGCGTGTGGGAAATGTCTTTGGGGTCCGCGACGAGATTACGGAATCACCGGCCGGGGCTTTGCGCTTCAGAGAGGCGCAGTTTCACCGCTTGCCCTTGGCCGAACTTGCGAGTGAACCAATCTTCCATGTCGGCGCGCAACGCCTCAGCGTCCACCTCGAAGCTGGCTTCGATCTGTCCTTCCCCGGCGGGCAGTACGTCGTCGAAGGCTGAACGTCCGGTGAAACTCCGCATGGCGAAACTGTCGAGCCAGGCAAGCGGGCAGGGGCGCGATCCGGCGGCGCCAAGAACGTCAACTTGGATTTTACGAGCGAACATCGGTGGCGCCGGTCGAGCACGATGCCGGGCACTGAAGGAGCCCCGCCCGTGCTCCTCTCTCAGGTGCGGCGTTTCTCAGGTGCGGCGGCGCAGCAGGGACAACCAGCTGCGCTTGCGTTCGTCCGGGGCGACGGGTTCCGGGCCGGCCGGCAAGCGGCCGCCGTTGATGACCGCCTCGGGGTTGCGCTTCATGATTCGATCCGCCTCGGCCTGGCCCTTGGAAGCGGTCAGCTTCTCATAGCAGACCGAGAGCAGGGGCGGACGGTGCTTCGTGTCGTGCGCGTCGGAAGCAAAGAAGTGGACCAGATTGCGATCGAGCCACATTTCCGAGAGCTCGCGCGCCCGGCTGCCGAACCCGCCCGTGAACGACTTGCCCGTGATCTGGACGAGGCACCCTCGCGTGACCCACTGGTAGAGCATCTCGGGTTTGCGATGGAAGACCGGGTTGCGCTCGGGATGCGTGAGGATCGGAATCAGGCCCGCCACCTGCAGATCGTAGAACACGTTGTCCATGTTCTGCGGCACGAAGTGGTCATCAAACTCCACCAGCACGTAACGGGTATGATTGATGGTAAAGCTGCCGCGATCGCGAATGATCTGCTGGATGTTGTCGTACGACAGATGAAAATCACAGCCGAGCAACAGCTTGGGCTCAGGGCCCACGGCCTCCTGCAGCTCCCGTAGCTTCTGCTCGTTCACCTCAGGTTGAAAGGCGTACTCGTAGCTGCAGTGAGGAGTCGCCACCAGATGCGTGGTACCGTCGTCAGCCGCCATGCGGCACATGGCGACCGCGTCGTCGAATGTCTTGGCCCCGTCATCGACCCCAGGCAACGGATGGCAGTGAATGTCGATCATGGTCGAGCGAAGATTCAGGCGCGCTGCGCCGGGGCGATTCCTTTCAAACCAACGTACCGTGTAGCCGGATGCCCGTCAAGGTCCGGGACGGCGCTGGGCATCGGAGGAGGACCGCCTCTGGCGCTGAGAAAGGCAAACCCAGACAGCCGCCGGCCCATGGCCTGCGGCCGGAAAGCCTACGGGTTCACGTATCCAGACTCTTCGAAATACAAGATTGCGGATTTCAAAGCTGCTCGTCCCTCGTCTCGGCAATGAACGTCAAGCGATAAGTGTCTGATAATAGGATGCTTGACGGGATCCTGAAGCAAATGGTATTGCACACCCGCATTGGAACGCCGCGTGCCAATAGAAGGGGGAGCTTGCGAAGCATTTGTTCGAGAGAACGGTGACGCGTAGCTCAGATTTTAGACCCAACACCCGACGCTTTTGGGGGGAGTAAAATCCCCCCAATTTTTTTGTCCCCCAGGCGGCTAATCCCCCACTCGATCAATGTGAGCGCTCAGGCAGGTGCAGGCTGCTGCTGCGTGAGACAATGCAGGGTTCCGAGACCCCAGACGAGATCGACAGAGTGAATTCCGATCACTGGCCGGTCGGGAACGAGTTCGGCGAGGACTCCAAGCGCGATGCGGTCGCTCGGATCGTTGAAGGTCGGCACCAGCACCCCGGCGTTGCAGATGTAAAAGTTCGCGTAGCTCGCGGGAAGACGCCGCCCTTCAAAGTAAAGCGGAGCCGGCATGGGTAGAGGAACGACCTCGGGCTTCGACCCGTCCTCGAGCCGCGCATCTTGCATCCGCTCCCAGTTTTCTTCGAGCGGACCGTAATTCGCGTCGCGCTCGTTGCGCTCGCGGCAAAGCGCGAGGGTGCGCGGACCCACGAAGCGGCACAGGTCGTCTACGTGACCGTGCGTATCATCGCCGGCAATTCCGCGGCCGAGCCAGATGGCGTTCCGGGCCCCCAGATAATCCGCAAAGACCCGCTCGATTTCGCCGCGGCCGAGCCCGGGATTGCGCGTCTGGACGTGCGGATCGAGCAGGCACTCCTCGGTCGAGACGATCGTCCCGCAGCCGTTTGCGTCGATGGCACCGCCCTCGAGCACGAAATCGTGACCGTTGACTTCGACGGGGACAAACGGAATGCCGAGCCGGCGGGCAAGTTGCCGCGCCACGCGCGCGTCCAGCCGGTGATCGCGGTACTTGGCCCAGCCGTTGAATCGGAAACCCGCGATCGCAAGGCGACCGGCAGCATTCCCCGCGGCCCCCGGTGCGCGCTGCAGCCCGCGCCGCGGCCCGTGCCGAACCCCGGGCCGCACAAACACCGGGCCGAAATCGCGCGTCCAGCCACGGTCGGTCGGCACGCGGAAGAACTCGACCCGCGTAAGGTCAGCTCCCGAGCGCGTGAGGACAAGCCGCGCCCGGTGTTCATGCGCGGCCGAGCTGACAAGCACCCGGACCGCCTCACCGCGCGCTAGGTTGCGAACAATCTCGCCATAGACCCACGGGATGGGCGCGAACTTACCGGGCCAATCGTCCGTGTTGTGCGGCCAGCCGATCCAGGTGGCTTCGTGCTTCTCCCACTCGGCGGGGAAGCGGTATCCGGGGCGGCCGGAGGATCCTGAAGAGATCGAAGGAGGGCTCACTCTGTGTCGTCGTCCAGATAGCGCTTTCCGAGGCCCTGGTAAGCATCCACGCGCCGGTCGCGCAGGAAAGGCCAATTACGCCGCACTTCCTCGATGCGGCGCTGATCGACTTCGGCAAGCAGGATCTCCTCCCGGTCAGCCGAAGCCTCCGCCACAACCACGCCGAAGGGATCAGCGACGAAGGACGAGCCCCAGAACTCAATGCCGGACGAGACGTCGGGGACGCCCGCGGGCGGCGTCAGCTTCTCGTGCCCCACGCGATTGACGACCGCCACGTACACGCCGTTGGCGATGGCGTGGCTCCGCTGAATCGTGCGCCAGGCGTCGCGCTGCGCGGCGCCCCATTGCTCTTTCTCGTGCGGATGCCAGCCGATGGCGGTGGGATAAAACAGGACATTGGCGCCGCGCAGAGCGGTCAGCCGCGCTCCTTCGGGGTACCACTGGTCCCAGCAGATCAGCGACCCGATGCGTCCGGCGCGCGTGTCGAAAGCGCGGAAACCCAGATCGCCGGGTGTGAAGTAGAACTTCTCGTAATACGCCGGATCATCCGGGATATGCATTTTGCGGTACAGGCCCCGGCTTTCGCCGTCGGCATCGATGATCGCGACGCTGTTGTGATAGAGCCCTGCGGCGCGGCGTTCGAAGACGGGCGCCACGACGACCACACCCAGCCTCTTCGCGACCGCGCCGAGCGCCTCGGTGGTGGGCCCGGGAACGGGTTCGGCAAGATCGAAGAAGGCAGCGTCCTCACGCTGGCAGAAGTACTGGGACCGGAAGAGTTCCGGCAGGCAGATCACCTGGGCGCCGGAGCGCGCGGCCTGCTCGATGCGATCCATCGCCCGCGCGAGATTCTCCTGCGCGTCCGGAGAGCACGCCATCTGCACCAGGCCGATTGTGACCCTTGGCTGCACGGTTCGGTCCGTGACCGCAATCCTCGCTCGAGGCCGGCGAAAGACCCCGGAGCCCCAGGCCGTGACTCGCGCCGTGAAGGAGTGCGGCGATTCGGATTCTCAAATCTAGCGCACTCCGCCGGACGGCGTCCACGCCTTGACTTTCAAAGCGGGCGCTGTCTACATTCCCAAGAGGGAGGATTCCACAACTTGTTCCGGCGCTCCTCGCACGAGGGAGGGTCTTGAGCTATATCAAGCGCAAGGTCCTTGCCGTCCAGGACGGCACCTACCTGCTGGTCAACGCAGTCCGCGCGCTCTTCAGCCCGCCGCGATACTACGTTGACACGCTTGTGCAGCTGGATGCGATCGGCGTGGCTTCCCTGCCCATTGTGCTGCTGGTGGGATTCTTCACCGGGGCCGTGCTGGCCCTGCAAAGCTACCGCAGCCTCGAGAGCTTCGGCGAGGTCGGGATTCTGGGGCAGATGGTAGGCCTGTCGACGGTGCTCGAGCTCGGCCCCGTGCTGACCGCGGTGGTCATGGCCGGCCGGAACAGCTCCGGGATAGCCTCCGAGCTTGGATCGATGCTGGTCAGCGAGCAGGTGGACGCGCTGCGGGCCATGGGAACGGACCCGGTGCGCAAGCTGGTGGCGCCGCGCCTGTTCGCCACCATGATCATGCTTCCGCTGCTCACCATTCTCTCTGACTTTGTAGCCCTGGTTGGGGGCTACTTCATCGCCATAACCATCGCGCACCTGACCAGCGCCCAATACTGGAGCTCCTTCTACCAGAACCTGAACTACCACGACATCACCCAGGGCCTGATCAAGCCGGTGGTGTTCGCCCTGGTCGTCGCTCTGGTCGGCTGCTACTTCGGCCTGCACACCACGGGCGGCACAGAGGGCGTGGGCCGGTCGACGACCCAGGCTGTGGTCGTGTCGATTGTGCTCATCATCATGCTGGATTTCCTGATAACGCAGTTCCTGATCGGCATCGGGTTCGCTTGAGCGGGCACCAGGAGGCAGGACACACTGTGAGGCATGGCTCATCGATGCGCATCGAGACTTTCGAGCGGCAGGCGTGCTGTCAGCGGGTGCGGGCTCCGAGCGCGCGGATGCCCCAAGCAAGAGGTTAAGGGTGGCGGCGCCTTCCAACATCCCACCTGCGGCGGTCGCCCTTCCGACTCCCTCCATCGAATTGCGCAACATCTCACTCTCGTTCGATGAGAAGCGCGTCCTCGAGAAGATCTCCTTCGAGATCACCCCGGGCGCGACCGCCGTGCTGATGGGCGTGTCAGGCACGGGCAAGTCCGTTCTGCTCAAGCTGGTGCTGGGCCTGCTCAAGCCTGATTCGGGCGAGATTCTGATCGAGGGCGAGAACATCGTGCCCCTCAGTGAAGCCGACCTCGACGCTTTCCGCCGGCGCATGGGGATCGTCTTCCAGGAAGGCGCCCTTTTCGACTCGCTCTCGGTGTACGAAAACGTTTCCTACCGCCTGCGCGAGAAGGGCAAACTGGAAGAGGACGCAATCGAGAGCCGGGTGCGCCAGATGCTCGGATTCGTGGAACTGGAAGACGCCATGTACAAGATGCCGGCGGAGCTTTCGGGGGGTATGCGGCGGCGGGTGGCCATCGCGCGGGCGATCGTCAGCCAGCCCTCGATCATGCTGTACGATTCCCCGACAGCGGGCCTCGACCCGGTCACGGCCCATACGATCAACGCCCTCATGGCCAAGATGCGCGACGTCCAGCACGTGACCTCGATCGTGGTCACGCACCGGATTCAAGACGCCTTGATGCTCTCGGGGTTTGTCTATTCCGCCTCCGCGCAGGGTTTGCGCCCGGTCACCTCCGACGCCGAAAGCCAGGCGGCCGAGCACACGCAGTTTCTCGTTCTCAAGGATGCGGGTCTGTATTTCCACGGCAGCAGGGAGGAAATCTTGGCCGCGAAGGACCCCTATCTGCGCGGATTCGTCAAGTGACACGCGGTGCTGGCAGAGCGGCCGGGGATCGCTCGGAAACGGAGACGCAACATGCCTCAACGGAAGGAAATCCAGTGGGCGCAACTGCGCGTCGGCGTAACGGTCACGGTGTGCCTGATCATTCTGGTCCTCGGCGTATTCCTCGTCAGCGGCCAGATCGGCTTTATCACGCGCAGGTACACCCTGCGCGCTTATTTCTCGACCGCCGCCCAGCTTCGGCCGGGGTCCCAGGTCGATCTCACCGGAATCCCCGTCGGCACGGTGAAGTCCGTCGACATCTCCGACTCCCAGGACCCGCGGCGGGCGGTCAAAATCGAAATCAGCGTGTCCCGCCAATACCAGGACGAAATCCGGCAGGATTCCGTGGTCAACGAAACCAATGCCGGCCTGCTCGGTGAGACCTACCTCGACATCACGCGCGGCTCGCAAAACCAGCCCGTGATTCCCGATAACGGCGAGATCAGAACCCATCAGGAGGCGGACATCAAGCAGGTGATGCAGAATGCCAACGACGTGGTTTCGAATCTCACCGTGCTCAGTGAGCGGCTGAACGATATCACCAACCAGATTACGCAAGGCAAGGGATCACTCGGCAAGTTGCTCTACGACGAGACGTTTTACAACCAGTTGAACGCCACCGCGAAAGAGGCTCAGCAACTGATCGCCGGCATCCAGCAAGGCCAGGGCACGATCGGAAAGTTCATGGTCGACAAGACCCTCTACGACAGGACGGTCGCGACCGTCGACAAGCTGAACCAGTTTCTCGATCAGGCCCAGAACGGCCAGGGGACCCTCGGAAGAGTGATGAGCGATCCCGCTCTGTATAATCAACTGAAGGACCTCTCAACCAAGCTGAACACCATGATCGACAATGTCAACAAGGGCCAGGGCACGCTCGGCCAGTTGGTCACCGACAAGGAACTCTACGACCGTATGAACTCCACCATGGGGCATGTGAACAACGTGACGGCGCGCATGGACCAGGGCACAGGAACGCTCGGTAAACTCTCGACCGACGATACCCTTTACAAGAACCTGAGCAGCAGCAGTGAATCGCTGCGCGAGTTCCTCACCGAGTTTCGCAAGAACCCCAAGAAATACCTGACGGTTCACATCCGCATCTTCTAGGCCGGGACTCGGGGTCCGGGATTCGGGGCTCGGGAAGAGCCTTATCCCGAGTCGCGACCCCGAACCGGCCTCGAGCAAGTTGGCCGGGGCGAAGCGGCAAGCTGGCGCACTCCGACGACGCTAGTCATCGTTCTGCGAGCGCAGCACGCTCGGACCGGGCGCGATCAACAGGTCGTAGAGCGCCTCTTGCCGCTTTCGTGCCCGGCGATAGGTCTCTTCGAGTGAGGAGTCGGGCTCATAAGTCCGGCCCGCCGGCATCGGAGCCGAGCTGAGATCGGCGAGATAACCGAGCGACTCGAGCGCCAGAAGCGCGGCCCCACGGCTAGAAGACTCGGGGACGGCCGAGGCCATCACCGGCACGCCCATCACGTCGGCCATCATCTGGGTCCAGAGGGGAGAGTGCAGAATCCCGCCGCCGCTCGCCACGATGGTGGCGCCGCCCGGGACTTCCTCGCGCAAACGCTCGTAGATGGCCGCGAAGCGGTAGGCCACAGACTCGAGCGCGGCGCGCAGGATGTCGACCGGCCGCGTGCCCAGGCTCATGCCGGTGATCGCGGCCCGCGCGTGGTCTGCCCAGCCCGTGCTGCGCTCCCCCGAGAAAAACGGCAACACGGTGAGGCCGTGCGCGTCAGGCGCGAGCGCGGCAAGTTTCGATTCGAGGTCCTCGGGGTCCTCGGGGTCCTCGGGGTCCACGGGGCCCTCGGGGTCGAGCCGCAGATTGTGGGTGCACCAGGCGTACACGTCGCCGGCATTGGAGAGAGCGCCGCCGAGCAGCACGTAGCGCCGGTTGGCGCGATAGCACCACAGTCCGCGCGGGATGCGCACGCGCGCGGCGGGCCAGCAAACGCGCATCGCGCCGGACGTGCCCACCATCAGGCTCACGAACTTCTTCGTGACGCAACCGGAGCCTACATTGCTGCACGCGCCGTCCCCGACGGCGGGCGTCCAAGGTATTTGCGCGAGGGCCGGCCAGCGCGCGGCGTGCTCGTCGACCAGGCCGCTCATGGATTCGTGATCATCGGCCAGGGGCGAGAGCTGGTGCGCTTCGATTCCCGACTCCGCGAGCATCTCCGGTTCCCAGGCACACGTGTTGGGATTGAACAAGCCGGTGCCCGACGCCATGGAGACGCTGCACAAGGTGTGGCCGAACAGCCGCAGGTGCAGGTACTCTCCAAACGACATCCAACAGGCAACGCGCTCGAACACGGCGGGCTTTGTGCGGCGCAGCCAGAGGAGCTTTGCCGGATAGTAGCTGGCGTGCGGCACGGCGCCCGTGCGCGAGTGGACCCAGTCCACGCCCCGTCGCTGCGCGAGCGCCGCGGCGTCGTCGCGGCTGCGGGTGTCGTTCCAACTATAGAGCGGCGTCAACGCCTCTCCCTCGGCACTCACGCCCATGAGGCTGTGCCAGAAAGTGCTGCACGCAACGCCGCACGTGCGATCGAGAAGGCCCGGCGCGTTCGGCAGCAGGCCGTCGATACTCTCGCTGGTGATGGCAAGCAGCCGGCGTGCGTCGATCTCCACGCCGCCGTCGGGCGTTGTGTCCATCTGATACGGCACGTGCGCCTCGGCGCCCTCTACGGCGCGGCCCAGCGCGTCATAGAGAATGGCTCGCACCGAAGACGTGCCGACGTCGAGGGCGAGGACCAAGGGGTCCTGTGCCTGCGCCGGCGCGACGCTCCCGACCGAGGTCTCAGTAGGCATGAACCCGGCCTCGGCCGCACCTGTCGGGGATCGGTGGGCTGGTGTGATGAGGGGCAACTGCGACCGCCCGAAACCATCGGTCTCGAAAATTGGTCGGACTGTGATGCCGATGGTGCAAAGCGTTTTTCATCGAACCGGCCGCGCGTAGGACAAGTTTGACTTTGAATTGGAAAAACGAAGCCACCCTAACATGCCGCTGATTGATTCCAAAAGACTTATGGGAACCGAGTTTCGCTTCGTTTGGCTTCGTTTTGACCTATTTTTCACACTGATTTATTGATTCTATTGGGCTTAGTGGCTTCGTTTTGCAAAAATTTAGATTCTTTTTTTCTGCTTTTTGAGAGGTTCGTGGCAGTTCGTACCGGCGGGGCGAGTTCGCCGCACGCGCGCAGGGTTTACTAGAGGCTATTGTGATAGGCTCTGTGCGATGTGGCGGCGGGCCCGATAGCACCGGGTTGCCCTTGGATCGCAACACGGGGACGCCGCACGAGGGACTGCGAAGCATCAAGAGCCTCCAGGGCGGCAAGTCCGCCCATCGGAAAACGACGCCGGGAGCATAGCAGAGGGCTAGCGCTGATGTCAAGCCCTGTAGGTAGGCTCATATAGGCTACAGCGATTGATGGGACTTGATTAGAGTCAACACAGTTGACTCGAAGCCGCCCGAGATCCGTTTGCTCCGGGCTGACTCGTATGATTAACTACTCGACGAATTCAGGCGATTGCATTTCCGGGCCGCCCAAGTGTATGTTGGCCGCTCAGCACGAGTTGATCATGAAAACCCCATTTAGCCGCCAATTATACGCACTCCTGGTCGCTTCGACCATCGTCGTGCTCGAGGCCGTCGGAAGGGCGCCGGCCCAGGAAAAGACTTTCCAAAGTGCGTTCGATGACTACGTCCAGGCTGACGGAGTGGTCGGGGCCAGTTACGTGGTAGTGGACCGGGGACAAATCACCGCCGCACACAACGTCGGCATGGCCGACCGCGGGCGCAACCAGCCGGTGGACGCGAACACCATTTTCCACTGGGCCTCGGTCACCAAGACCTTGACCGCGGTGTCGATCATGCAGTTGCGGGATCGGGGCCGGCTTTCGCTCGACGATCCGATCGTGAAATACGTTCCGGAGCTGGCGCGCGTCCACAGCGAAGGCGGCGCCATCGAGCACGTCACGCTTCGCCACCTTCTCTCGCACAGCTCGGGCTTTCAAAGCCCGACCTGGCCTTATCGCGACGACAGCAAGGCGTGGCAACCTTTCGAGCCCACGGAATGGTCCCAACTGGTCGCCATGATGCCCTACCAGGAACTCTCTTTTGCTCCGGGCACGCGGTTCCAGTATTCGAATCCCGGATTCGTTTATCTGGCGCGCGTTATCGAGGCCCTGACGGGCGACCCCTACCAGACTTACGTCCAGAAGAACATCCTGACGCCGCTTGCCATGACGCGCAGCTACTTCAACGTCTCACCCTACCACCTGGCGCGCGATCGCTCGAACAATTACACGATTGGCACCGATGCTGCGGGTGACCATGCCACACCCAACGGCCGCGAGTTCAACACCGGCATCACCACGCCCAACGGCGGCCTCAACGCGCCGCTCGCGGACATGGCGCGCTGGGCGGCGTTTTTGGCGGGGCCCGACGCTTCGCCGGGCGCGACGATCCTCGATCGAAAATCTCTTGAGGAGATGTGGCGCCCCGTGGTTCAGGTCAAGGCGGATACGGCGACGCAGAGCTTTATGGGCCTGTCATTCTTTCTCTATCCGCGGGGCAGCGGGACCGACGCGGTGACCTTCGTCGGACACACGGGCCACCAGGCGGCCTTCCGCACGTTTATGGTCTTCAATCCGAAGAATGGCCGGGTCATGATCGCCGCTTTCAACACCGCGCATGACGACGCGCAATCGCCGGCAGCCCAAGCCGCCCTGCGCCGCTCCGACGATGGCTTCAACGCGCTGATCGAGCGCGCCTTCGCGGTGCTGCGCTAGCAGTGTTGATGAAAGTGCCCGGATACGCTTCTAAGGCGAGGCTTCGTCTGGATGGGCCGAGGCTATGTGTGTCCTTCGGGATGGTCGCAGCCCGGATAGCTGTCCCAGGCCACCTGGCCGGTCCAACCGAGTTCCTTCATCCCGACCTCTGACGAGTAGAACGCGCCGCTGACCCAACCCTTGATGTCGTCAAAGTGATCGCGCATGGTGAGCGCAGCGGCCGTGGTACCAGCTCGCGGCGGGACCGGCCGCCGGCGCCGCCGCCCACCGGCGCCCGTCTGGGAAGGCTCGCCGGTCGAGGCCGCCGTCAGGATGGCGACCTGCTGTTCCGCGGTCAGGTCCTTGAAGGGCTGGCTGTGGCTCGAAATCGCCTCGTGGTCGAAGGCGCTGAGCGACGCGATCAGCTTCTTCTGGTTCTCGGGCGTGTCCACCGAGATCAGCGTGTCGATAAACCGGTTCACTTGCGCCTGTCCGGAGTTGGGGATGATGAGCTCGGAGAGTACGATCAGCGTCTCGTTCTGGTGAGCATCGAAAAATGCCGGCTGCCAATCGGCATCGGCGGCCTGAGCGCCGGCGGCGGCTACAGCGGTGTCGCTGGTCAGGTGCTTGTGGATCGGGTGACCGGCAGCCACACCCGGGAAAGCCAGACCGGACCCGAGTCCGGCGGCGGCGCCTCCGAGCAGGGTTTGAACCACCTGGCGGCGGCTCGGACCACGCGCCTCGCGGGTCTGATTGTTCTCCGGCATCTCGAACGGTGAGTCTTTCATGGCAACCCTGCCTTCAGGCGAATTGCGCTCCTCTTTGAGCGCCTCGGTCCGATGCTATCATTCCACTGGCAACTTAACAAGGAAGGACGTACGGGTCAGCGAATCGTCGAAATTCGCGCCTGAATTGGCGTATGATCAATTCCTCGGAGGCATGAGAGGACTCATATGGCAGACCAATCGAAGACGATGTTTGACGTGGCGGTGGTCGGTTCCGGCGCATCGGGAGGGTGGGCATGCAAGCGCTTGTCCGAAGCGGGGCTCAAGGTGGCGCTGGTGGATTGCGGCCGGCCGCAGTCGGATGCGAATTTCAGCGAGCATAAGCCCGCCTTCGAATTGAAATATCGCGATCAGGCCGATTCCGTGATTCGCAAGACCCGCCCCATCCAGAAGGACTGCTACGCCTGCATGGAGTACAACTACGACTGGTTCGCCAACGATCTCGACGAGCCTTACACCACCGGCGAGAACAAGCCCTTCAGTTGGCAGGGACGGTTGCGGATGACCGGCGGCCGCACCAATGTGTGGGGGCGCGTCAGCCTGCGTTTGAGCGATCTCGACTTCAAGGCCGCCTCGCGCGACGGCTACGGCGAAGACTGGCCGATCAGCTACAAGGATCTGGAGCCTTACTACGACCTGGTGGAAGAATACGTCGGCATCTGCGGCGATGCCCAGGGACTGCCGCACCTGCCCGACGGCCATTTCCAGCCGGCCATGCCCCTGACCTGCGTCGAAGCGCAATTCCGGAACCGCGTGAAGGAGAAACTAGGCTGGGTGCCGATGCCGACGCGCAGCGCCAACCTGACCAAGGCCATCAACGGGCGCGCCGCCTGCCACTACTGCGGCCCTTGCGAGCGCGGCTGCGTGACGCACTCCTATTTCAATTCGGCCTTCACCACCGTGGCGGACGCCGTGAAGTCCGGCAACTGCACGCACATTCACAACGCCATGGGCTACCAGGTTTTGATGGACAAGGAACGCAATCGCGCACGGGGCGTTCTCTATATCGATCGCGTCACACGCCAGCCGCAGGAGGTCAACGCCCGCGCGGTTGTGCTCTGCGCGCAGGCGCTCGAGTCCGTGCGCATCCTGCTGAACTCGGCTAATTCGCAGTATCCGAACGGACTCGGAAACTCGAGCGGCGTGCTCGGACATTACCTGATGGACCACATCATGGGCGGCGGCGCCAGCGGCGAGTTTCCGGACATCGCCGGCAAGCCCAGCATCAACGGGCCGAACCGGCCGGCCGGCTTGTACGTGGCTCGCTTCCGCAACCTGCCCGGCGTCCCCAAGTCCAAGGACTTTCTGCGAGGCTACGGCTACGAGGGCGGCGGCGGGTCGGGCTTCAACTGGGGAGCCGTGGGCTTCGGCAAGGCCTACAAGGAAGCTCTCTGGCAAAGCCAGTCGTATGTGGGCATCGGCGGCTTCGGCGAGTGCCTGGCGCGCCAGGAAAATTTCGTCGAAATCGATCCTGAAGTGAAAGACACCTTTGGAATTCCCGTGCTGCGCATCCACATGACCTACGGCGACAACGAAACCGCCATGGTGAAAGACATGGCCGAGTCCGCCGCCGAGATGATGGAAGCCGCCGGAGCGAAGAACGTGCGCAAGAACGAGCACCCCTCGAGCCCGGGATGGGCGATCCACGAGGTGGGCATCGCGCGCATGGGCAATGATCCCAAGAAGTCAGTCCTGAACCAGTTCCAGCAAACTCACGACGTGAAGAACGTCTTCGTGTGCGACGGCGCAGGCTTCACGTCCACGGCCTGCCAGAATCCCACCCTGACCATCATGACCCTCTGCGTACGCTCCATGGACTACCTGATGGGCGAGATGAAGCGCGGCAACGTGTAAGCCGAGTCGGGTAGCGGCCGGAACTGCCTCTTGACTATCGCTCGCTGGCTTGGCCGTGCGCGATCGTCGCGGTGACTTCGGTCGACCTGCCGCGCGGAATGCCCAGTCACACCAAGCCCCGTTTTTCACGGCACGCCCCGCGTGCGGGCGTCGCTTGTTGTTCCTGAATCCGGATGCAGTCCCGAGTGGCGATGTGATACGAGATTGAATATACAATGGTTTTCGCCTGGGATCCGAAGAAGGATCGGATTAACCGACGAAAGCATGGCGTCTCGTTCGAGGTCGCCGCGCGCGTGTTCAATGATCGCAACGCCGTTTCGTATGTTGAGCGAGTAATTGAGGGCGAGGGGCGCTGGCACACGATCGGGTTCCGCCGGGGGCGCTGTTCTGATGCTCGTCGCTCACGCGGTGGAGGAGGAAAATGGCGAAGAAGCAATCCGGATCATCTCGGCAAGAAAAGCGGATTCCCGCGAGCAGGGTCTTTACCCGTCCCATCAGTAAGCGCGGGCCGGCGGAGATCAAGGCGCTCGCCCGCATGCCGGATTCCGCCATCGATTACTCTGACGCTCCAGCCGTGGTGCCCTTCCCGCCTGAAATTCATGTGGGAAGATTCTATCGTCCGGTGAAGCAGCAGATCGGCTTGCGCGTGGATGCCGACGTGTTGGCTTGGTTCCGGTCGCGGGGCGGAAAGTACCAGACCTACATGAACCAAGTCCTCCGGCGCGAGATGCGGAATCGCGCTGCGGCGCGATAGCCGGGCGAGGTTTAGACAAATCGCGTGGGTGCGACAAAGCGACGCTTCACTGCGGGAAGCTGGTGTCGCTTATCGTCGTACCGCTTAGCAGGGTTTGCGCTGGCCGGGCATTTTGGCAACCCGAGAGTGGAGGCGGACCCGGAAGGTATTTGAAAGTGTTGCACTGAATCGTGTTGTTTAGCTGCGCCTGCGAAACTTGAATATACCTCTTCAACACCAACCATGTGACTCCTCCCGTGCAGGGCGGCACCGTCAAGGAACCCTTATACTTGTAGTAATTCAGCTTGGTCGTGTCCCCCGCGCCCTCGTCGGGCGTCAATTTTATGGGGTTTATAGACACCGCGCCGTGCCCGCCATATGAAGATGGGAGACTGCCCCAGATTGTACCGATGGTCCCGTTCGTGTTGCCTATTTTCCCCAGGATCGCGATGACCAACACGTTCCCGCTCGCATCCTTGTTAACAAAATGTACTTCCACGACGGCCTGGCCAGAAGGGATTTCGGGAGTCGCGTGTTCGGCCGGAAAGTGGAAGTGGACGTTTTGCAACGTATAGGTATCATTCTCATAGGTGACCGTACTGTTCATCGTCTGGCCGTTTTGGGCTTCGACCTCGACAGCGTAGTTGTTGTACACCACGTATTCGGATTGGCCACTGGGAGGGGAGTTATAGTTGAACGTAATCTGATCACTGATCTGCGTAAAAGTACCGGCAATGGTAATCGGCGACTGCTGGGTTGCCGGCGCTGGCGGCGCCGGCTGAGCGCAAGACTGTGGAATCTCCTGCGCCCAGTACGGGGGGCCATTAAAGGCGCCATACGACCACGTAGAGGGGTTGACCGACATCTGGGCGAAGCTGCTTACGGAAAGGCCGCATACCGCGAACCCGACGAGCAGGATTGTTCTAACCGGCTTGAGCATCAAGTTTCTCCCTTTTTGATTCGGGCTAAGGCATGACCCGTTCCGCATGCCTAATCCGAACTTTCAATCGTGCGATCTTCTTCCGGCCGACACTATATGCTTGAGCAACATCAAACACAAGCGCTATTGGCGGGTGGTTGCGAGCATTATTCTGTATGTCATCGCCACGCGCGAATACCATCGGCGCAGCGACGTGTCCAGCCCTCCCCTTGAACTTGGCCAGTCAGATCGAAGGCCCGGGCTCGGGTGAACCCGCGGCTAAGAGGCCGGCGCGTGCATCCCGTGCTAAACTGGTTTCTGAGCGCACCTGCCGAAACAGTGATCGTGCGTAGTCCATTACATGACCCGAATTCTCGTAACCAATGACGACGGCATCCATGCCGACGGATTGAAGGCGCTCGAAAAGGCGCTGCAGCCGCTCGGTGACGTGCTTGTGGTGGCCCCGGATTCGGAGCGCAGCGCCACCAGCCAGTCCATCACCATCCATTCCCCGCTGCGCGTCTACGCCATCGACGAGCGCCACTACGCCGTCTCCGGCACGCCCGCGGACGCCGTCATTCTGGCACTGCACCAGTTAATGAAGTCGCCTCCCGACCTGGTGGTCTCCGGCATCAATCCCGGCGCCAACCTGGGCGAAAACCTGATTTACTCGGGCACCGTGGCGGGCGCCCTCGAAGCCACGCTGCACGGCGTGCCGGCCATCGCCATGTCGCTCGCTTCGCGCCAGAATCTCGACTTTTCGGCGGCGGCGGCGTTTGCGGCCGAACTCGCCGCCCACGTGCTGCGGGAGGGGCTTCCGCCGGGCGTGATGCTAAACGTAAACGTGCCGCGCGGCGACGTCCGCGGCGTGCGCTTCACGTGCCAAAGCCGCAAGATCACGCAGAACGTCGTCCACGAGAAGCACGACCCGCGCGGGCGCCCTTACTACTGGCAGGATGAACAGGTGGCCCTCGAGAACGTGGAACCGGAATCTGACTACTCCGCCATCATCGCGCATGAGATCTCGATCACTCCGCTGCAGGCGGATCGCACGGACTACCCGAGCCTGAGGCGCCTTTCCGGCTGGGCGGCCAGCCTGAAGGTCCCGGCGCCGAGCCGCCCCGAGGGAGAGACAGTTGCGCCCGTCAGCGCCGCGGGCGCAGATTTCTAACCGGGAATCGCTGCCGGTGTTCTTGAAAAGCGCTTCGCAGGGTTGCCTTCTCACATCCAAAATCGCCGGCCGGCCGCGGCCTCAGGCGCCTTCATGAAAGAGTTCCTCAAGCCGGCAGGGCGCGTGACCGCTGAACGGCTGGATACGCTTTACGGCATTAACGCCGTCAAGGAAGCCCTGGGCTCGCGCCCCGTCGACCACCTGCTGGTGGCGCAGGGCCATCATTCGCCGCGCGTGGAAGAGATCATGCAACTCGCGCGCGCGCGCGGCGTTCCGATTCGTTTTGCCCCCGACATCGCCGTCGAACGCGCGGCAGGCAGCCCGCAGCATCAGAACGTGGTGGCCGTGTGCGCGGCCAAGGCTTATGACGATCTCGAGGCCCTGGCCGGCGCCTCGCCGGCGCCGCTGCTGGTGGCGCTCGACGGGGTGGAGGATCCGGCCAACCTGGGCGCGGTGGCCCGCACGGCCGTCGCGGCCGGCGCTCATGGAATCGTGGTCCCCGAGCGGCGCGCCGCCGGATTGACCGCCGCCGCGGCCCATGCGGCCGCCGGAGCGCTTGAGCACTTGAAGGTGGCGCGGGTCACGAATCTCACCCGGGCCCTGAACGAGCTCAAGGAGCACAATATCTGGGTCTTCGGCTTCGAGGCCGCTGCCACCAAGTCGTACCTGGATCTCGACTATTCCGGCGGCTGCGCCCTGGTTCTGGGCGGCGAAGGCGACGGCCTGCACCGGTTGGTGCGCGAAACCTGCGATGATCTGGCGCGCATCCCGCTCTATGGTCCTGTCGAATCGCTGAACGTCTCCGTGGCCGCAGCCGTGGTCCTCTATGAGGCCGCGCGCCAGAGGCACGACAAACCACCGATGAATGATGAACAATGAATGATGAATGATTGAACGACGAACGAGTGAAGCTCAAGAATCTCAGTACGGAACGCTCAACGGCTCAAGATGCGGCTGTATTTATCTGCAACTCGCCTCTTCGACCGTTCATCCAACGAGTCAGGAGAACTGCAGGTGAGCGCTGTGATCACCCGAAGAGCCTGTCGCACCGGCGTTGGCTTGGCCGCGCTGGTCCTTGTTGCCTCATGGTCTTCGTTCAGCCGGGCACAAAGCGGGACCGACGGCGCGCAACCCGTGTTTCAGTCCAAGCCCGCGCAACCTGCACAGCCGCAAGGCGCACAGCCGGCAGCCTCAGAGTCGCAGGGTAACCCCAAGGCGCCCAACATCCGCGTGCAATCAATCCTGGTGACCACACCGGTCACAGTGATCGATCACAGCGGCGAGTACGTCTCCGATCTTGACGAGAAGGATTTCAAGGTCTACGACAACGGGGTCCAACAACCGTTGCAGCGGTTCGAAGTCGCGTCAGAACCGGTTGCGCTGGTCATCCTGGTGCAAACGGACAACTCCATGGCCAGCCTTCTGTATCAACTGCGGGGGCTCGGCCCGATGTTCTCCGACCTTCTCGTCGGGCCCGACGGCCACACTGCGGTTATGGGAGTCTCCGACAAGGTCACCCTCCTGCAAGGGTTCTCGAACGATCGTGATCAGTTGAAGGGGACCCTTGGGCGGCTCGAAGGGTTCGGGATGAAGGCGCGGCTGAACGATGCCCTGATGCAGGCCATGAGACTGCTTGAGGACCGGCCCGAGACCGAGCGCCGCGTGATCGTGGCGTTCTCCGACGGCTCCGATCACGGCAGCGAAAACAGCAAAGCCGACGTGGTGCACCGGGCCACCGCCGACGAGGTGACGATCTACGGCCTGCACCTGAGCCGCACCGAGGCCCTGGTGCGCGAGCCGGAGCAGGATCACCCACTGGATCCGCTCGACGCTAACGTCACGCGTCCCCTGCCGCCCGGGGTGGTTCCCACATCGACGAACTCCGCCAACGTCTGGGGCACGCCCATTCAGGGCGTTCCGATCCTGACGGCTGCAGGTGAAACGGTCAGCTCCGTGTTCATCAAGAACGCGCTCGAGTATTACGCCGGATTCACGGGCGGCGTCTACTACTCCCACTGGACCAAGAACAAGCTCGAGGACCAGCTCAACCAAATCAGCGCCGAGATCCACTCGCAGTACGAGATCGCTTACAAACCTACGACCCTCGCCCAGAACGGCTTTCACCGCATTGACGTGGAGATTGAGAAGCCGAACCTGAAGGTGCGGGCACGCGCCGGGTATTTCTACCAGCAGCGCTGAGCCCGGGCGCGCCAGCGTCAAAGAGCCTCGAACAAAGCGTCACACCCAGACGATCACGGCTCATAATTCTCGTGGCTCTGGACCTCCACGCGGCGGCCCACCTTGAGGTCGAGTTCCGCGAGGTAGGGACGCATCTGGTCAGAGGGAATATCGAAGACAAGCACGCGCGCACCCCCGGCGCCGCGATACAGAACGATGAAAAAGTGGTTCTTGTTGTTTCCGCGCTCCCCGGGAGGCAGTTTCACCGCCCATTTCACCTTCATTCTCCGAATGTGACTAGGGATGTCGTCCCGGAACTGCATCGTCTCGATGGCAGAGTAAGGCGCTTTGACCGTGTATTGACCGCACTTGTAGATCAACGTGTCCGGGGTGAGCTCGAGTTCGCCCACGCAGCCCCACGGAGCGCTCTCAGTACCGCCGACATAAGTGAATCGGGATGCCTGGTTCCGCTGCGCGGAGGCAAGGCGGGTCAGTGAGATCAAGCCCGTAAACAACAGGAGGAAGATCGCAGCCGCGCTGACCGTAGAACTCCCGGATCCGGCCCAGCGGCCGGAGCGCCTCCACCCAGAGCTCGCGGGAATACGACTCTCGGATCTCAAGGCGTGCCTGGGCCCGCGGATGCCTGGGGGCGGTAATCGCTCTTTACGGGAACGTCCACGTCCAGATACCACGGCACGGCCAAATTGCCCCAGCGCGCGGGCTCGAATCTCCACTGCGCCACGCTCTCCTGCGCTGACTCAAACAGCGAAGTGGAGCCCGAAACCAACATCGAATCCATGGCGCGTCCGTCGGCGCTGACCAATACGCGCAGGCGCACAGAAGGGCCTGAGGGCCGCGCGAAATTCTCGGCAAGCTGGGGCAGAGTTACCCGCTCTTCGAGGTCGCGCTCCGGTGTGGTGGGAAAATGATCGTCAGCGCGCCGGCGCAGGTCGAAGACCACTTTGACCTGGGTCCGGAAGGGCACCGGCCCTTGCGCGGTCACGCAAGGGCGGTAAATCCAGTGATAGACGGCCTTGAGCGCGGAAGCGGCCAGCAGCGGATTCCCATGCAGCACGTGGGCCTTCCGCACGTAGCCGTCGCTCCCGACGAGCAATTCCATCTGCACGGGTCCCTGGATGTAGTTGGTGTGCGCTACTGCAGGATATTCAGGAGAAACCTGGCTCATCAATAGCCGCGTAGCCTCACGACTGTCGAGTACGGTCGGCGCCACGGGAGCGAGCGACTGCGCCAGCCCCTGGGCCGCGAGCCCAACAGTCAGAAGGGCTGTCCAGCCTGCCGTCCTTGCCGCTCCGCGCTTACCCATCGGATTCGAAGACCACCTGGACCACTGCGTAATGGTCCGCGTGAGAAATCGAGACCGCCGTCCGTGTAACCCCGAGCGCCTGCGCCAGCTCCGCCGCTCGTCCGTGCAACAACAACTCAGGCTTGCCGCTGGGCTGATTCATCACCTCGACATCCACCCAGCGAATGCCTTCCCGCCAGCCCGTGCCGAGCGCCTTGAAAGCAGCCTCTTTGGCTGCGAACCGGGCCGCGTAGCGCTCCGCCCGGTTCTTGAACTTCTCGCAGTAATCGACCTCGCGTTGCGTGTACAGCCGGCGAATGAAGCGCTCGCCGTAACGCTCGATTCCTTCTCCCACACGGGCCGTCTCTACCAGATCGACCCCAATCCCGACGATCATTCGACTTCCCGCCGCTCGCCCACGGATGCAGTCAATTCAGGTCCGGTCACGTCCGGGGCCGGCGCGGTCAATGCGTCCCTGCCTGGGAACGTCATGCCGCCTACCATAACAGATCGCGCAACGGCTTTCAAATCGTTTTAGGGTCGCCCAACGCGACGATAACGCTTCCTTGGTTTGCGCATCAACTGGGGCCCAGAGGACCGTTGAAGCGTTACGCTAAGGGCTGCACTCCGGACCCAGGATGCTCACCGGGTATGGTCACGCCAGGAACTGGCGGATGTCGCGGAGCACCCGGTTCATCATCTCCGGGGTGAGCCTGCCAGTCTGCGTGTTCTGCTGGCTCGGGTGGTAGCTCGAGAAAAGGCGCGGAAGTCCTGCCGGCAGCTCGAAACTGGCCCCGTGGGCAAACCGCAGCGAGCCGCGCGGGGGGAACCCTTCGGTGCGAGACACGGCGTTGAGGTAAGCGTCAAAGGCGATGCGTCCGAGCGCGAGCACGGCCCGCACGCGCTTGAGCAATTCCAGCTCAGCCCCGAGCCACCGGCGGCAGCGCCGGAGCTCTTCGGGCAGCGGCTTGTTGCCAGGCGGAGCGCAGCGCAACGCCGCGGTGATGTAACAGCCGCGCAACTCAAGACCGTCGTCCCGCTCGCGCGAGGACGGCTGATTGGCCCAACCCGCCTCGTAGAGAGCCCGATACAGAAAGTCACCCGAGCGGTCGCCGGTAAACATGCGGCCCGTCCGGTTGCCGCCGTGCGCGGCGGGCGCCAGGCCCACCAGCAGGAGTTCCGCCCTGGGATCGCCGAAGCCTGGCAGCGGCTTGCCCCAATACTCCCAGCCGAGGTACATGCGGCGCTTGTCGCGAGCCACTTGCCGGCAGTACTCAATCAACCTAGGACAGGCGGTGCAGGCAATCACCCGGCGGTTGAGGGCTTGTACGCTCAGATCATTTTCTTGGATCATTGTGAGCCGCAGCCAGGGCCAGCCTCATACGGATCTGCGAGTCAGGCTCTGGTCGGGTTTATTATACGGCACCCGTCCTGCAACGGCGGGGCAGACGGCGGCACAGCCTCCAACATGTCATTTCATAATGGGATGCTCGTTACTTGGCCAGTCAATACCGTCTTCGCTCATTGCCAAAGCGCTGGCTTTTCACGGATACTGGTTCAACGCTGCCCCGCTTCACTGGCAGCCGGCGGTGCTCGCGGCAACTCCTTGCGGGACTCGCGCCCCGGGTGGAAAGAGGTCTTCGTAGTTTTTTGGCTCTCGCATTCGTAGGCGCGAACAAGGGTAGGGGGAAACGGTGGGGTGGAACCCCACTGCGGCTCCACAATTCATATCTGAGGGAGAACTAAATGAAACAGCAAAAGGCCCGGAGAACGGTATTGTGGTTGGGCTTGGCAGCTTTAGTCGCAGCTTCGGGCTCGGTAACTGCGCTCCGCGCCCAATCTATCAACGCGGTTTACCTCGAAAGTAACATCGGATCGACCGCAAATATGAACTCGGTGTTTGGCTTCAGCAACGACGGTACCGGTAACCTGACGGCGCTGCCGAGCTCGCCTTATCTGACCGGTGGCACCGGCATTTTCGACCCCGGAGCCGGCTCCACGGCGCTCGATGCCGACCGGGAAGTGATTATCACGCCCGCGAATACCAGCGGAATCGCCTACGTACTCGCGGTGAACGGACACAGCAACAACTTCACCTCCTTTTCCGTCAATACGGACGGCAGCCTCACGCAAGTGGCGGGTACGCCCGCGAGTTCCAACGGGCAGGACCCCGTCAGCTTCGGATTGGCTTATCAGCTTCTCACCGGCGGTGTGTCCTGGCTTCCGGTCGTTAACAAGAACGAGGACCCCGGGCAGGACATGGGCAACAAGAACGCGACCAACGTCAGCATTTTCAAGTTGAACTCCTTCGGCAAGCCGCAATTGGTCACGGTCGCCACCGATGAGCTGACCGAAGGCAGCTCTCCCTCCGAGATCCTGGAGGTATCCAACAAGAACGGACACTTCGCCTACCTCGATACCATGCTGACCACCGGTACCCTCACGGCCTACAAGATCCGCCAGACGGGCCAGTTGCAATCCATCAACTCCGTAAACGTCCCGACCGGCGCCGAACTGCAAGGGCTCGTTTTCAATCCCAAGGAGAGGATCATCTACGCCGGGCTTCCTACGCTTAACGAAGTCGGCGTGTACAGCTATGACGCGACCACCGGGGCCGTGTCGTACATCCGGGCGGTGGCGAACACGGGGAAAGGCGTAGGATGGCTGACCACCGACAGCACCGGGGCCTATCTTTACACAGCGGAGCCCGGCACCGGGACCGTCTCAGTGTACAGTCTCCTGCACTACCAGACTCCAACGATGGTCCAGCACTATTCGCTCGAGAAGTCTGCGAAGGGTGAGACGCCCTCGGCCGCAAACCTGGCGTTTGATCCGACCGGCGCATTCCTCTACTGCCTTGACAGCGCGAATTCCGTCCTCCATGTCTTGACGGTCAGCGCAACGACCGGTGAAATCACCGAGCCGAACGTCCCCACGGTCCTCAGCGTTCCGACGGGCGAGCAGGCCCTCGGCCTGGCGACCGCCATGGTCGGGAACTAGTCAGATCCGGCAGCGAGTGACGGGTGGGCAACAGGCAGGCATGGCCGCCCACCCGTCACCGATCACCGGTTACTCGTCGCCAACCCATTACAAGCCCAACACTAATGCAGGCCGCGGAGGTCAAATGGCTGACGCACAAGGACATGGCAGGCTGGCGGCTTTGTCGATTGCTCCGTTGATGATGCTCTCGGCGGCGCTGATCGCGCCTGCGCAGACATTCACCAAGCTCGCTGATCTGAACGGTACGGACGCTGCTAATCCTGAGGCTGCCCTGGCCCAGGGGATAGACGGCAGTCTATATGGAACCGGCGCCATCGGCGGGAGTTCGAGGCTCTGCAGCCATGGTTGCGGCGCGATTTTTAAGGTCACGCCCTCAGGAACAGTCAGCAACGTTTACAGTTTCGACTTCAAACAAGGCGCCAGCCCTGACGCGGCGCTGATTCTCGGCCCTGACCAGAACTTCTATGGCACAACCAGCGGCGGCGGCGCCTCCGAGTTCGGCACCGTATTCAAGCTCAGCCAGGAGGGCCAGCTCACGACGCTCGCCAATCTCGATTCGGCCACAACCGGCGGATTTCCTTTTTCCGGCCTCGTCCTCGGTGCGGATGGCAATTTCTATGGCACGACGGGCGGGCAGTACGACGGGCCAAACAACGATGGCACCGTTTACAGCATGACTCCCGGCGGCAAGTTGACGCTGTTGTACAGTTTCAATTGGTGCCATACCGGCGCGGACCCTCTTGACGCGCTGATCCAGGGCCCGGACGGCGCCTTTTACGGCACCTCCGAGTACGGCGGCACCCTGCCGAACTGCTCCGGGGCGGGAACGATTTTCAAAATCAGCGCCACCGGCACCTTAAGCGTGCTCTACACCTTTGATCTGACGGACGGCGGCTATCCCTCCGGGTCGCTCCTCCAGGGCGAAGATGGAGCCTTCTACGGAACAACGTCACAGGGAGGAGAATACAACGCGGGCACGGTCTTCAAGATTGTCCCTGGGGGACGAGCGATTACGCTGCACAACTTTGGCTCGACCGGTGACGGCGTGGGACCCCAGGCCGGCCTGGTCCGCGCCACCGACGGAAACTTATACGGCACCACCTATTTCGGCGGCGCCTACGCCTATGGCACAATCTTCGGAATCACCCCGGACGGCGACGAGACCGTCCTGCATAGCTTCGACCGCATCGACGGGATGTTCGTCCTAGCAGGTCTTATTCAGGCGACCAACGGGATCCTGTACGGAGCAGCCAACTCGGGAGGAGCATCCGGCGATGGCACCATTTTCAGCCTTTCGCTCGGTCTCGGCCCATTTGTAAAGGCGGTGCCCGCCCTCGGCCACGTCGGACGATCCGTCATCATCCTCGGAAATGATTTGCAGGGCGCAAGCCTCGTCACCTTCAACGGAACGCCGGCGGAGTTCACGGTGAATGCAGGCGGCACCGCAATCGAAACGTCCGTGCCCGAAGGCGCGACGAGCGGCAAGATTGAGGTGGCAACGTCCAGCGGCACGCTGGTAAGCAACGAATCGTTTCGGGTGATTCCTTGAATCCGCGAGCCTCGCAAACGCGGGCACGCGAGCTTATCACTTGCCCAGTTCCAGGATGGCCTTCCACTGCGCGTCGCTGACGGGCATCACGGAGAGCCTCGGCAATCGCACGAGTTCGAAGTCTTTGAGGGAAGCCTGCTGCTTGATTTCGGCGAGCGGGACCGGGCGCGACAGACGCCGTCCGGCTTTGAGGTCGACCACCACCAGACGCGGGTCGTTCTGCTTCGGGTCCGGATACGGGTCGCTCGTAACTTCCGCCAACCCCACCACAGCCTTTTCATCGCCCGTGTGATAGACGAGGACCGCGTCGCCGCGGTGCGCGCTTCGCAGATTCTTGAGGGCCAGGTTGTTCGAGACGCCGTCCCAGCGCGTCTGGCCGTCGCGCTCAAGATCGGCAAACGAATAGGTGTCCGGGTCGGATTTCAGCAGCCACTTCATGGCTCAGCCTCACAGGTCCCGGGCGCGGCGCCCTGGAATCGAATATCTTACGAACTCCCTCCGGGCCGGGCCTGCAGCACGTTCGGGGTGTTGGCGAAGAATCCCTTGGGCGCGCTCAGGTATCCGCTGACGCTGTTCTTATCCAGCTTGTTGACCACGAGTTCCAACGCGCTCGGCGCTCCCGTCATGTAGAAGAGGACGGGCGAATCCACAGCCTGGTCTTTGCGCACGGTGCGCTTATCGTCGAAGAACAGGTCGGCCGTGTAGTTGTTTTTCTTGGGATTGGTCTTCTCCAGCCTGATCGAGATGTTCCCCACCTTCTGCTGCGGGCCGCGCGTCAGAGTGAATTCAAAATAATCGCGGTCCGTCTTGTGCGCGAGGGCCACCAACTCGTCGTGGGTCTTGGCGATGGCGCCCGAGAGTTCGCCTTTCGCGCCGTTCAAGGCATCATTGGTGTCGCCGATTTTCTTGTTGATACCCGTGATGTCGGTGTCGATGCCGCCGAATTTGGCATTGGCGTCGGCCTGCATCTTGGTCACGTCTTCGGCACTGGCCTTCTGCGCGATCGCCTGGTTCAACTGCGTCACGGCTTGCTGCTGCTGCTGCTGGATGTTCGCCGCCAGACTCCGCGCCCGGTTAAGCTCCTGCTGCGTCATCCCCAGCCGCTCCGAGGTCACTTGAAACTGCGCCCGCAACTGGGCGTAGCGCGCATCGCTCGAATCCATGCGATGGTTGAGCACATTGAGCTGGTCGGCCGTCTGATTCGCGCCTTGCTGGACGTTCTTCTGCAAGGTCATAACCAGGTACAAGTTGACGCCGGCCATGATCACGAGCAGGATCACCAGAATCGTCAGCAGCACGATCGGCGTGCGCGAGGGCGCCCCCGGCGGAGGATAAGGGACATAAGCAGTGGGTGCCGGTCCGGCCGGGGCCGGAGGGCTGCTTTGGGACGGGCCTGAAGGGCTGCTTGGGGGATCGCTGAGGCCAAACACAGCGTTGCTTGCGTTTCGTGATTGCTCTGCCATTGGTTTCTCTCTCCTCCGCACGGAGTCAGCCTGACCCGTGGATAAACTGACGACCGCTCGACGGCTGCCCAGCCGCCGCCGCCAGTTCTCTCGCTAAGATGCCTAAACTCGACAAGGCGTTGACGAGTTCTTACTCTGACCAAATTCGAGTATTGCATTGCCCCGGCCCGTCTTTCAAGGCGGTCATCAGGGCCGATTCGGCGTCCGCTCGCTCGATTCGGGACGCGACCCGGGGGCTTTGGCGTTCATGCCCGACCCTCGGCCGTCTCAAAAAAGGAACCAAAAACGTCGTACTCTTGCCCAGCGTCTCCCGGTAATGGGTTAATTTGGCCCATTACCCGTCCACCCGGTTTGTGCTATGTGAGGCCGGTTTGTGGTATGTCAGACCGGTTTGTGGTATGTGAGAGATAATGCGATGGAGACGACAATCAAGCTCCGGCGGTCGCGCGCCCGCCCGAGGCGGCGCCGGGAAGGATTAACGCATGCCGGACTACATTCTGGCTCTGGACCAGGGAACCACCAGTTCGCGGGCCGTCCTTTTCGATCGCGAAGGTCACGTGCGCGCTTCCGCCGCCGAGGAGCTGCGCCAGTACTATCCGCAGCCGGGGTGGGTGGAGCACGACGCCGGTGAGATCTGGGGTTCCCAACGCCGCGTGGCCGAGCGGGCGCTCGCGGGCATACGTCGGGACGAGGTCGCGGCCATCGGCATTACCAATCAACGCGAGACCGTCGTGCTCTGGGACCGCCGCACCTCGGAGCCGGTCTACCACGCCATCGTCTGGCAGTGCCGCCGTACGGCAGCGATGTGCGACCGCATCCGGCAGGAGGGCTTTGACGTGACGCTGCGCGAGCGCACGGGCCTCGTGACCGACGCCTATTTCTCCGGCACCAAGATTGCCTGGACGCTCGAGAACGTGCCGGGAGTGCGGGAGCGCGCCGAGCGCGGCGAGCTCGCGTGCGGCACGATCGACACCTGGCTGATCTGGCAGCTCACCGGCGGACGCGTGCACGCCACCGACGTCAGCAATGCCTCACGCACGCTGCTCTTTAACATTCACACGCTCGCCTGGGACGACGAAATACTGGCCTATTTCAAGATTCCCCGCTCTCTGCTCCCGGAGATACGCTCCTCGAGCGAGATCGTGGGTGTGTCCCATCTGCTCACTCCCGGCCACGCGCTCCCGCTGGCGGGGGTGGCCGGCGACCAGCAGGCGTCGCTGTTCGGCCATCAATGCTTCGAGGCAGGCAGCCTGAAGAACACCTACGGGACGGGTTGCTTCCTGCTGATGAATACGGCCGGGGCGCCGGCGGTCTCGCAGCACGGCCTGCTCTCGACCGTGGCATGGCGCCTCGGGACGCGAGCCCCGGTTTACGCGATCGAGGGCAGCGTGTTCGTGGCGGGCGCCGCCATCCAATGGCTGCGCGACGGGCTCCAACTCGTACACAGCGCCGAAGAGACCGCGGCGCTGGCGGCCGCCGTGCCGGACACGGGCGGCGTCTACTTTGTTCCGGCGTTCGTGGGTTTGGGAGCGCCGTACTGGGACGCCTACGCCCGTGGGACCATCGTCGGGATCACGCGCGGCACCAATCGTCAGCATCTCGCCCGCGCCGCGCTCGAAGCGATGGCCTACCAGACCCGTTCCGTGGTCGACGGCATGACGGCTGATTCCGGAATCCGGCCGCAAGTGCTGCGCGTGGACGGCGGCGCAGCACGCAACGACTTCATGTGCCAGTTTCAGGCCGATATCCTGGGCGCGCCCGTGGAGCGTCCGGCCACCACCGAAACCACTTCGCTCGGAGCCGCTTACCTGGCGGGCCTCGCCACGGGCTTCTGGAAAAACACCCGGGAACTGGCCACGCAACTTCGCATCGGCGCGCGCTTTGAGCCCGCCATGCCGGACGGACGCCGCCAGGATCTCTACGCGGACTGGCAGCGGGCGGTGGAGCGCGCAAAAGGCTGGGCCAAGGCTTAGCTTAGGTGTTAGGTGTCAGGTATTAGGCGCCAGGCGTCAGGCGATTTGCAGACTGTTCGACTCTTGATCTTGGACTCTTGATCTTCGACTCTTAGCTTTTGACTTTTGACTTTCGACTTTCGACTACGACCGGAGGGTTGACATGAAGACCGGATTCATCGGCCTCGGCAGCATGGGCAAGGGAATCGCTCGCAACCTGTTGAAGGCCGGCCACGAAGTGCATGCCTATAATCGAACCACCAGCCGGGCGGAGGAACTCGCAGCGGACGGCGCTCATGTGGCGAGGACGATCACTGAGGCGGCGGCGCCCGGCACGGTGCTGACTATGCTTGCCGATGACCGCGCCGTGGAGCAGTCTGTCTTCGGAGAAGGCGGGGTGCTCGCCGCCCTGCCGCGCGGCGGCCTGCACGTCTCGCTCAGCACTATCAGTGTTGCCCTCTCCGAACGCCTGGCTGAAGAGCACGCCAGGCACGGACAACACTACGTGGCGGCCCCGGTATTTGGCCGTCCTCAGGCTGCCCAATCCGCGCAGTTGGTGGTGCTGGCGGCCGGTCCTGCCGAAGCGGTCGAAACGGCTCGTCCGCTGCTCGAAGCGATCGGACGCAAGCTATTCACCGTTGGATCGCACGCGCCTCAAGCCAACGTTGTAAAGCTGGCCGGCAATTTTCTGATCGCCTCCATGATCGAGGCGCTCAGCGAGGCGCTTGCCCTTGCCCGGAAGTCCGGTGTTGAGCCCGGGAAGTGCCTTGAAATCCTGAACACGGTGTTTCAATCTCCGGTCTACGAGACCTACAGCCGGATCATCGCCGAAGAGATCTTCGAGCCCGCAGGATTCAAAATGCTGCTCGGCTTGAAGGACGTCCGGCTGGTGCTTGCGGCGGGCGACGCCGCGGCCGTCCCCATGCCGCTCGCCAGCCTGATTCGCGACCACCTGATCTCCGGGGTGGCGCGCGGCATGGGCGAAATCGACTGGTCGGCGCTCAGCCGCGTGGTGGCGGAAGACGCCGGCCTGGGGAACCGAAATCCGAACGGCGAGAATCGAAGCGCGAAAGACGAAAATCGAAAAGCGAAAACCGAAACTCGAAGTTAGAAAGCCTTTCGGCGTTTGACCTTCGACTCATGTATTGCGAATTTCGAATTTCGGATTTCGAGTTTCGAGTTTCGAGTTCCGAATTTCGAGTTTCGGATTTCGAATTTCGCCTTTCGACTTTCGCTTTTCGACTTTCGACTTTTGACTTTCAACTTCTCGAGGCCCGATGCCTCCCGACCATCACTTTTACGATCAGGCTCTCGAGACTGCCGGCCGCGAGGACTTGCGGCGCCATCAGGACGAACGGCTGCGCCGCCTCGCGCATGCGATCCGGGACAACGCCTTCTATCGCGAAAAGCTCTCGGCGAGCGGCGCGGATCCGGCGGCGCGCGGCCTCGAGGACCTCGGGAAGATACCGTTCACGACCAAGGCCGAACTCGCCGAAGACCAGCGGGCATTCCCTCCGTTCGGGCGTCTGCTCACCGATCCGCATTCGCATTACCCGTACATCCACCAGACCTCGGGCACGAGCGGGAATCCCCTGCTCTGGCTCGACACGGCCGACGACTGGGAGACCTGGCTGCGATGCTGGGGCTACGTCTACCGCGCCGCCGGAGTCACGGAGCGCGACACCGCCTTCTTCGCCTTCTCCTTCGGCCCCTACGTCAGCCATTGGGCCGCCCTGGACGGCGCGCGGCGATTGGGCGTGCGCTGCCTCCCCGGCGGCGGCATGAGTTCGCTGCAGCGCGTGCAGGCGATCCTGGATCACCGCGCCACGGTCGTGCTGTCAACGCCTACTTATGCGCTGCGCCTCGCGGAGGTGGCGCGTGAGAACGGCCTCGATCTCGCGAGTGGGGCCGTGCGCGCGACCATCCACGCCGGTGAGCCGGGGGCGAGCGTCCCGCACGTCCGCGGCTGCATCGAGAGCGCCTGGGGCGCGTGCTGCTTCGATCATGCGGGCGCCACCGAACTCGGCGCTTGGGGCTTCGAGTGCGCGGCCCATCCGGGCGCGATCCATCTCAACGAGGCCGAGTTCGTGTTCGAAGTCATCGATCCCGCCACGGGCGCCGCGGCTGCGCCCGGTGAGATCGACGCGCCGGCTGAACTCGTGGCCACGGCGCTCGGCCGCGCGGGCATGCCGGCGGTGCGCTACCGGACCGGCGACCTGGTGCTGCTCGACCGCGAACCCTGCCCCTGCGGGCGAACCTTTGCGCGCGCGCGGGGCGGCGTGCTCGGGCGCACGGACGATATGCTCATTGTGCGCGGTGTGAACGTCTATCCTGCTACCATCGATGATCTGGTCCGCAGTCATGTCGGCGCCGCGGAGTACGAGGTGGAAGTCACAAGGGTGGGCGGGCTCGACGAATTGCTGCTGAAGATCGAAGCTCCGGACACCGCCGCGGACTCCGCGCTGAACACGGACACGCTCGATCAGGTCGAGAGGACTATCCTGCGGCGGCTGAACATTCGCGTCGCCGTGCGGCGCGTGCCCTTGGGCAGCCTGCCGCGCTACGAGCTCAAGGCTCGCCGTTACAAACGTAAGGAGGACCGTGCCTGACCTAACCGCACCCGCGCGCCAGCCCGCCTCGGAGCGAGCCCGGCGGATCGCGCTCGCTGTCCTGTTCGGCGCCATTCTGCTGATATCCCGCGTGCGGCGCTGGCACCGGCAACCCCGGGCGTGGCTCACCGTCCGCATCGTGGCCGGCCTCGCGGGAGCCGGACTCATCTGGAGATTCGCTCGCGACGGCGGCGGTCCGGCCTCAGGGATTGCCGGCGCTGCGCTCGCGGCCTTCGGAGCGTTCGTCGGAACGCGTCGCGAATCGAAGACCGTCGACGATGTGGCACGCGAGTTGGAGGCCCTGGTAGTGCTCAACGGAGGCGCGTTTTCCGCCGACGGCTCGCCCCCGCGCCGCGAGGTAAGTATCTTCGTTCACTCGGAGCGCCTGGTCGTGCTGACGCGCTCATTCCAGCGCCTCGCCGAGATCCCCCTCAACTCCGTGCGCGAGATCTCGACCGGCCCCGTGGCAGCGAATGGCAATCCGCGCGCCGAGGCATGGGAGCTCAGGATCGACCGCGAACCGGTGGGCCGCGAACTTGCGGGCCGCGAAACCGGCGGGCGGGAATCAAGCGGCCTCGCGACCGCGCGTTTTCGTTATCAGGGCGCGTTCGCCGAACACCTGGCGCGGGTGGCCGGACAGACCATCAGGAGCGTCTGGAAGAAAGGCTTGCCGGTGCTGCGGGCGTAGAAGGGAAGATTGCGGGAAAGACTCTATGCCTTGTCATTCCGAGCGCATACTGTCATTCCGAGCGCAGCGAGGAATCTCGTACGTCTTAATTTCTCAGCGCGAGATTCCTCGCTGCGCTCGGAATGACAAGGTCCTGAATATTTCTCAAAAGCCTACCAGGATAGCCTATGCCGCCGGAGGGCTGAAGCGCCGGTTCCGCAAGGCCGGCTCACTCCGCAATCAGAAGACTCTCGGCAAAAGGCCACTCGCGATCGATCCATTGGGCGTCGCAGCGGAACCCCGACTGCCCGGCCATGGAATCGACCTCACCCGGAGAATACTTGTGACTGCTCTCCGTCCAGATGGTCTCGTCTTTGGCCAGCGCGACCGAGATGCGGGCGCCGGGAACGTCGACCGTCTGGCGCTCGGTCGAGCGCAGATGCATTTCCACGCTGCGCGCCTCGGGATTAAACCGGGCGCTGTGCGCGAAGCGGCGCAGGTCGAAGTTGGCGTCGAGATCACGATTGACGCGGGCCAGAAGGTTGAGGTTGAAAGCCGCAGTTACGCCCAGCGGATCGTCATAGGCATCGAGCAGTTGCGGGACCGGCTTCTCGAGATCGGTGCCGAGCAGCAGAGAGTCGCCCGGCACAAGCACGTGCCGCACCTCCCGCAGGAACTGCAGGCCTTGGGGACGATCAAAGTTGCCGACCGTGCTGCCAAGGAATAAGACCATCAGGTGCGCGCCGTGCTGGCGCCGCGCCGCCACTTCGAGCAATCCGTCCAGGTATTCGCGTTCGAGGCCCACGATGCTCACGGAGTCCATGCGGCCAAGCTCGCGCTCGACCTCGGCCAAAGCGGTGGGTGAAATCTCGATGGGGTAGTAAAAAGTGCGCTGGGAGCGCGCGAACGCCTCCAGAATCCACCGCGTCTTTTTGCCGCTGCCGCTTCCGAGTTCCGCCACGGCCACGGGCCGGGGCAGCCGCGCCACGATCTCGGACGCGTGCCGCCTTAAAAGACGCTCATCCGCACGGGTGAGGCCATACTCCGGAAGCGCGCCGATCACCTCGAAGAGCGTAGACCCTACCCGGTCGTAAAGGTACTTCGAGAGCAATTCCTTCTGCCCCGGTTTCGTCAGCCCCGCGCGGACGTCGGACGCAAACTCGGTGAGCTGGGCGGCAGCGATGGCGTGCGTGATCATTTGAGCGCTCCCAAAGAGGTCAGTTGCTGACGCAGCGGAACCCCGCGTAGACGTAGGGGTAGTGCGGCTGGAACCAGTTGCGGAACGACCGTCGCAACATGCAGGAAGCGGTGCGCGGCGAGCCGCCTTTCATCACGTAATGCTGCCCGTCGAAAAAGTTGGCGGAGTAGCCGGGATAAAACGGAAAAGCCTCGAATCCGGGGAAAGGCTCAAACACGCTCGCGGTCCATTCCCACCCGTTGCCGAGCAGGTCTTCGGCTCCGAAGGCGCTGCGGCTCCCGGGAAAAGCGTTCACCGGCGCCGGGTCCCAACTTCGGAAATCGAAGTTTCCGCGCTTCGGAGCCTCGGGAGGTGCGGCTCCCCATGGATACGCCCTTTCCTCGCCCTGCGGCGTGCCGTAACCCGCCCGATGCCACTGCGATTCAGTGGGCAGCTTCTTGCCCGCCCAGCGCGCGTAGGCGCTCGCCTCGGCGTGACTCACGTAAACGGGCCAATCGAGCGGAAGTGCGATCTCATCGAACATCGTCCGCAGCCGCCAGCCGCGCTCAGCGGGAACCCAGAATCCGGGGTGACGGACGTCTTGGCCGGCGCGCCATGCCCAATCCCGTTCCTGCCACAAGGAGCGCTCCTCATAACCGCCTGAGGCCATGAACCGAAGGAAGTCACGGTTGGTGACTTTGTAGCGGTCGATTGCGAACGCCGGAACCTCGACCGCGTTGGCCTCGAATTCGTTGTCCCAGCCGAAGCGGTCTTTACCCCGCGGAATCCCGAGCGTGGCGCTCCCGGCCGGCACTTCGACCATGCCGGGCGCCACCGGTCCCCCTTCCGCGACAGGCGTAATCGGCGGTTTCACCTTGCGCGCGAGCGGAAGCTGGTGAAACATGTAGGCTAGGGTTTCGGCGTGCATCAAGCGGTGTTCGATGGCGACGTTCAGCAGCACGCCGCGCTCCCCACCGTCGCCCGCCGTCCCCCGGGTGTCGCCGATCGCATGGTCCAGGGCCTGGCGGACGCGCTGGTTGTATCGCCGCACTTCGTCGAGGGAAGGCCAGTCCGAGGGCTTGTCGGAAGGGAGCCCACCGTCCACCGGATCAATACCGAAAGCGAAAAGGTGGTCAAACTCGGGACGAAAGGCCTTCAGTCCGATAGGATCGCGAAGAAGATTCCAGTCGAATGCCTCGAGATGCCCGAGATAGAACACGATGCGGTGACGTTCCGGGATCGGCCGCTCGTAAAGCGAGTCCGGCCGCACGAGATCGAAAAGCCTGTCCGTCTCCACCCGGGCGCCGTCGAGACGCGCCTGGATTTCACCCCGAACTTCAGACTGCTTTTCAACTGCAGGCATGCTTCTTCCCCTCCAAGATGCCATCCGGTCCGCCGAAAGTTCCACCCGGGCCGCTCCCTGACGCCGTGGAACGCCCCAGGCCGCCAACAACCACAGATGTTGGATGCGTAGCCGTCTACTTTGACTGCGCATGCAGTGCACGCCCCCCTGCCCGCCCCGTTCGTGGCCGCACCCTGCGGGTGCCCCTTAGGGAGTGTTCCCGACGGAACAGACAGGAGTTACGGGATCGTGAATAGTTTTATGATTCGTTGAAAAGGCCCGATTTACCCCGAGAGGGGGGAGCCTCATCGGGGGGAGAGTCGGGCCTTAGCTCGTCCGAGTCGAACTCTCCAGACGAGTCCCCAATCCCAAGTCCTCAGAATCCGCAGGGTAGCGGCGGTTCATGCCGCCACCCGACAGCGGACTTCATGCCGGCCGCATAACGGCGGCTTTATGCCGCCAAGAAAATGGCCGGATAAGCCCGCCGCTACCTCGACTTTGCCGTCCTTTGCGGTTACGCTATCATTTTGGTGCGCTTCCCAAAACAGCGATGCGTCAGGCGGGTCCTGTGGCAATCCGAGAGCCGCTTCCCGGCCCCGACGCCTTAAGGGTTGCGAGGCGCGAGCATGCCAGCCACAAGAGGCCTGGCGTGGGAACTTTTGGTCCAAGGGAGAGGGCGTGACAGGGAGGAACAGGGCGAATCTAGAGACCATCGGGCAGGATTGACGTGGCGGCGACCCCCACCCCCATCGAAAATGTAGGAAGCGAACCCAATTAAGTCATTTATAATCAACAAAATCATGACAAAAGCGACGCAAAGCGAACCCGACCGAAGCCAACTTGGCGCAAGACTGCACTGTGTTAAGTATCCTAGAATCAATAAACGGTCGACGACGCATCGCGCTCCGGCAACACCGAACCCAACTCATGCGGCCGTTATAAGCTCTTTGTTTTGAGAAGCAGCAAAAAAGAGGTACGAATCCACGTGGAACTCGATCTTCTTGGAAATCGGCAGCGAACCCAGCATTGCGGCGAACTGCGTCGCGAGCACGCGGGGCAGAAGGTATTTCTGGCGGGATGGGTGGCGCGGCGCCGCGACCTCGGCAGCCTGATCTTCATCGACTTGCGCGATCACACGGGCATCACCCAGGTGGTGTGCCGTCCGGAGCTGAGCGCGGTGGCCCACGCCAAGGCCGAGCAGGTCCGGAGCGAGTACGTGATCGGCATCGAGGGCACGGTCGCGTTGCGCACCCCCGAGACGGTGAATCGGGACATCCCGACCGGCGAGGTTGAGGTGGTGGTGCAGGAACTCCTGGTGCTGAACGAAGCGCGCACGCCTCCCTTCCCTCTCGATGACGAGGGACGCACGAACGAGGAGCCGCGGCTGCGCTATCGCTATCTCGATCTGCGCCGGGCCCGAATGCAGCATCACCTGAGGCTGCGCCACCGGGCGGGCCTGGTGGTGCGCGAGCACATGACTGAACACGGCTTCGTGGACATCGAAACCCCGTTCCTGACCCGCAGCACGCCCGAAGGCGCGCGCGATTACCTGGTGCCGAGCCGCGTTCATCCGGGGCACTTCTATGCCCTGCCCCAGTCGCCGCAGCTCTTTAAACAGATCCTGATGATCGCAGGCTTCGACCGCTATTTCCAGATCGTGCGCTGCTTCCGCGACGAGGACTTGCGCGCCGACCGGCAGCCGGAGTTCACGCAGATCGATATTGAGATGGCCTTCCCGCGGCGCGAAGAGCTGTTCGGCATCATTGAGAGCCTGATCGGGAAGCTCTTTGCCATGGTGGACGTGAACGTGTCACGCCCTTTCGCCATCCTGCCCTACGACGAGGCCATGGAGAAGTACGGCTCGGACAAGCCGGATCTTCGTTTCGAACTGGCTTGGAAGCGTCTGCCGCTCCCCGAGACCGCGCGCGGCAAGATTCACGTCGCGGAGCCCGTCAAGGCGCTGCGCGTGCCGGGCGGCGCCGCTTTGTCGCGCAGCCAGCTCGACAAACTCCACGAGACGGCCAAACATGCGGGCGCGGACTGGTTCGCGACCATCAAGATGGCCGGCGCGGCGCAATCCTCTTTGACCAAAGTAGTGGGCGAAGACGCAGTGCGGTCGCTGGCGGGCGCGGTCGAGGCGGCGGAGGGCGATCTGGTGGTCCTGCTCGGACTGAAGTCGGAAGCGGCTGCCGCCGGCCCGGCAGACTCCACGGCGGGAGGAGAGCCAGCCGGCCTCAGCATCGAAAAGCTGCGCCACCTGGACTCTGCCTCGGGCGACCTGCGCCTGGATCTCGCGCGCAAGCTTGACTTGATCAAGCCCGGCGCCTGGGCCTTCTGCTGGGTGGCAGACTTTCCGATGTTCGAGTACGACGAAAAGGAACGGCGATACGGCGCCATGCACCATCCGTTCACGTCGCCGCGCGAGGAAGACCTCGACAAGATCGAGTCCGACCCTTCGGCGTGCAAGGCCCGGGCCTATGACTTGGTGCTGAACGGTTCGGAAATCGGCGGCGGCTCGATCCGTATCCACCGGCCCGATATCCAACGGCGCGTGTTCCAGACGCTCGGCATCACGCCCGAGAAGGCGCGGGAGCGCTTCGGGTTCTTTCTGGACGCGCTCGAAAGCGGCGCCCCGCCCCACGGCGGAATCGCGCTCGGGTGGGACCGCATCATCGAGTTGATGTGCGGCGAGACGAATATCCGCGAGGTGATCGCGTTTCCCAAGACCGCGAGCGCCGTCGATCTGATGTGCGACGCGCCGGGAACGGTGGATCCGGAGCAGCTTCGGGAACTGTCACTTCAGCTTGAAACGCCGCAAAAGGGAGAGTGATACATCGGAAGGGTAAGAACCGATGTTCGGTAGCCCTCTTCGGCTCGTCAGTGAGGTGAGGCTTGGGATTCATACCCGCAGATGCGAAGTGGTATCTGGCTGAGATCGTTCTAGAAATCACCATTGACGATGATCCAAGGAGCGTGGTGCACACCAACACAGTTTTGGTGCGAGCCGACTCGCCAGAGGAAGCGTACGATAAGTCACTTGCCCTAGGAAAGCAGAGCGAAACGTCTTACGAGAACCCACGGCAAACGCGTGCAGTTTCTCTTCAAGGGACTACATGACCTTAATGTGATCCACGATGAGTTAGAGCACGGAGCCGAGCTCAGTTTTCACGAGCAAGTTCAGATGAGTGAGGAGGAATTCAGCAGATGGACCGTACCGAAGGAACAACTGGGCGTCTTCGCCCCAATACGCCCGTCCGCAGGCCCCGATTACGCCGCTGGAGACATTATTCGGGAGGTTTATGAGCGGTTCCCACAGCTCCGTCGCCCGGGGCGGGGTTAAGGTCTGGCTCGAACCGGCTATCGAATTGGCTCGGAACTATGGTCTAAGGGATGCAGATTTGAGAGCGACACAAGAAATTGGTGGAGGAGCATCAAGATGAGATCCGAAGAGCTTGGGTCGAGTCCTTTAGCCGTTGAGGTCACGAACATTTCGAGCCACGGCTTCTGGCTGATGCTCGATGAGCGAGAGTTATTCGTTCCGTTCCGTGAGTTCCCGTGGTTCAAGCAGGCGCCCGTTTCGGGCATTCTTAAGGTCGAGCGGCCTCATCCGGGTCACCTTTATTGGCCCAATCTTGACGTCGATCTGGCGGTTGAATCGATCGAGCAACCCGGAACGGTATCCGCTCATGTCGCGCGGCCGACGCAGCCCCGAAGAGGCGATCCATCATAGCCCAGGCCAACGGCCTGGGTGAGGTTAACGTGCCTTCCAGGAATCGAGCCCTGAAAGGGCGGTCCATCACAGCCCAGGCCAACGGCCTGGGCCGGGTACAGGCATTTGTAGGAATCGAGCCCTGAAAGGGCGGCCCACATAAACAGATGAGCCAATCGCTATCCATGATCTACGTCCACCTCATATTCAGCACCAAGGATCGCGAACCCATGCTCCTCGGCTCCCTCCACCCTGGCGTGCATGCGTATCTGGCCACCGTCCTCAACAGTCAGGACTGCGCGGCTGTCAAGGCCGGAGGCATGAGCGACCATGTGCACATTCTTTTCCGCCTCTCGAAAAACCTGGGGCTCGCCAAAGTTGTCGAGGAAATCAAAACGAGTTCGTCAAAATGGATCAAGACTCAGCAGCGGGGCCTCGGAGGATTCCACTGGCAGAGCGGCTATGGCGGTGAGTCCGGCAGAGGCGGATGAGGTCGCCGGGTATATCGAGCAACAGGAAGCGCACCATACGGGGGTGAGTTTTCAGGACGAGTACCGGAAGTTCCTGGCGAAGTACAAGGTCGAGTACGATGAAAGGTACGTTTGGGATTGATCGCGATTTCTGTTGGGCCCTTTCAGGGCTTACGGTTTGCGGGCGCTGAACTTCAACCCTGGGCGTTGCCCAGGGCTGTGATGTTGCGCCCCTTCGGGGCTGACTAAATTTGCGCACTTGACCACGCCCTTTCAGGGCCTACGCTTCGCGGGCGCTAGAATTGCAAAGTTAGAATTCAGCCGATTGATTTATTGACTCATTGGCTCATTGATTCAATGAGTCAATCACTCAATCGCCCGATCACCAAATTGCTCAATGTCAGTCATCCACATCCTGCCTGACCGCGTTGCCAACCAGATCGCCGCCGGCGAGGTGGTGGAGCGTCCGGCGTCCATCGTGAAGGAACTCCTCGAAAACTCGCTCGACGCCGGAGCGTCGCGGCTTGAAATCGAGGTCGAGGCCGGCGGAAAGCGCCTGATTCGCGTGACCGACGACGGCTGCGGCATGGGCCGTGACGACGCGCTGCTGGCCTTCGAGCGCCACGCCACCAGCAAGATCCGCGAGGCCCAGGACCTGCTCGAGATCGCGACGCTTGGTTTTCGCGGCGAGGCCCTGCCCTCCATCGCCGCCGTGGCGCGGGTGGGGCTCGAAACGCGCGCGGCGTCGGAAGGGGCCGGGACGCGGGTGGAAATCGCGGGCGGCAAGCTGCGCGACGTCAAGGAAATCGCCTGGCCGCAGGGCACGCGCATCGAGGCGCGCGACCTTTTCTTCAATACTCCGGCGCGCCGCAAATTTCTGAAATCGGAATCCACGGAACTAGGCCACATTGCGAGCCTGGTTACGCACTACGCGCTCGCGCACCCCGAAAAGAGCTTCCGGCTGACCTCCATGACGCACGAGGTGCTGAACGCCCCGCCCGCGCCCGATGCCCGAACGCGGGTCTACCAGTTACTGGGCGGGCAGACGCTCGACCAGTTGATCGAGATGGCGCCGGTGGAGCGCCGCCTGCCGAGCGAGTCCTCCTTCGGCGCGCTCGAAGAGAACGAGGTCCCGGAGCCCGCCGGCATCGTGCGCATCAGCGGCTTCGTATCGAAGCCCGAAGTGCAGAGGCTGAATCGCAACGAGGTCTACTTCTTCGTCAATCGCCGCCTGGTGCGCGACCGCTTGATCCTGCACGCCATCACCGAGGCGTATCGCAACATTCTGCCGCCCCGGATGTTTCCTGTGGCGCTGATCTTTCTCGAACTGCCGCCCCAGGAAGTCGACGTCAACGTTCATCCCTCGAAAACCGAGGTGCGCTTCCGGCGCTCGAGCTTCATCCACGATTTCACCCGCGACGTGATCCGCCAGGCGCTGGTGGCGGCGCGCCCCGTGGCTCCCTTCCCGCTGCGCCGCGCTGTCGCGGAAACCGCCATTGAAGATCTCGAGGCCATGGAAACGCTGGCGGAAGAAACCCCGGGTTTGGGCGCGCCCGCCGGCGTTCCGCCTCGGGTCCAGGCTCCGTCCGGCTCTTCGCCGCGCGCAGAGCGCGGTCCCGAAGCGTCCCTGCCTTCCGCTTTGGCGGCTGCGCGAGCGAAACCTACCCCCGCAGGATTCAGCCTGACGACGCCCAGGCCCGTGCCCGTCACCGGCCGACTGCCGCTCGTTGCGGCGCGGCCCGAAGAATCGTCCGGACCCGTCGGGTTGACTCCCGCGTGGGCGCCTGTTGCCGGGCCATTTCCGGCTGCGTCAGGCCCAACCGCCGACGGCGCTGCCACGGCGTCGCCGGGGTCGTGCGCGCCGGGCGACGCTCCCGCGGTCTCGCCGCGCGGGCAGCAGGCAGCGCCCTCAGCGTCCGGTCCGGAGTTCCCCGCTGACCTGCGACCGCTCGGGCAGGTGGAGGAAAGCTACATCGTGGCGACCAACGGCACCGGCCTGTGGATCTTGGATCAACACGCTGCCCATGAGCGGGTTCTGTTTGAGAAGCACCTGCGGCAGGTGCGCGAACGCACCGTGGAGGCTCAGCGGCTGCTGTTGCCGATCATCATCGAGCTCAAGCCCGGCCAGCAGGCGGTCTTTGAAGAGATCGCCGGCGAACTCCGGGCCAATGGATTTGACGTGGAGCCTTTCGGCCAACGAACGGTGGCCGTCAAGACCGCGCCGGCGGAGCTTGCCGCCGCGGATGTGGAGCGGCTGCTCGTCGAGATTCTGGACGGAGTGAGCCGGGAATCCGGCGACGTGACGCTGGAGGTGCTGCGCGGCCGCATCAGCGCCTCACTCGCGTGCCGCGCCGCCATCAAGATCCACATGGCGCTCGATCGCACCAAGATGGAATGGCTGCTGACCGAACTCGCGCGCGCCGAGTCGCCCATGGCCTGTCCGCACGGGCGCCCGGTGATGCTGCGTTATACCATCAAGGATCTGGAGCGGGCCTTCCGGCGGGTCTGAGGCCACGGGTGCGCCCGGACTCCGCCGGTTGAGTTGTTCGCCCCGAAGGATATTTCCGGTTCGGCGCAATCATGCGAAAACCATGCGAAGACCATGCGAAAACCTTTGATTATTGCCATTGACGGGCCGGCCGGAGCCGGGAAGAGCACCGTGGCGCGGACCCTGGCCGAGCGTATTGGACTAGCCTACGTCGACAGCGGAGCGTCCTATCGCGCGGCCGCGCTCAAGGTGGTGGAAAGCGGCGTCTCGCCCGCCGATCCGGCGGCGGTGACGGCGCTGATGAATCGCAGCAAGATCGACTTCGCGGCTCCGGACGGCGATCGGCGCATTCTGCTCGACGGGCGCGACGTGACGGGTTTGATCCGCACGGCTCAGGTCACCCAGGCTGCCGCGTGGGTTTCGCGCGTGCCCGAAGTGCGGCAAAGGCTCGTGGCCTTGCAGCGTCAAGCCGCCGCCGGCGCGGGCGTGGTCATGGAAGGCCGCGATATCGGAACCGTGGTCTTTCCGGACGCATCGCTGAAGATCTTTCTCGAGGCCGATCCCCAGGAGCGAGCCCGGCGCAGGCTGGATCAGGAGGGCGGACAGGGCGGCACGAGCCTCGCGCAAACAGCGGAGGAGATCCGCGTGCGCGACCAACTCGACGCCGAGCGCAAGGTCTCACCGCTCATGCCCGCCGCGGACGCGGTGCGCATCGATTCAACCGGGCTCAGCGCTGACGAAGTTGTGGAACGAATCTTGAATCTGGCGAGGGAAAGAGGGTTGATTGGGAACGCGGAAGGATGAACGCCGAACAATGAAGAACGAACGAGGACCGTTCATTCTTCATCATTCAGAATTCATCGTTCGCATTATCGTCCGCCGTTGCTCATCGAGGCCAGAAAGTCGCCGTTCGATTTGGACTTGGCGAGCTTGTCGATGATGAGCTCCATGCTTTCCACCGGCGAAAGCGGGCTCAGCACCTTGCGGAGCACCCAGATGCGGTTGAGTTCATCCTTCGGGACCAGCAACTCTTCCTTGCGGGTGGCGGAGCGGTTGATGTCGATGGCCGGAAAGACGCGCTTGTCGACGAGTTTCCGGTCGAGGTTGATTTCCATGTTGCCGGTGCCTTTGAACTCTTCGAAGATCACGTCGTCCATGCGGCTGCCCGTGTCAATCAGGGCCGTCGCGATGATGGTGAGGCTGCCGCCTTCCTCGATGTTGCGGGCGGCTCCGAAAAAGCGCTTGGGACGCTGCAGCGCGTTCGAATCCACGCCGCCGGAAAGCACCTTGCCCGAGGGCGGCACAACGGTGTTGTAAGCGCGCGCCAGCCGGGTGATGGAGTCGAGCAGGATCACCACGTCGCGCTTGTGTTCCACCAGCCGCTTGGCTTTCTCAATCACCATCTCCGCCACTTGAACGTGGCGCGCCGCGGGTTCGTCGAAAGTGGAGCTGATCACCTCACCCTTGACCGTGCGCTGCATGTCCGTGACTTCTTCCGGACGCTCGTCGATGAGCAGCACGATGAGGGTGACCTCGGGGTGATTGGTGCTGACCGAGTTGGCGATGGTCTGCAGCAACATGGTCTTGCCGGTGCGCGGCGGCGCCACGATCAGGCCGCGTTGCCCCTTGCCGATCGGCGTCAGCAGATCGAGCACCCGCGCGGAGATGTTTTCCCTGAGAGTCTCCAGGCGGATGCGCTCCTGCGGATAGAGCGGCGTGAGGTTGTCAAAGAAAATCTTGTCGCGTGATTCCTCGGGCGGCTCGAAGTTGATGGCCTCGACCTTGATGAGCGCGAAGTAGCGCTCGCCCTCCTTGGGCGGCCGGATCTGGCCCGAGACCGTGTCGCCGGTGCGCAGGTCGAACTTACGGATCTGGGAAGGCGAGACATAGATGTCATCCGGACCAGGCAGATAGTTGTAGTCCGGCGCGCGCAGGAAGCCGAAGCCGTCCGGCAGGCACTCGAGAACACCCTCGGAGAAGATCAGACCGCTCTTTTCAGTCTGCGCCTGGAGGATCTTGAAGATCAGTTCCTGCTTGCGCAAGGCGCTCGCGCCCGGCACCGCCAGGTCCTTGGCGACGTTCACCAGCGTGGTGATGTTCATCTCTTTCAGCTTGGCGATGTCGAGGACTTCGCCTTCCTTCAACTCGGCGATCTTCTCCTCTTGGACTTCTTCGGCGTGTTTGGCGGGCATTTCGGTTTCTCTCTTCTTGGCGGGGTGGCGAGCGGGCGCACCCCTCTTCGGTACGGCGCGGCCCGCTTGGCCTTGGCCGTTCTCTTCAGGTTCACTCATCATATTGGGTGGCACAGTGGGATTTTTACACCAGCGAGGCCGCAACTGGACACACGTTCAACAGTTTCAGGGTGGTCTCAACGGGCCTCAACGTGGATCTTCGACGACAGGCATCAGCACAGCTAAACCCGACGGGGAAACAGTGCGGCTCAGTGTTCAGGTTACTACTTCCGGCGATTCGATGCAACTCGACGCCGTTTGGTTTCTGCCCGCAGGCTCTTTTTTTCACGAAATCTGCTCTTTGGACTCGACCTTCCACAACGCTAATTGGTCAATCGCCCGCGCTCGGCTTCGCCCGGAACATCGAGCTCCGGCCTGGCCTCGGCAGGAGACGGCAGGACCTCGGGAACCAGCACAGACTGTTCCTCGATCTTGCGTTCCAGGGCCAGTTCGAGCACCTCGTCCATAGTGTCCACAAAGCGAAGCGAGATCTCCTGCTGGATATTGGCAGGAATCTCCTGAAGGTCCTTCTCGTTGTCGCGCGGCAGGAGCACCGTGGCCACGCCCAGGCGATGCGCCGCCAGCACCTTCTCCTTGATTCCGCCGATGGGCAGAACCTTGCCTCGCAGGGTAATCTCACCCGTCATGGCCACGTCGCGGCGCACCGGAATCCGGGTAAGGGCGCTGACGATGGCAGTGGCCAGGGTGATTCCCGCCGACGGGCCGTCCTTGGGAATAGCGCCTTCAGGTATGTGAACGTGAATGTCGTAGCGGCGGTAGAAATCGGGATCGAGACCCAGGCGCGCCGCGCGCGAGCGCACATAGCTCATGGCGGCCTGGCCCGATTCCTGCATCACCTCGCCAAGTTTTCCCGTAAACAGCGGACGGCCCTTGCCCTGCATGATGGTGGCTTCGATGTGCAGAATCTCGCCGCCGACTTCGGTCCATGCAAGACCGACGGCCAGCCCGATCTCGTTCTTCTCTTCGGCGCGCGTGTCGCGGAACTTCACCACGCCCAGGTAGTCCCTGAGATCCTCGCCCTTGACCTCGACCTGCAGCTTCGGACCCTCGGCAACTACCTTGCGGGCCACCTTCCGGGAAATGTTGGAAACCTCCCGCTCGAGGTTGCGGACCCCGGCCTCGCGCGTGTAGTTGCGGATCACGCCTCGGAGGGCATCATCGGCAAAAGTCAGATTCTCAGGCTTCAGGCCGCAGGCTTCGCGCTGCTTACGCACCAGGAATCGCTTGGCGATCTCCAGCTTCTCGGGCTCGGTATACCCTGAAAGGCGCAGGATCTCCATGCGGTCCTGCAACGGCTGGGGAATGGTGTGGATCACATTGGCCGTGGTGATGAAAAAGACCTTGGAGAGGTCGTACTCCACGTCCAGGTAATGGTCCATAAAGGTGCTGTTCTGCTCCGGATCCAGCACCTCGAGCAAAGCCGCCGAGGGATCTCCGCGGAAATCCATGCTCATCTTGTCAACTTCGTCGAGCAGGAAGACGGGATTCACCGTGCCGGCCTTCTTCATCATTTGCAGGATCTGGCCGGGCAAGGCGCCGATGTACGTCCGCCGGTGACCGCGGATCTCCGCCTCATCGCGCACACCGCCGAGGGAGAGCCTCACGAATTTGCGCCCCGTGGCCCGGGCGATCGAGCGTCCGAGGGATGTCTTTCCCACGCCGGGCGGTCCCACGAAACATAGAATCGAGCCCTTGGGCACCTTGACGAGCTGGCGTACCGCCAGAAACTCCAGAATGCGTTCCTTGATCTTCTCCAGCCCGTAGTGATCCTCTTCGAGGATCTTCTCGGCCGCGCGGATGTTGCGCACTTCCTTCGACTTTTTCTTCCACGGCACGGAAAGCAGCCATTCCAGGTAATTCCGCGAAACCGTGGTCTCTGCCGACATAGGCGGCATCATCTCGAGGCGGCCGAGCTCGGCATCGGCCTTCTCGTGCGCGTCCTTGGTCATGCCCGAGGCTTCAATCCGCTTGCGCAACTCGTCGATTTCGTTCTTTTCGTTGCGTCCGAGTTCCTTCTGAATCGCCTTGATCTTTTCGTTCAGGTAGTACTCGCGCTGGGCGCGTTCCATCTGGCGCTTCACGCGGCCCTGAATGGTGCGATCCACGTTCAACTTCTCGATCTCGATGTCAAGGATGTCCGCCACCCGAGTCAGGCGGTCCACAGGATCGAAGATTTCGAGCAGTTCCTGCTTCTCCTCAATGGAAATATTGAGATTGGCGGCCACCGTATCCGTGAACTTCCCGATGTCGTCGGATTTCACCGCCGCGATCATGGTCTCATAGTTCAGACTTTGCGAGAGCTTCACGTACTGCTCGAAGAGCGACGTCACTCGCTGCTGAAGTTGTTCCAGGCTGGGGGTCGATACCGGACGATACGCGGTGGTGCGTACCGTCACCCGGAAGTACCCTTCCTCATTGGCCACTTTCAGGATCTTGCCCCGTTCGGCGCCCTCCACCAGAACCTTGATGTTTCCGTCCGGCAGTTTCACGCTCTGGACGATATTGGCGATGGTTCCCACCTGGTAAATCTCGTTGGGTTTGGGCTCGTCCACGGAAGCATCGTGCTGGGTGGCGAGAAAAATCTTCTTGTCGGCTGCCAGGGCGTCTTCGAGCGCGCGGATGGAGCTCTCCCGCCCGACCACAAACGCCGACATCATATAGGGGAAAATCACCACGTCGCGCAACGGCATCATGGGCAGCGCGCGTGTATCGCTTTTCTCACGTCCCGCAAACAAAGTTGAACTCATTTCGTGCCTCTTACCCGGACCCAGAAATCAGAATCTCGCCCCAAACGGACTTGTCCGGCTCCCCACCCTGATCGATTACTTCCATACCGGCGGCGGCATGCCTTCTGAATTCTGCTTTCTATCCCACCTTCTCGAGCAGCGCGGAGCTGAAATTGATCTCGCGGTTGCGGACCATCTCCTCGGTAATCACGAACTCGCGCAGCTTCCGCTGGCTGGGCAGGTTGTACATCAGATCCAGCATGAGGTCTTCCAGGATCATACGCAAGCCCCGCGCTCCGACTTTGCGCACCAGGGCTTCGCGCGCGATCGCCCGAAGCGCGCCCTCCGAGAACCGCAGCTTGACGTTCTCAAACTCGAACAACCGCTGGTACTGGCGTGCCAGAGCATTCTTGGGGCGCGTCAGGATCTCCACCAGCGCCTCTTCGTCCAGGTCATTCAACACGCTCAGCACCGGCAGGCGGCCGACAAACTCCGGAATCAACCCGTATTTGATCAGATCGAGGGGTTGCACCTGATCGAGCAGTTCGTAGTTTCTGCGGCTCGGCCCCGGCGCTCCGGCGGTATCCGTATGGAATCCCACGCTGCGGCGCCCGATCCGCCGCTCGATGATCCGCTCCAGGCCGACGAACGCTCCCCCGCAAATGAAGAGGATGTTCGTGGTGTCCACCGGAGTAAACTCCTGATGCGGGTGCTTGCGTCCGCCTTGGGGCGGCACGTTGGCGATCGTTCCTTCCAGAATCTTCAGCAACGCCTGCTGCACACCCTCCCCTGACACGTCGCGGGTGATCGACGGGTTTTCGTCCTTCTTGGAAATCTTGTCGATCTCGTCGATGTAAATGATTCCCTGTTGGGCGCGCTGCACGTCATAGTTCGCGCTCTGCAGCAGCTTGAGAATGATGTTCTCAACATCTTCGCCCACGTAGCCCGCTTCGGTCAGTGTGGTGGCGTCCACGATGGCGAAAGGCACGTCAAGCATGCGTGCCAGCGTCTGCGCGAGCAGGGTCTTGCCCGTGCCGGTAGGTCCGATCAGCAGGATATTGGACTTGGTAAGCTCCACTTCCGCCCTTTGGCGGCTCAGCAAAATGCGCTTGTAGTGATTGTAGACGGCCACGGCCAGCTTCTTCTTGGCCTTGTCCTGGCCCACGACGTACTGCTCAAGGAAAACCTTCACGTCCACAGGCCGCGGTAGGGTCGTGGTCTGCAGCGCCACCGGGCGTTCCGGGGCTTCCTCTTCCAGGATGCTGTTGCAAACCGCCACGCACTCGTCACAAATGTACGCTCGCGGACGCTCGTCGGGAGACGAAATCAGGCGGCGCACGCTTTCCTGGCTCTTGTGGCAAAACGAACAGCGCAAGGGCTCTTCCGGACCCGTCTTTTTCACAACAGGCTCCCTTAAGCCTTCAATTGATTCACTGGACTGACGCGCCTATTTGTGCTTGTAGACGATTTCATCGACCATTCCGTATTCAAGCGCCTGTTGTGCGCTCATCCAGAAATCCCGCTCCACGTCGTGCTCAACCTTCGCCACCGTTTGTTTGGTGTGTTGGGCCAGAATCTCGTTGATGCTGGCGCGCAGGCGCAGAATCTCGCGAGCATGAATGTCGATGTCCGTAGCTTGCCCGGAGACGCCTCCGATCCACGGCTGATGGATCAAGACGCGGGAATTGGGCAAAGCGAATCGTTTCCCGGGGGTGCCGGAGCACAGGAGCACGGCCGCGATGCTCGCGGCCATACCAATACACGTGGTGCAGACGTCCGGGCGTATGAACTGCATGGTGTCGTAGATCGCCATACCGGCCGAGACGCTGCCGCCCGGTGAATTAATGTAGAGCTGCACGTCCTTTTCCGGATCCTCGGCAGCCAGATAGAGCAGTTGAGCGGTAATCAGATTGGCGACATTGTCGTCGATCGGGGTGCCAATGAAGATGATATTGTCTCGCAGCAGGCGCGAATAGATATCATAGGCCCGCTCGCCGCGGTTCGTCTGCTCCACCACCATGGGCACCAGCGTCATCTGTGCTCCACTACCTTTCATGAGCTTTTGTCTTCTCCCTGCGGCACTACCCGGTCCCCGGCCGTGCTCATGTGTTGCGCGGGGTTTTCGCCCTTAACCGGTTCCGATAGTGTTGCTGTCGTTGGCTGATTGATTTTGGCGTTCCGGTAGATGAAATCCAGGGCCTTGAGATTCCTACGACTAGATTCTAGTTTACTGAGCTCCCCGTCCCGTGTCAAGCGCGTCTTGAGAGCCGCAGGCGTCTCGTGCAGGCCTTCCGCAAGCTCGCGCACCGTTTCGTCAATTTCTTCGGGAGTGACGCTGATCTTCTCGGCCTCCGCAACGGCGTCGAGAATAAGCGACTCGCGTACGTCCCGCTCCGCATCGCCCCGCACCTCATCGCGCAGAGCACGCCAATCAATCTGGGCACTTTCAGGATCCACGCCTTGTGACGCCAAGCCCTCCGCAAAACGCTCCAGCCTGCGTCGCAGCCGGTCTTCGACCAGCCCCTCTGGGACAGGAAAGCTATGGGCAGCGGTCAATTGGTCAACCAGCTTTCGCCTGGCGGCATTTTCAGCGCTCTTCTGCTTCTGCGCCTCCAGGTCTCCGCGCACCTTGTGACGGAGTTCGTCCAGTGTCTGGAAATCACTCACCGTCTTGGCGAACTCGTCGTCCGCCGCGGGGACCACCTTCTTTTTGATGCCCTGGATCTCCACTCGATACCGGAGGGTCTGGCCGGCCAGGTTCTTCCTCGGAAATTCCGCCGGGTAGGGCACGTCAAATTCCCGGACCTCGCCGGCCCGGGAGCCCGTCAGGTTCTCCGTGAAGCCAGGCACGGTGCGCTCGCCGCCCAGAAGAATCAGTCCTTCCTGGGCTTCGATGGGCTCGGCGGCGGCGTCCTGCAGGTTCTGGCCGCGATAGTTGACCATGACGTAATCGCCGTCCGCAGCGGGCCGGTCCTCGACCACTTCGAAAGTCGCGGCGCGCTCCCGCAGCCGGCCAATCGCCTTGTCCACATCCGGGTCCGTCACGGTGGCGGCGTCCAGATCAACTTCGAGGCCCTTGTAGTCTTTCAGCTCAAAATCGGGATAGACCTCGAAAGTGGCCTTCGCCCGTATCGGCTGGCCTTCCTCGAACTTGAGATCCTCAAAGCGCGGCTCGCCCGCCAGGTGCAGCTTCTCGTCGCGCAGACGGTCCTCAAAGTACCGTGGCACCAGGGTCTGCACGATTTCGCTCCGTATCTCCTCGCGGAATCGCTTTCCTACCAGGGCTCGCGGAGCCCGGCCCGGACGAAAGCCCGGAATCCGCGCCACGCGCGCGTATTGCGAGGTAATCTGCTCGCTTTCCCGCGCCACCGCTTCCGGGGGCACCTCGATAATCAATTCTTTCTTGCACGTCGACGATTCCACGCGTCCTCGATCATGTCAGGAGGATTAAGGATGATGCAGGAGAGGCTCGATATAAGGGATTCGTGACTCACCAAAGCGCCAGTATAGCAAAAAAAGCGGCCGTCAACGCAAACGACGGCTCACGGGACTGAGTTCGGCCGCACCGCCGGCTCCCGAAGAGGTACCGAAGGCGTGAGCTCGCGGTCGGCTACACCGTTCCGCCCCCGCCGCCGAGCACGAGGTCGATTTCGCCCACGCCACCCTGAACGTTGATCGTGAGATTCACGTGCGCTTTGCCATAAGCGTCATTGGTGTAGACGTCGCCGTTCTTCGTAAGTCCGTTGGCATTGACGGCGCCCAGGCCACCTTGAGCCGTCACCTGTACGCCCACGTCGCGTGGCAGGTGCAACGTCGCCTTGCCCACGCCGCCTTGCACGGAAGCCGTGAGGTCGTGCTTCCACGGACCATCCAGGTCGACGTCGGTTTCTCCCGCCCCCAGGTTCATTTCGAACCGGGACAGGTTCAGTCCCACCAGGTTGAGCTGGGCCTTGCCCGCACCCAGGTTCACATTCATTTCCATAGGAACATGGTTGTTCAATCTCAGGTTCCACTCATAACGCGTGTTGCCCCTGTGACCGTGGGACTCAGGCTGCTCGATCGTCAGGTGGCCCTGGTCGCCGTTCGCCTCGTAATGAACGCCCGGCTTCCACGCGTCAACGTTGTAGGTGAACTCCCCATCCATCAGGCCGGTAGCTCCGCCGGCAACCTTCAACTCGCCCGCACCCATCTTGACGTCGACAGCAACAGACGCCGCGGGGCCAAGCGGCACCGATTGCGAGATGGTGTGGGTTTCCCCAACGCGGGGCCCGCTCGACAGGATGCAACCCGCCGCGCTCAAAATCAGCACCGCGGCAAAGGCGAGAGCCGCGGTCAGAGCCAGGCGTCGATTTCGGGTATTCATGGTGGTCTCCAATGTGAGAGGAGTCAGAAGCCAGAACTCGGAAGCGCCGTCCGAGAGCAACCTTCAGTCACCAACCGGTGACCGCAAACCGGCGATCGTCCATCGTCAGTTTCAGGCCCGCCGCGGTCCCCGCAGGACCCTGGCCGGGAGTGTCATCATAGCCCACAGCAGTTCCAAGACACCACCTACGGCGATGCCCACGATGCGAAATGGCAACAAGATCAGCCATACGATCGGGTAGAGTACGAGCGCCAGAAGCGCAAGCGGCCAGCACAACAGCAGCAGAATGCACCAAAGCAGAAAGGCGGTCATGCGATTCCCTCCGGCTACACTTTACTGTACGAATGGCGCCCCTCGGATGTTCCAGCCGCTGGATCTCATCCCATGTCAATCGTGAATTCCGAGCCCCTGCGCCGTTGACGGCCTGTTACGATGTTTCCCGATTCTCGACTTCTTGCTCGAATTCTTCCTGCACAACTTGTGGGGCCCGTGCTAACATTTCAGTTGCAGAACGGTTGACCAGCCGCAAGGCCTTATGTCAGACTTCGGGCGCTGTGCGACGGATGCTTGTGAACCCCGCCAGGTCCGGAAGGAAGCAACGGTAGCGAGCCTCTCCGTGTGCCGCAGCAACCCGAAGTCTGGCGTCCAAGAAAGCAAGTCGACAGTCGACAGTTTACAGTCGACAGTTTTCCCCTTCGGGACTTTCAGCAGCACACGGCTCTGCGACTTTCGACTGTTAACTATTGACTGTTAACTTTGACTTATGACCAAGAAAGTAAGTCGACAGTCAACAGTTTACGGTCGACAGTTTTCCCCTTCGGGACTTTCAGCAGCACACGGCTCTGCGACTTTGACTGTTAACTGTCGATTGTTAACTTTGACTTATGTCTTACCAAGTCATCGCCCGTAAATACCGGCCGCAGACGTTCGACGATGTGGTGGGCCAGGGGGGCGTCACCGGCACCCTGAAGAACGCCATCCTGCATGATCGCGTGGCCCACGGCTACATCTTTTCCGGCGCGCGCGGCGTGGGCAAGACCACGACAGCCCGCATCCTCGCCAAGGCGCTCAATTGCGCCCAGGGGCCCACCGTCACGCCGGACGGCACCTGCGACTCCTGCCGCGAGATCACAGCCGGAAACTCGGTGGACGTGATCGAGATCGACGCCGCCTCCAATCGCGGCATCGACGAGATTCGTGAGTTGCGTGAGACCGCGCGCTACCTTCCGGCGCGCGACCGCTACAAGGTGTTCATCATCGACGAAGCGCACATGCTGACCAACGAGGCCTTCAATGCGCTCCTGAAAACGCTGGAGGAGCCCCCCCCGAGGTGCCTCTTCATCCTGGCCACCACTGAAGCCCACAAGTTGCCGACCACCATCCAGTCGCGCTGCCAGCATTTCGCTTTCCGCCTGCTCGACTATTCGGAAGTGGTGGCGCGCCTCAACGAAGTATGCGTTGCCGAAAAGGTGGAAGCGGACGAAGGGTCGCTCGCGGCCCTCGCCGAAGCCGCCGCCGGGAGCCTTCGCGACGCCCTATCCATGCTGGATCAGGTGATCGCCGGGTGCGGCGAGAAGCTGGTTGACACGGAAGTGCAGCGGCTGCTGGGCGTGGTGCCGGGAAGACTGCTGATCGAGATTGTGGAGGCTATCGTGGCCGCCGATGCCGAACGCGTGCTCGGCCAGATCCAGCGCCTGGCGGCCGAGGGATACGAGCCTGCGGCTTTCCTCGGCGACCTCACACGCTTCATCCGCAATCTCATGGTCGCGCGCAGCGTGGGCATCGAAAGCCCGCTGATCGAGGTTCCGGGCGACATGCGCGCCACGCTCGGGCGCCTGGCGGGTTCGCTCGCGGAGGAGGACTGGCTGCGCGCCTTTCAAATCCTGCTGCGGGCACAGAGCGACCTGCGCTACGCGCTTCAGCCACGCTTTCATCTGGAACTGGCGCTGCTGAAGCTGGTGCACGCCCGCCGGCTGATTTCGCTCGAAAACGTGCTTGCGGAGTTGAAGGAATCAGGCCCGGCGCCGGGCCGCGCCGTCGGTTCAGTGCCGGCGCCCGCCCGTCCCACATCGTCCGGCGGAACGGGATACGCGCCGCCTGCCCGGACAGCCCCGAGCGCTGCGCCCACTACCGCCTCGAGCCGGACGTCAGTTCAAACAGGGGCCCAAATGGGCGCCCAAACGGGAACTCAAACGCGGGCTCAAACGGGCGCTCCCACCGGGGCACCGGCAATTACGCCGGCAGTTACACCGGCAGGCAGCCCAACCTCCAGGACGGGCGCCGCCGCGGTTCCCGCGCAGGCGCCGGCTACGCAGGCTGACGAGCCTCTGCGCGCCGAAACCCCGCAGGATCCGAGGCTCGCGGAAGTGAAGCGCCTGTTGTTCGAGCAATCGAAGAAATTCGTCAGCAGTTGTCTCGAGCATGTGGCGGAGTGGCGCGCCGAAGCGGGCGCCGTCCACTTCGTCTTTTCGCGGCAGAACTCCGGAAGCTTTTGGGCCGACGTGCTCAACAACAAGGAGAACCAGGAGGCGCTGCGCCAGGTCTGTTCCCAGGTGCTCGGCGAGCCGGTCAGCATCCGTGTTACACTGCGGGATGAAGAAGTTAGGCCCGCTCGCGCTGTGCCGGACGCGCGCGGTCGTGCCGCAAGTGATCCGGTAGTCCGGGCCTTTGAGCAGCGGTTCGAATGTGTCTGGTTGGAGGTTGAAGACCTCCGGGGGTACTGAACCAATGAAGAATCTGCAACAGATGCAGCAGATCATGAAGCAAGTCCAGCAGATGCAGGAGCAACTGCAAAAGCAACTGGACGACCTGTTGGTGGAAGCGTCGGCCGGTGGCGGCATGGTGACCGTGCGCATGAACGGTGGGAAGCATCTGGTAAGCGTGCAGATCGATCCCGAAGTGTTCGCGGGCAAAGACGCGGAAATGCTGCAGGACCTGGTGCTGACGGCGGTAAACGAGGCCGCGCGCCGCGTGGACGAGCAACTCTCCAGCCGGGTGGGCAACCTGGCCGGGGGGCTCAACCTGCCCGGTCTCGGCTAATCCGCAGCCTATACGATGAAGGATTTCCCTCAGCCCCTGGCCGATCTGATCGACGAGCTGAAGCGCCTGCCGGGCATCGGCCAGAAATCGGCACAGCGCATCGCTTTTCACCTCGAGCGCGGTCCGCGCGAAGACGTGGAACGCCTGGCGGTCGCGCTCATCGAAGCCAAAGACAAAGTGCGCCTGTGCAGCGTCTGCAATAACCTTGCGGACTCTGACCCTTGCGCGTGGTGCATCGACCCGGGCCGCGACCCCACCGTGGTCTGCGTCGTCGAGACTCCCTACAACGCCATCTCGATCGAGAAGACGCGCGAGTTTCACGGGCTCTATCACGTGCTGCACGGGAGCCTGTCGCCGCTCCAGGGCATCGGTCCCGAGCAACTCAAGCTCAAGAGCCTGATCGAGCGCCTGAAGGACGGCAAGATTCGCGAATTGATCGTGGCCACCAACCCCAACGTGGAGGGCGAGGCGACGGCGGTCTACCTCTCGAAGCTCATCAAGCCGCTGGGCGTGAAGGTGACGCGCATCGCCATGGGGATCCCGGTGGGCTCGGAGCTGGAGTTCGCGGACGAAGTGACCATGGTCAAGTCTATCGAAGGCCGGCGCGAGATCTGAGCGAAGCAGGCGCGTCGCGGCGCCGTGACCAAGGTGAGAAGCGCGCGGTGGCTCAACCCGCCAGTTTAGAAATCAGGCTAAAGAGCGGCAGGTACATGGAGATCACAATGCCGCCCACCACTGTGCCCAGGAAGACGATGATGGCGGGTTCCATCGCCGCCAGCAGGTCGGCCACGGCCACGTCCACTTCGTCCTCGTAGAACTCCGCGACCTTTTGCAGCATGGAGTCGAGCGCGCCGGTCTGTTCCCCCACGGCCACCATCTGGACCGCCATGTGCGGGAAGGCTCCGCTGCGGCGCATGGGGGTGGACACGTCGTGCCCCGCCTCCACTTCGCGACGCACCATGTTGACGGCTTCCTCGATGACGGCATTGCCGGCGGTGCGCGACGTGATCTCGAGCGATTCGAGCATGGGCACACCGCTCGTGATCAGCGTGGAGAGCGTGCGTGAAAAGCGCGCCACGGCGATCTTGCGCAGCAGGACGCCGACGGCGGGAAGCTTGAGCACGACGCCGTCAAGCACGCGCCGGCCGCGAGGCGTGCGGTAGTATCGCTTGAGCGCCACCACGCCGCCCGCCACGCCCAGCCCGAGCACGGCGATATAATGGCTCACGAAGTTGCTGAGCGCCATCACCAGGCGCGTGGGCAGGGGCAGCGTAGCGTTCAGTCCCGCGAACAAGGTGCCGAAGATGGGCACCACCTTCCAGAGCAGCATCACCACCACGCCCAGTGCAATCACCAGAACCGCCACCGGATAGATCAAGGCGGACTTCACCGCCGCCCGGAGCTTGACGCTCTTCTCCAGGTGGGCGGCCAGACGCTGCAGCACAGCTTCGAGCACCCCGCCCGTTTCTCCGGCTTCGAGCATGTTGGTGTACAAGGGGTCGAAAACGCGGGGGTATTGCCGGCAGGCGCCGGAAAGCGTGGAGCCGCTCTCCACCGAGCTGCGGATACCACTCAACGCTTTTCCAAAGCCCTTGTTCTGCTGCTGCTCCGCGAGAATCTCAAGCGCCTGGACCAAGGGCAGGCCCGATCCCAGCATCACGCCAAACTGTCGCGTAAATATGGCAAGGTCCTTGCTCTTGACTTTGAGCTTCCCGACCCCTAGCCGGGCGAGCCAGGCAGTCCCGGCCGCCGACTTGTCCTCGGCCGCCGCTGAGTTCCTTCGAGTAGCGGCGCGCGTGACCGGGTGCGCACCGAAGCGCCCAGTAAGGTGTCCGCGACCGGGCGGAGCGGTCTGTGACCTCACGATTGCCATTGGCGATCGGCCTCCTGGCCGGATTTTGTGCAGCGCGCGCTCATCGCGCCGGACCTCGCTCCGCGCGCGATTGAATGGGCTGCTGCGGAGTCGACCGGCGCACCATGGCGTCCAATTCCTCGACGTTGTGCGAGCACTGGCGCGCAACCTCCAGGGCAATCGCGCCCTGTTGGTAAAGCCAGCACAAGGCCTGATTAAACGTCTGCATCCCATGCTTGTCCTGGCCCGACTGCATGGCGGAATAGATCTGGTGAACCTTGTCTTCCCGGATAAGATTGCGGACGGCGCCGGTAGGCACCAGCACCTCCATCGCCATGACGCGCCCCGAGCCGTCGGAGCGCGGCAGCAAAGTCTGGCAGAGGACGGCCTCGAGCACCATGGAAAGCTGCGTGCGGATTTGCGACTGCTGGTAGGCGGGAAAGACATCGATAATGCGATTGATCGTCGAAGCCGCAGAGTTCGTGTGCAGGGTTCCGAATGTCAGATGACCCGTCTCGGCGATGCGCAGCGCGGCTTCCACGGTCTCGAGGTCGCGCATTTCTCCGATGAGCACCACGTCAGGGTCCTCCCGCAGCACCGCCCGCAGCGCGATCGCAAACGACGACGTGTCGCTTCCGAGTTCCCGCTGGTTCACCAGGCAGTTCTTGTGGCCGTGGACGAATTCGATAGGGTCCTCGATGGTGACGATGTGCCCGTGGCGGGTATTGTTGATCAGGTCGATCATGGTGGCGAGGGTGGTCGATTTTCCGCTGCCGGTCGGCCCGGTGACCAGGACCAAGCCGCGCGGTTTGTCGCAAAGCGCGCGCACCACCGGGGGAAGGCCCAGGTCTTCGAAGCTGCGGGTCTCCCAGGGGATCAGGCGCAGCACCATTCCGACCGAACCTCGCTGCATGAAGAGATTGGCGCGGAAACGTCCGAGGTTTTTCACACCGAAGGAGAAGTCGAGCTCGCGGTCCTCTTCGAACCGATGCTTCTGCGAATCCGTGAGGACGCTGTAGGCAAGCTCCCGGGTGTCGCCCGGGGCAAGCGCCTGAAGATCCTGGCAGGGCAGAAGCTCGCCGTTGATGCGCAGCCTTGGGGGGCTGGCGGCGGTCAGGTGAAGGTCAGACCCATGCTGTTCCACCAGCCGTTTCAACAATTCCGGCAGTGCCGGTGCAGTCATATCCGCTCCTTCGATTCCCACCTGATGGCGCCCGTCGCCGCGCCCAAGGCGGCGGCGGCTGGGGCGGGCCGCTTGTAACACAGGCCGGCGACAGGTTCGTCCCTACGCCACCGACTCCCTCATCACTTCTTCCAGGCTGGTCATGCCCGCCGCCACCTTGATCAGGCCGCTGCGTCGCAAGGTCACCATTCCCAGTTCGATCGCCCGCCGCCGCAGGTCGAGCGACGAGGCTCCGGCGAGGATCATTTCCCGCAGTTCTTCGGTGATCTCCAAAACCTCGTAAAGGCCCACACGTCCCTTGTAGCCGCGCCCCTGGCAGGCCGGGCAGCCGCGCGCCTTGTACGGCGTGACCGTATGGGCCTCCTCGGGCGCGTATCCGGCGTCAACCAGCGCCCTGAACCCGGGGTTGTCGGCGACGCTGCATGCGCGGCAGAGCCTTCGCACCAGGCGTTGCGCGCAGATCAAATGGACCGAGGTCGCCACCAGAAAGGCTTCCACGCCCATGTTCATCAAGCGGGTGACGCTGGACGGGGCGTCATTCGTGTGCAGGGTCGAGAGCACCAGATGGCCGGTGAGCGCCGCTTTGATCGCGATTTCGGCCGTCTCGAAGTCCCTGATCTCACCCACCAGGATGATGTTGGGGTCCTGCCGCAAGAAGGAGCGCAGCGCGGCGGCAAAATTCAGCCCGATCTGCTCCTTCATCTGCACTTGATTGATGCCCGGCAGATGAAACTCCACCGGATCCTCCGCCGTCAGGATGTTGGTCTCCGGCTTGTTCAATTGCGAGATGGAGGAATAGAGCGTGTTGGTCTTGCCGCTGCCCGTGGGACCCGTCACCAGCACCATACCGTAAGGCTTGAAGATGGCTTTCTGAAATTTCTCGAGCGATTCGGGCTCAAAACCCAGCCTCGTCATGTCCAGCTGCAGGTTTTCCTTATCGAGCAGCCGCATTACGACTTTCTCACCATACAGGGTGGGCAACACCGAAACCCTCAGATCGATCTGCTTCTTGCGGCCCTCGAGCTGCAACTGCAGCATGATGCGGCCGTCCTGCGGCAGGCGCTTCTCCGCGATATCCAGGCGCGCCATGATCTTGACCCGGCTGGTGATGGTGTCCCGCAGTCTCAGCGGAGGCTCCATCACCTCCTGCAGCACGCCGTCGATTCTGTAGCGAACGCGGTACTGGCGCTCGTAAGGCTCGAGGTGAATATCGCTCGCACCGCGCCGGACAGCGTCCATCAGGATGTAGTTGACCAGGCGGATCACCGGCGCTTCCTCGGCGGCCTTCTCGAACGAGGCGAGATTGAGGGCGGAGTCGTCTTCGCCTTCGAGCTCCACGCTGGCGGCGTGTTCGGCATCGATGAAGCCCACCAGATCCTGAAGTTGCTTCTTGCGCGCGTCGTCCTCGGCCGTGCCATACCAACGCCCGAGGGCCTGCAGAATCGCGGTTTCCGAGGCCAGGAGCCCCTCCACGTCCAGACCCGTCATGAACCGGATCTCGTCGAGCGCCAGCATATCCGTGGGGTCCGTCATGGCGACCCGAAGCGTGGAGCCTACGCGCTCCAGAGGAACGAGTTGATGCTTGCGGGCGGCCTCGACCGGCACCAGTCGCAGGATGTCGGGTCCCGGCTGGAAGTCAGCCAGATTCTGGGCCGCAGCTCCCAGACGCTCTGCCAAGGCCTTGGTAACTTGATCCTCGGTTGCGAGGCCGAGGTTCACGAGCACCGCGCCCAGCCTGCCCCCCTGGGCACGCTGGTAAGCGAGCGCGTCATCGAGTTGCGCCTCGGAAATCACTCCGGACTTGACTAGGGTTTCACCGATCCGCGGGATCAAGAGAGTATTAACCTCCACTACTCTCTATCGGCGGTCCCGGGTGAAATCTTGGCAGCAAGATCGAAACGGAAACGTCAAACCCAAGCTTTCGGGCGGCGGGCCTCGGGGTCAAAATTGCGATTACGAGCGAGCACGGTTGGGGTGTATACTGCTCGGGCTCTGGATGACCAAAGTGGAGCTTTCCTGAACCTGGGCGCTTCCATCCGGCTGTCGGAAACCGCGACCCGGGTTCTGGTACACATCCTTGATCCCCGAGGTGTTTTATGACCAAGAAGATCGGCGTCGCTTTCGCGATTGCCGCTTTCACGCTCGCTTTCAGCTCCCGCTACCTTTCTCGCCCGTTCGGGGCGGAGGGTGGTCAGCGGCCCATTCTCATCACCCGGCCGGTCGATGAAACCCGGCTCGTGACCCTCGTCAACAACACGCGTCCCGAGGCCAATCTCAAGAACGATCGCGGCCGCGTGCCTAACGACCTGCCGCTGGAGCACATGCTGCTCCAGTTGAAGCGCGCACCCGAACTCGAGGGCCAGTTCGACGAGTACATCAATGAGCTCTCGGATAAATCTTCACCCAATTTCCGCCACTGGCTGACGGCGGAGCAACAAGGAGAGAGATACGGCCTGGCGGACGAAGACGTGAACACCGTGAAGGACTGGCTGGCCTCCCACGGCTTTACGATCGGCCACGTCTACCCCAACCGCACCGTGATCGACTTCTCCGGCAACGCCGGCGAGGTCAACGAGGCCTTCCACACTGAGATTCACTACCTCGAAGTCAACGGCGAGCGGCACATCGCCAACATGAGCGACCCCCAAATCCCGGAGGCCCTTGCCCCGGCCGTGGCAGGCGTCGTCTCCCTGCACAACTTCATGCCCAAACCAATGACCACGCGTCGCGCCCAGTACACGTTTACCAGCGGCAGCAACACTTACTACGCGCTGGTACCCGGCGACTTCCAGACCATCTACAACGTGAGTCCGGTTTATACCGCGGGCTACTACGGCCAGGGCCAGACGGTTGTAGTAGTGGAGGATTCCGATTCCTATAGCAACGACTGGGCCACCTATCAGAGCAAATTCGGCCTGACCACCTACGGGGGCACCCTCAGCACGGTACACCCGAACTCTGCCGGCAACTGCACCGATCCCGGCGCCAATGGGGACGACATCGAGGCCGACCTCGACGTGGAGATGGTGACTGCCATCGCCCCCGGTGCCACGGCAGAACTGGCCTCCTGCGCCGATACCGGCACCACCTTCGGCGGCCTGCTCGCGATCCAAAACCTGATCAGCGCCGGCAGCCCCCCCGCCGTCCTCAGCATGAGCTATGGCGTGTGCGAGGTGTTGAACGGCGCGACGTCCAATGCGGCCTTCAACTCAGCGTTCCAGTCGGCGGCCGCAGCCGGCGTCTCGGTGTTTGTTTCCGCCGGCGACGATGGTGCATCCGGCTGCGCCGTGGATTTCACGAATGGCGGCAGCTACGCCTACCCAGGCATCGGTGTTACCGGTTGGGGCGAGAGCGTGTACAACGTCTCGGTCGGCGGCACCGATTTCGAGGACCTTTACAACTCCCTCGAAGGCGGCGCACCTCAATCCACCTACTGGAACTCGACCAACGGCACCTACTTTAACTCGGCCAAGTCCTACATTCCGGAGGTTCCCTGGAACGACTCCTGCGCCAGCTACCTGATCTACCACGTCGAAGGCTATACGGCACCCTATGGAACATCGGGCTTCTGCAACAGCACCACCGGCGAGGCCGATTTCCTGAGCACGGCGGCCGGCAGCGGCGGCCCGAGCGGCTGCGCCACCGGAGCGGGAAACAGCAACTACGCCTACACCGAGGACAGCACGTGCGCCGGCTACGCCAAACCCACCTGGCAATCGGGCATCTTTGGCAACCCGGCGGACGGTGTGCGCGACGTGCCGGATGTTTCACTGTTTGGCAGCAACGGCCTCTGGAGCCACTACGTCGTCCTCTGCTACTCGGATACCACCAACGGCGGAACCTCGTGCGCGGGCGCTCCCAGCACCTGGTCGGGCGTAGGCGGAACCTCGGTCGGATCGCCGGCCATGGCCGCCATTCAAGCGCTTGTGGACCAGAAGTGGAGCATTCGCGCGGGGAATCCTGACCCCACGTATTACTCCATCGCCAAAAGCGAGTTCGGTGCGACGGGCAACAGCGCCTGTTACTCCGTCAACCAATCCGGCTCGACCACCTGCACCTTCTACGACGTGACCCAGGGCGATAACGACGTCGATTGTGTTTACAACGGCACCGCTTTCAAAGCCGACTGCTATAAGCCGTCCACCAGCACCTACGGCACCCTCGGCACGCAAGCCATCGCCAGCCTTACATTGAAGGCTCCGGGGTCAAATTACACCAGCACGCCGACGTGCACCATCGACGCGCCCTCCAACAAGTCGAAATACCTTTCACCCACGGGTACCACGATCTACGCCGGTGGAGTTCAGGCGAAATGCACGGCGACCATCAACACGACCACCAAGAAGGTGACTGCCGTGACTCTCACCGTTAAGGGTGGGGGTTATACCGGGGTTCCCATCTGCAAGATATCCGGCGGCGGCGGTACCGGCGCCAAGTGCACGACGGTCATAACGCCGACCACCGGCGCTGCGGCCTACCAGCCTTCGTTCGGCGCCACCCCCGGTTGGGACTTCGCAACCGGAATCGGCAGCGTCAATGCCTATAACCTGGTGTTCAACACCGCGTGGTAGTGCGGTCTGACGGATCGCGGGACGCGTGACCTCCACGTGTTCCGCGAACGACAAACCCGACCTTGAAACGGCGCGCGCCACCGGATCGCGAAGGCGGCGTGCGATCCGTTTCAGGGTCGGGTGATCTTCTCTACGGCGCGGAAAACTTCAGACGAGCCCTGTGGCGCGGGGACAACGCCCCATAACTCTTGTTCGGTCCCAACCCCAAAAAGCGCGATACTGGTCCGGATGACGCTCTCTTCCTGCTCGGGGACGCTCGTTCAAGCCACGGCGGGCCAGGGCCGGCCTGCGTTTGAAAACGGAGGGTCTCGACCGAAATTCTCAGGAGGCTGGAATGCTCGAAGCACTTCGGAGATTTGTTGAGTCAGTGGTTGTGCCGCCCTCGGAGCGCACGAATAGGCGCCGGGCGATTGGTCTGTTCAACGGTGTCGCCGTTCTCTGCGCCTTTTGGGCGTTCAGTTCCCTCGTCGCACTAGGACAGACGTTCACCGTCTTGTCGAGCTTCAACGGAACGGATGGATCTTCCCCACGATTTGTGTCTCTGGTCCAAGGCCCGGACGGTGACCTGTGGGGAACAACGGCGGCCGGAGGCACGGGCTGCGCCGATTGCGGCACCATCTACAAAATCAGCCCGAGCGGCAGGCTGTCCGTGATCTACGATCTTAACGCGAGCTCGGGCTACGACCCCGCCGTCGGGCTCACGTTGAGCACCAGCGGGGATTTTTACGGCGTCGGTGGTCTCAGCGCCGGTGGATTCGGGACGGTCTTCAAGATCAGTGGTTCCGGCGCACTGACGGTTCTCCGCAATCTCGACAACACCGACGGCAATGACCCGGAAGGGGCTCTGACTCAGGGAACGGATGGCAATTTTTATGGCACCACCAACTTCGGCGGGTCTAACAACGTTGGGACGGTGCTCAAGATCACGCCCGGGGGAACACTCACAACCCTGCAGAGTTTCGATTTTGACAATGGCGCTTATCCGTATGGTCAACTCGTGCAGGGAACGGACGGAAGCTTTTACGGGGTAACCGAGGAGGGCGGCGATTTGGAATGCAGCAACGGCGGCTGCGGCACCGTGTTCAAGATTACCTCCGGCGGTGTCTTCACTCTGCTGCACAGCTTCAGCGGAAGCGATGGCGAATTTCCTGTGGGAGGTTTGGTCCAGGGCGAGAACGGCGACTTCTATGGCACAACGATGGAGGGCGGCGCGTTCAGTATCGGGACGGTTTTCAAGATCACCTGGAGCGACACCTTCACGAGTCTCCTCAGCTTCGGCGGCGCGTACGAGGGCGGCGAACCCTTGGCGCCGCTCATACAGGCGACCGATGGGAATTTCTACGGCACCACTTATTACGGCACCATCTTCCAGTTGACCCCAGCAGGCGGTCTCACGACGGTGTTTGGCTTCTCCAATGGAACGGAGAACGGACAGAGTCCTGAAGGCGGCCTGGTGCAAGACACAGACGGGACGTTTTACGGCGTCACGTATCGCGGCGGGCACGACGATCACGGCGTGGTTTACAGCCTGAATACGGGTCTCGGCCCGTTTGTGAAAACGCTGCCCACGTTCGGCAAGACAGGAGCGGCCGTCAAGATTCTGGGGACCAACCTGACGGGAGCCACGAGCGTCACGTTTGACGGCACGGTGGCGGCGTTCACCGTGGAATCAGGCTCTTTAATCGCGACCACAGTCCCGGCCGGCGCCACGAGCGGCAAGGTTCAGGTCGTAACACCTGATGGAACCTTGACGAGTAACGTGGCCTTCAAGGTGCTCCCCTAGCCGGTGCGGCTCTGCCTTCATCATAGCGGGGCGGCAAATCCGCGAAAGGCTTATCACGCCCGTCCGGCCCTTGACGCGCTGCGCACCGTGCTAAATTTGTATCCATGCAAACCATCGTAGAGTGCGTGCCCAACTTCAGTGAAGGACGCGACGCGAGCAAAGTGGAAGCCATCGTTCGGGCGCTGCTGGCGGGTCCGGAGGTCTATCTGCTCGACCAGGAGATGGACGCCGATCACAACCGGTCCGTGATCACCCTGGCCGGCAGCCGGGACGCTATCGGCGAGGCCGCTCTGCGCGGGATCGGCAAGGCGACGGAGTTGATCGATCTCACTCGTCACCAGGGCGCGCATCCGCGTCTGGGCGCGACCGACGTGGTGCCTTTCATCCCGGTGCGCGGCGTCACCATCGACGACTGCGTCCGCATCGCGGAGGGCGTGGCCGAGCAGGCCTGGCGGCGCTACGGCGTGCCCACGTATCTTTACGAGGCGGCCGCTAGGACGCCCGGGCGCCGGAATCTCGAGAACATCCGGCGCGGACAATTCGAGGGCGTGCGCGAAGAGGTCCGGAGCAATCCGGAACGCCGTCCGGACTTCGGTCCGGAGCCCGCCGCCCTGCATCCGACGGCCGGCGCCACGGTGGTGGGCGCGCGCAAATTCCTCATCGCTTACAACATCAACCTGGCCACCGCGGACGCTTCCGTCGCCAAGACGATTGCCCGGAAGATTCGCGCCTCAAGCGGCGGATTTCCCTGTGTGAAGGCGATGGGCGTGGACTTGAAAGCGCGCTCTTTGGCGCAAGTCTCCATGAACCTCACTGACTTCGAGACGACTTCCATCGGCGTCGTGTTTGACGCCGTCACGCGCGAGGCCGGGGCCGCCGGCGTGAGGATCGAAGCAAGCGAGATCGTGGGCCTCGTTCCGCGCGCCGCCCTGGAAGATGCGGCCGTGCACTACCTGAAGGTGGAGAATTTCGAGCCCGGCTTGATTCTGGAGAACCGCCTGGAGAGCGTCTTGAGCGCGCAGCCAAAGGCGGACGATCGGTCTCCGGCTGCGCCAGCGCCCACGCTCGCGAGCCTCGCCGAAGGGTTCGTGACCGCGGTCGCCGCGGATACGCCTGCCCCGGGCGGCGGAAGCGTCTCCGCTCTCGCCGGCGCGCTGGCCGCCGCGCTCGGCATCATGGTCTCGCGGCTGACGCTCAAGAAGAAGTCCTTCGCCGGGCACTCGGACGCACTCACGAGCGCGCTCGAACGCCTCGAACCTCTGCGGGCGCGCCTGATGGAGGCGATCGACCGCGACGCCGAAAGCTACAACGGCGTGATCCGGGCCCTGCGCCTTCCCAGGTCGAGCGAGCCGGAGCAGGCCGCGCGGCGCGCGGCCCTCGAAGAGGCCAACAAGTCGGCCACCCTGGCGCCGCTCGAAACCGCCGGCCTGATCGCCGAGGTGCGCGGCATTCTCGAGGCCCTGCGGCCCATCACCATGCCGCAGGCCGCCTCGGACCTGGGCGTCGCCCTGGCCATGGCCGATGCCGGCCGCGCGGGCGCCCTCGAGAACGTGCGCACCAATCTCCCCGCCATCGAGGACCGCGCCTGGACGAGCGCCGTCGAGCAGAGGCTACTTAAGTAGGCTCTACGTACCGCAAGTCGCTCCAGGGGCCCTGCCCCGGCCGGGCGTCACGGCTTCGGCGGCGGATTCTTCTGGTTCTGGGGCTGCTGCTGGTTGGGATTGGTCGCGAGTCCGATCACGCGCGTCTTGACCGAGGTCTTGAACTGCTTGTAGTCGGTGTAGCGGATGACTTCCTTGATGTGGACCGGGGCGCTCGTGAAGTATAGCGTGTCGTCGGCGAGCGTGAAGGTGGGAAACCAGAATTTGCCGTCGATCTGCTCGCGCCACGTGGTGAAGTGCGGAAAGAGGTTCTCATTGTTCTTGGTCTTGAACTCCGGAACCTGTTTGCCCTCCGACTTCACGATCTGCAGGTCGCGATCGTCCACCCACACCATGCCCTGAAAGTACTGCTTGCCCTTCTGGATCACTTTCGGCCGCACGGAGAAAACGTAGGCCGCAATCTCGTCCAGTTTCACATGACCGCGATACTGCACGTCATACTCCGGCAGTTCTTCGGTCGTAAAGACGAACGGATTGATCTGGCGGAAGGCATCGTAGTCCTGCTCGGTAAGAATGATCTGCTTGAGCGTGTCCAGGGGCGCGTAAGTGACGCGTTCGATGCGCCCGCCGTTGTCATCGTAAAGAATGTCCCAGTCCTGCTGGAACTGCCCCATCACCTGGTTGTCGGGACCGAGCTCCTGCACCTTGTTGATCTGGTGGAAGGTGTAGTTGTCGCGCGCCACCTTGAACAGGGTCTCCTTCTGCGCGAAAGCCTGGATAATCTGCTGCACGCGGTCCGGGCCCGGGTCGCTCAAATCGACCACCGGCGCACGATGGGCGGGAGCGGAGGAGGAGCTCGCGGCGGTCGGGGGTGAGTCTGCCGTGTGATGGGCCAGCACAGGCCCCGAGGGGGATGACGGGGACGAGGGCGGAGCCAGGGTGGGCGCAGCACCCGCGGCCGCGTTCGTCATGCTGCTGTCCGGCGACTGAGGGACAACCGGTGGCGCGGCCTTGGCAGTCGCAGGCGGCGCCGTCGAGGAAGCCGTGGAAGGCGAACTGCCGGACGAGGCGCCGGATTGGGCGCCCGACGAGTTAGACGTCCGGCCCGGACGCAAAAGCGTAGGTTGGCCGGATGCCGGCGCAGCGTTTGCCGGCGAGGATCCAGAGGGGGCCGCGCCGCTGCCCGTATTTCCCCGCTGCGCGCCCGGCTGGCCGCTGGTCTGGCCGTTCGTCTGAGCGGGCGTCTGAGCGGGCGTCTGAGCGGGCGTCTGACCGGGCGTCTGGCTGGCCGGGGCGGCCTCCGTTTGCGGCGTTCCCTTCCCCACGTTCTCGAGGACCTGGATCACAGAGTCGTCCGCGCCGTCGCGACGGAACTCCGTCGCCAGTTCAGCGGTCATCTGGAACCCGATGCCGCGCTGCTTGACCAGGTCGACCACCTTCTGGCTGCTGGCGCCACCGATCAGAAGCAGGGTGACATCGTCCTGGCTCAAAGGCTTGTCCGCAGCCCGCGCCGCTCCCACAGTGAGCGCGCACACCATAATCCCCAGCAGGACGATTTTGAGATGTGAAAAGAAAGCTTTGGCCACCTGGCTCCTCGTTCAATGCGGCGAAAATTCCCCGAAAGCAACCCCTGATGGTGATCCCGCCGGATTCAGCGCCGCCGGACCACCCTCCTACATAGACTCAAATACATCCTGGCCGGTTGCTTGAGCGAGCGGGACGGAGGCCCGGCGCCCGGCCGGGCGGGGGCTTGAGCTTGGGAAAAACCTTTTCGGGCCGGGCCTTGTGAGGCACGGCGACGCTTCGCTTGCTAGCGCGCGCGCCGCTTATTCTTCAGTCGCGATTGCCGCGTCTTGCGGGCGCCGCGCTTCGGCTTTGAGATGGCAAATGTCACCGGCCCCACCCGGCGTACGCTCCAGGGCGCGTTTGCTTGCTTGTTTTCCAATGAGAACTCTCCAATCCGATTCACCCGCGAACCACTTACTTCGCGAGTTCCATTCTGTACACGACGATCGTGTCGCCCCGAACGCGTCCTCGCACCAGCACGCTCTGGCCCGGAAACCGGCTTGCGAGCGCCTGATTGCTCAGCTTGTAGACCCGATTCTGCGCCGGATCCGCCAGAACATACGTTGCCCCGGCCTTGATGCAGGTCACCGTGCAGGCTTTGGCGTCGCCACCCATGGTGTGCTTCAGGCCGCACATGCTATCGCTGATGCTGCCCTTGAACACGGTCTGCGTGTCCTGGGGCGGTGCCGCCAACGCCAGACCGCAGGCCAGCATTCCAAGTGCGGCCATGCCGGCAAGTCGCTTCATCCCGCGCCTCCCTGCTCTGAATGCCAGCACCGCGACGTCACACACCGCCGCGCTGCCCCCGAGAAACTCCCCGCGCGGCCGCCATCCGCGCCCGCCTGCGCGAACGCCTCACCCGCCCCGGACGGCAGCCTCGCGGGCTAATCCACCACTAGACGAAGACCCCCAAAAGGCTCTGGCCTATTGAGTGACCTCGATGCTCCTCGCCATGTTCCCCTTCTTCTTCTCGGCCACGAAGGTAACGGTCGCTTGTTTGCTGGTGGCGCCCGAAAGGTCGGCGAGCTTGGCTTTAGTGCCGCCTACCGTGATCTTGGTGCCGCCGCTGACCGTGAAATCGTAGGGAACACCACTCGAGCTCGACACCACCACCAGCTTCTTGTCCGCATCGACCGTGCTCAGCGTGCCTGAAACGGTCTCACTTGCGGCCATCGCCATGCTGTGGTGCTTGGGCTTGGCCGTACTGTCAGCAGCAGCGGGCGTTGATTGATCCGGCGCCGCGGGCTGGTCTTGTGCCATCCCTGAAATGGCGCCGAAAAGCACGAGCGCGAGCACAGCTACGAGCGTAAGCATTCTCTCTTTCATCGCCATTCACCTCACGAATTAAGAAGTTGCGGTCCCCGGACTATCATAGCTGATTTTCGCCCGTTACACTCCAGGGATTCGCGTATGGGCAAGTTTGACGCAGAGGCGGGTTCATCCCGCCATTTTCCGGCGGCAGGACCCTATCTTCGTGGCGGGATAAAACCCGCCCCTGTGCAGACTGAGGAATTCCCGGCGCGCGTGAAACAGCGCCCGGCCGATGATAAACTGCGAGACGCAACAGCATGGCATTACAGCAGACGAATCCATCAGGAGGCATTCGTGAGCAGGAGGCATTCGTGAGATCGAGCAACCGCGGACTTGCGCCGATTCTGGCGATGGCAGCGGCCCTTTCGGGGGCGCCCGCCGCCCTCCCGCAGCAGGCGGCAACTCCGCCCGTTCCCCAGACTGACTCGACCACCGTCGATCCCGACGGCACCGCGCACGTCACCCGCGTGGTCCCCGTTCCGGGCACGATCAGCCCCGAAGCGCAAAAGTTCATCTCGCGCACGTTTCGTTCCGGCTCGCCGGCGGCGGCCGAGCCCACTCTGGCCGGGCGGCGCAAGGCCACCGACACGTTCCGCACCCTGCGCGCCGCCGAGGCCCGTCATCTGTTCCCGGTAAACGTCGAGGAGCAGACGATCGGCGGCGTACGCTGCGACGTGATCACGCCCGTGGACAATCCCGAGCCCAAGCCGGACCGCGTGCTGATCAACGTGCACGGCGGCGGTTTCGTGACGGATTCGGGTTCGCTGGTCGAAGGCATCCCGATCGCGAATCTCACCCGCACTACGGTGGTCTCGGTCTACTACCGGCTGGCGCCGGAGCACCCGTTCCCCGCGGCGGTCGAGGACACAGTCGCCGTCTACAGGGAGATGCTGAAGAAGTACAAACCCAGGCGCATCGGATTGTTTGGAACGTCCGCCGGCGCCATCCTCACCGCTGAAACGGCCGTGGAGTTGAAGCGCGAGGGCCTCCCGCTGCCCGGCGCGCTGGGCATCTTCTCGGGATCAGGCGACATGAGCCAGGCCGGCGATTCTGAATCGCTCTATACGATTTTCGGATTCAGCGGCGAGATCGAGCCGCCCTCGAAAAACCACGAGCCCGTTCACTACGCCGGCACGACCGATCCCAAGGATCCCGTGCTCTCGCCGCTCTACGCGGACCTGCACGGGCTGCCTCCCACGCTCTTCGTGACCAGCACGCGCGACCTGCTGCTGAGCGGAACCACGATACTCGATCGCGCTTTTCTGCGCTCCGGCGTGGACGCCGAACTCGTGGTCTTCGAGGCCCTGCCGCACGCCTTCTGGTATGACTACCGCCTGCCCGAGACCAAGGAAGCCCTCGGCATCATGGCCCGGTTCTTTGATGACAGGCTCTCCAGATAGCCTCCTGCCGCGCCTGGCGGATGTCGGGAAAACGCCGTCTCGTTCACGGCCGCAGCAGGCGAGGGTGAAGCCGGCCGTCGGGCTTTCGAGGCCCAAATCTGCCTCAATTGGAGGCCAAATCGCGCAATCAAGCCCAAAATTCAGCCTGTTTTTTGAAGCTAAGTAGCTTAGCTATCATCAACCTAACGGCTTTACACAGATAAAGAGCTTGTTTTCAACAACCTAACGGCTTTCAGAGAATATGGAAAATAGAAGCGCTTTGCTATCAATAACCTAACGGCTTCGTTCGTAACGTTTTAAAATTTCGCGTTCCCTCTGGCCCTTGCAACCCCGCTGAAGGATACCCGACGCCGCCCCTTCGCCCTCCGAAATCCGCGCCGCACGCTCGCGCCCGGGGTAGTTGCAGGCCGGGCTCCGAACGGGGCCCAAGGGGGCGCTGACGCGCCGCTTTGTCTCCTTCACCGCGCCTCCACTCGCCGAATGCATAACACAGACCAGCCGCGTTGTCAAGCGTAGTAGGTGTCATGACCTAGGCTATTCGATCGGACGCGCGACGGCCGCGTTGTTCGTGCGAAGCGCGCTCAACCGCCTTGATTAAGCTCAGAGATCTCGCGCAGTTCGTTGTCGAGATCCCGGATGATCCGCGCCCCTTCTTTCTGCTCTTCGGGGCTTGCCTCGCCGCGCTCGAGGACTGCGACAATCGCTTGTTGCTCATCGGTCATAACCCGCTCTCCTGACATCGTCGATTAGATACTCCTCTGATGCCGCCGGCTTCTCCCAAGCCAGACGGGTAGTCCGCCAAAATGCACGATTACCGTCCGACGGCGGCGCTGGTTCCCGCCCGGCGTTTATGATAGGCTCGGTCGTCAAGCGCGTCCGGCATCGGTGTTTGAGGATGCCATAAAACGGAGGAGAAAGCATGCGCAGCGTTCGGGTTACCACGTCCATGCTATCGATGGCTTTGATCATGGCGGGTGCCGCCGCCGTGTTGCAGGCCCAGGGCGGATTTGAGGTCCTCAGCGGCAAGGCGTTCGATTCGGCTTTCGTCAAGGATTTCTACCTGGAAGGCAACTCCATTCCCACCGAAAAGCGCAACGCGGCCCTCGTCAAGACGGGTTCGAACGCCCGGGTGGAATTTGCCCTGCTCGACACCAGCGGCTACAGCTCGCAGGTACAGGAGAAGTATGCCGGCATGATCATCAGCGAAGGCTCCCTCAACGTCTGCGGAGTGGCGCTCGGCGTCGGCAGCTATGGATTCGGGACCAGGCTGCCCCATCCCGCGGGCAGCGGGGATGCCCAGGTGTTTTTCTACGACCAGGCCGGAGGCAAGGTGGGAGAGTGCACCGCCGCCAAGGACGCCGCGCTCAAGGCGCCCAAGCCCTTGCAGGTGGTCGTGAGCGGCGGCAAAGCGCGATTGTATCTGGGGGTGTACGGACTGGAGCTCCAGTAGTTGCGGCAGCGCAAGAGGCCGACCCAAGGGTCGGCCCTACTCCCCCGAATGTGGCTGCGCCTAAGCGACGGGCGGAAGTTCTCCCGTCCAGGGCGCGATTCCCGAGCCGGCAGCTTGGTGCATCGATGCGACTTGTCACTTTCGAGCCTCAGCCCGGATTACGCCGCATCGGCGCGTTGGCCGGCGCCGGCGGCAACATCGTGGACCTGACCACGGCCTGCGCGCTTTGGCTGCGCGACGCCCAGGGCGAGCCCGCTTTTTACCGCCTGGCCGAGGCCCGCGTTCCCGCTGACATGCGCTTGCTTTTCGAGGGCGGCGACCGCAGCCTTGAAGCGGCGGCCGCGGCCCTCGAGCACGCTGTCGGGCAAGGGCCTGAGGCACGGGGACCGTCCGGCGAGCCGCTCCGCTACCCGATCGATCAAGTCAAGCTCAAGGCGCCCATCAAGCCGACGAAGTTCTTCCACACCGCCGGAAACTTTCGCGAGCATCACGAAGAAGCCAGCCGCTCTGGATTCTCGCATCCGGTATTGCCCTGGATCGTGTTCTTCCAGAACGTCGACGCCATCATCGGCCACGGCGAGCCGGTGATCTATCCGCAGCACCTCACCAGTGAGCTCGACTACGAGCTTGAACTCGCCGTGGTCTTGAAGAAGGCGGGCAAGCACTTCGACGTGCGCGAGGCCGCCCGATACATCGGCGGCTTCCTGATCTTCAACGACATCACGGCGCGCGACATTCAACGGCAGGAAATGAAGTCGGGCGTCTTCAGCTTCTGCAAGGGCATCGACACCTTCTGTCCGCTCGGACCCTGGATCGTGACGGCCGACGAGCTGCCGGACCCGCACAACCTCGCCATGGAATTGCGCGTGAACGGCGAGCCCCGCCAGCGGTCGCATTCGAGCAAGATGTCCGTGAGCGTGCCGGAGATTCTGGCGCACTATTCGCCGATGGGATACAGCGCCGGCGACGTGCTTTCCACCGGCACGGTCTCCGGGGTGGCCGCTTTCAGCAGCGACCCCAAGGCGTGGTTTCTAAAGCCGGGTGATGTGATGGAGTGCGAGATCGAACGCATCGGGGTGCTGCGGAATCCCGTGATTTCCTGGGAGCAGGGGCAACTCGTCCGCTGACGGAGCCGTCTTGAGCCGCGCCTGATCGTCGCCGCTTGAACAGCGCAGCGGTGGCGAATGGATGAAAAGCTGATGTATTCGCCACCCGCGCCGGCCTTATTGCCTGTCGAAGACGATCGTGCTCTGATATTTCTTCCCCTGGCTGTCAGTGCCGGTTCGTGAAATGGTCAGGGTCTTGCCGTCCTTCGACACCACGCGCCGATCCATATAGATCGCCTTGTCGCCTTTCTTGGCGGTGGCCTTGATCACGTTTGGCCCGACCTTCTGGAGCGTGATCGTGTCAAAAGTCGATGAGCCTGTTGCCGTGCCCGGCTTGCCGTCCAGTGTTGCTTCGTAGGTGAAATTCTCAGCCTGGCCCTGGGTGGTGGTACCCTGAACCGAGGCCTTTAGACTTTCGCCGTCCATTTCATATTGGACGGTGACATTCTGCAGGGCATCAGCTCCTGACATTTTGGACTTGTCCGCGTTCATTTTCCAGGTTCCGATAAACGGGTTCTCCGCCGCCAGCGCGGCGACGGCGAAGAAGCAAACCGCCAAGGCTGCGTTGCGGAAGCGCTGTGTAAACATCGGCATTCTCCCTTGTTTAGGATTTGAGTTCTCAGATTTAGACGAGTCGATACGATAACCCCGATCGCCTCCGGACACAATCGAAGTTTTGAAGCAGGCTGGAGGGGTGGAAGTGGATCGGGTCTCAAATAGTCTTTGCCCCGCAACTGTCCAGGCGTTGGAGTACCTGAAGCTCACCTGAAATGCGGCAGCACTGCTTCCCCGAATAATCGGACCTGCGCGGCACGATCGTCTCCCCAAAGCTCGAGCAGGATGTGCGAGCATCCCGCGTCGCGGTAACGCGCAACCGCCTCAATACAGTCCTCGGGCGTGCCGGCGATCGGGACGGCCTTGCGCAACACTTCATCGCTCACGGCGCGCGCCGCGGCCTTGCGGCCCCCGGACTCCATGGCGTCCGCGATGGGCTTGATTTCGTCAAAGCCGAGTCCCGCCTTTTCGAGCAGAACGTCAGCCGAGCCCCGGATGTTCTGGACCTTGTTGGCCAGATACATGGCCGCCATTTCGCGCGCGTTGTCGCGCGCCCGCGCGCGATCCTTGCTGATGCTGCCCACGATGACCGACCCTAGATCGAGGCCGGCCGGATCCTTCCCCGCCGCGCGCGCGCCTTCCTCCATGGCCGCGCGCGAGTATCGGACAAAGTCCGGCGTGGTGATGCTGGCGGTGAGCAAACCGTCGGCGTGCGAGCCCGACAGGCGCTGCAGAACCGGGCCGGTGGCGCCAATGTAGACCGGAACCGGGTGCCGGGCCGCCACGGCGTCCGCCTTCAAGGGCGGGGCGTACGCCGAGTACACCTTGCCCTCGTAGCGCACCTCTTCGCCGCCGAGCATGGCGCGAACGATGTCGATGCATTCGCGCATGGCCGTGGCCGGACCGGCGCCCCGGCCCGTTTCGCCCTCCCCGATCTCCTTCATGAAGATCTTGGAGGCTCCGAGCCCCAGCAGAAAGCGCCCCGGACCCGCGACGTCCTGCATCACTCGCGCCTCCATCGCGATCTGGACCGGGTGCCGCGTGTACGGAGAGATGATTCCCCAGCCCACCCCGATGCGGCGGGTCTCATGGGCAATCAGGGCCGTGATGGCGGTGGAAGATCGCGCTTCCATGGCGTGCTTGCGCCACCAGGGATAAGCTTCCGCCAGCCAGAACGTGTCAAAGCCAGCCTCGTCGCAAGCCCGGGCCACGGCGAGAGTCTCCTCCACAGGTTCCATGCTGAGCTGAAGTACGCCGATACGGAAAGGGGGCACGGTCTCCTCGGGTTCAGTTTGTCAGTGTTTCAGTATGTCAGTTTGTCAGTAAGCCAGCTTGTCAGTACGTTCAGCTCGTCGAGTCTGATCCGCGTTGCTTCTGACTGACGAACTGACATACTGACAAACTACTTCCGCCACGACTCTTCTAGTCCTTTGATCAGCTCCCATAACGCGCGATTGAGCGGAGTCGGCACACCCGCTCTCTCACCCCACTGAACAATGGCGCCGTTCATGAAGTCGACCTCCGTCGGGCGTCGGGCGAGCGCGTCCTGCAGCATGCTGGCCTTGTGCCTGCCGGGCGCGCGGGCGCCCTTCTCCACGAGGCTCCGGGGATCCTGATCCAGCGTGATCCCGAGAGCGCGCGCCACGGCACAGCCCTCGTCGATCAAAGCGCCGAACAGTTCGCCGGTCGGCGCAAAGCGCGTGGCGGCGCCGTGATCGAGGCCCGTCAGGGCGCCCACAGGATTGGTGGCCGCGTTGAAAATGAGCTTGGTCCACTGCGCGCCCCGCGCGTCTTCGAGCGCGATGGTGTTCATGCCGCTGCGGGTCAGCGTGGCGGCCAGTTCCCGCACCATGTCCATGGGCGTCCCGCAGGGCTCAAAGGGCCCGATCCAGGTGTCGCCCTGAATGTCGTAGCCGACGTGCCCGGGCTCGATCAAGTGCCCGGCCGGGAACGTCGTCCCACGGATCACCTGGCGGACGTAGCGCGCGAGGATCTCTTCATTCCCGGCGCCGTTCTGCACCGAGCACACCGCGCTCGCCTCATCGAACAGGTGCGCCGCGGCCGCGATGGCTGTCTCGGTGTGGATGCTCTTGGTGGCCACCACGCCATAGTCGCAGCGCGGAACCTGCCGCGGATCGGTGGTGGCGTGAATCTTCACCGTAAAATCCTCGGCGCCCGAAAGCCGCAGGCCGGTTTCGTTGATGGCACGGACGTGATCGGCGGCCACGTCGTAGGCGTGGACCTCGACGTCCGGCAGCCGGCCGAGGTGGGCGGCGAAGATGCCTCCGACCGCGCCGCATCCGATCACGCAGATTCTCATGGCCGCCCTTCCGCTCTTCCGAGACCAACCGGTTCTCGAGCTGCTTCCCCCGGCGCCACGCTCCGGCGGCGGAACCACAAAAAATACACCAGGCTGATGAAGATCATCCAGGGCACTCCGCCGAGCAGAGTGTCTTTCATGCCGGGCACCCACCACGTGCTCAGCATGATTCCAAGCAGCAACAGCGCGCCCAGGATCGATGTATAGGGATATCCCGGCATTGAGACGGGAAGGCGGGGGTGTCCGGCCGCGATCCACTTCGGCCGGAAGAACAGATGGGTGACGAAGATCATCCCCCAGACGAAGAGTCCGCCGAACAGCGCCACGCCGAGGAGAATCACATAAGCGCTCCCCGGGTAGAACGCCGCTACTGCAGTGGCGACGAGCATGCCTGCGGCCGAAATCAACAGCGCCGGCACCGGCGTGCCCCGCGACGACACGCGGCCGAAGGCAGCAGGCGCGTATCCGGCGCGCGCCAGCGAAAACATCACGCGCGCCACCAGGTACAGGTTGCAGTTCAAACTTGACAGCGCCGCGGTAAGCACCACGAAGTTTACAACGTGAGCGGCGCCGGGCACCTTCACGAGTTCGAAGACCCTGACGAACGGACTGGCCGTCACATCGCTGCCGGGCTGGATCTGGTTCCAGGGCACGATCGCCAGCAGCACCGCCATGGACCCGAGATAGAAGAAGATCAGGCGCGCCACCATGGAGCGCATCGCCTTCGGAATGGCCTTGGCGGGATCCTTTGCCTCGCCGGCGGCAACAGCGATCACCTCGCTGCCGATGTAGCCGTAAATCACGAATACCAGCGCCATCCACGCGCTCAGGACGCCATTCGGGAAGAAGCCTCCATGGGACGTGTAATTCCGAAATCCGGCGACGGAGCTCGAATGGGCGCCACCCGCGATCACCGCAACCCCGAAAATGATGAAGGCGACGATCGCCACCACTTTGATCATCGAGAACCAGTATTCGAACTCCCCAAAACTCCCCACGTTTCGCAGATTGACGTACAGCAACACGCCGGAGAACAGCACCACCCAGAACCAGGCGGGGCTCGAGGGAAACCACCAACGGCAGTAGATGCCGCTGGCGGTAGCTTCACCGCCGATGGCTATGCACCACGCCGCCCAGTAGGTGTAGCGCACCACGAACCCCGCCCAGCGCGAGACGTAGAGATCCGCGTACACCCCGAACGATCCGGCGGTGGGCTGAGCGACCGCCATCTCAGACAGAGCGCTCATCAGGAGCAGCGCCACCAGCGCGCCCAGCCCATAGGTGAGAATCACCGAAGGGCCCGCCAGGCGCACCGCCAGCGAACTGCCGAGGAAAAGCCCGGTGCCGATGGCGCCGCCAATGGCGATCATGCTCAGCTGCCGCGAAGTCAGTTGCCGCGAGAGCCCGCGCTCGATCTCCAGCGCCGGGTCACGCTCCGATTCATTCGCATCCATCGTGTTGCGCCTCTAGCGCGGGCCGAACCGTCTCAGGTACTTTCCAAGCACCCGCCGATAGGCCGCGGCGGTGTCAAAATCCTCCCCAATCGAGGACTGTCGCACCGTCACGAACTTCACGCGCCGCGCGTCCCGGTAGATTACGGCCCGCGCGCTCGCCGCCCGTTCCAGCTCCCCGCGAAGCTCGGGCGCGAAGATCACAGGATGTCCGGCGCATCCGCGGAACCGCGGCACCGCGATCGAGTGGCACGGGAGCCTGGCCCTGAAGCCCTCAAGCAATCGGCGCACCACGGCGGCCGTCAGGAGCGGATAGTCTACCGCATAGAGCATAAACGCGCCGTCGTCGGGCACCATCGCGAGACCCGCCAGCAGCGACCCGAGTTGCCCGCGCCTCCCGCGACGATGAATCACGACGCGGACGCCCGGCACGGCCGCGGACGCAGCCTGATCGCCGTTCCTGAGCGCCCGGCCGAGGCGGGGACTGGCGACCAGGACCGGCTGCTCAATTCGAGCGCAGTTTTCGAACGCGATCTCGAGCGCGGTCTTCCGGCCGAACTGCGCCAGGGCCTTCGGGAAGCCTAGGTCCGACCCTGAATCGGCCGCTAGAATGATGGGGAAAACACTCTCCCCCGCCTGCGCAAGCGGGGGAGTGAGTTCGCTTGGGGACGGTTTTCGCAACCGCGAGTGTAGAAGATGCGCGAGGCGTGAGGCAAGCGCCGTAGTGGATCAGCTTCGGGTAGCGGCGGGTTATCCCGCCATTCTTGTGGCGGCGCGGAGCCTCCGCTACCTCAAACTGACCCACGACCAGCACCCGGCTCAGCCGATCTCCCTGTGACGACGCCCGCGCGCTAGTCTGGAGTCAACACGAACGCATGAGTCTGGCCGTTGATATCGCCCTCGCCGGTGATCTGGCCCCGTCCATTAATCCCGAAGGCCGCCGTGAGAATCCAGCCGGAGTTGGGAGGGATCAGAGTATTCAGGTCGAGCATGCCGGTCGTAGAGCTCCAGAAGAAAGCGAGGTACCCCGACCAGCCCACCACTTGTCCGAGATTGTTGATGGCGAAGGCGCTGCTCCAGCCCTGGCCGGGCAGCGCCCCGAGGCTCTCGATGGTGTTGTCGGGGGTCCAGAGAGCCGCGAAATTGCCGGTCGGGAAGGCTGAGCCACCGGCGATCTGCCCAAGGTCGTTGATGGCGTTGGCGGACTGATTGACACCTGTATTGGGCGGCGCCGCCAAGGCCACGATGCCTGCGGACTTGCTCCACACGAAGCCGTGCCAGTTGCCCTTCGCGTCATTGGAGTAGCCGACGACCTGGCCTTTGTTGTTGATGCCCAGCCCCTGACTGTAGTAGCCGCCGGGGAGGGTGCCGAGATCCTGCATCCCCTGCGTCTTGTTCCATAAAAAAGCGTGCGGTTCGCTCTCGCCGCCGTCCGAGAAACCCGTCACCTCGCCAGCATCGTTAATTCCCATGGCCTGGGACAAGGTGCCGCCGGGCAGAGTGCCCAGATCCGCCAGACTTCCTCGAACCCAGAGGACGGCGTGTTCGCCGGCATCCTCCGGGTTGTAGGTGGAATAGCCAGCCACTTGCCCAACGGCGTTGATGGCCTCTGCCACTGCGAAATCACTCCCCGGAGCTATCGGCGAGAGATTTTGCAACTTGCCACCTTGTTTCCACTCAAACCCGTGCGCGTTGTAATTGGCAAAACGGGCGTAGCCGGCGACCTCACCGCGCAGGTTGATCGCATCGCCCTGGCTCACGGTCCCACCGGGAAACGTTCCCAGGTCGGTGATGTGATAGGTCTGGGCCGCTGCCAGCGGCGCAAGAGTCAGTACCGCCAGCGCCCAGATCGCGAATTGCCGGTATCTAATCATCGTCGCACCTCGGTTTAGCAGTTAGGACTCACGTCCGAGGTTGGAGTCTACACCCGTTTTGTTACAGATTTGTCAATGTGCGGCGCCTTGCAGACCTCGTTTCTGCGCAGCGACTACAAACCTTATTGCGCTGCGAAGACCGACTTGGTTTATGATGCCGTGGGGTCACGGGCGACGGTCCGCCGGTGCCCGGGGAAACCTCCATGCCCACGTTCCTGCTCGCGCTGCTGGCGCTCGGTCCAGCCACCGAACGACCGCGACCCGCTCCGAGCCACCAAGAGGTCAACATTTCCTCGCAACGCCTGACGAAGCGGCCCATCAGCGCCATGCAGCAAGGACAGTTTATCGAGATCCTCTGTAACCTGATTCCGTCCATCATCGCGCAGCAGGTGGTTTCCACGAGCTTCGAGGAGGTTCCACCCTGCCGCGTGGCATACAAGGCCGAGATTGACGAGCCCCACCGGCCCTGGTATCCGGACGGCGCCGTCGAGGTGTCGAAATACTCATTCGACACAGCGAATCCTTACCACGGCGTCCGTTCCCAGAAAATTGAAATCCCGGTGGAGAGAGCGCGCGCGGGCATTTCGCAGGACGGGTTCTATTTGAAGCAAGGAGTCACGTACAAGCTGCGCCTTCACATGCGGAGCGACCGCGGGGTTCAAGTGCGCGCCACGCTGCACGGCGCGGGCGGCACAATCGCGGGACCGGTTTCTCTCGGCCTGGCCGGTGTCGAGTGGACAGCCGGAGCCGCAGATCTGAAAGCGAACCGCACACTGGACAATGCGACCCTGACCATCGATTTTGAGGGTCCCGGCACCTTGTGGCTTGACCGTGTTTACCTGATCGGGTCAGACGCCGTCCTCGGCATCTGGCGACCGGACGTGGTTGCGGCGCTCGAAGCGATGCATCCGGGGGTGATTCGCTTCGGCGGCAGCACCATTGAGAACTACGACTGGGAGGGCGGCCTCGGACCGTGGGACCAGCGTCAGCCGTTCACGACCGTGTGGGGAGGCCTGGAAGAGAACTTCGTGGGCATCGACGAGTTTGTCCAACTTTGCAAGCGCGTGGGCGCCGAACCCCTGATCTGCGTGCGTTGGACCGGCAAGAAGCCCGAAGACGCCGCGGCCGAGGTCGAGTATTGCAACGGCGGCCCAGAAACCCGATGGGGCGCGCGACGAGCCGGCAATGGCCATCGCGAGCCGTACGGTGTGAAGTACTGGCAGATCGGGAACGAGGTGGACGTGCCGGCGTACAACACCACGGCGCGGTCGTTCGCCGAGGCCATGAAAAAGGCCGACCCGTCCATCAAGCTGCTCTCGTCGTTCCCGACCCCGAGCCTGCTCGAAGCGGCCGGAACCGCGTTCGATTACCTGGCCCCGCACCACTATGAAATCGACGACCTCGCGCACGAGGACCGAAGCCTCAAGAACCTGCAGGATTGGATCGCGCGCGAAGGCGGCGGCAAAGACATTCGCGTGGCGGTGACCGAGTGGAACACCACCGCCGGCGACTTCGGCCTGCGGCGAGGCATGCTGCAGACGCTCGAGAATGCGCTGAGCGTCGCGCGCTACCTGAACCTGCTCCAGCGCTACGCTGACCTCGTGGAGATTGCGAATCGCTCGAACTTCGCCGACAGCTTTGGCTCCGGGTTCGTGCTGACGGGTCCCGGCTGGATTTATGAGTCGCCGGCCTATTACGCGCAGAAACTATACGCGCGAGCGGCGGGAAGCTATCCGCTGGTGATCGAGCGGTCGTCGCGGGCCTGGCCTCTTGAGCAGCCCGACCTCACTGCCAACCTGAGCGCGGACGGCGCGCGCCTGCTGATCTACTCGGTCAATCCGGCGCCCCAGGCGATCGATGTCCACTTCCATTTGGACGGCTTCACGGCCGCGGTTTCGGGTGGCACCGTGCTCACTCTGGAAGATCACGAGCACGGCCGGACGGCGGAGGTGATGAACAGCCGCGACGACCCGGAGCGGGTGTCGCTCGGCACTCAGCCGGCGCCCGTGCGCGGCCGGGCATTCGAGTTCACGTTCCAGCCCCTAAGCGTCACGTTGCTCGAACTCACCCTCGCCCGGTAGCAACGGATTCAGGCTGGTGCAACCGCCGCTGCAAGGCCCTGTCGGGTTGCCTTCAGCGTATTGATCAACGATTCCTTGGGGAGCTTGCCGACGATTGGTTCAATAATCCAGCCGAGGCCCTTCGGAATGTCGCGGGACAGCGAAATGGCGCGGCACTCGATATACACCCCGCCGTCACGCTCCTCGAATCGCCAGTAGGAATACAGGCGCCACAAGAATCCGTAACCTGCATCCGGCGCGAGGATTTTCTCCCCAGGCTTTCCCGCGTCTTCGACTTCAGCGATTCGCGTGGTATAGGAGCGCAAAGACCAGCGGGTAGCATCCAGGGTGGCATAATGCGCGTCGTGGTCGGTGTCGAGCACGACCGTGATGATCTTCTTTTTGAGAAGCCGCAGATAGATTTTGAAGTCGTTGCCGCGCCGGCTGATCAGCCTGGACTCGACCACTTCGGGCTTGTACACGTCCTTGTGATGGTCGTAGTCCTGCAGCAGGGCCAGGGTGGCGGTCACCGTCGCGGCCGCGGCGAATGCCGCCCCGATCCAATCGTGGACCAAACCGTCGGGCACCTTGACGGGCTCCTTACCCGACCAGCGCTCAGCCACGATGTCGCCCTTGCGCACTTTCTGAGCCCGCGCCCTGTCAGCCTGTGACCAAAGAAACGGCCCTCTACCGCCCAGGGTACCCTCCATCCCGGCCTCGGCTTCGCGGACGTATTCTTCAAACGCCTGCGCGGTCTGCGGCTTCAACTGCGTCGCGCTTACAGTCTGTGCCATGGGAATGAGCCCTATCGATGATCGTGCGCGGTGAGTATGGTTCTGTCAAGCCGACTTCGTTCGGGAGGGCTGTTGCAGATCGCCCGTTCTTTGATAAGCTGAGCGGCGCCCGGTTTGGACGCGGTCTGGATCATGAAAGGTCCAGGCGAAAACTGAACGTCAATACCGGAAGGAAGGCATCGCGTGCGTCCCGGACCTTTTCGCTACCATCGCGCGGGCTCGATCGAGGAGGCCGCCAGCATGTTGCAACAGCTCGGCGAAGAGGCCCGCCCGCTCGCCGGCGGTCAGAGCCTGGTGCCCCTGATGAAGCTGCGCCTCGCGCGCCCCACGGACCTCGTGGACCTGAACTTCGTGCCGGGGCTTTCCTACGTGCGGCGCGAAGAAGACCAGATCCGGTTCGGAGCGCTTACGCGCCACGCAGAGATCGCGGACTCCGAGGCCGTCGCGCACTTTCCCATCCTGCACGACTGCGCGGCGGGAATCGGCGACGTTCAAGTGCGTAATCGCGGAACCATCGGCGGATCGTTGGCCGAAGCCGACCCGAGCGGCGACTGGGCGCCGGTACTCCTCACGCACAGGACCGGAATCCGCTGCTTCGGCCCCGAGGGGGAACGCACCGTGCCGCTCCGCGAGTTTATCCTCGACGCCTACACCACCGCTCTCGGACCGGGCGAACTGGTGCGCGAGATCGTGGTGAAAGCACCCGCGCGCGAGAAGGATGAGCGCATCGGCGGCGCCTACATCGCCGTCAAGCGCTGCGCTCAGGTTTACGCCACGGCAAGCGTCGCCGTGCGCCTCACTCTCGCGGGTGAGGTGTGCCGGGAGGCCGCGATTTTTCTGGGGGCCGTCGGATTGATCCCCGTGGAAGCCAAAGAGGCGGCGGATGCTCTGCGCGGGCAGGCGCTCAGCACCAAAACGATCCGGGCGGCTTCCGAGGCGGCCCGGGCTGCCGGCGATCCGCAACCGGACATGCGCGGATCGGCCGAGTACAAGCGTATGCTGGCGGGCGCTCTGGTCAGACGGGCCGTCGGGATCGCCGCCCGGCGGGCGCGCGGAGAACACGTGGAGGCAGGCCACGAGTATGCCTGAAGCGAGAGATCGCGTTGCGATCCAGGTGACCGTGAATGGTAAGCGTTACGAGCGGGAGATCGAGCCCCGGCTGCTTCTTGTAGATTTTCTCCGCGAGACCCTGAGCCTGACCGGCACTCATGTCGGGTGCGATACCAGCTTCTGCGGCGCTTGCACGGTCTTGCTGAACGGCGCCAGCGTGAAATCATGCACGGTGCTGGCGGTCCACGCCGATCAGGCTGAAGTGATGACCGTGGAGGGTCTCGCCGGGGAGTCGGACCTTGGTCCGATCCAACAAGCTTTCAAGGACCATTACGCCCTGCAGTGCGGCTACTGTACGCCCGGTTTCCTGATGTCTGCCTGTCATCTGCTGGCGCGGAATCCGCACCCCACCGAGAAGGAGATCCGCAAGGCCATCGCCGGCAATTGCTGCCGCTGCACCGGGTATCAGAACATCTTTGACGCGATTGAAGACGCCGCCCAGCGCCTGGACGCCTCCGTCACTGCGCAGGCCGTCAGTAAAGGGCGGCGCTCCGGGTCCGGAAGCACGAAACGAGCGACGGCGCCGAACGGGCGCACTTGAAGCGGCTTTCCTGAAAGGGAACCAAGCATGGCGCTCCATTTTGGCGGCGAGTTCCTGGTGCAACGAAGCCCCGAGGAGGTCTACGATTTCCTCATTGACCCGAACCGTTTTGGATCTGTGCTTCCCTACTTTCAGGGGCTGACGGTTGCCGACGAAAAGAATTTCGAAGTGAAGGTCAGAGTGGGAATCTCGCACATCCGTGGGATTGCGAACGTAAGGCTCAACCGTGCCGAGGCCGAACGCCCGCGCCGCCTGCTGTATCGCGGGAAAGGCAGCTTGGCCGGGGGGTCGGTCGATTTCACTGCCGGCTTTGATCTTGCAATGAACGAAGAAGGAACCCGAGTGGCCTGGAGGGGTGAGGTTCAGGTTTTCGGCGTGCTCACGTCCATAGCCGGAGGCCTTCTGCAGCCGCTGGCCCAAAAGAATGCGCAAAAGGCCATTGACGGGTTGCAGGCTGCGCTCGGCCAAATCCCGTCCGTCAGCGCGTTGCCGGCTGTCAGTCCGTTGCCGGTCGTCAGTAGCCCTTCGGCACCGGTCGTCAGCGAGCCCACCATCTCGCCGGGCGTCCGTGAGCCCGGTGGCTCGGACCCGACGCCTGAACAGCCGATTGCTCTCTCTGAACCCGCAATGAAGGCAGGCCAATGACTCCCGAGAAGACACGACGGCCAAGGAAGAGGCCAGGGGCCAAGGCAGCGCTCAAACATCCACACCACGAGGCTGCGTCTGCCAGCGACCGCTGGGTTGGCAAATCGGTGGCGCGCAAGGAGGAGGCTCGACTTCTGCGGGGCCAAGGCAAGTTTGTGGACGACTACCAACTGCAGGGCGCCCTGCACTTGAAATTCGTTCGCTCCCCTTATGCGCATGCCCGCATCGAGAGCATCGACGTGGAGCAGGCGAAGGCGCAGCCCGGCGTCCTGCGGGTGCTGACGGGCGCCGAAGTGGCGAAGGTGGTCCAACCTTTCATCGAGATCGGACCCGCGCCCGGCGGCAAGATCCTGGATTACCCCATGGCCGTGGACAAAGTCCACTTTCAGGGCGAGCCTGTTGCCGCGGTGGTGGCGGAGTCGATCGAAGCCGCCGAAGACGCGGCCGAAGTGGTGCGCGTGGACTACGACAGTCTCCCACCGGTCATGGATGCCGAGGAAGCGCTCGGGGACCGTTCCATTTTGCATCCGTCCGCCGGCACGAATCTGGTGTGGCAGGGCGAGTTTGAGTACGGCGATGTGGACGCCGCTTTCAGAAGCGCGGCGCACGTGGTTGAGATCGACCGGCTGCACTTCCACCGCTTCTCGAGCACACCGCTCGAGTGCAACGTCGTCATCGGCCAGTGGGACCCGAGCGACAACCAGATCTACTTCTGGTGCAACAATTCCTTCCCGGCATTCGCCATCCAATTCCTGTCGCCAGCGCTCGGCGTGGGCATCGACCAGATTCACTTCCAAAGCCACGACATCGGCGGCAGCTTCGGCATCAAGATCACGAACTATCCATACATGGCCGTATGCGCGCTCGCTTCCCGCGCCTGCGGCGGACGTCCTGTCAAGTGGGTGGAGACCCGTACCGAGCACATGACCGCCAGCGCGCATGGCAACGAGCGCACCTTCCTGGACACACGCGTGGCGCTCGACAAAAAAGGGGTGATCACCGCCATCGAGTCGCGCCACATCGACGATTGCGGGGCTTACCCGCGCTATGAGCCCCTCGGCTGCATCATCTGGGCGCAGGTCTTGCCGGGCGCCTACCGCACCCGGAACATGCGCGTTCAGTTCAGCCAGGCCGTCACGAATAAGTGTCCGGTGGGCCCGAACCGCGGCTACTCGCGCATGCAGCACTTGTGGTTTCTGGAGCGCGTTATCGACATCTGCGGGCGCAAGCTCGGCATCCCGGCCGACGAGATGCGCCTCAGGAACTACATCAAGTCGTCAGAGATGCCCTACACCACGCCCAACGGCTGCGTCTACGACTCGGGCGATTACGCCGGGATGCAGAAGCTGGCCAAAAAGCTGATTGGCTGGGATGGGTGGCAGGGCAAGATCGCCAAGGCTCGCCGGCAGGGGCGCCGGATCGGCATCGGCATCGGCACCACGCTCGACTCGGGCACCAATAACTTCGGCCAGTCGCAGATCATCAACCCGCAGGCGCCTTATTCCGGCCAATCGGAGGGCGCGAACGTCAAGCTCGACATTTACGGAGAGATTGTGGTCAGCATCGGCTCGGTGCCGCAAGGCCAGGGCCACGAGACCACGGCGGCCCAGGTCGTGGCGGACGTGTTGAATGTCCATCCCGATATCGTGAAGGTGCGGCCGGGATTTGACACGGACCGCAACGTGCACACCGGCCACTCCGGCACCTACGCGAGCCAGTTCGCGGTAACCGGGCTTTCGGCGGTCCACGGAGCAGCCGAGAACCTGAAACGGGAGCTCGCGCGACTGGCCGCATTTGCGCTGGGAGCGAAGGAGAACGACCTCGAGTTCGGCCTCGGGACGCAAGGGCCCGAAGTGAAGGACAGGAAGAGCCGCAAGGCCATCAACTACTGGGCCCTCGCCAACCTCGTCAACGTCAACAACGCCGGCCTCCCCGCCGATCTCGACGTCACATTGAATTGCCGCTACGTCTATCGCGCTCCATTCAAGGTTCCCGACATCCAGCGCAAGTACGGCAACCTGACACTCACTTACGCTGCCCAGCTCCACATCGCCGTGATCGAAATCGACCCGGAGACGTACATCCCGAAGATTCTCGATTACGCCGCCGTGGACGACTGCGGACGGGTGATCAATCCGGCGATCGTGCGCGGCCAGGTTTTTGGCGCCACCGCACACGGCCTTGGCGCCGCGCTCTACGAGGATTGCCGGTACGACGAAGCAGGCAATCTTCTGGCCAGCACTTTCAGCGATTACATTCCCATCACGGCTCTCAACATGCCGAGGGTGCGCTACGGGCACATGGAGAGCCCGTCGCCTTTCTCCTACAATGGCGCCAAGGGCATGGGTGAAGGCGGCGCGGCGCCGATTCATACCGTCTGCGCGGCGCTGCAGGACGCGCTATGGGACAGCGGCGTGGTGATCCACGATTCCCACAATACGGCGGACAGCATCTTTCGGGCCCTTGCCTCGAGGAGCGAGGCATCAGGAGCCGTGGATCAGGCCGCGATCGAGACTTTAGAGTCGAACACCTGATCCCCAATCCCTATGCGGGTCTGCATCATCGGTTGCGGGTCCATCGGCAGTTTGTACGCCGCCCATCTGGCGCGGGTCGCTGAGGTCTACGCCTTTGTGCGCCGCCCCGAACACGCGCGGGCGCTCAACGAAACGGGCCTGCGGGTGTCTGGAACCCATGAGTTCAGCGCGCGCTTGCGAGCCGCATGCGACGCCCGCGAGTTGCCGCCTTTCGATCTGGGAATCGTTTGCACCAAGGCCATCCAGACACGGGAAGCCGTGACCCCGGCGGCGCATCTTTTCGGCGGCGGCGCCGTGATTTCGGCCCAGAACGGGCTCGGCGGCGAGGAGATCATCGCGGACTTGACCCGGGGGTACGTGATTCGCGGCACCACTTTCATGAGCGGGACGCGCCACAGCGACACCCACGTGCAGTACGAGCTTGACACCGCGACATGGCTCGGCCCGTTCGAGCCCACGAACACGCCATTCGCGCTGGTGCGGCAGGCAGCAGAGTTGCTAGTCGCCGCCGGCCTCAAGGCCGAGGCTCTCGAAGACGCCCGGCCAGCACAGTGGTCCAAGCTGATTTTCAACGCCTCGGTCAATTCCGTGGCGGCGCTGACCGGACTCGCGCACTGCCGGAGATTCAGCGACCAAAGCGAGCCATCGTCGCTCGGCCATCTGCTTCATGCCCTGATCGACGAGGGAAAACAAGTCGCGACGGCCCTAGGCATCACGTTGCACCAGGATCCCTGGCAAATGAACTGCCTCGGCGCCGAGACCGATCATCCGCCGTCCATGCTCTATGATGTCAACAAGCATCTCGAGACGGAGATCGACTTCCTGAGCGGTGCGATCGTTCGCGAGGCCGAGCGCGTCGGTGTACGCGCGCCGTTGCACGCAGCGCTGTGGCGCCTGGTGAAAGGCAAGGAAGCCTCGTGGAGACAACCCGGAGGCTGAGAGGCTGACCCCATGCCCTATCCCGTCGATCGTCAAAAGCTCGACCGTGTCCGCCGATTAATGCAGGACCAGGACCTCTCCGCCCTGGTGGCGCGGGCACCCGACAACGTCCTTTACCTTACAAATTACTGGCCCATGAAGGGATATGCTGCGGTTGTCTTCCCTGCTGAAGGGGAACCCACGCTGATTGCTCTCGATCCGCAACTGCAAGACGCGCGGCGCAACGCCTGGACCGGTGATATCAGGACCTTCTCCGGCTACCACCCCGCTGATCCCCGCCCGCCCGTGGCACGCTCGCTCGATTTGTGCCTCGACGTTCTTCGCGAACGCCGGCTAACCGGCCGCGTGGCGATTGAGCTTTCAAACTTTTCCCAGGGGTGCGACCGCATGGTGGGAGAGCCCACCGTCTACACCCAGGGGTATTTCGACGCCTTCAGAAGCGTGGCCCGCGAGGTGGTAGATGGAACGCCGTTGCTCTCTGAGGCGCGCGCCATCAAGACGCCGGCGGAAATCGAGCGCATGCGGATGGCGAACGAACTGGCTGCCCTGGGCATGGAATACGCCCGCGATCGCACCCGGCCCGGGATGAAAGAGAGCGAGGTCGGCGCCATGATCGAGGGCCACATCCACGCTGTGGGCGTCGGCTACAAGGGAGTGGTGGAGATGGCGCGGGCTTTCACCCTGGTCTGGTCGGGTCCCGGAATCGCCACCTTCACGGCTACGGGCTCGCGCCCGGTGCAGGCACATGAGCCGACGCTGGTCGAGTTGTGGGTGTGTGCTGACGGCTATTGGACCGACCTGACCAAGAACCTGTGCCCCGGGGAGTTGACGCCGCGCTATTCCGAATTGCTCGATCTGCTGCTCGCAACCATGAACGAAGCCGCGGGATTCGCGCGCGAAGGAGCAAGCCTCGCCGAGCTCGACCGCCTGGTTCGTGCACGCATCGCGGCCGGCGGCTACCCCGGCCAGCCGTCGCATCCGATCGCACACGGCGTGGGCGCGCGCGGCCACGAACCGCCCTATGCCCACCAAGCCGCGTCGGGAATCATGCGGGCAGGCATGGTCCTCGCTATCGAGCCAGCCGCCTATTGGGAGGGCGGCGGCGGCTTGCGCGTCGAGGATAATTTCCTTCTCACCGAGGGTCCAAGCCAGAAGCTGTGCTCTTACCCCGATGATTTCAGAAAGCCCCGTGTATAATCATGGCCATGGGAGCAGAAGTCATCACCCGGCTGACCTACGATGAGTTTCGCCAGCTTCCCGACGACGGCAAGCGGTACGAACTCATTCACGGAGAGGTCCACGTGTCGCCATCTCCAAACACAAGGCACCAGACCACGCATTCGAATCTGTTTACGAGCCTGGGACCCCATGTCAAGACGCATCGATTGGGCAGGCTTCTCTCGACTCCTTACGATGTCAGGCTGTCTTTGGACACCGCCCTTCAACCCGATCTGCTATTCATTTCCAACGCGCGGGCGGTGGTCATCCTGGACAACTATGTCGCCGGCGCGCCTGACTTGGTTGTCGAGATCCTCTCGCCGTCCACCGCCGCCCACGACCGCGCCACCAAGCTGGCCTTATACGCCGAAGCACGCGCACCGTGGGTCTGGTTTCTCGATCCCCAGGCGAAAACCGAGGAAGTCTTGCGGCTCGAGGGCCGAAGATATTTTGTCGATTCGATCCTGGCAGGTGACCAGATTCTGACCTCCAGCCTGTTTCGGGGCTGGCAACTTCCCCTCCATGAACTCTTTGACTTCCGTACCAGCTTCTGATCCGCGCCCCTTTCGGGGGGACCGCCGGCGGTCTGCGTCCGTTGCGGAGGGCCGATGAATCCCGACCTCGAACGAGCGATCGTCGATGCGGTCGATGAGGAAGCGCTCGTCGCCATGGCGCGCAATGCCATCAACATTCCGAGCCCCACCGGCTTCGAGAGCGGCATGAGCGCTTACATGCGGCGAACCTTCGATGAGATGGGGTTGGGCGTCACGCAGCAGGAGGTCGAAGAGGGGCGCGCTAATGTGATCGGGCGCTGGGAAGGTACGGGCGGTGGCCGCAGCTTGATGTTTAACGGTCACATGGACACCTCCTATTCGGGCCAGGAAGCCCATTTGACGGGCCGGGGCTACAAGCCGAAGGCGGTGGTGGAGGGCGGGATCATCTACGGACTGGGGATTTACAACATGAAAGGCGCCCTGGTCTGCTACATTCAAGCCCTCAGGGCGCTTCAGGCGGCTGGGCTGAAACTGCGCGGTGACGTTATCCTGGCGGCGGTCGTCGGCGAAATTGAGAAGACGCAATGGAGTGACGCTTTTGTGGGCCGCGAATATCGCGGCTACGGAATCGGCAGCCATTACCTGGTGACCCACGGCGTGGTGCCCGACATGTGCATTCTGGGCGAGCCCACGGACATGCATCTGGTACTCGGCCACTACGGATCGCTGTGGGTCCGCATCTCAACCCATGGTCCTTTCATGCACACGGGATTCAGCACAGGACGACAACACGAAAACTCGATCCGCCGGATGCACGACGTGGTGGGCGCGGTACTCGAATGGATCCCCACCTGGAGCGAGCACGCTTCTTATGGAAACAAGCGCGGCTTGGTGAATCTGGGAGGAATCCAGGGCGGCCACGCCTGGCGCGCCAGCCGCACGCCGGAGCGCACTGATCTGTTTCTGGACGTGCGCGTGCCGCCCACCATCCCCATGAACAAGGCCCGCGCCGAGGTGGACGGCCTGGTGGCCGCCTTGCGCGGGCGATTCCCCGGCTACGGCGTCGAATCGGAGACCTATGTGTCCGTCCCCGGCGCCGAAATCAGCGAGAGCCACCCCATGGTAAAGGCCATCGAAGCCAATCACTTTCGCGTCACAGGAGAAGCCGCCAGGCGCGACACGGTCCTTTGGTCGTCAGACGCGTCCGTGCTGACGCGCTTCGGAATTGAGACCGTCAACTATGGCCCGTCCAGCGGCCCGCGGGACGCCGAGGGCGAGAAGGTGAAGATTCAGACGCTCGTGGAAATCACCCGGATCTACGCGCTCACGGCGGCGGAATTGTGCGAGGTTGGAGCGTGATGCCGAGCCCGGCGGAGATCGAGCGACGCTACCGGAATCTACGAGCCGCGATGACGGGCGCGGACGTCGACTGCCTGCTGGTCTGCGGCAACCAGTACACGGGCTTCGAGGGTGCGTTGCGCTACGTCTCCGGGTTCGAGATCGTTCACCGCTACGCTTACGCGCTGCTGCCGCTCGAGGGCGAGCCCACGCTTCTGTTCCCAAGCGAAGCCCGCTGGATCGGCGACAAGAACAAACCTTGGGTGAAGGATCACGTCTGGGCCGGTGTGCCCGGGAAATGGATCCGCGACCAGGCGGAGTCGCGTGGCTGGAAGCGCCTGGGCGTATACGGCCTGGACTACATCATGCCAGTTCGCGACTATCGCGAGCTTGCCGCCGGCGGGGCGGAGCTCGCGCCCTTCGACTTTCAGTTCGATATGGCGCGCGCCGTGAAGAGCGACGAGGAACTTGATTCCGTTTACGACAGCATGGCCGTCATCGTCGACGGCTTTCACAAGCTGGTGGAAGCCTACCAGCCGGGCAGGACAGAGGCGGAGATCATGGCCCCGGCGGTGGAGTGCTTCTTTGCTCGCGGCGCCGGCCCTCGGATGATGAACATCGTGCTATCGGGAACCCATGGCGAGGCGGAAGCGCACTTCAAGGTGCCGGGCAGCCGGGCGGTGCATCCCGATGATCTGCTGCTTTATTCCCTCGAAGTCACCGGGGAAGACGGATACTGGGTGGAATTCTCACGGCCCCTGATCCAGGGCCGGTTGGGCCGGCACTCGACCGCGATGGCGAAGGTCTATCCCGAGGCGCTGGAGGCGTCGCGGCGCTTGATGCGCGACGGAGAGCGCGCGAGCGCGGTGCATGGGGCCGCCGCCGACACCTTCGCGCGCCATGGGTTCAGCCTCGGACACCTCTCCGGTCATTCCATTGGCATGACGATGATCGAGCACCCTTCGATCAGCGCCACGAGCGACGTCGAGTTGCGCGAGAATATGGTGCTCTCGTTCCATCCGCAGGTCGTAGATACGGACGGGCAGGTGTGCCTCTACACCCAGGACACGTACCAGGTGGGCAAGACCGAGGGGCGGTGCCTCGCCGAGGTCCCCTGGGGGATTTATGGGCGCTGACTCAGGATAATGGTGCTGCGGCCAGGGGAGCATCAAAAATCATGATTGCGATTCTCACGGGCGGCACGGGAGGCGCAAAGCTCGTTCAGGGGCTCGGCCAGATTTTGCCGGCCGAGGAGCTCACTGCCATTGTGAATACCGGCGACGACCTCTTGTGGTGGGGATTGCACGTGTCGCCCGACCTCGACTCCATTACCTACGCGCTCGGCGGCAGGCTGAGCGTCGAGCGCGGCTGGGGCGTAGAGGGGGATACGTTCCGGTGCCGCGATGCCATGGCCGCGCTCGGTGAGCACGCCTGGTTTCAACTCGGCGACCGCGACCTGGCCACCCATCTTGTCCGCACCCGCCTGCTCAGGGAGGGCCACACACTGAGCGAAGCCACTCGCCAGATCGTTCGCCGCTTCGGCATCCCCTCGGCTGTTCTGCCCATGAGTGACTCGGCTGTCGAGACGCGCGTCCTGACCCGCCAGGGCGAACTCAGCTTTCAGGAGTATTTCGTTCGCGAGCGCTTTCGTCCCGCGGTCGCGGATGTGAGGTTTCTCGGCGCCGCCAGCGCCCAACCCGCACCCGGCGTCCTCGATGCCATTCTATCCGCCGATGCCGTGATTCTTGCGCCGAGCAATCCGGTCACGAGCATCGGCCCGATTCTGGCGGTTCCCGGCATTGCCGACGGCCTGCGGCGAACGCGCGCGCCGGTGGTGGCGGTAAGTCCGATTGTGGGCGGTACAGCCGTTTCCGGACCCGCGGGCAATCTGATGCGGGCGCAGGGCCTGCCCGTGTCGATCTCCGGGGTTGCCCGCGCCTACCGTGAGTTCCTCGATGTGCTGCTGGTTGCGCCCGGCGATGCCCTCGGGGCCGGCGTGCTGGATGACTCCGGCGTCCGCGTCCACGCAGCCAACATCCTGATGCGATCTGTGGACGACAAAGTATCGCTGGCTCGCGAGGTGCTGGCCGCGGCGCGAGGGGTGCAGCGAAGGGTTCGCGCCGCGAAGGCCTGAACTCCGGGCCCCCGGTGCCTGTGTGAGATCGATGGACTCCTGCGTGATTCTCATTCCTGTTAAGGGATTCGCTGTCGCCAAGCAGCGGCTCTCGCCGGTGCTCGACCCGGCGGAGCGCTGTGCCCTGGCGACGGCCATGCTCGATGACGTCCTGGGGGCGCTGGCCGCATGGCCCCGCCGGCCCGGCGTGGCTGTGGTGACGGGCGATCACGTCTCACTGCAAATGGCGCGCCGCTATGGATTCGATATCATCGAGGATCGGAAGTGCGCCGGCGAAACCGAGGCCATCCGCGCCGCTACCGAGGTTTGTGTCGGGCTCGGCGTGGCGAGCGCGTTGGTGATCCCCGGGGACGTTCCTCTGGTCACGGCGGCCGAGCTTGAAGCCGTGCTCGGCGCGCTGCCTGCGCCCCCTGCGCCCGGCACGGTTCTGGTGCCCGCCGCGGATGGGCGAGGGACGAATGCCGCCCTCCGCCGTCCGGCTGACTTGTTTCCGCTCCGTTTTGGCAACGACAGCTTCCAGCCGCACTGGAGCGCTGCCCAGGCCACCGGTCGGCCCTGTTCGGTGCTGAGGCTGCCGGGTATCGGCCTTGACGTCGACAGTCCAGCGGACCTCGAGGCATTGCTTCGGGCTCCGATGCGGACCGCGAGCCAGCACCTGTTGTTCTCGTGGAAGGTGGGCCAGCGCTTGGCGGCAGGAGCCGCCTTGGCTGCGGCGAGCGCCATCGCAACCTCATGAAGGAAGTGCGCGCGATTCCGGTCGATGGCATAGGCGAGATCCGAGCCGGGGACGATTTGGCCGATCTGATTCTGGCGGCGCTCAAGCGTCAGCGGTTGAGGCTGGTCGAGGGCGATATTCTCGTGGTCACTCACAAAATCGTCTCCAAGGCCGAGGGGCGCGTGGTAGCGCTCGCGAGCGTGCGCCCGTCCGCCACGATCAAGCGATGGGCCCGCAGGCACGGCCGTGACCCGCGCGTGCTCGCGCTTGCGCTGCGCGAGAGCCGGCGCGTCGTGCGCAAGAAGAACGGCGTGCTGATCACCGAGACGCTCCGCGGCACCCGGGGCTTCGTTTGCGCGCAGAGCGGCGTAGACGTTTCCAACATCGACGGTGGCAGCAGCGCCGCATTGCTTCCCCGGGCGCCGGATGCCTCTGCGGCACGGCTCCATCGAGTGATTCTCAAGCGTACCGGGAATTACGTGCCGGTCATCATTACGGACAGCTTCGGGCGTCCCTGGCGCGAAGGCCTGACGGAAGTCGCCATCGGCTGCGCGGGCATGGCGGTGCTTCGCGACGCGCGCGGACGGCGTGATTCCTACGGCTACCGCCTTCAGGTGACCCTCGAAGCGGTCGCCGACGAACTGGCGGGCATGGCGGGCATGGTGTGCGGCAAGCTCTCGCGCATCCCTGCTTGCGTGATCCGCGGCTTCGCTTACAGACGCGCTCGCGGCCGGGCCGGCGACCTGGTTCGCGACGCGGCGCGCGATCTATTTCGATGAGTCGCACCATTGCCATTGTCGGCGGTACTGGACCTCTCGGGCTGGGGCTTGCGTTGCGGTGGGCCCGGGCCGGGGAAGGAATCATCATCGGCTCACGCGACGCCGTACGCGCCGAGAGCGTTGCGGCCGGACTGGCAGCGGAGAGTGGGGTTACGGCCCGGGTCCAAGGCGCGGATAACCCGGCGGCCGTGGCCGCCGCTGAGGTCGTGATCCTGACGGTGCCGTTCGCGGGGCATGCCGCTCTCCTCAAGCAACTGAAGCCGTCATTCCGGCCTGGCGCAGTTGTGATCGACACGACAGTACCGCTGGCCGCAAGCGTCGGCGGCCGCGCGACGCGCACCCTCGGAGTGTGGCAGGGATCGGCGGCACAGCAAACGGCCGAGATCGTGCCGGCCCACGTGAAGGTTGCGGCGGCTTTTCAGAATCTGCCCGCCGAACTCCTCAGGACCGCCGAAGCGATCGACGGCGACGTGCTGATCTGTGCCGACGACCAGCACGCGCGCGACGTGACTTCGGAGTTGGCCGCGAAGATCCCCGGTGTGCGCGCCGTCAACGCCGGGGCGCTCGAGAACGCGCGCATCCTGGAGCAGATCACCGCCTTGCTGATCACGCTGAATATCAAATACGGTGTCCACAGCGCCGGCCTGCGCATTACCGGACTTCCTCTGGACCAGGGCAAGTAACCCGGCGTCGCACGCCTCTCACAATGAGGTTGTTTCCAGCGCCTCCGCATTCTGAGCGTAGCGAAGAGTCCCCCGGCTTCGCCGCAGCCAGCGGGGGTGTTTGCCCAGCCTACCCGCCAAGAAAGCTCGCGTCGAAAGCTTCCGGAAACAGGGTCTTGAGCTGACGTGTTTCGCGGCTGCCTTGCGGGTTCACCAGGATAATCTCGATGTCTCCCGCAAACTCCCACAGTAACTGGCGGCAGGAGCCGCACGGTGTTGCCGGACGCGAGCTCTGGCTCGAAACCGCAATGCGGCGGAAGTGGCGCTCGCCTTCCGAGAGGGCCTTGAACAAAGCCACGCGTTCCGCGCACATCGACAGGCCATAAGTGGCGTTTTCGACGTTGCAGCCGGTGTACACCTTACCGTCCTCGGTCAGGAGCGCCGCACCGACCTTGAAATTCGAGTAAGGTGCAACGGCGTTGCGGCGCGCCTCGAGCGCTGCCTCCGCCAGTGGGTCGGTCGTCATGAACGTCTCCCGGTTACGGAATCAATTGCCCAACTGCGCCAGCATCTTTTGCGCGAGGGCGTCATCGGGACGCCGGCTGAGGAATTGGCGGAGAACGGTCTTCGCCTCAGCGGTGTCATTTTCGGCCACACGCAGCTTCGCGAGGTTAAGGTAGCACTGCTCGAAGTCTGGAGCGCTCGCGATGCACTCTGTAAACGTGCGCGCAGCCTCGGCCGGACGCTGGGTACGGACAAAGAGCACCCCGAGGTTGTTCAAAGCGTCAGGATAACCCGGCCGGAGTTCCAGGGCTTTTTGCAGATACCGGTACGCGCTCGCAGCGTCGTTCTGCTGCGCGAACACCATCCCCAACCCGTAATTGGCGTCGGCATCGTTCGGGTCCGCTCTCAAGGCGGCCTCCAACGCGTTCTGAGCTTCGGCCCAGCGTCCCTGATGACGGTAAACGTTGCCCAGATTATCGAGGGCGATCACGGAGTTCGGATTCAACCCGATCGCCTCCTTCAGATTCTTGATGGCGGCCTCGTTGTCGCCTGCTTGCGCGGCCAGCATGCCCAGATTGTTCCAGGCGTTGGGCCACGTGTCCGGATACGACGGCCGGCACTTCAACGCCCGCTCGAAGTTATTGCGAGCGTCGGCCGGAGTCTGTTTCTGCAAATAGATCATGCCGAGTAGATAGTAGGTCTCGGCGCTCTCCGGATCGCTGTCGAGAGCGCGCCGCGCGAACGCCAGCGCATGATCGGGATAGCCGCGCTCCATAAAGATCAGCGCGTAAGTGAAGTGGTTACGTTCAAAGTCGCCGCCGAACCAGTTCCCGGCGAAAGGCAACGCCTGAAGCCGCCGCGACGCAGCGGTTGCAGGAATCCGCCGCGCGTCAGCCGCGATGGTCTCGAGAGGAACTTCGCCCTGGTAAACTTTGACGATCAAGCCCTGATCGTTCAGGAGAAACGCCGTGTGGACGCCGAGGTCGCGGCGGCGATCGTAGAGATAACGGAAGAGAATGTTGTAGACAGCGACGGTCTCCTCGGATGCCAGCAGGACTGGGATGGTGAGGCCGTTCTGCCGCACAAAGGCGCGTACCCGGTCGGCCTGCGCCGCGTCATCCAGGTTGATGGCGGCGAGCCCGATTCCGTGCGCACCTCGGACCGCCTGCCACTTCTGGAGCGACCGCAGTCGCTCGACCGCGGCCGCCGAATCCAGGGTCGAAAACTGGAGCATCGCTGGGCCGCCGCGCAGCTGATCAAGGCTGTGATTCTTGCCCGCTGTATCCGGCAGGGTGAATTCCGGTGCGGCGACAGGCGCAAGGAGCCAGGTTTCGACTGTGCCGGGCAGCGGCGGGCTCACTTGCGGACCGGCCTCCGGGACCGCCAGGTGGTCCGTCAAATTCGCTGCGAGCGGCTCGGCGTGATAACGGTCGGACCCTTCCTCGATCAAAATACAATGACCAATCGGCAATCCTTCGAGGCGCTGCTCCAGACCGCCAGGCCATCGCACGGTGGCGCGCACAGGGCCCATTTCCGGGCCTACTCCGAAGAAAAGTTCCTTGCTGTGCTGGGAGAGAAAGCCTGAGCCGGCCTGAAGAAATTTCGTCACACGCGTGTTGCCGGCCTCCACGGTGATCGACGCTCCGATGGCGTCGCGATTGCTTTTGGTGCCCCGCAGCCGGAAAGCAATCGCGTTGCCGAGCTCGGGAAGAAAATTCTTCAAGAGGCGAAGCTGCGGTCCGCTGCGATTCTTGAGCAGCACTTCCACCCTGCCGTCCCGGTCAAAGTCGGCCAGGGCAAAGGCGCGGCTGTCTTCAACGGAATCTAGGCCGAGGGTTCCGGCGATATCGGAGAAGGTCCCGTCGCGATTATTGGCGTAAAAGTTATTCCGCTCGTAGCCGGACCAGGTTCCATCGGCGCGAATCAGCTCGTTGATCGCGTTCCAACCCTGCTCATACTTGGGAGAAGGCACGGCATCGAGCGGCGTCTCGGCCACCACCTGGCGCCAGAAGAAACTGGAAAGGTCCCGGGCGTTCGGTCCCGAGATCATTCCGTTGGCAACGTAGAGATCGGGGTAGCCGTCATGGTCGAAGTCCCAGGCATCGCTCGACCACGCCCAGCGTCCCAACTGAACCCCTGCCGCCCGGGTCGCGTCGCCGAAGCGCGCGTTGCCCTCATTCCGGAACAGAGAGTTTCCCATGGCGTGCTTCCGCAGCAGAGCTCGGACATCGGACGAAGCGTCCTTCATGAACTCATCCTGCGCGCTCACGCGATTGCCGGCTGCCGTCCACATGTCCGCCACGTAGAGATCCTGACGGCCGTCGCCGTCGTAGTCGCACCAGCAGACGCTCATGCCAGCGCCGAAGTCCTCCACACCGGCCTCGTGCGCTACATCGGTAAAGGTGCCGTCGCCGTTGTTGCGGTACAGGTTCTTCTTGCCAAAATCGTTGGCCACGTAGCAATCCGGCCAGCCGTCGCCATCATAATCCACCCAACCACAGGCAAAGCTGTACCGGTTGTTGTTGTGATTCATACCGGTCACAGCCGTCACATCCCGGAACGTGCCGTCGCCGTCATTGTGCATCAGAAAGTTCGGCGGACCGTTCTCGGCATCGTAGTAGGGCGTTGGGAAATGGTACTGGTCGAGGCCCAGATAGTAACTGTAGAGGCAGAAATAGACGTCCAACCGGCCGTCGCGATCGTAATCGGCCAGCGCTGCGCCCGTGAATGTCCCTTGCGGGGGATTTGAGAATTTGAACGCGTCCGATTTCAGTTGGAAGCGCCCGTCGCCGCGGTTCACAAAGAGCAGGGGACCATCGACACGGACCACAATGAGGTCCTGCCGCCCGTTATTGTCCAGGTCCGCAAACAGAGCGCACGGGCAATTGTCGAGCACGCCGACACCGGCGCTCTCGGTCACGTCTTCGAAAGAGCCGTCGCCGCGATTACGATAGAGCCGGTTGGGCAGGCCCGAAGGCTGGCAGACATAGACGTCGTCGAAGCCGTCACCGTCGATGTCAGCCACGGCGACGCCGTTGTTGCCGTAGACGTCGATCCGGCTCGCGCCATCGAGCACCGTGCGCCAGTGGTCGATGCCCGGCAGCATCTGCTGGCGATAGGAAGGCGTGGATCCAAACCAACGCGCGGTCACGTCCACGAATCCCGGGCTCGCGGCCCGGCTTTCTGTCTCCTGGCGCGGTTGCCAGTTCCGCACCCGCCACAGGCCCGTGCCGACGTTCTGCCACTCGAGGTCCCATTCGCCGGAGCGTTCGCCGCGATTGAATCCCGTCCCTTCGCCGACGATATCATAGCGAACGCGAGTGTGGAGCGCGGCCGGCCCGGCGGCAGCGGGGCTCGCATTGGTGCTGTCGCCCGAGATGACCGTCAGTTTGAACTCGGCGGTGAGGATTTTCGAAAACGAGCGCGTGAACCATTCCCACTCGGCAAGAAACGGTTCCTTTCCGAGCGTTGGCTCGCCGGCGAACGTGTTCCGGTACACCTCGAGGCCAGCCATCGCCCGCAACGGCCGATGCTGGGCCGGGTGGAGGCTCGCGGCACGCAGATCCGCCGCGAGCCAGGTTCCGATGGCTCTCAAGCCCGGCGGCGCTGCGCGCAACGCTGCCGTCCATTGTGCCAGGATCGCCTCGATCTGCTCGGCGTACTTCTCGTTGATGAAGGCGTCCAGGCCAGGCTCAACCTTGGCCAGCACATCGTCAAGCGGCGCCTTCTGCCGATAGTGCGGGGTGACGCGATCGTGCGGCGTAAGATCGGGCACGCCGGCCCCGGAACCGCCCGCCCGTGGGCCGGCGGCGCTCCGGCCCCACAGCCGCGCAGGAATCAGGGCAGCCGAAGTCCATTGAAGCGAAGCCGCCAGGAAATCACGCCGACTTAGCCCCGCCGGCCCGTGGAGTCCTGATCTCTTGCGCAGCGCAGTGTTCCTTTCAGCAAGCTGCCCGGCGTCCGGCAGTCCGTAGCGAACGATTCGCCCGCGTTCGAAGGGCGGGGCTTGAAGTCCCGCCCTTTCGACGAGCGAACGTCGAGGTTGCTACGATCTGCTAGTTCACGGTGATGCTTGCAGCCGTGGAAGGGATACCGTTCGCCACAACTTCGAGCGAACTGGCGCCGGTTTCCATTCCCGCCGGTACGTCAAAGTTCGTAGATACGATGGCGTCACCCGTAGCGACGCCCATGGTGCTATGGTCATGTGTCTTGGCATAGAAAACGTGGCCCGTGCCCTGATTCGTAATCCGCACCAGGGGGTAATTGGTCGAACTCTGGAACTCGTCGCCGAACGCCGCCGCCTGGGACAAACCATTAAACTGGCGGCCGTGGATCTCGTAGGTGGAGCCGCGCACAACGGTAGCTGGAAAAGATGTGATGCTCGGCGCCCATGAGGGCGAATAGGTTCCCGTAGGAATGTAAAGTTCCGTCGGTCCGCCCCCCACGAGCACCTCACCGGTCGGCAGCGTCAGCAAACTGCCGGGAGTGTACGGTCCAGGAGTAAAAGTGGTTCCGTCGAACTCGTAGGAGGTTCCGGAATTACCCTCCACGAGCACATTGCCACTGGGAAGCAGCACGGCAAAGGAATCGGCGGCCTGATCGTTATTAGGGAAGTCCGGGCCGGCGGTCCAAGTGCCGGGGCCGGTGGAATTCAATGCCGGTTGATAGACAGCGGTGTGGCCGGCCCTCGCGCCCTGATGAGTGGCGCCGGTTGCGAAGACGGTGCCGTCAGGACGCAGAATGGCGGGGCCAACCTCCCCAGGCGGGTAATAAACCTGTCCGTCCCCGTACGTGATCCTGCCCACTTCGGGCGGTCCCTGCAAGTCCTGAACGGTGTTGCCCGCCGTGTACCACATCCCCTTCGTGCTCCCCCTCGGGGGAATATATTTTTCGGAGTTCGGATTGTTCTTCACGTCCACCGTCAGGATCGAACCGTCCGACAGCAGAGTCCAACCCTCTTCCGCGTTGAAGTCGCTTTTGCCTGCCGAGCCCACTTCGGTCCAGGTCAGGGTTGCGGGATCGAACTCAGCCATGCGTTCGTCAAATTTGCGCCCCAGCAGGAATTTGCCGTCCGGCAGAACAGTGGATGGCGAGTCGCCAATGAAGTTCCACTCGGCTGGGGGGGCCACGGAGGTCCAGGTATTCGTGGCGGGATCATAAATCGCGCCTTTGTCCGTAAAGGCAAAGACGCCTTCGTTATACTCGCCGCCTTCGATCAGCAACCGCCCGTCGGCCAGCACGGCGGATGCGGACGCGTACGGGACGTAACCGGCGGGAAGACTGGCGAGCTGGGTCCAGGTGCCATTGCGGTAGCTGCCGGTGTTATCGGGCGTGAGCTTCCACCAATCGGACTCGCCTCCGCCTTGCACCATCACCGTACCGTCGGTTAGGAGAAAACCAAAAATACAGCCGTCCGGCGGCTGGTGAACCAACGTCTCAATGGACTGCGCCCTCGCCGGGCCGGCAATCGCCAGCAGAAGGAGGGGGATCGCGCACATCACTTTCTTTCCCAAGTTGAACCACCTTTCTTGAGTGGAATCCGCTTCCGAGCATCATCGCCCCGGAAACGCCCTGGTATTTTACATTATTCGCCGCCGGCGGTGGTCATGAGGATTATCCAACGCAGGGATTCACGGTGTCCGGCAGAATCTGCACGACCGGACGGTTAAGTCTTTGTCACGCCGCATCGCCAACACCCGAAGGATGCGTCGGCGACCCCAACCCAGCAATCCGGTGCTGCGAGGACCGTGGGTCAATAGGGCACCTTGGCGCCCGAACGCGCCCACTCGTCGAAGGCTTGCCCCGCCTCGGGCACGAACACCCGCTCACCCGGCACAGTGCGGAGTTCGGGCAATTCGGCGAACTCATCGTAAATGCGCGAATCATCGAACCCTGCGCGCGCCGCGTCCCCCCGCGTATTCGCATAGTAATAGCGCGGCAGTCGGGCCCAGTAGATCGCGCCGAGACACATGGGGCAGGGTTCACACGAGCTGTAGATCTCACAGTCCAGCAGCTCGAACGAGCCGAGAGCCCGACAGGCAGCGCGAATCGCCAAAATCTCCGCGTGCGCGGTGGGATCGTTGCCGGCGGTCACGCTGTTGGCGCCGCGGCCGATCACTTCCCCATCCCGGACCACCACGGCTCCAAACGGTCCGCCGCGCCCGGAGCGAACATTATCCAGCGCGAGCGCCTCTCCCATGAATTTCTCGAGCATGATCTCCACCCAGGGACTCGACCCCGACGGCTTGTTGTATAACATTCGAGGGCATTCGGGCAAGCTGTCTGTTGTTAGTTGTTGCGGCAACGCGGATTCACAGCAGCGGCAGGCGCCCACGTTTAGCAAACCCTATTGCAAGGGAGAAGCACGATCGCCAAATTCAATATTGACCGCCTTTCACGATATGATGACGGAGGGTCAGGACTGCAATTCAGGGAGGAACTCAGGTGCCAAACACAGTGCGTTGCGGATTGATCCAGGCCAAGTGCGAGTTCTCGCCGGACGAGACGCCCCTCGCCACTATTCGCAAGGCGATGATCGCGAAGCACGTTCGCTTGATCGAGCAGGGTGCCAGGAAGAAAGTGCAGATCCTCTGCCTGCAGGAGCTCTTCTACGGTCCCTATTTTTGCGCTGAGCAAAAGACCCGCTGGTACGAGCTCAGCGAACGCGTGCCGGAGGGACCCACCACCCGGCAGATGGCAAAGCTTGCCCAAAAACACCGCATGGTTATCGTGGTGCCGGTCTACGAGGAAGAAATCACCGGGCTCTACTTCAACACCGCTGCCGTGATCGACGCCGACGGACGCTACCTTGGAAAGTATCGCAAGCAGCACATCCCGCATTGCTATCCCGGCTTCTGGGAGAAGTTCTATTTCACTCCGGGAAACCTGGGCTATCCCGTGTTCGAGACGCGCTACGCCCGGATCGGGGTCTATATCTGCTACGACCGGCATTTTCCCGAAGGGGCGCGCGCGCTCGGACTGAACGGCGCTCAGATCGTGTTCAACCCGTCGGCAACCGTAGCGGGCCTCTCCGAATATCTCTGGAAGCTCGAACAGCCGGCGCACGCCGTCGCCAACGGATATTTTGTGGGCGCCGTCAATCGCGTGGGCCACGAGAAACCGTGGGACATCGGCGAGTTCTACGGCTCCAGCTACTTCTGCGACCCTCGAGGCCAGATCGTGGCCGAGGCCGGCCGCGATCGCGACGAACTGGTGGTTGCCGACCTGAACCTGAACCTGATTCAGGAGGTTCGCGCCACCTGGCAATTCTTCCGCGACCGTCGGCCGGACACGTACGGGCCGCTGGTTCAAGCGCGGAGCTGAGAACCAGAAGACAGGAGTCGGGAACGAGGACTCAGGAGACAGCAGTCGGGAGTCAGGAGAGAATGGCTATCCGGCGTTGGTTGCGGCGCTAGCGCCTCGAATTTCGAGTTTGGAATTTCGGTTTTCGAGCTTGTTCCAACTCCTGACTTCTTCCGCATATGCCTTCCGCCCCCAATCCCGTCGCCGGCCAGACAATCGCCAATCACCAATCGCCAATCGCACATCGCGAAAGCTGGCTCTGGAACAAAGATCTCGCCGCCATCCCACCCGAGCTCCGCACCTGGACAACGTACGATTACGCTGCGCTCTGGATCTCCATGAGCGTGAACATTCCCACCTACCTCCTGGCCAGCGGCATGATCGCGGGCGGCATGAATTGGAAGCAGGCGATCTTCACGATCTTTCTGGGCAACGTCCTCGTGCTCATTCCCATGCTGCTGATCGCCCATGCGGGTGCGCGATACGGCATTCCGTTTCCGGTCTTTGCGCGCTCCGCGTTCGGTGTGCTGGGTTCGAACGTGGCCGCGATGCTGCGGGCCCTTGTGGCCTGCGGTTGGTTCGGAATTCAATGCTGGATCGGCGGCGAGGCCATCAACGCCATGCTCGTAGCGCTCGCTCCGGCATCGAGGCACTCTGCGGCAGCGCTCCCGTTGTGCTTCGTTCTGTTCTGGCTGCTGAACGTCGCGGTCGTGATTCGGGGCATCCGTGCAGTGCGATTCCTGCAGGGCGTCAGCGCGCCCTTTCTCCTGGCGATCGGGGCGGCGCTGCTGGTCTGGGCCGGCGTCAAAGCGGGAGGATTCGGGCCCATGCTTGCCGCACCGTCCAGATTCCAGAGCCCGGCTGAGTTCTTCCGTTTCTTTGTTCCATCGCTGACCGGCGTCGTCGGGTTTTGGGCCACGGTGGCCCTGAACATCCCGGACTTCACGCGGTTCGCCCGCAGCCAGCGTGCGCAAATAGTGGGCCAGGCGCTCGGCCTGCCCACCACCATGACCTTTTACTCCTTCGTGGGCGTGGCCGTCACGTCGGCAACGGTGGTGATCTATGGTCACGCAATCTGGGACCCGGTCATTGTACTGAGCGGGCTTCGCAATCCCCTCGCCATCGTGGTGGCGATGGTCGGCCTGCTCATCGCGACGCTCAACGTCAACGTGGCGGCGAACGTGGTTTCTCCGGCGAACGATTTCTCGAATCTTTACCCCAGACGCATCAGCTTTCTGATGGGCGGGCTGATCACGTGCGTGGTGGGCCTGCTGATGCAGCCTTGGAAGCTCCTCGCGAGCTACGGCAATTTCATCTTCGGGTGGTTAGTCGGATACTCTGGCTTCCTTGGTCCCATTGCCGGCGTTCTGGTGGCGGACTATTTCGTCGTCCGCCATAAGATTATTCGCGTGCCCGATCTCTACGTTCGAGGAGGCGTGTACGAATTTTCGGGAGGATTCAATCTGCGGGCGATCGCGGCGCTGGCCGCAGGAATCGTGGTCGCGCTGATCGGGCTCGAAGTCCCGACCCTTCACGCGCTGTACAATTACGCCTGGTTCGTGGGGTTCGGAGTCTCGTTCGTGATTGATCTGGCGCTGAGCCTACCCGCCCGATCGTCAGAGGGCCAGGCTCAACCCGCAGGCTGATTCAGTCTCGCCACAGCGACGGCGTATAGGCCACGCCGCCCGCTTCCGCGCGTTGCTCGCGTGCGCGGTCTTTCCACGTGAAGGCCGGTCTGCCCGTATCGATCTCTTTCATCGTGATGCAGCTCGGCACCGGGCAAACCAGCGCGCACAGGTTGCAGCCCACACATTCGTCTTCAATGATGCGTGGAATCCGCCTGCCGTCTCCGTTCGCCGGATACTCCTCGATGCACTGGTGGGCGCCGTCTTCGCACGCGACATAACAGAGGTGGCAGCCGATGCAGAGGTCGTGATTGATCTCGGCCACGATCTTGTAATTCAGATCGAGGTCACCCCAATCCGCCACGTTGGGCACCGCGCGACCTATCAAATCGTCGAGCCGGCCGAGGCCCTTAGACTCAAGGTAGCTCGCGAGGCCGTCGAGCATGTCTTCAACCATGCGAAAGCCGTAGTGCATCACCGCAGTGCACACCTGGAGCGACCCCGCGCCCAGGGCGACGAATTCGGCCGCGTCACTCCAGGTGGCAATGCCGCCGATGCCGCTGATCGGAATCTTCACGCGCTTGGCGCAGGCGGCCACCATGTTCAATGCGATGGGCTTCACGGCGGGGCCGCAATAGCCGCCGTGCGAGCCCTTGCCCCGAACGGTAGGGCACGGCGCGAAGGTGTCGAGATCGACACCCATCAGGCTGTTGATGGTGTTGATCAGCGAAATCCCATCCGCTCCGCCCTGCTCGGCGGCCACGGCAATGCGCGTGACGTCGGTGATGTTCGGCGTGAGTTTGACGATCACTGGCGTGCGCGCCACCTCCTTCACCCACTCCGTGATCATGGTGGTGTATTCCGGCACCTGGCCCACGGCCGCGCCCATGCCACGCTCGCTCATGCCGTGGGGACATCCGAAATTCAGCTCCAGGCCGTCGCATCCCGCGCCTTCCGCCCGCTTCACCATCTCATGCCACGACTCGCGCCGCGACTCCACCATGAGCGAGGCAATCACGGCGTGGGCGGGGTACCGCTTCTTGACCTCCGCGATCTCGCGCAGATTGTCTTCGATGGGCCGATCGCTTATGAGTTCGATGTTGTTAAAGCCCATCAGCTTTTGCGCGCCGAAGTCGATGCCCCCGTAGCGCGAAGTGGTGTTGATGATGGGCTCGCCGATCGTCTTCCAGACGGCGCCGCCCCAACCCGCGTCAAAGGCGCGCATCACCTGTCCTGCGCTGTTGGATGGCGGGCCGGAGGCCAGCCAGAATGGGTTGGGGCTCTTGATTCCTGCGAAATTAACTGCTAATTCCGACATGACGGCCTTTCTTCAGAGGCTGGGTTCGATGGCGGCGCGCGTCTCCGTAGAGGGCACAACGGGTACAATCTCAAACTCCATCAGGTCGCTCCAGGCAGCGACCCATTGTTGCAGCAGGCGCGCGTCGTCGCATTCCATCAGCTGAAAACAACGATCGAAGCTGGCTTCAATCCAGCTTCCGATGTATTTCAAACCCTCAGGTTGTTGACGGCCGCTCTCCCTCAGACGCCGGTAGATCGCTTTCGCGTCGCGATTCTTGAATCGTTCAATCACCATGAATTGCATACCGACGACCACCCCCAGTTGATCCAAACGAGCGTTCAGGCCGCCCGCAGCTCCTTGATGATTGACTTGGCGAGGCCCTCATGAATCTCAGTGTGGTGCAACCGGCCGCATTGAGCTTTCGAATCAGGTCCCGTCGTTTCACTCCGCAACCACCAGCTCTTCAACCTTGCGGATGTAAGGTATTGCGTCCGACTCCAGGTCCACGAGAAGCCCCTTTAAGTTGTCAATCAGTTCCTGCCTCGACAGACCTTGAGTGTGGTAGTCGGGGTAATCGTTGATAAATCCCAGGTAATAACGACCGCCCTGCCAATATGTGAACTTCAGCGTTTTCATAATGCGATTCCTCTCCACGCCTTTGCTGCCTCAGTCTTGACTGTTAACTGTTGACTGTCGACTGTCAACTGCCGACCGGCTGCCAAGCCACCCATCGATCCCGCGCGCCGCCGCCATACCTTCCGCCACCGCGTCCACCACTTCCTTGCCCCCGTTTACGCAGTCGCCGCCCGCGAAATACATGGGATTGGCGGTTTGGTGCGTGGCCGTCTCCACCAGCACGCGTCCGGCCTTGCTCTCGATGCGCGCAACCGAGCGCAGGAATTCGGTCACCGGCTGCTGGCCAAGGGCCTTCACCACCATATCAACGTCAAGCACGAAGTTGGACCCCGGCTTGATCTCGACACGCGCGAATCTGCCCCGGCCTTCCAGGCGTGTGCGCACGCACTCAAGGCCGGCCACCGCGCCGTCCTGGCCGAGGATCGCCAGGGGCTGCGTGTTCCACAGGAAGATCACGCCGTCCTGCTTGGCCAACTCGTACTCATAAGCGAAAGCGGGCATCGCGTCCTCGCCGCGGCGGTAGACCATGTAAACTGCTTCGGCTCCCAGGCGCCGGGCGGCGGTGACCACATCGACCGCCGTGTTTCCTGCGCCGATCACGGCCACGCGGCGGCCCACGTCAATCTCGGCGAACGGTACACGCTTGGTTCGCTCGATGAACTCGATTGCGCCGTAAACGCCGGCCAAATCCTCGCCGGGCAATTGCAAATTCCAGGTCTCGCCGAGCCCCACGCCGATGAATACCGCGTCGAAGCACGACTCGATTTCGGCGAGGGAAATGCTCGCCGGGGCCGGGGCGGGAGAGACACCGGCTTCGGTTCCGGAAAGCTCCCCGCCCGCCTCCTCTGTGCGCGTCTCAATGGCGCCGGCGGTCACCTCGATGCCCTGGTGAATCGTCACGCCCAGGTCCTCGATCAGCTTCACCTCGCGGAGGCTGTCCGCGGCGCGGCTCTTGTAGGCGGCGATTCCGTACGTGTTAAGCCCGCCCGGCGCGGGATTGCGGTCGAAAATCTCGACCGCGTAACCCCGTTGCGCCAGCTCAGCCGCGCAAGCGAGCGAGGCCGGCCCCGACCCGATGCATGCCACACGCCTGCCGTTCGGGGTCCCGGCGCGCAACGGGCTGAGGCCCCGGCTGAGGACATAATTCACCGCATAGCGCTGCAGCCGGCCGATCTCGACCGGCCTTTCCTCCGAACCGTTCAACACGCAAGCGCCTTCGCAGAGCGCTTCCGTCGGACACACACGCCCGCAACTCTCGCCGAGCACGTTGGCGCTCAGGATCACTCGCGCGGAGCCGGTCAGGTTGCCGGTCGAAATCTTCTTGATGAACGACGGCACGTCGATCCGTGTCGGACATGCCTGAATGCAGGGAGCGTCAAAGCAATACAAACAGCGGCTGGCCACGACCACCGCCTGTTGGGGCGCGAGCAGCGGATTCAGGTCCGCGAAGTTCTGCTCGTACTCTTCCGGGGCCAGCTTGGCAGCGATCTGCTGCAACTTCATCTCAGGATTCTAGTCGAGCCACGCCGCCTTGTCACGACGGAGTTGACGGTCGACAATTAATAGTCGGCAGTTGATAGTCGGTAGTTGACAGTCGACAGTCTAAAGTTCACAGTTAACGGTCAGTCGGAAATCACTTCGAAAGTCAAAGGGCCGGAAGGTTTTGAAATGAGTTGACCTTTGACTTTGAACTATTGACTTTCGACTTCCGATTCGCCATGCAATTTGACACCCTGATCCAGAACGGCATCATTGCCACCGCAACGGACACTTATGCGTCCGATCTGGGGGTTGCCGGTGGCAAGATCGTTGCGCTCGGCTCGAAGCTCCCCGCCGACGCTGCCACGCACGTGGTTGAGGCGGCGGGAAACTACGTGATCCCCGGCGGAGTCGACGTGCACACCCATCTCGACATGCCTTTTGGCGGCACGCAGAGCGCAGACGATTTCGAGACCGGAACGATTGCAGCGGCCTTCGGCGGCACCACCACGCTCATCGACTTTGCGATCCAGCAGAAAGGGCAGACTTTGCGCACGGCGCTCGACACGTGGTGGAAGAAGGCCGAGGGCAAGGCGGCCATCGATTACGGGTTTCACTGCATCGTCACCGACCTTCCCGACGCGCGGCTCGAAGAGATGAAGGTCCTGGCCGGCGAGGGCATTACCAGTTTCAAGCTCTTCATGGCTTATCCCGGCGTCTTCATGGTGGACGACGCGCTCATCTTCAAGGCCATGCTGACGGCATCGGACTCGGGCTCAATGATCTGCATGCACGCCGAGAACGGCGGGGCCATTGACGTCATCGTGCGCCGCGCGCTGGCCGAAGGCAAGACGGCGCCGAAGTATCACGCGCTCACGCGGCCCGCCACAGCCGAGGCTGAGGCCACCGGCCGCGCCATCGCGCTCGCGGAGATGGCGGGGTCGCCGGTCTACATCGTCCATCTCTCCTGCAACGAGGCGCTCGAGAAAGTCCGCGAGGCGCGCGACCGCGGCTTGCCGGTCTACGCCGAAACCTGCCCGCAGTACTTGTACCTTTCGCTCGACAATTTCGACGTGCCCGGCTTCGAAGGAGCGAAATATGTCTTCACGCCGCCGTTGCGCGAGAAGTGGCACCAGGAGAAGCTCTGGAAGGGCCTGGCCGCCGACCATCTGCAGGTGGTCTCCACCGACCATTGTCCATTCTGCTACAAGGAACAAAAGGAGCTTGGCAAGGATGACTTCACCAAGATCCCGAACGGCGGCCCGGGAATCGAGCACCGCCTGAGCCTGGTGTTTACAGGCGGTGTGCACGGCGGACGATTCTCCGTGAACCGCTTTGTGCAGACGGTCTCGACGGCACCCGCAAAGCTCTTCGGCCTCTATCCGCGCAAAGGCACTATCGCCGTAGGTTCCGACGCGGACCTGGTCATTTTCGATCCCGACCTGGAGCACGTGATCAGCGCCGCGACGCATCACATGCGCGTGGACTACTCCATGTTCGAGGGCATTAAGGTTAAGGGCGCCCCCAGACAAGTGTTTTTGCGAGGCCGGCCCTTGATCGAGGACGGCAGGTTCGTGGGGCGCGCAGGTCAGGGTGAATTCATCAAACGGCAGCGATACGGCCTTCGCTGATTCGCTGCACCGTTCGGAGCGGATGGAATGAGGCCTTTCTCGGGCGCAGGCCTGGCCCTTCTACTTTCAGGCCTATGCGCCGCCGCACAAGGCACCGGCAAGATCATCATCGACCAGGACTCGATGGGACCCGCCGGCACCGATCAGGACGCCATCCTGGTGTTGATTCAATCGCCGCAGGTCGAGCCTCTTGGCATCACCGTAGTCTCGGGCGACGGGTGGCGCGACGAGGAAGTTGCCCACACGCTGCGGATGCTCGAGATCATCGGCCGGACGGACATCCCGGTCGTTCCCGGCGCCACCTTCCCGCTTGTCAACAGCAAGGAGCGCGCCGAGGAGTGGGAGAAACTGTACGGCAAAATCTATTACATGGGCGCGTGGTACATGCGCGCGCGCGACTGGCAGTATCACGATCCTTTTGTGGTACCGCCCTTGAAGGAAGGCGATCCAACCCTCAAGCCTGAGCGCGAGGATGCCGCGCATTTCATGGTGCGCATGGCGCACGAGTTCCCACACCAGGTCACGCTTTATTGCGGCGGCCCGCTCACCAATCCGGCGCTGGCCATAGAGCTCGATCCGGAGTTTCCTGAGCTCGTGAAAGAGCTGGTCGTCATGGGCGGAAGCATCAACCCGCACACCCCGAACGCGGAATTTATGCACTCCCCGCAGCGCGAATTCAATTTCTGGTTTGATCCCGAGGCGACGCACAAAGTTCTGCATGGGCATTGGCCGAAGGTCACTGCGACCACTGTCGACATCTCCGTGAAGACCCGGGTCGAGAAAGCGATGCTGGATGAAATCGGCAGGGCGCAAACGCCGGTGGCTCAATACGTCTCGAAATACGGGCGCGCGGGCAACTACATGTGGGACGAGTTGGCGGCCGCGGCCTGGATCGATCCCAGTATCATCACCCGGGAAGAAACGCTCTTTATGGACGGCGAGATCGATCACGGGGCAGGCTACGGAAACACGTTGAACTGGGAACCGGGCATGAATCCCGGCGTGGGCGAGCAGTTGGTGCACGTTCAGGACGACCTAGACACCGTGAAGCTCTACCGGCTTTTCGTTCGCCTCATGACGGGCCCGACGCCGCGCGCCCGCAACGGCGGCACTCAGTAACTGTCGGACGCTCTGGAGTCATTCGTGGCAGACAAAATCGTGGTGATCGGCAGTCTGAACATGGACCTGGTGGGGTGCGCAGCGCGCATCCCGGTGGTCGGAGAGACCATCACCGGCCACACTTATTTCAGCGAACCAGGCGGCAAGGGAGCAAATCAGGCGTATGCCGCGGCGAAGCTCGGCGGACGCGTCGCCATGCTCGGTCGCGTGGGCAGCGATGACTTCGGGCGGGCGATGCGGGCCAATCTGAGCGAGGCCGGTTGCGATGTGGAGGGTCTCGTGAGCGTGGAGGGCACGAGCGGCATCGCTTTGATTTTTGTGGCGGATTCGGGCCAGAACTCGATTGTCATCGTCCCCGGAGCCAACGATCGTTTTTCGCCGGAGGACGTGGATGCCGGCGCACGATTGCTGGACGGCGCCGCGTGGGTGCTCCTGCAGCTCGAGAATCCGCTCCCTACGGTACTGGCGGCGGCCAGGGCGGCGCGGCGCGCCCGCGCCCGCGTGATCCTCGACCCGGCGCCCGCGCGCACGGTACCCGACGAACTTTTCGCGCTGGCCGATATCATTACGCCGAACGAGACGGAAGCGGCCATCCTGGCGGAATTAGCCCCCGGCGCCTTGAGCACGGACCAGGCGCTGGCCATTGCGCGCACACTGCAGGCGCGGCAAGCCCGCACGGTCATCGTGAAGCTCGGCGAGCAAGGCTGCCTGCTGGTGACTAAGGAGCAATCGCAGCTCATCCCTGCCCCGGCCGTCAAGGCGGTCGACACCACCGCTGCCGGCGACGAGTTCAACGCTGGACTGGCGGTGGGTCTGAGCGAAGGCATGGACCTCCCGGTGGCCTGCGAATTGGCCAACGCCGCGGCGGCTCTTTCGGTCACTAAACTCGGAGCCCAGGCGTCAGCCCCCACACGCGCCGAACTCGACGCCTTCCTCCGCTCACATTCGTGAGGGGTTCCCGGCTCAGGGTGCGACGGCGGGCCATAACCGTCGCCCGGCCCCGTCGCGCCTTCCAGAGCTGTACCCTAGAAGTTGAGCTTCAGCGCGAACTGGATCAGGCGCGGATTGTTGACGGTGCTGGTGATCTGACCGAACCCGGGAGAACCGATGTCCAGGCCGGGCACTCCGAACTGCGGATGATTGAAAATGTTGAAGAATTCCGCCCGGAACTGGAGCGACGTGCTCTCCCGGAACGGAAGTGGGAAATTCTTGATGGCCGAGAAATCGGTGTTCACGAAGCCCGGTCCAAACAGCGGTGTGCGGGCCGAATTCCCAAGCTCGCCGGGCGCGGGCTGAACAAAGCAGGATGGGTCGATGAACTCCTGCACGGTCCAGTTACTGACCTGCCCGTTGCACACTCGATCGGGACGGTTCCAACTGTTGCCGTCGTTCGAGAAAGCCACCCCGGAGCTGTTGGCGCTGTCCACGATGAACAGCGGGAAGCCCGAAGTGATGTGCTCGATGACGTTCGCCTCCCAATTTCCGAGGAGTGCATTTTCAACCCCGTTCCAATCGGAGCCAAATCTTTTCCCTTTGCCAAAGGGCAGGTCATAAACCACGCTTCCCGTGAAATTATGAGTGAGGTCGATCTGCGAAAGACCCTTGTCTGACTGTGATGACCCGGGTAGCGGGAAATAGAGCGCCCCGATGGTGCTGCCGAGCCCGTCCGAAAGGCCGTTGTCGAAGTTCTTCGAGTACGTGTACCCGATGAGCGCATAAATTCCATGATGCGCGCTCCGGGTCTCCGCCTTCACCTGCAGCGAATCGTAACGTGACTTTCCGTTGTCGAACTGGTCGAGGATATTCCCAATGCCCTCCGCCGGATTCAGCGGGTTCGCCGGCCACGGGGCGGCCGTGATGCCGCAGCCGAGCGTGTAGCCAGACACGGTGCCGCAGGCGCTGGGCGACGCCAGGTTAATGTTCTGACCGTCTTCGAGCAGATGCGTGCTGCGCGCTCCGGCATAGCCGACGGTCAATACGATTTGACCGGGCAACTGCCGTTCCGCGTTCAGGTTGAACTGCTGCACGACGCCCGGCCTGAAACCCAGATTCTGAGTGGTCAACGCTCCACCATACTCGGAAGCGCTGGTGGGTGGAGTCAGCAACGGGGTGAATCCCTGCGAGATGCTGGTGCCGAACGGAGGCAGGACCGACCCGAAGAAGGGCGGATTCTCCCACAAGCCCTGCGCTCCCTGGTTCCAGGACGAATCGTGGAAAATGCCGTAGCCCACGCGGATGGCAGTTTTGCGATCGCCGCGGGGACTCCATGCCAGGCCGACGCGCGGCTCCAGATCCCACTTGTAAAGCGACAGTCCTACCGCAGGCCCCTCGCCGTTCTGGCCGGCCACCAGGAACGCGCCGTTGGTGAAGTCAAAATTGGTCTGCCGGTTGTACGCCTCCTTGATGGGGGTAAGAAAAGCCCAGGCGACCCCCAGATTCAGCGTCAAGTTGGGCGTGGCGCGCCAGTCGTCCTCGACATAGGGCCGAATGAGCTTCCAGCGGCGCCCGGTCGTGGTGCCATCGAACGTCTGGTCGTGTTCACTGTAGACGGGTAAGCCGAGCAGAACATCCGCAAAGACGTTTCCGCTGGCACTCGGGCAGCCGGAACCGGAGCAGGCGCTGAACGCGGGAGCGAACACCCAGAAGCCGTCCTGAAAGGCATTGGTGTCCGTGTTCATCTGGTTGGCTCGAATCTCTCCGCCGAATTTTATGTCGTGGCTGCCACGGATGGCGTCGAAGGTGTCGCCGACGAAGAAGACGTTCGTGCCACCCTGGAATGGAGCGAAGCCGCGGTCGCCGATCGCCGCAAAGGTCGTGCCCAGATCGACGTCGGTTAAACCGCAACTGATGCCCCCCAGGTTCGCGCCCGGGATACCCAGCGCGCGCGCCTCGCAGGAGCCGCTGCCGTAAGAGAGGATGTGATTGAAAATGCGATTGTAGCCGGCGGTCACCTGGTTGATGCTGGTCGGAGAGAAAATGTGGGTCTCGGAAAGGGCCGCGTTGCGGCCGTGGTCGTTCAAGTTCTGGGTGCTGGCGAATCCGCCGGCCTGGGCTATGAACCCGGGCAGACCGGAAGGCTGGAATTCCGTGGCCTGGTCGTAACTGAAACGGGCGAACACCGAATCTTTGCTCGAGATATTGTGGTCGAGCCGGATGTCAAACTCACCCTCGTTGAGAATCTTGGGCGGAGCGGCGACGTAATCGCCCACTAGGGTCCCGGCCACATTGGGCGTGGGATACAGGGCCACCAGCTTTGACGCAATCGGGTTAATCAGGCTTGCGGGAATCTTGTTGCAAGGTGTGCCCGTTGCTTGCTCGCCCTGGGAGTTCGTCGGCAGCGGATTCCCGCTCGAGTCACACATGAAGGGCACATTCGAACCGAACACCTCGCCGCTGAAGGGGGTCGAGCCGCCGCCACCATAAGGATTATAAAGTTGCGGTGAGCCCACGAAGGCCTGCGTAAAATCGCCGCCTTCCATGGCGGGCGTCGGAATCGTTCCCACCTGCGTGATACCTTCCAGCAGGCGGCGTCCCTGATAGTCGACGAAGAAAAAGGTCTTGTCTTTCTTGATGGGGCCGCCGATCGACCCGCCAAACTCATTCTCGTTGAAGGTCTCGCGATTCGTAGCAAAGAAGCTGCGCGCGTCCTGGTCGGTGTTGCGCAGGAATTCAAACAGTGTGCCGTGAAAATCGTTGGTGCCGGACTTGGTCGTGATCAGCACGGTGGGGCCGCCGCGAGTGCCATACTCGGCGGAGTAATTGTAGGTCAACACCTTGAATTCGTTGATGGCGTCGATCGAAGGCAGAATGGCGATTCCGCCCGCCGTCAGCTCGTTGTTATCCACTCCATCGTAAAGCCAGTCCGTGCTGTTGGCGCGCGAGCCGCCCACCGAGAGCGAAAAAGAGCCGCGGATCGAGACCTCACTGCTGGCACCGCCATTGAAAAAACTGGTGGGATTCGTCTCCTTGACCGTTCCCGGTGCGAGGGTGGCCAGTTGGACGAAATCCCGGCCGTTGAGCGGAAGTTCGGCCACCTGCTGGGAGTTGATCACCTGGCCGAGCGTGGGATTGGCCGTCTCCACGGCTACCGCTGTGGCGGAAACTTGCACCTGCTGGTGGACCGCCGCCGTGGCCAGGGTGAAGTCGACTTCGTGGTTCTCATCAACCTGGAGGGTGACGTCCTTCTGTAGCGCCTCCTGGAAGCCCGTGAAATCCACCTTGATCGTATAGTGACCGATCGGCAGAAACGGAACGTGATAGGTGCCGCCACTGTCGGTCTGGAAGCTGCGCGACACTCCGGTATCCTGCGAGGTCACGGTCACGGTCGCGCCTGCGATGGCGCCTCCGCTGGCATCGGTCACCGTGCCGAGCAGCGCGCCCGTCGATTGCGCAAACAGGCTTGAAGCAGCTCCGAGCAGGATCAGGCTCAGGATACTCAGGCCGACCAGCAACTTGGGGCGCATCATATGTCCCTCCTGGAGATTGTCATTTGAATTCACCGGACTCTGCGAACGCCCGATTGCCCGTGAGGTGTGCACGCCTGTTTCCGAGCGGACGCGGCCCCCTGGAACCGCTTAAGAAGCTAACTCGCGTGGTCTCAATGCTCCTCGTTGCAGCCGCCCGACACGGCTGGGGACAATTAAATCGACCTGTCGCCGAACTGTCAAGATTTTTCCAGATAGAAGTGGTTTGTCGTTTCCATCCAATAATCGGATTGCAGGAAGGCAAGCGCGCCTCCGCGAGGGGTTCCCCTACCGCAGGAAGGAAAACAGCGCTTCCTTCCAGCGCCGCACATCGATCACCCAGCAGACCCTGGCGTTCGGGGGACTGCTGAGCAGCGAGGACCAGACCTCGCGATTCCGCGGGTCGCCGGCCACGTTGAGACGATCCACGACGGTCATACCACGCGTCAGTTCGCTGTGGGTCTCGACGTCAACATAATGGTCGCCCCAGACTATCCCGATGCCGGGATCAAGTGCGATCGCCATGGCCACGGGGTCAGGCAGGCAGATGCCGTCTTCTCCGGTTTGCGTCATCAGGGCCTGGCGGGCAGTGCTGTTGCTCTCGATTGCGAAGCGCGAGCGCGGGCTGTTCCAGCTCAGCACCTGTTCGATTTCCGCCGGCCCGAGCACTGCCTGGCCGCGGCAGAGTTGCCAGCCGATCAGTTCTACCTTCAGGCCGCAGTGCAGGACGATGCTCGCCGCTTCGGGATCAACCCAGATGTTGAACTCGGCTGCCGGCGTGACGTTCCCTTCGCAGCACGGGTTCCCGCCCATGACCACGGTGCGTCCCACATGCGGGATGATGCCGGGTTCGCGCAGCAGCGCCATCGCGATGTTGGTCAGTGGTCCGAGCGTCACCAAAGTCAGGCCGGGATTCGCCCGAATGGTCTCAATGATGGCGTCAACGGCGTGCCCGGGCTCGGGGGTCCGGCGCCGGGGCTGAAATCCGTGATCGCCCAACCCATCGCGGCCATGAAACCAGGTGGCGTCCTGAAGAGGGCGCGTCAGGGGCTTGGCCGCGCCCGCGTAGACCGGGACGTCGGCGCCACATAGTTCCACCGTGTAGAGCGCGTTGCGTGTGGCCTGCTCCAGGCTGACGTTTCCGGCCACCGTCGTGATCGCGGCCAACCGGATGTCTTCAGCGCCCAGAGCCATGAGCAGGGCGACGGCGTCGTCGGAGGCGGTATCCGTGTCGATCAGGAAGGTGCGAGGCAGGTTCATGAGCGATCAGGGTGTGCCCGGATCAACGGGTCTTGGCCCCGTCCAGCTCGGCGATCTTCTCGCCCAGGTAGCGAAGGGCCGCTTCCAGTTGTTCGCGGTGCCGTGGATGGACTGCTGCGGCCAGATCGTTCAGGATGCGCGTGCGCGACAGCTCAAGATCATCGCGCGCCCGCTGCCGTTCCGCCCCCCGGGGGTCGCTCGGATCCGATGATGCGGGGCGCCCGGCCGCCGCTGACTCCTGCTGCGCTTCGACGGACTTGCTTTCCCATCCCCGGGCCATGCCTAAGTCTGCCACGAAAGCGTCCGGAAATCACGGAGCACGCGCTCGCCGCGCGTCTGCTATACTCCGCCGTCAAGCCAAACCTCGTCGCCAGGAGGCGATTTCCATGATCCGAAAACAAGCTCGACGCCTGACCCTGATGCTCGCGGCGGCGCTGCCTCTGGCCGCTTTGAGCGCTCCGGCTTTCGGCAGCGGGTCCGCTCAGGCCGGTGAACAACAGCCTGCTGCATCGACTGGCGTCACCTTCATCCGCTGCGGAACCTTGATCGACGAGAAATCCCCGGCGCCGCTGAAGAACGCTCTGATTGAGGTGTCGGGCGCCAAGATCGTGTCCGTGACCGCCGATGCTACCGGATCGCCGAGGCCCGGGAGCGCCAAGCTGATCGACCTCAGCTCAGCAACCTGCCTGCCGGGTCTGATCGACAGTCATACGCACATTCTGCTGCAAGGCGATCAGAAGCCCGGCCAGTATGAAGAGCAGATTCTGAAATGGTCGCTGCCCTACCGCGCCATCCGCGCCACCCAGTCCGCGCGGCGCGCGCTCGAGTACGGATTCACCAGCATTCGCGACCTCGAAACCGAGGGAGCGTACTATGCGGACGTAGCCCTGCGCGACGCCATTCGCGAAGGGGTGGTGCCCGGCCCTCGCATGAAAGTGGCCACGCGCGCCCTGGACGTGACCGGAGCCTATCCGTTGCTCGGCTACGATCCCGCGCTCACGCTGCCGCACGGAGTCCAGGTGATCGACGGACCCTACGAGGCGCGCAAGGCGGTGCGCGAGGAGATTTCTTATGGAGCCGACTGGATCAAGGTCTACGCTGATAAGAGCGTTTACCCCGGCCCGGGGCAAACCATGGAGAGCATTCCCACTTTCACTTCGGAAGAGCTGCACGCCATCGTGGATGAAGCCCACCGCGAGCGGCATCCGGTGGCGGCGCACGCCATGGGCCTGGAAGGCGTGCACAACGCCGTGGAGGCGGGCGTGGATTCCGTCGAGCACGGGGTCTACATCAGCGATGACGATCTTCAGACCATGCTGTCGCACGGCACCTACTACGTACCCACGCTCTTCATTTTCGTCTACTCGGATCAGATTCAGTCGGCCGAGGGCTTCCAGGGCTGGCATGGCGGCACTTCGATCCACGCTGAGACGTTCCGGCGGGCCCATCGCGCCGGCGTGAAAATCGTCTTTGGGACTGACGCGGGCGGATTTGAGTGGACTGTCAATCCTGCCAAGGAATTCTCCTACATGGTCGAGTACGGCATGACTCCGGCGGAGGCCATTCGCGCGGCGACGGTGACCGCGTCCGAGCTCCTGCGCATACAGGACGAGGTCGGCACCGTCGAGCCCGGCAAGCACGCCGACCTGGTGGCGGTGCCGTCCGATCCGCTGGCCGACATCACGGCGCTCGAGCACGTGAGCTTCGTGATGAAAGACGGCGTGGTGTACAAGGGCGGACAATGAGCCGCGCACTTCGGCTTCGCTGCAGGTGAAGCAGAATCCGCTTGCGCCGCGGGCTCGATGATGCTCTACTCGCGCATTGGTGTGCGGCGATCCCCACCCCTGGAGGTATCCATGCGGTATTCACTGCGCGTGCTCGCGGCCTTGCCGGCGATGGCTTTGGCGCTTGCGCCGCGCGCCGGGGCTCAGCGCAGCCCTTTCCTGCCGGACGACGTCTACCAGAAGCTGACTAACGAGATCTCGGGTGACATCGCGTTCGACAGCCTGCGCTCGCTCGTGATGTATCACGCGCCCGAGGGCGAGTCGCAGGGCTTTCAAGACGAAGCCCGCTGGGTGATGGAGCGCGCCCGCGGCTACGGGATCGAGGACGTGCACTTCATCGATCTGCCGTCCTGGGGCACAACGCCGGACACGCCGAAACAGTCGTGGACGCTCAAGGGCGGCGAACTCTGGCTGACGTCGCCCGTGACCATGAAGCTTGGCGACGTGCGCGAAACCCCCACCTCGGTGGCCGACTTCAGTTCGTCCGCCGACCTGAACGCGGACCTGGCCGACGTAGGCGAGGGAACGCGGGAATCCGACTACGCGGGCAAGGACGTGACCGGCAAGATTCTGCTGGCCTATGGCCCGCCGATCCGCGTGCTGATGCTCGGCTGCCGGCAGCACGGCGCCGTCGGAATGGTGTCTTACTACTCCACGCGCACCGATCCCTGGACCGATCATCCGGACCAGGTGGCGTGGCTGCAACTCGCCCCAGCGGCGCCCGGCGAGAAGGTCGCGCCGGCATTCGTCATCTCGCCGCGTGCCGGTCTCGCGCTGGCTCGTGCCATGTCGGGCCGCGGCTCCACCTACATCTTTGCGCCGCCGCCGCCCTCGTCGCCTCCGGGACCCTTCCGCGTACACCTCACCGTCCAGGCGGACGTCAAAATGTCCGGGCGCCAGGGCATCGTAGAGGGATTCATCCGTGGCTCGACCGACCACGAGCACGCCATCGTGCTGACCGCGCACATGCAGGAGGAGAAAACCTCGGCCGATGACGATCGCAGCGGGTGCGCGAGTCTGCTCGAGATCGGCCGGGCGCTCGAGGCCATGATCCGCGACGGCCGCCTTCCCCGCCCCAAACGTGACATCCGCTTCTGGTGGACGAACGAGATTGAGTCCGAGCTCGAATACTTTTCCGGGCATCCCGAGGAGCGCGGAAGAGTGATCGCCGACATCAATCAGGACATGGTGGGCGCGAAGCAATCCCTCGGCGGACGCGTGCAGCACGTGAGCCTCACGCCTTATTCGCGCGCGAGCTTCGTGGACGACGTGGTTGAGAACATCGTCGATAGCCTCGTCAACGGCAACAACGCCTACCTTCCGGCGTGGCAAACGGGAAGCCCCGCGCCCTACTCGCGCCCCATCTTCGCGCACATCGGCAGCCGCGAGCCTTACCATGCCGAGGTGGTCCCCTATTTTGACGACACCGATCACCTGGTCTTCAACATCGGAGCCATCGGCATTCCGGGCCTCGACTTCACGGACTGGCCCGACGAATACATTCACTCCTCGGACGACGACCTCTGGCAGATTGATCCCACGCAACTGCAGCGCAACGCCGTGGCCGTGGCGGCTTCCGCCTACTATCTCGCCGGGCTCGACGAAGCCTCGGCGCCCGCGCTCGCCGGCGTGGTGGCGGGCCAGGCGCGGGTACGGATCTCACGCGACCTCGGCACGGGAATCGCCCGCATCTCGGAAGCTCCGGCGGCCGAGCGTGACGCCGCTTATGCCGATGCCCTGAATCTGCTGGACCAGGCCGAGCTGCGCGAAGAACAAGCCCTGCAGTCGGTCGAGCCCTACGCCAGCGCGGAAATTCGCAAGCTGCTCGCCAGCCTGACGGAGGACCTCAAGCTGACCGAGGTCAATCATCGCCAGCGCCTCGGGGAGTGGTACCACGCCCTTGCCGGCCACGAGTACAGCGCGCCGCCGCCGACCGATCTCGAAAAAACTGCCGCCGTCCAGGTCCCGCGCAACATGGAGCCGCTCCGCGACTACCTGACCAACGGCGGGAACATCGTGGGGCCGCAGACGCTCAGCCCCGTCATGACGTTTGAAGCCATGAACTACGTGGACGGCCACCGCTCGGTGCTCGACATCTACAAGGCGGTGCGCGCGGAGAGCCTCTCCGCCGGAGAGTGGTACTACGGCAAAGTGACGCTAGAAGACGTGGTGCAGCTCTTCAAAGCGGCGCAAGAGGCAAAGGCTGTGGAGATTGCGGAGGGCGTCGTACCAAGCCAGCGCTGAGCGCGTGCGCTTCGCACCCTGCTATGAGCAACGGGCGAAGCGTCACGGTAAAGCAAAGCCAGTCCCGCAAGAGCGT